>NZ_JBHFIZ010000001.1:0-46870 GCF_057334535.1 Achromobacter colocynthidis
TTCTTCTTTTTGTCTTTTGATAGTTTCTTTTGGAGTTGTCTTTTGTGGTTGTAAGTCTGACAACCCCAAAGTTGTAGGTTCTACAACAGTAGAGTTGTAGGACTTACAACCCTGATCCTCATTTGCTGTTGTAGGAGTTACAACAGTAGAAAGAGATGAAACGCCTCTCCAATGCGTCCGCACCAGTTCTGCACGGCCGTTCTTCAGCCCCCACTGCGAATAGTCTTTGTTAAGCCCCAGGGTGAAGCTGTGGCGCCCTTTGGCGCGGTTCAGAATGCGCCGCTCAACCAGGCTATTGATCACCCGGCTATGGTTGCCACGGTCGCCGTCAGTCATCGTAGACAGCTGCGACAAGGCAATGTCGTCCTCCGTCTTGTTGAACCCGTATGTCTTACGGATGATGGCCATCAACACCTCCCACTGTTGCTTGGTCAAGTCAGCCAGTACCAGCGCCCCCAGCAGTTCATTGGAGATACGGGTATAGCCGTCCTCCACTTGGGGCGAGGCGGCAGGTACGTTCGGCATAGGAAGAATGACGGCTGACATGGCGGGAATCATGCGTAGGCCTCAAGGGTGCACAGGTCAGCGGTTGGCCTGGCCGCGTACTTGCGCTGCAACCAGACCTGCCCTTTCCCTGTCACAAGCGTCTTGAACGAAACATGGACGCATCCGTCCTCATCGCGCCAGGGCATCTCAACCAGGCGGAAGTAGCCCCTGTCCAAGTACCCTTGATAAGGTTTGTTGTCCGGCAGCAAGACGTGGTCTGCGCGAAGCTGGCGGAATAGGCGGTTCTGGCCTGTTCCCAGCAGCTTCGCCATGTCAGCGATGCTGATCGAATCCACTGTCTTGCGGATTGCTTCGGCAAATTCGACCTTCGGCTGCTGCTCCAGCAGTTGGCGGCGCTGGCTTTG
Organism: Achromobacter colocynthidis; assembly: GCF_057334535.1. Classification (NCBI taxonomy): domain Bacteria; kingdom Pseudomonadati; phylum Pseudomonadota; class Betaproteobacteria; order Burkholderiales; family Alcaligenaceae; genus Achromobacter; species Achromobacter colocynthidis. Next base: position 912 of record NZ_JBHFIZ010000001.1, read on the forward strand.
AATCTCTTCCTGCTGGTCCGCCGCCAGACGAAGCGCTGCGGCGAAATCTTGAGGAACGTCCTGCGCCCCCGCGCTCAGTGAATCGAAAGCCCGGATGACCCGCAGTTGGAATGCAGGACTGATCCACATGGCATAGGCATAAACCAGTTCCTTGCAGACGAACGTGCCAAGCCCTTGTTTTGATTGGATAGACGGAATTCCGTCTATCTCGATCTCGGCGGCCAAGTCCTTGGTCTGTTGGTTCTGGACCCAGATACCAGGGCGGTGGCGGACTTCCTCGCCCGCAGCGCGATGCAAGTCATTCAGGCTGTAGCGGCCTTCATGGTCTTGGCGGATAGCCGTGGTGGAAATGATGAGTGCGTTCATCGTTGCTCCAGCGGTTGAGCGGTCACCCGCCAGCGGTAATGGTGGTGTTCGGTTCGGAATGCGCTGCGACGAACCAAATCAAGCTCTGTACGCATTTCGCGCATCAGGCGGTGGGCAGCATCCAGGCAGACCGTGCGGTAGCCCTCAGAGCTCATGGCGCCCTTCTGGAATTCAAAATGGCGTCCAATCACCTTCCCCAGCTTCTTGCAGTCGAAGGTCACGCCAGTGCGCATGAACTCGGTGGCTGCATCGATAGCTGCATCGGGAATGGTGTATCCGTGCACGTTCATGGCTTCGCGCCCCCGGATTGGCGAAGCGCGGCCAGACGATAGACAGCATCGGCATCCACCTCGGCGGCAGTAAGCGCAAGTTCAGGGACGTTCGGGCCGGAAGCCAGAAGGAACAGGACGCATAGGCGAAGAAGATGTTCCTGCGTTCCGTAGCGTTCTTCGAACCGGGCTTTATCAGGGTGAACGGCGGTCATCCAGCCGGCGCCTGTTCCTACCTGGTGATGGCCCGCGCAGAGAGGCAGGACGAAGTAATGCGCCAAGGGTCGAACGCGCCCCCTTTGGTGATGGACGCTCACGTGGTGAGTGACCATGTTGTGACCAAATCGGCATGCCGCGCACCCAACGACGCTGCAGAGCATGTCGTGGAACTTCTTTTCGGTGGCGGTGGGGGCGCGTCCCTTCATCACCCGGCCATCCCTTCCATACGCTGCGTGACAGTGGCAGCAGACGTCTGCAGCTCACGTTCAGCGCGCCGGATAACGTTGATCTCGCTGTGGTCGACACGTCCGTCTGCGAGCGCGGTGTGAATGGTCTGCATGAACTGGCCGTGTGCCACGCCAACTTCCACGACACCTTCCAGCACGGACATATCCGAGTCACAACCCTTGGGGGCCTTGATCAGAAGGAAGCCTGCTTGATGAGCCCAAGCGCGCAACATGCGGAAGTCGCCCGTCAGACCGGCGATGCGCTGCGCTTCTTCAAAGCTCAGGTGGTGGGTCTCGTTGTTCGGATTGACCTTGTTGCGCAGCACAGCGGCCGAAATGCCAACTCGGGGACCCAATGATTCACTTCCGCCTTCATAGTCGTGGACGGTGTGGTACGCGGCATCTTTAGTGTTCATGGGGACAGACTCCGAACATATTCTTTATGGCGGTGCACAATTAAGATTCACCGCATGGAACAACTCAACTTTCTCTACGAAGCAACAACCGAAGATTCCTGCTTGGCTTTCTTCGCCCTGGCGGATTTACGGAGCACGTCCCAGCGAAAGCTCGGAAGAAGTTCCTCGCACATCACCTGACGACTCGTCGCCTCTTCGATATCGGGGCACCGTTCAGATGGAATTGGCCGCTGTAGATGGACCCACTGGTTTACGGTCACAGGGGTGACCTCCAGAATCCTGGCCAATGCCGCTTGACCACCTACGATCTGGCAGGCGCGATAAAGCGCTTCATGACGGTTTTTCGTATCCATGCCACATTATTAGGCGTCGCCTAATGTTTGTCAATAGGAATTGCCTAATGTGGCACCACAAGGCGAAAGTTAGGCAATGCTTAATGGAACTGACCTAGGAGCTGCGATTAAGGCAGCCATTGAAAAGAAGATTGCTAGCGGGGCTGTGCCCTCGCAGGCGGCGATTGCACGCCACTTCAATGTCAAACCCCCTTCTATCCATGACTGGATAAAAAAGGGCTCCATATCAAAAGACAAATTGCCCGAGCTATGGCGCTACTTCTCGGACGTCGCGGGGCCGGAGCACTGGGGATTAAAGGCGTGGCCCGACATGGGCACGCCCACGGACGTCACAAGAAATGAGGCACGCGAAGCTTGGCCCTTTGCCTCGATCCCGGAGACCGATGTGCGAGCGTTGCCAGCTAGCCAGTTGAGCGCGTTAGAAGGCGCAATGGCGCTGGCTATTGCGCAACTGAAGCTTGGCATTACGGTTTCTCGCCCCGTTCCTTCCCCGTCTCCAGACGTCGCCGTGCGCCTTCGCGAGCACAAGCCAGGCGGTTTGGTCGACATGGACCACGCTGACGACGCTTTCCCCATGCGTATCCCCGGGTTGCCGGCTCCTTGGGAGGGCGGACGCACTACGCATCAAGCAGAGCGCGAACCCAAGCTTCGGATCAGCACGCAGGAGGGCGTGGTGGCTAATGTAGGACCGGGCGAGCCGCACGCCGCAAACGACAAGTTCGAGAAGGTTCCGGAACTATCAGATGTTCGATTGGCCGCGGGGGATGGAATTGAGAACGACGACGAGACTCAAACCGGCGTGATCCAGTTCCGTAGATCGTTCCTACGGTCTGTGGGCGCCGACGCCGGTAAGGCTCGCGTGGTGTATGCAAAAGGCGACAGTATGGAACCCGTCATAAAAGATGGCGCCGCCCTGCTCGTTGTCCCGAACGAAGACTTGACGCTGCGCGACTTGGCTGGCGGTGGCGTCTATGCCATCAACTATGACGGCAAGATGATCGTGAAGACAGTGGCCAAGGATAAGCTGACGGGGCGGTGGGTAGCTCGGTCGTTCAACCCAGCCTACCCCGATATCCCACTGGAAAATGGGCATCCTGCCCGTGTGCTTGGTCAGGTTGTATGGGCTGGGGCCCGACTTCGAGATGACGAATCTGGACAATGGGCGCGGTACTGAGTTTGAGCGCTTCAGCAGGAACAACCCTCTTTTAAATTGGATGTGACCAGATGAGAAAACTGCTTCTTTGTACTGCGTTGATCAGCCTTGGGGGCTGTGCGTTCGGCATCTCGCACGATGGAACCGATCCAACCCAGACGTTTGAAGTGGCCGGCACATACCAAGAGACATATCGTAGGGCGGACGCCTATCCTCGCCATTGCCTCCAGATACCTGACCAGATCGTCACAGGCAATCTATATCACGATACCAAGACAGGGATCGTTAGGGTTAACAGTCCCGCTTCTGGAAAGCCTCTAGAGCTCATCGACATCAAACAACTAGCAGAGGGCCGCTCGCAGGTAACTATTACCGTCTGGGGCGTTGGCATTTGGGACGACGGAGAATTGCAGGCAGCTCGGACCTCTATTGAGACGGGGCAGAACACGTGCCGCAGCCCTTCATATCGGAAGTACCAATAGTCGACCGCCTGCCGGATGCTTTTTTATTGTCATATCGAACCATAGTCTTACAATCAGCAATCATTCAACAGGAGCTGCACAGTGATACCTGCAATCGGCCTGATGATGGGCGCCTACATCCTCACCCGCATGGTCGACATGCTCGGAAAGGGTGACGTTTCGGTGATTGCCAAGCTCTTTTCGGTCGCCACCATCCTAGTAGTTCTATTCGGCTGTTTCGTCCTGATCTTCGGTGGGGCCGTCCCGGCACTGCCGCCAAGGCTCAGGTAAACCGCCGCGCCCAGCAACCCGCCGTGTGCGGGTTTTTTTATGCCCAAATTATTAGGCGTCGCCTATTGACATACGATTAGGCGTCGCCTAATATCCTCTTAACGACTCACGGGTTAGGCCGCAGGCCAGCAGCGAGTCGGATGCAGCAGTACTCAGGCAGGTTTATGGCGCCACCTGACGCCCGTTAGCCCGAATGACCGCAGTGCGGGTCGCGTGAGAAGGGAATTGCCTAGCCAGGGCTGCAACCTGGTGGACCGGATCGCCACGACGAGTACCCCCTTGGGAGACGTGGACGCTGCGAGCAAGGGAAGAGGATATGGCCTCGGTTGAGGCCACATTCACCAGCCCGTTCTATGAGCGCTGGCTGATGCATGAAAAAGGAGATTGCCGATGGAAGACGCCTTACTAATGATTCTCTGGGTGTTGGGCGGATTCGTCTGGGGTGTGACGTACGGCCGGATGAAGGTCCAGAAAGCAGAGGACGAATTGCGAATCAAGATCGCCGACCTCACGCAACAAGTCCGCATCCTCAAGAAGCGCATTGATGCTGAATGAACACTGGAGACAGCACATGGCCCTCAATTCACGCTCTACCGAACGCCGATTGTTCCGTGATCGGAAGTTCCGGCGGCGGCAGCACCGGGATCTGAAGTTCTGGCACGCCATTGCCAAACACTGCAATAGGCCGAACGAAAGCGGTAAGCGGATTGTTCGCCTACTGCGGCATTAACTAACCCTGTGCCGGGTGATGGAGCAGGGCTATCAAGAGAACCCGTTGCGCCCGCAAGGGTCGGCTAGAAGTGCGCGCACTGTGCGAGGCAGTCTTACTCCGCTGTAGCGGGTTCTTTTGATGGCAGCAGCCCATGAGGCACCTGAAACATGGAACCACTCCCCGGCGCATTGGTGTCCGCAAGGGGTGGCAGAGAAGCCGAAACTGTAAGCCGTCACGTCCGTCCCGGCGACGTTAAAGGCCGGGGCTCCCTCCAGACGGCACCACGGCAGCGTCTTAGCCGCGCTGCGCCACCGTCAACTTTCAACACGCGAAAACGGGTACGACAAACCGGTGCTTTATCCGGGGCGTGGTGCCGTCTGGCGGGAGTGAGAATGACCTTTAACACCATGGCCCTAACTGGGCGACTAGGAGATATTTCAATGAAAGAGCAATTTGTAGTCGGCCAGTACGCCGAAGGCCAGGGTGGCATTTACATCGGCCAGACGGCGCAAGGCCGCCACCTGTTTGCGGCGGCCTCCCTTCTGGAGGGTGATTTCGAGTTTGGCGGCTACGGGGATGACCTGGAAGGCTATTCCGACATCGATGGCGCTGAGAACACTCGCAAGCTTCTGGAACGCGGCCAGCACCGCGCCGCGCTGGTCGCCTCCGAACACTCGGCTGACGGTCGCAAGGATTTCTACCTGCCGTCCCATCGCGAACTCTTGCAGATCGTGGCAGTGGAAGGATTCAACGAAGACGCCGGCTATGTATGGACTTCGACGCCCTACGGCTCCTACAGCGCCTGGGCGGTGCTTTTCGAGTACGGCAACGTCTACCGCTGGGACCGCGGCGGCGAGTTCCGGGTTCGTCCCGTCCGCAGCATCATCGCTTAACCGCTTCATCCCTTTTGGGGGCGCGGCTGCGCCCCCCCGCAGTTATATCGGAGAAATTCCTATGAAATCGACCACTTTGGCCACATTGGTGGCCCTGGGTTTCTCGATAGTGATCGGAACTTCGTTCGCTCTTGGTCAGAAGTTGGGCGCAAAGGATGCACGTCTCTTCGCCGAAGACGACAGCCGGAGAACTAAGCTCATCGCCAGAAGTTGCGGCAAGACCGGTGAACTCTTGCAAGCGCCTGAAACGAAAAAGTACTCCTGCCTATGGAGAAACGCAGACGGCCAAATCCTGGTGGCAGATGTTCCCGACTCCCCTTATGCCGAGTACCTGGCCCAACGATGAGGTTGAACAAATGCGCCACATCCCGCCCCCAGCCCCGCTCCCGCAGTACCGCATTGTTGGACTCGTCGGGCGCGCCGGCGCCGGAAAAGACACTTGCGCCGCAATTTTGGCCGAAACGCGTGGCTTTGCCCGTGTGGCCTTCGCGGATGCATTGCGTGATGAAGTCATTCAGGCGTTCTCGGTAGACCCGTTCGTTCTTTCAGATCGAATGCTAAAAGAGTCCCCGTCTGACCAAATGCGGATCTCAAAGTGCAGTGACAGCGGCTTCATCTCTCGTATGAAGAGTATGGGCGAAGACATATCAAAGCGCCGGTCTCCGCGGGAGATTATGAGGCTATGGGGTACGGAGTATCGCAGAGCGCTGCACGGTGATACGTATTGGACAGACCGCACGAATGACCGTGTCAACGCCCTATTCAGGGCAGGTTTTTGCCGAATCTGCATAACCGACGTCCGTTACCCGAATGAAGGGGCTTACGTTCTGGCATCACTCGGCGGGGAGCTTTGGCGCATTCGCCGGCGGTCCTCGGATGCCCTTTTACCTACGCATAGCAGTGAGTCAGAGATCGAATCGATACCCTGCGGCGTCACCATATTCAACGATTTGACGTTGGACTACCTGGCTCGGGAAGTGCATTCCGCCCTCGCGCCCCCCATAGAGGATTAGGCATGGCATCGGTTAACAAAGTCATTCTCGTGGGCAACCTGGGCCGCGACCCGGAAGTCCGCTACAGCCCGGAAGGGGCTGCAATCTGCAACATGTCCATCGCCACCACCTCCACCTGGAAGGACAAGGCATCGGGCGAGAGCCGCGAAGAAACCGAATGGCACCGCGTCGTCATGTACAACCGCTTGGCTGAAATCGCCGGCGAGTACCTGAAGAAAGGCCGTTCGGTCTACATCGAAGGCCGTCTGAAGACGCGCAAGTGGCAAGACAAGGACACCGGCGCTGACCGTTTCAGCACCGAAGTGGTGGCTGATCAGATGCAAATGTTGGGAGGCCGGGACTCTAACGACCACGGAGGCCATGCGGCGGATGCCCCCGATGGGACCGATAGTAAGCCTCGCCGCCGTTCGTCTGCGGCCCCTTCCCCTTCCTCGTCGTCCGGTGGCGGTGCCGCCGATATGGACGATGACATCCCCTTCGCTGCTTTTGGTGGTCGCAAGGCCCACTATTTGTAAAGCAGTCCCCACGCGCCCTGTCCGGGCAATTACCAAGGAAGGCAATGAACAACATGATCCCGCTGGATCCGGGCGGTTTGCGCCTGGAAATTCCCGCCTCCACTTTGCTCGGCGCGTTGAGCAGCTACCTTGCGTCTCGCCCCGCTCAACCCGTCCTTCAGGCGAAGATCGGTGAATACCTGCCCGGTCAGGGCGGTATCTACGCCGGCGACATCCTTGGTGATGACGGCGTGGTGTACGGCCTCGTTGCTGCCGCCGAAGATCTGAGCGGCGTTTATGCCTGGGGGCCGGACGACGGCGAACGCCAGGCGAGCGACTGGGATGGCTCGGTCAACACTACGGCGCTTCTTCGCCACGACAAGTCGCATCCGGCAGCGAGAGCGGCCAAGGCATACAGCGCTGATAACCACGCCGACTTCTATCTGCCGGCCAAGCGTGAGATGCAGATCATTGCGGCCAATCTGCCGCACCTGTTCCAGCCCAAGCCTTACTGGACCTCGACGCCCTACGGCTCCTACTCCGCCTGGGCGGTGGATTTCGAGCACGGCCGCGTCAACCGCTGGCGCCGCTACTACGAGTTCCGGGTTCGTCCCGTCCGCAGATTCACCTATTGATCCATTTACCCCTTTAAGCGGGCGCAGCCCGCAGGAGACTTGCATGACCGCTACCGCAACGACCGCGCCCGCTATCGGGCAAGAATGGCCCGAACAGGGCGGCGTCTTCATCGGATCCCGCTTGATAGACGGTGTCGCACATCACATCGTAATTCCGGGCGGCATGGAATTCGATCTGGTCGACGTTGACTTCGACAAGCAGGCCTCGGCCATCGCCGAACGGGGTGAAATGAACGGCCATTCTGACTGGCGCGCCCCCGATCAGGAAGACATGATGCTGGCCTTTATCAACGTGCCGGAACTGTTCGACAAGGACGACTGGTACTGGACGGCCAAGCCCTACGGCTCCTACCGCGCCTGGGCGGTGGATTTCGAGAACGGCTACGTCTACCGCTGGGGCCGCAGCGGCGAGTTCCGGGTTCGTCCCGTCCGCAGCATCATCGCTTAATCGCTTCATCCCTTTGCGGGCGTAGCCCGCCGATGCCATGGCCCTACACACAGACACCAAGATATTCAAGGTTACCTATGACCTGAGCCTGTTGGTCACGAAGCTGGTGGCCAACATGCCCAGGAACTACAAGGCCGACTTTGGGGCCGGCCTGCGTCAGCAGTGCTTTGATCTGGTCATGCTGGTGTATCGGGCCAATTCGGCATCAGACAGGCCGCCCATCATCCGAATTCTTCGGGAAGGTGTTGAAGCGGCGAACCTGTCTTTAAGGCTGGCGGCAGATCTCCGGCTGATCTCTCGCGGGCAGTACGGCGAGGCGATCGGACTTACCGAGAGCATTGGCCGCCAAGCTACAGGATGGCTGAAACACTCCGAGAACGCGCTTGCTGCCCCGTCGTCACGGCGGCAGGGTCAACGCGCTTAATGATCTGGTCACGCCGCTGGCCCACAAGGCCACCGATATGCGCATTAGAGGAAACCAGCGGCTCAGGCCGATCAGGTCCCGCGCAGTTTCCCCGCTGATCCGGCAAGCCTTCGGCGGGGCGACGTGGATAGCGTGATGTCTCGCCCTACGGCTCCTACAACGCCTGGGCGGTGAATTTCGAGAACGGCAACGTCAACAACTGGAACCGCAACAACGAGTTCCGGGTTCGTCCCGTCCGCAAATCATGCTCGGAGTTTCTATGGATTCAAGCCATTCGTTCGCGGAGCTGGTGCAGGCTTACTTCGACTGCCGCCGGCTCAAAAGGAATACGGCCAGCGCCCTGCGCTTTGAAATGAACCTGGAGCGCAACCTGGTCGAGTTAGACGAAGAGCTCCGGAGCGGCGAGTACCGCCCCGGCCGCTCTATCTGCTTCGTGATCACCCATCCCAAGCCGCGCGAAGTCTGGGCGGCTGATTTCCGGGATCGGGTGGTTCATCACCTTCTCTATAACAAGATCGCCCCGCGCTTCATGGCGGGGTTCATCGCCGATTCATGCGCCTGCATACCTGGCCGAGGCACCCTTTACGCCGCCCAACGACTAGAGGCAAAAGTCCGCAGCGCAACACAGAACTGGTCGCGGCCCGCAATGTACCTAAAGGCGGACCTGGCTAACTTCTTCGTGAGCATCGACAAGCGCAGTCTCTGGCTTCGGGTGGGCGGAAAGATTCCAGAACATTGGTGGCGCCGGCTGGCAGCCCAGATCCTGTTCCACGATCCAAGGCCTGACGTGGAGGTGCGCGGTAACCGCTCCACCCTGGCGCTGGTACCCAAGCACAAGCGGCTCGGTGAAGCGCCGGACCATTGCGGCTTGCCAATCGGCAATCTGTCATCGCAGTTCTTCGCCAACATCCTGCTGGATGGACTGGATAAGCACGTCAAGCACGGTCTTCGCGGGCGCCATTACGTCAGATACGTGGATGACTTTGTTCTGCTGCACCCCTCGGCGCAGTGGTTGACGCAGGCCCTGGCTTCGGTCAACGCCTATCTGCCGAAGTTGGGTCTCGCACTGAACCCTCGCAAAACCATCATCCAGCCGGTTAGCCGCGGCGTCGACTTCGCCGGATACGTCATCAAGCCGTGGAGACGAGAAGTTCGCCGCCGGTCTGTGCGCACGGCGCTACAGCGGATCGAGACTCTGCCCCAAGAAAAAGTCTTCGAGACAGGAAACAGCTATCTCGGACTCTTGCGCCACGCCGACGGACGGCACGACAGCGCGCTTATAGCCAACGCATTGAGAAAGCGTGGCCACTGCGTAAGCGCCGATCTATCCAAAGCCTATCGGTAGCCCTCTCGGGCGCCCCCTATCCACCCCCTGGAGATCCAGATGGAACCCAAAGACGCGTCTGAGCCTGATGACCCTGTAGTCAATCTCGTGATGGCCCTGGGTCTACCGGGCGCCTTTATCGGGCTGCTGCTGTGTAACGCCGCCATCTTCTACATCTGCCACCGAGCGGTGGAGTTTTTCTTCCCCGGGATTTGAGAGCATGAACACGAACCAAAGTAGCCGAGGCATAGACGCCCGCTGGTACGCCGTTGACGCGCATGGCGCGGCCACGCTTTGCACCTGCGAAGAGGATGCGCGCGAGACCGCCGCAGAGTCGGCGCAACTGTTCCCGAACTGCGCACCGTACACCGCCGTGCAACTCGTCCCGGTTCCCGCCCCTACCTCGCACCCTATACCCACCGGAGCGACGGGGGAGGAACAGGACGATTCCGGCATGTCGCCCTACTGCCCGGAATGCGACGGCGGCGGTCGCATAAGCGTTCTGAGCGACAACAGCCCCGATGCCCATGACGTGGACATCGACTGCACGCATTGCGGTGGCTCCGGTAGCGCAGCAGATGCCGCCAAGAACCTCGCCAGAGCATTGCAGAGCGAGCGGATGCAGCATTTGCAGATCTACGGCGAGTACAAGAATTTCCATCGCAGCCTGTGCGCGCGCTTCGGCTATGTCCATGACCCGGTGCATTTCCGCCGCGACCTGGTGTCGCTGGAAGAGGCCATTGCCGCCAAGGTGGGCGCGCTCGATGCGGCGCGGTATCGGCTGGCGGTGTCCGACTGCATCCTGGTTCTGCGGGGCGATGCCGCGCTCGGCCGGGCCGAATGGGATAGCAAGCTGGACAAGCTGGCCAAGACCAAAGGAGCTGAGCGATGACTAAAGCGTACCCCCTGGATATCGAGAACGTGGGCGACGACAGATACATCCTCATGTCTCGAGGTCACCACGACCCGCACGAATTCATGCGGCAAGCGCGTGCAGACGGCTATGACTGGCCACTCGGCATGCCGAAGCACTACTGGACCAAGCGCATCCCAGCCCATCCGGAATCCGGATACTCGTGCCATTACGTGATGGTGCCGGAAGGTACCCGGGGGGCCTTCCCAACGACCTACGCACACGAAGCGTACGGCAAGGACCAGTACGCCGCCATTGCCCAGCAGAAGGGAGAGGCGTGATGCTGACCATCAAGGACAAGCCAGGGTGCATCACTGTAGCTGACATGCGCGACTACTTCGAACGCGCGGTCAACGACACGCCGTCGCTCAAGGCGAATACGCCGCTGGGAGTCATGGAAATCAACGAACAGTTTGCCTATTACATGGACCGCGACACCGACACGATGTGGATCGGCTTCGCAATCGGCATGCGCTGCGCGGAACGCATCACCGCCGCCCAGCCCACCACCAAGGAAAGGACATGACTGAGAACAACGCCGCCCAGCCTGGGCTGACGGATGACGACATCCTGCAAGTTTTTTCCGATGTCGTTGGGAACCAGGAAGACGATGCACGATTCATCGACGTTGACCGGGATCAGGCAATCCGCATCGCTCGTGCCCTGCTGTCCAAGCTGCGCGCGGAGGGCGTGCAGGCGGGCGAGCTTCCCGAATGGGCACAGATTTCCGCCAAGAGAGGTCGCGACGAAACACTAACCCCGCTGGAGTTGTTCATCTACGACAACGAACCGGCAGGCGATGACGGCGACACTTGGCGCGATCAATTGTCCGCTGCCCTAGCAAGCGCCCCTGTAGCCGGGGAGGCGCAAAAGCCGGTGCGGTGGCTGCATACCTTGCACGATGAACACGGTGAACCGCTGAGCGAAAAGGTCACCGCCTCGTCGAATAACCCGTTCGGCATCCCCGGCAAGGCCTACAGCATCGATTTCCAGGTAACGAGCGAGCCGCTCTATGCCGCTCCCAATCGCAACGCCACTATGGACGATAAGGAGCGGCCATGAACGGTGATCAGAAACTGAAGCCGGGCTACGCGCTGATGGAAGTCGTCAGCGGCGTCGAAGGCCCATCCCTCTACATCGGCGATAACGACAGCGGCTACCGCTTGGCAGGCCCTAAGCCTTGGGGCGGCGGCACGACCGTTCACCGCTTCGTTGTGAAAGTCGCAGAGTTGACCCGCGAAGCTTCCGGATATGCCGCGCCCCAGGCCAGCGAGGCGGTGCGCATCCTGTTCCCCACCCACCTGCGCAAGATGTGGTCAGGCGGCCAGGTGCAAGATTGGCTGGACGAGCATCAGGGCATCACCGCGCCAAAGCCCAGCGCGAAGGGAAGTTTGGAACGCTACAGGAAGTGGCAGGCCGAACAGACCGAGGCACGCAATTCCGGTATCGAACAGGCGGCCGCGTGGGTCGACAAACGCCGGCATGACTTCGATCATGCGCACGGCCACATGGAATCCGACACGGGCGCATGGAGCTTTGGCCGTGGCGATGGTGCTACCGCCAAAGAGGAATACAGCGCCGAGCTGGCCGAAATCGCGGAGGGTCTGCGCGCCCTCAAGACCCAGGCTGACAAGGACGGCGGGGATTGCGCGAAGGGTGCGGAGTACGCGGGCGTGACGGTTTGGGTCGGATCTCGGCAAGCAACGCAGGTCGTCACAAAGGCGATTTTGGATTTGTCCAATGCTGATGAGCTCCTGTGCCGTTTTGAGGCGGCCCGCGCCGCCCTGGCCGGGCAGTCATCCGGAAATTCCGGAGAACTGGCCGCGCAGAAGCAAGGGGATAGCGATGCGCACTGATCGCGAACTGTTGGAGCTGGCGGCGCAGGCCGCTGGATACGATTTCCACTGGCGCGGGCTGAATGGCGTTCTGCCTTCTATCGGAACCGGCGCGGACCAGGAATGGTGGAATCCGCTGAACGCAAACGCAGACGCGCTCCGCCTGGCAGTGCGCCTGCGCCTGGATATGTCCTTCCTGGACTCGATGATCGAGGTCTGCTGGTTCGACGAGGCGGCATCCGCTAACCGCTCCATTGAAGAGCGAATCAACGATGCCCAGGGCGAATGCGAGGCCACCCGGCGTGCCATCGTGCGGGCCGCTGCCGAGATTGCCGCCCAGCACCCCCGCACGGACGGAGGCGGACATGGCTCATAAAGCACGCACAAGTCGGAACTTTGATCGATTAATGGAGCGAAGATGACCCAAGACGAAATTGAAGCAATCGCGCAGCGGCCTACGTACTGCAAGGCGGATGGCGAAGCGGTCACCCTGTCGCGAGCCGAGCGGGATGCGCTGGTGGCGATGGCGCGGGATGGGCTGCGCGCACCAGACCTTCGCATCGCCTTGCAACGTATCGCCGCCATCGAAGACAAGGTATACGGTGCCGACTGGGCCGAAATCGATGAAGCTCGCGACATAGCGAATGATGCTCTGGCAACCGATCTAGACGCCGCCATGGCAAAGGAGCGGACATGACCATGCTGCCCGAAATCGACCCTGAAACCGACGACTGGTCCAAGCGTGACCCCGCCATCGCATTCCACCTGATCGACCGATACGCTGATAACTGGTCGCATGCGGGCGTACTGATGGAGCGCTGGGCGAGACAGTGGGTGAAGGCTAATCCGGAGAAGGAAGATGACAGATCGTGAATTGCTGGAACTGGCGGCGAAGGCTGCTGGACTCGAATACCACTGGGTCAAGGTTGACGGGGGCAGTCTGATGCAAGCGTCCGAGCCGGGCAGCAGAAGCGAGGAATCGTGGAACCCGCTCACCGACGACGGCGACGCGCTGCGGCTGTCGGTGAAGCTACAGATAGATATCCGCCAGTTCCTTCAATATCGTGGCGTCGTGGACGCTCTGGTCGACCGCCTGGGGAAAGGGTGCGGAGAAAAGATCGGCGACGATCCCTACGCTGCCACCCGCCGCGCCGTCGTCCGAGCAGCAGCAGAAATAGGAAAGACCCGCAGTGACTGACGTTATTGAGCAGATGCTCAGAACCACCCGCAAGAATTGGATGAAACAGCCCGCCTAGCGCGGGCTTCGTTTTGGAGGCGATATGAACAGCGAATTCCTGCTGCTCGCGAAGTACCAGAAGCCCCGACTAAGCCTGGCCGAGTTGGCCGACTTCATGGGGGTCAGTTTGCACCGGGCGCAGAACATGAAGTCTGCCGGTGAACTGCCGGTCCCTGTATATAAGGAGGGTCGAAACGTCTACGCCGACCTGCGGGACGTGGCCGCATACCTTGACGCTATGCGCGAGTCCGCCAAGCTGGAGTACGAGGCAACCCGTGTTTAGCAGTGCTACGGCAGTGCTACGCGGTTTGCTACAACCCAGGCTTTATGCGGCTCTCCGACCAATGAACTTACCATCAATCATCGGGGCGACGCACAGCCGCCAGTCGTTAGAAATCAAGCACTTACCTTAAAATTCAAGGACATACGTAGGTTTGTCGTTCCCATTGCTTCCCGCCCAATACCTGCTTTACACTCCGTTTCCTGCTATCAGTGCTACGAGATCGCTACGGAATGGCTTCGATAATTCAGATAGGCGGCAAGTGGCGCGCCCAGGTGCGGAAGAAGGGGCACCCCACCCAAACCAAGACCTTCACCACGAAGGCACTGGCCAATAGATGGGCCACGGCCATAGAGGCTGAGATAGAACGGGGTGACTTCAAGGATACCAAACCTCTGGGCGTCACGACCGTGGGCGACCTCCTGGACCGATACGAACGTGAAGTTCACCGGATGGGCGACGCTAAGAAGGAATCCTTCAAGGTGCTACGGGCTGAGCTTGGGGCTGTCACCCTGTCCGGGCTGACTGGCGCAAGAATAATCGAATACACCAAGAAGCGCGGAGTCGCGCCTCCCACATGGTCCATGGAGCTTTCCTACCTGAACACAGTGCTACGTGTAGCACGCAGCCTCTGGGACTTCTCGTTCCTTGGCGACCCGATAAGGGACGCCCGCGAAGCGTTCAAGATGCTGGGGGTCGTAACGACCCCACGGGAACGAACCAGGCGACCCACCGCCGAGGAACTCAAGACGCTGAAGGACCACTTCAACACGTCCGAGCGCTATAAGCTACCCATGGCGGACATTGTCGACTTCGCCATAGCTACCGCCATGCGGGCGGGCGAGATCTTCTCGATTACCTGGGAAGACGTGGACACCAAGAAGAAGACGGTGATCATCCGCGACCGCAAAGACCCCAAGCGCAAGGCCGGCAACCATCAGGTTGTCCCGCTGCTACCGGCTGCCTGGGAAATCATCCAGCGTCAGCCGAAGCCCCACAAGGGCCGAATTTTCCCTTACAAAGCAGCAACCATCTCTTCGACGTTTCCCCGCGCCTGCGCACACCTGGGAATTAAGGATCTGCGGTTCCACGACCTGCGCCACGAAGGCACTAGCCGTCTGTTCGAAATGGGCTATGGTATCCAGGAGGTCGCGATCTTTACCGGGCACCGTAGCTGGAATCAACTACGCCGCTATACCCAGATCCGGCCCGAATCTCTGCACAGATAGCAATGTCCTACTTCAAGCCCATGCCCCCAAAGCTCGGCGGGTGCTGGACCTGTACCCACTGGCACGGCGAAACCACCGACCAGGGACGCAGGCCGTACTGCCGCCTCGATCCTGCCCACCGCATCGCCCCTGTCTACCCAGACGAGGGCTGCGGCGCATGGGTGCGGGAGATAGGGGCGGACGATGAAATCAAGCTGGTGAAGGATCGAGGGCCGCAGGAGACTTAACGTTTGGCCTTGGCTACCGCACTTGCCCAGGCGTGCCCGTCCCTCAGTCCGTCGACGGTTCGGTCAGCATCTGCTGCCAGCGCTGCATATTCGTCCGTGCACGTTTTGAGAACATCCCAGGCTCGGGTAGCTGCTTGCTCAGAGAGGCCGGCGCGGGCGGCAGCTTGGGCGGCTCGGGCACGCTGGGCTGCGATGGCGTCCCGCAGGCTGCCAGCAGTGCCAGCAGCAAGATCGCGCTCAGCATTCGATAGGCGGGTGGCTTCATGGGCTTTCTCCAGGCGGCTCGTGTAGTCGGCCACCACTTCCTGTTCCTGGCGCCGGTACTGCGCCTCGATCTGGCGGGCATTGGCTGCCGCCTCCAGTTGCGTGCGCGTGACACCTTCTGCTTCCCGATGCGACCCGTACCAAGCCACACCGAGGCCCAAGGCCAGCAGCGCCCCGGCACCGATCAGATAGGGAAGCGCGGCACGCAGCAGCGGATTCATGGCGTATTCAACCAGTCAGGAACGCGGGCGGGCGGCGTGGGCGCAGTGGGCGTAAGCGCTTCCTCCACTTTTTTTACTGCGGTGCTTGCCGACTTGGCTGCTGACCTTGCATGAGTAGCGGCATTCTTCGCCGTGCTCGTGGCAGTCTTGGCTTGCTGAGACGCTTTTTCCAGCATTCCAGTGTTCTCTTTCACCTGTTCCGCAGCCTCGTCAAGCTTGCTGACAGCCGATGGAATCTTCTGCTCTACAAGCGTTATGAGCCTGTCGATCTTGACGGTCGACTGGAGCTTCTCGTACACCAGCCCCGCGCCGAAACCGAACGCGATCAAGCACAAGAACAACGTCCAAAACTTGGTCATGCTCGCGATGTACGAAAGACGCTGGCGATTTCCAGTGCACCACCCCCTAATTCCAAAGTTCATTTGCTACGCTCCTTGAGGGCCGCAACCTCTGTACGCAGAGATGCAACCTCGCTGATGAGATCCGCATTCCGTTGGTTCGAAATTTCCAGTTGGTACTTGACCAGTTCGAACTGAGCTTTCATCTCCATGAGCTGGTCGGCACGCTCCCGCTCCTGCTGGGCAATATCCTTCCAGTGGTCACGCTCCTGTTGAAGCAGTGAAATCGTGTCACGAGTTGAAGTGCTGCTGCCCAGCGCGGCTTCTAGATTGCTCTTGAGAATTGGGACGACCCAGCGACCCAAAATGGCAAGACCCCCAGCCCCCAAGACGCCATAGGCATACGTCTGCCAACTTTCCATCCTTACCCCGCGATGGTTCCGCCCGCGCGCACGTATGCGTCGCGTAGGCGCTCGATTTTCTGTTCGTGCTGTCCGTACCCGGCCCCGGGCAACGAGGCCCATATGTTGCGGACCTTGGCCACGGCCTCGTCGAACCGCCCGGCCTGAATATCTGCGATGGCGCGGCGCTCCTTGATCTGCTGAATGGCGTAGCGGTCCTGCGATAGAGGGCTGAAGTCAGGCAGCTTCAACATCGCCTTGTAGTGCGGCCAATACCGATACAGGATCTGGTAGCGCCCCGCTGCGGTGGACGAAAGCGTCGGGCTCAACTTGACCAGCACGTTGGGGTGATCGTCGTAGCCGGTGAACAGATTGCCGCCCACCAGCACGTCGTAGCCGTCATCCTTCGTCGGCTGCCGACCATCGTCGGTCCCCTCGGACACGGCTAGCATGTCAAGGAACGCCAGCACATTCCGGCCGCCTGCCTCTTTCTCGCTCACCCTTGCCATGATTCCTCCAGACGTAAAAAAGCCCGCGCGGGGCGGGCGTTAGGGATTTCCTTAGTACGGGATAGCTCCCCATATAATCGGCCATCGCTTATGCCATGGGTCACCAATGACTAACCGCAACGCAAGTGCGACTCAACTTGTTTGGGCAGCCTTTTTCTCTATGTTCATTGCGTACATGGGCGCTGCGGTGATAAGTCCACGCCTTGCTCCTGAGTTCTTTGGGGGCTCCGTCTCGTCTGTTGTCATAACCCCAACTACTAGTCGCAACCCAGCCGGGAAATCGGAGGTCTGGCTCCTAAAGGAGCGTCACCAGATAAGCGCGAATCCCACTAAATGGCTCGACAAAGGCGACCGCCTGATTTCCACTGGCGACCCTTCCGCACCGCTAACCATAACGTTCCCGCCAGGCCAACCTCGAGCTATCACAATGATTCGTAGCCCTTGGTCGGGGGGGGCTTTGGTCACGGCTGGCGATAACACTTCGTACTACGACCTCTACGCGTCCCTTGATATCCCCATCACGATAAAGGCGGACGACCTGCTGATTGGCACTACGTCCGCAAAAGCCGTATGGGGCTGGTCCCTGATGGCATCGATCTTCTTGACCTCATTCCTTGTCTTGGCTGCGTTGTTCCGCCACGGCGGCCTTATTGGGGCTGTCCAAGGGCATGCCTTTGAATCGAAGAACATTGCCTACTCTTCACGCCTTGACCATCTTCGCTTTATCGCAGCCGCTCTCGTTGTCTACTACCACATGCACACAGGAGCCTTCGGCCTGGGGCGGGCATCCTACAATCCTTTCAGAGCATTCATTGAGCAAGGGCACACTGGGGTTGCTCTATTCATGGTTTTAAGCGGCTACCTGCTTACAAGCATCGGCTGGGGCAAGCATCTGAACTATTTCGAGTTCTTGAGAAGCAGGCTTTTGCGGATCTACCCGCTTTACCTGCTCTGTGTGATCTACATGCTGTCCGGCTGGAAGAACGCCTACACCTTTGAGCAGTCGCTTTCCCTGATTTTCCCTTTCGTGAGCGGCCTGGCCAACGTTCCTATGCAGAATTTCGGCCATCTTTGGACCGTCGCCGTTGAGCTACAGTTCTATCTAATCTTCCCGTTCCTTTTGCTCTTCGCCACTAAGTACGGGGTCCGCTATCTATTTGGCGTGCTGGCGATCTTCTTGTTTTTCAAGTACGCGTATTGGGCTGGGAATGGGTCGGTGACAAATGTTGGATACCTGACCCTGCTGGGACGAATGGATCAATTCTTGGTGGGCATGATGCTGGCCATCTTAGCCAAGAAATTCATCAAACCGGGCCTTTCCCTTTCTCCACTCTATCTGATCGCCGCAATAGTGGTTGCGGCAGCCGGGATGTCATGGTTCGGTGGAAACGCCGGATTGGCCGGAAAGCTAAACACCAGCTTCATGGTTTTCTGGTTCGCCATCGAGGCGGTAGTGTGGGGCGCGGTTATCGTGGCCTACGGGCATGCGAATCTGGCAATCCCGCCATCAATCGACATGCCGCTCGCCAGGCTTGGACAGCTCAGTTTCTCCATTTACTGCCTGCACTACGTCGTCATCGAAATCACACAGAATATTTGGGCACCTACCGGGCTCACTCAAGGCTCATTGAGTGAGCTTCTCGTCCATGCGACGATGTTGACAATGCCAGCCACTGTTCTGGTGTGCATGGTCACCTACGGGGTGATAGAGGAACCTTTCCTTAAACTCCGCAAGAAGTATACGGATGCGTCGGAAAAGCCCAGCGCGGCCTAGGCTCTTCTATTGACTGCGTTCACACAAACTCGTTGGCCCGGATGAAGAGCGCGTCCAGTTGCTCGCCCGTGATGCCTAGCGCGGCTGCAGCGCTAGATACCGCATCACTGGTCCGCAGCACTGTGGGCGCCTCCTTCCATGCCAACTTCATCAAGCTGCTATCGGGCAACGCGGCGAAATGGTCTTCAACATCATTGAGTAGCCCAGCCTCGAGCAGCGCAGCACGGGCCTGATAACGAGAGGCAGACTGCGGGACATGTGGCCCGGTGGGCTCAGCGGGCTGGGGGACGCCTCCTCCCTCCAGCCATTCGAGATATCGCTGGTAATCCGTGTTATCCGTATTTACCGGGATGATTGCTTCGTCGCTCACACGGCGAATGCGCATTTCGTCAAGGACTTGGTACATGTCAAAGCTCCGCAGACCAGAAAAGAATTGGGAAAGTGACTATATGCAGGATGGTGGAGAAGCCTTGGGTAAGCGGGGAGCCAATGGTAGCGGTCACGCGGCACGAAGTAGACCCAAGAAAATCCGCCGACAAGGCCGTGCACGCGATATCTCCACCACCACTGCCGATAACAGCCAGCGAGTTAGCGTTTCCGTTCACGAAGCTAAATGTAGGGGAAGCTCGCATTTCAGTGGGGTACTTAACGGTTCCCATCGCAATGGTGTTTGCCGTGACGAACGCCACATTACATATCGCCGGTGTCGACGTCGGGATGGTGTTGGCCAGTGCAAACCCGTACCGCTGGCATAGCAACAGCTCTACCGCCACCGGCCGGGTTTCAAACCGGGTGCGATTCGATCCCTCTTCCAACTGAGGTAGGGACAATGTTCCCGTTCCGAACTCGATACTTAGGTTCGTACCACCGGTTGCCGTACCGGTTACGGGACTTGCCGCATACCCGCCCGTGGCGATGCGACCCGTAGCAGTTCCGTCCCAGCCCAACACATGAGTGCCAGATCGAAGGTTGTTCCCCTCGATGACCTGAACTAGCGTCCCTGCCGTGATAGTGAGCGTGGTGATGCCTGCCGACGTGGAAAACGTATACGTACATCCGCCACTACCGGCCTTCCAACGGTCATGTCCGTAAGCACCGGCAGCGAGCGTGACAGCCCCCGAGACATTCCGTTGGTTGACGCCAAATTTGCTGTTGATCAAGAGGTTCTTGAAACCGCCGGTGGGGATCAACCCGCTAGCCGCATCGCTTTGATAGAAGGGGCGCTCAAACACCCGGCCCACTTCAACCCAGGCAGAACCGGCAGCGTTCCGGCGGAACACCTGCCCCGTGGAAGTGTTGGCCCACGTCATGAACGGAGCAGCGAGCGCGGCAGGGTCTGACGACCCCGCGAAATCTGTCGCCACAGTTGCGATTGCAGCATTAGCTTGCTGCACCAGTTGAAGGCCGGGTAGCGGCGGTGTCTGCGAAATTGCGATAGGTTCTTGCATGTCAGTACCCTTGTGCTAGCCAATTGACTACGCGCTCGACAGGAGTCGCATTGTTGAACATCTGAATATCGAAGCCCGTTTCTGGGTCCACATCCTGCTGGATGGCAGACCGATCACCCTCCAAGGCATCGATGATCGTGACCTGAAGATTGGGCTTCATATGAAAGTGCTTGAGGAACTCGATGCGCAAGCCCCCCGACGGAACGGTGATTGCCGTCCCTGACTGCACCAAATCCGGGACATCGATGGACCATGAGAAGTGCCGGACAAACGGAACGATCAGTGGATCATCCGTTTCGAGCACTAAGCGAACGTTGAAGTACCTGGCGTTAATGGTCCCGGGTATGTAGTCTTGCCAATCCCCAAAAACCCCGTCATCACCAGCAAACTGGATCTGCGGGCTAACTTTGTAATGCTGGAGATTTGATGCGTTGAGGATGTCGGTCTCTGACAGCACGTCGACGATGGCAAGGAAGTTCTCTCCGAAGTTCAGCGCATAGGCATCGATCTCGAAATCCACCCTAACGGGCGCCACATAGCCGATGTCGACGATGTTTGACGTGGCGGTCTCGTACGTCCCTCGGCTCGCAACCCCGCCGTACCAAAGCACGTCGTCTAGGGCAAGGATGTCCGGGCTTTCAAGAAGATCCCCAAGCGGAGCAAGCGTGAGCTCGCCATCAAAAACAAATGCCCGTTGGACCTGCCTTGTTCCCGTTCCGGTCCAGGTCAGGGATGCGCCGCTTACTGGTACCTGGCCCATGGTGATCAGGCCGGTGGGCGACGCGGAGTAGTCGGTGACGGAAACTGCAACGCCATTTGTGGGAATGTACGGAGTTGCGGCGGTCCCCGCCTCCAATTGAGCGCCCCAAAACTGCACTCCCTGGCCTGGAAGTACATTATCCAAGTACCAGATCAGAGGGGGGAATGTGGAGATAGTAGTGGCGGCTGTATGGGTGACCCAAACTCTGAACCATCCACCTCCGATCGGTTCAGAACCATACGACTGAGGCGTTGAACTCCCTCCGGAAGTTGAAATAGCGCCAGAGGAAATGTCAAAATTTACCCACCGGTTAGATCCGAAAGCATTACCGCTCAGTACCACGCGGACACGTCTACTCGGCATAGCCGCATCTGGTTTGAAATACACTGACGCGGTATATGTTTGCCCTGCTACATAAGCAGAGTCCACAGATGTCGATGGGAACGTATATGACCCCCCCCCACCGGGGACTGTCGTTGTGAAAAATCCGGAAGCGCTTCCCCCATCCGGGGAAGGCAGGCCCAACGGACTAACGACCATACCAGCGACGATCGTCCATTTCGCCGCGTCATATGCGCTTGCCTTAATGGCATTCGTTCGCTCGGTCGGATAAAGCCGCTGATTCCCTTGCCAGTCCTGCCGCCAGATAGAGGGGTTTCCGATGAGATCGTCCACCGGCAATTGGAACTGTGTCTGGACACCATCCCCGATTCCGAACACTTCCGGCGTGGTGACATCAACGTCCTCAGTCACCGACTCCAGAATTCCAGTCCACTCCGGGTCTTCTTGCACGGTCACAAGCACGTTTCGAACCAATACCGCACCAGCAATCTGCACGCTATCTGCCGGCCCGTAAATCGTCACCCCTTGGGCCTGGAACCGTGCCGCAACAAAGTACGTACCATTTCCAACAGCCAACATGTCCAGGTTGCGCGTCGTTCCGACGGTTCGGGAATTTGCCCACGAACTGCCCAGCCGAACCTCATAGTCCGGCTGACGGATATCAACGACAGGGTTCCAGACGAGTGTGGTAAGCCCATCTCTGAAGACGCTTGTCAGCCCAGTCAGCGCAGGCAGCGGAGAAAGCAGACCTTGAACCGTATAAGTCGCGGTGAACGGCTGCCCCGTTCCGACGGCGTTGATAGGCCGAATAGTCGCGACAATGACATCACCGGTCTTCGCCGAAATGGTCGCCTGTCGTGCTTCAGTCGTGAACGGCTGCTGCGCAATGCCATTGATCGAATAGTTGATCTGGACCCGGCTTGAAATGGAGATGGTCCAGTCAATTTGCACATCAATGGAGTCGTTCTGTACGCTGCGAATTGCTTCGTTGAAACGTACGGAGAAGATCACTCCACCGAGCAAAGCCCCATCCCTGGGCGGCGTGTAGATGTAGGGATTGTTCTCGCTTGCGTAGTACCCAGGGTCATCGTCTATGGCCGAGAACTTCACCCCTTCCGCTGACGGCTCAACGCTGGTGATCTTGAACCGCCTTCCGGGCATCTCTAGCGGCCCGAACTGCCACACCCAATCCAGGGCAGTCACGTCCTCGTAAGGCGCGTCGCCGGGCATCTTGAAGCCGCCCAAATCGGTGACTATCTGAAACTCTGTCACCTCTCCCACGGCAGACGTCACAGACACCACTTTCATATTCCCTGCCGGATCTCGCAACAGGGCGATCCCATTGCCATCGGACGGAACCTGGCTGTCGAGCACAACCTTGGGCAGAACGGAGCCGGAGCCACTTGAGCTTCCAGGCATCATGCGGCCGGAGTAACCCCACACGGTTAGATCGTGGGTAAGACGGATGACGTCGCCTTTAGTCGCAACGAAGCCTTCGATGTCTGTCTCAAAAGTCGCACGTCTACGGTGCCAGACCTGAGAAGCGGCAATGAGATTTGCCTCTCGGCCCGCCATGTCAACGTTGGTGCACCCGTCAAGATCTAACTGCAAAGGGTTGTTGGTTGCCGCCGCACCAGGCACTGTTACCCGAACTTCATTGAGAGTCCAATTTCTCGCTTCGTCCACAAAGCTGAGGACGATTTCGTCCACAGTCGATTCGTTGGTGTATGCCAACTGGAACGAACCAGCCCTGATATTGAAGGGGCCAAACGTGGCCACTTCTGGCAAATTCTCAGCGTTCCATACCACCCCAAGCTTGCCCGTCTGCTGCGTCTTCGCTGCGCGACCCGCTCTGGCGATGGTGTCGAGAGCATCGGCCGAACTGACCTTGCGGTCCAGCACATAGTTAAACGTCAAACGGTTCGCATCACACCATGCGGCCCACGCTTTGATACCCTCGATGTCGATGTCGGAATCCGCTAGGCCAACTCCATACATGCGGCGTCCGGAAGGGTCTCGACGGCCCCTGGCAAACCATAGAAACCACCACGCCGGATTGGACGTCTCCTGATTCACCCAACTGCTGCCATTCCAAACGGGGCATATTGCGCTACCGATCGCGCTAAATTCGTCTACGGCGCCGTTCAACTGCCCGGTCGCCTTTATTCGAAGAGCGATCCGAGCTTGGCCAGTGTAGTCAGCGGGGTCTCCTTGATATGCGAGGATTTGACTCACCGCAGTCTCGTTTGACTCGCGACTATCGTTGACATCCGGAGTCACCTTCATCACTCGGACTTCGAACTGCCGTCCTTGCGCACCTGGGACATCCCAGTTTATTTGGGCGCGTGTAGGCTCTTGCCGATTCCCCCATAGGCGATAGCCAGGGCTACCAGGGATCACCATAGGATCAGGTGCGATACCCTGCCAAGGCTGACCCAGTTGGAAAGGATGAGGGACCCATTGCCATCTAGCTACGATGGTCTGCCCGGTAATAGGGTCTTCTTGCACATATAGTTCCCCCTCCGTGTGGTCTCCGAAGTTCGTCGTGCCCATGACGACCTGGGTACCCCACCCGGGGGACAGGCGCGCAGACCAGTAATGCGTGGCATACACCGCATCGATATAACCGAGTTCTAACCAATCGGTCGCGCCTACCTGGCGATACTGGATCCGGAAGTCCACGCGCCGGCTTTCCATCGAACCGTCATCCGCTACTCTGAATAGGCGAGATGCCAATTCGACGGTGATGGAGTAAACGGAAGGAGGCGTTGTGCGACTCTGCCAGCCGTCAGCAGAATTTAGAGAAAAGCCTTGAAGCGTATCCACATTCCCAGGGAACATGGACAAAACTCCATCGGGCCCGGCCCGCTGCATTTGAACCCCGTCGTACGACTCAATCGGCGTGTTTCCAATCTTGAAATCACGAAGATTCAGATCCATCCCTTGCAGGCCAAAATTGAAGACCTGATTCAGGAACTGATCATCGCCTAGCTGGTTCGTCCACGTATTCGCGCCTAGGTCGGGAACAATCCTATGGCGCCCCATGATTATTGGTAGCGGCTCCCAAGGGCGGGGTCGGTTGCGTCCTCCCTGGATCGCGTACGTCGGACTCGACTCGTATTTCTGGCCAGCGCCCAACTTGGCGGCGGTAGGCAGGGGCATCGGAAGAAGCGCATTGATCAAGACCGTTCCAGCCAACATGATCACGCTACTTCCAATCGCTCCCGCTGTAGCACCCGTAAACCCAAGCGCCCCTCCTAAAGCCGCGCCATAACCAGCGCTGACGATGACCAGAGCGACGAGCGCCACCGTGCGCAAGATCTTGCCACCACCGCCGCCGCCTTCCATCTTGGCGCGAACAATGATCTGGTCGCCCTGCCGAGGGATGAGTCGGCGCCAGAGAGCAGAGGGCACTCGCCTTCCGTTCTGCCAGACATCCATCGGAGCTTCGACCACCCTCAGCCCGATACGGTCTAAGTAAGCTCCCAAAGTCTCGCCGGGCAGAAACGCCGCGTAGCAGAGGCTCTTTCCATTGGCAGTCACCGGATGCGGAAGGTGGACAAGCGACGGGGTAGACTTTACGACTTCCACCGGTAATACCCCTCAAGCTTGAAGTGAATGCGCGTCATATCTCGTAAACGCTGACGGATGACTGAGCCGGCCGACTTGTCCGCGTGGAGAACCCACCATTCGTGAGCAATCCAACACATGACGCCGATGTGGCAGAGCCGTCCTCGACCGATAAACAATGCCGGGCATCCGTCAGTCGCGTTTTCGACGCGCTCGGCCAGATCCTCCCTGCATTCGATAATTTGCGCCGACTGATCGCGCAGAGTTTGAGCATGCGAAACCGGGAGAAGAGGTCGAATGCCGAATACTTCGGCCGACACTCTGGCAGCAAGGGCCGCACAATCTCCAGTTTCCGGAACGTAAGGCAAGCCGACGTACTTATCCGACCAGTGCATCACCACAGACCCGGCGCCGTCTTAGGGTCGTAGCGCACGGCCACAGCGCTTTGCCCCAATGTGTTCTGGTACCCCAGGACTCCGCTGACCACCAAGTTGTTCACGACCAGGCCCGTAAGGTCCATCGTCATGTCGAATTCGATAAGGTTGGGGTCACTGCGGAGTACCTGAATGATTCTGCAACGCGCACCTTTCCCGCCCCTGCTGAACTCAAGCCATTGCGTCAGTTCGCGCCCAACGTTGTCCACCTCAAGACGCGCTTGAGGTAGCTGCTGCTCTTTGTCATCCGGCAGCGCTACGCGGAATGCGGTGGCGAAATACTCGTCGCCTTGAATAGTTATGTTCTGGCTGTCGTTGACAAATCGAGCAGGGACTACCAGATCAGGGTGCAGGATCTCTACGGCAACAAGGAACGGCTCGTCCGCGCTCGTAGCAAGTAAGTTTTGCTGGGCGGCATCCGAATAGTTGACCGGCATATCAACCCACCGTCTCTATCTGGCCGGACGCGCGCCAGACCTTTCCGGGGCTCGACCACTGGAGCGTTCCGTCAACAATCCGCGCTTGCTTGGTTATGCCGTCCAAAGGATCGACCCAATCAAACCAGCCAGTACTGCCAGCAAGATCCACCCTCCGCCACTGGTCAAATGCAATCTTTTCGGCAACCGAATCGACGTGAATGGTCACCGTGCGGCGAACGATCGCCAATGACCGTGTTGGGCGTTGCTTAGCGATGCCGCTATCCATCTCGGTCCGCAGAACTCCGTAATCAGCCTCTTCAGTAAAGCCGGACAGAAGGATCTTTGCGTACGCGGGGAACACGCTCATGCTGGCATCCCCTTGATAGCCTTAGCCGTATCACCGTTGCGTTGGATATCACGCACTACGATGCGGATCACTTCGCCTTGCGCGTCGAAGGATCGGTTAGCACTGGACACTTGCTGCGGAGTTCCGTTGTTCACGATCTCAACGCGGGTGTTGGAGCCCGCCACGGACGGCATCGAACCGGCGCCCACATAGCCGCCATCCGCATATCCCTTGAGGCGGTCCAGAAACCCGACACCGAGCCTACGGGTGGCATCAGCTGGGATCACATATTCGCCAGCGTGCACGATGCCTGCTGGGTCGTACTTGCCGCCTGCGCCGGTATATCCGCCATCTGCGAATGCGAGCGGCAATCCGGCATTGACTCCTTGGGTTGAAGAGGCCAACTGGCCAGCGGTCGGAGCAGATCCGCCGCCTACGAAAAGGCCCGCAAAGGCTGTACCAAGAAGGCCGCCGATCTGACCAGACTTACCGAAGTCGCCAAACAGCGCCTGAGCCAAGTTGGCGGCAGCAGCATTCGCAGCCATCTTCACGATCATGTCGGCGAACTTCGATCCGATGTTGTCGAAGTTGCCGCTCAAGACGTCTTCCAGGGTGTCGCCCATCGCGTCTTGAATATTGCGCGCCGCCTGTACAGCAAACTCAGACATACCGTCGGTGGTCTCGCCGAACTTCTCTTCGAGCTTGTCAACGGCTTCGTAGTACTGCTCGACGGACAACGTGCCGTTGTTCAGTCCTTCGGTCAGCAGCGTCAGCTTCGACAAGTAGTCGTTGGTTGCCGCTTGATCCGGATAAAGCTCGTCCAGCACCTTGGACAACGCGGCGGCTTGCTTTTGAGATTCTTCGTAAGCCTTCGTTTGTTCGTTGATGAAGTCCAACGTTTGAGCCGATGCGAGCGCCTCGTTCTTCTGGGCCTCCGTCTTGAACGTCACCGAGCCGATGCGGACCTGCTCCAGCAACTTTTCGTACTCGGTTTCCTTCCCGATCAGGGCGATGCGCTGGTTCATCTGATCGATCAGCTTCTGACCCTGGTCAACGCTGCTCTTGCCCGACTTAGCAGCAGCGGCGGGCGAGCTTCCCGTGACTACAATGGGGTCGACCGTCGTTAACGGTGATCCTCCGGTTTCGCCCACGCTCGCATATGGATTCGGGGCGCTGCGCATATAAACCATGAGGGCCTCGCGCTTCTTCTCAGCTGCGGCGATTTGCCGATCAAGGTCCCCAACGTCTCCGTAAAGAATGTCATTCACTCGGTTCGTGAACGACGCCTCGGGATCGAGGTTCTTTCTCATGTCCCGAAGACGTCCCAGCTTCTCGTCAAGGTCAGCAATTGCCTTGTCGGCATTGTCTTGCTCCGCGCCAGAGACCTGAAGCCACCCGACAAATGACGTCGAGTTTATGACGTTGGCAGTCGTTACTACCTGCCTGGCCATCTCCGCCAGTAGACCCACAAAAGCAGCAAAAGACGCTTTTGTTTCGTCTGAAGCGAGAGTGTCCGTGAGGGCGTTTACGCTGTTGGTCAACCCATTGACGCTTCCATCGTCGCCGGTCATCAGATCATCGATCTGATTTTGAAGGGCCTGAAGGGCACCTCCCAGGGTGCCCCGTGCGGCTTCAGCGGCGCCTCCGTAGGAAGACTCCAACGCCTTCAACACTACGTCTTGAGCCTCCGCAACACGGCCGGTGGACTCCAGAGATTCGACCAACTTCTTCTGTTCTTCCGTAAACCGGAAACCCTGCTTAGAAAGAGCGTCCAAGCCCTTGCTTGGCACATCAAGGGCCTTGCCCACGGTTTCTGCCGACTGCTCAACCGTCATGCCCAAACGAACGGACATATCGATGGCGGCCTGGAGCGCCCTCGGGAATTCTTCCCCTACCACTCCCGTATAGGAAAGCAAACGGGTTTGAGCACGGTTGATGTCGCCTTCGCTAACAAAGCCGGCCATACCACTGGCCATCTTGTTCAGTTCAGATGCGGTAAAGCCGGCCGCATTGCCCGTGGATTTGAGAACAGCCGCCAACTGGGCCTGTTCATTCTGGGCGTTCTTCGTCTCCTCGATGAACTTGCGAAAGACGCTCCCAGCACTGATGCCGAGAATAGCCCCGCTCACTACGCCAGTGAAGGCGCCGCTAACAGACGACGCTGCGTCTTTCGCCTGCTTCTCAATTTCTTTAAAGCGTTTCTCGGCCGCCTTCGACGCACGTTGGGCGTCCGTCTCGAACGACCCAGTGTTCATTTTCAGGTCGACGACGATACTGCCTGCTGTTGCCATCAAGGTGTCCTTAGGGTTTCAGGCCAAATGCCTTAAGAGTGCGCAAGTCCGCGTCCGAGTAGTCTTTGATGAACGGGTTCGATAGCAAGTCGACCTTCTGGCTGAAGTCGCCGCCACCCATGCTCTGGGCGATCAGCGCCGCAGGTCGGTGATACACGTGCAGGTCGTCGAATGGATGCCGTTCATAGAAGGCCTTCCAGTACCGAAACTCGTGCTGAGTCATGGCCGACATCAACTCCTGGATCGTTCTGCCCCCAAGCCTCATTGCGAGGACAGCCCATAACCAGTCGTCGGAGCCGGCCTCTACGTGTTTCCCGGATCTGCCTGCTCTTCCTCTTCTTCAGTAGGCTTCTTGTCGACGGTGAAACCGTTGACCTCAAGCACCGCGACGAAAAGTGCCTTCATCGGCAGTGGGTTCAGCGCACACGCCTGTGAGAGCGTTAGTTCACGGTTACCCTCTTCGTCGCACAGGCAGTCCGCGATCAGAATGGCGTTGGCCTTGCCATGCACTACGGAGTCAGTCGACTGGATGGCGTGACCATAGGCGCTGAATGCCGCCCCGCTGTACTTTCGAAAGTGCAATTTCTGAAGCTTGCCGTCGCCCAGGTCAATTTCCTTCTCGAACACCGTCTCAGGCGTGAAGTACGACTTGTTGAGCATGCTTAGGCCTTCTTGGTGAAGACGACCGAGCCGGAGCGCTGGATCGACAGCGTGCCCTTCACGACGTCATTGCCGGCGAAGTCCAGCGCCCAGTCGGCGATGTAGCCAGTGAACTGGATGCTCGAGCGGCCCACGGGCGGATCGATGTCGCCGTTAGAGTCCAGCGTCGGCAACGTCGTGCCGTCAGACATACCAATGATCCATTGCAGCGTTTCGCCCGACTGCTTCAGGTCGAACATGTCTTCGTGGCTGACCTGTTGCGGGTCGAAGTTGACGGGGGCTGAGACTTGGCCCGGGTTACCCAGGCCACGGACGTACTGTTTGTCTTCCGTGTCCGAGAGGCATGTGGTTTCAACCTGGTCCGCCGCCCCGCCGAGACCCGTAATGCCGGTCGGGCAGTGCAACTTGACCAAGACCGGCGAGGAACCGGGGCGAACGTAGAAAAGCTCGGTACCTTGAGACTTGATCGGCATCTTGATGCTCCAAATAAAAATGCCCGCTCAAGGCGGGCAGTCTGACTAAAAGGGTTCTGCTTAGCGGGACGTAATGAAATCGGCCTCAAGGCCAATTCGGAAAAGCTTGGTGTCGGGGTCGCGGAGGTTCACGACAAGGCGATTGGCGATACCAGCCGCGTCTACAGCGTCACGAACGGCCTCAGCCAGTTGCTCAACCTGCATATCGGACTTCGACCAGCAATCGATCTGCACGCTGTCAAAGTCGCCGCACGGAGTTCCGCTCAGTTGGTCATAGGGCTGACCAGC
Organism: Achromobacter colocynthidis; assembly: GCF_057334535.1. NCBI lineage: Bacteria > Pseudomonadati > Pseudomonadota > Betaproteobacteria > Burkholderiales > Alcaligenaceae > Achromobacter > Achromobacter colocynthidis. The sequence goes on from NZ_JBHFIZ010000001.1 coordinate 30,869, forward strand.
GACTTCGAACCACGTGACATACGGCTTCTCGATATCTTGGGGCGCGGCACCGTGGCGGAAGATCCGAACGGGATCGCCGCCCAAAATCGCTAGGACGGCGGGCGTCTTAAGGGTCAGAAATACGGCTGGCAGCATTACTTGTTCCGGTTCTTGGCGCCGACCTCGGACACCACCTTTTCAATGCGCTTGTTCAGATCCTGTGTGATTACGTTGATCGCGGCTTCGCCGTGCTGACGTACAGCCGGGCGCAACCAAGGCGTCGCGGGCTGGTCTTCAGTCCCGTACTCCAGAAAGCTGGCAGTAGCGCGCGTCGTCACCGGCTTGCCGGTCTTCCCCGGGTACGTCTTGCGGCGCACCCGTACCAGGTAGCGTTCGCCCTTTCCGGTGCTGGGCGGCTTGCCTCGGCTGGAAATCACGTTCTTCTCAAGCAGGCCGGTCGACTCGTCACCGTTCATGGCGATAACACGTCGCAAATTCTTCTTGGCCTCGTCGCGAATCAGCCTGGCACCTTTCGCAAGCGCTAACTTCACCGGGCCGCCACGCTTCGACACGATCTCGGCAGGCAAGCTTTTGAGCGTGGCCAAAACGCCGTCAACGCCGGTAAGCTTGACCTCGACCTTCATTTGATCCTCATGAACGCGTAGCTGCGGATCCCTTCGCGGCCGAGTTCCGTCTCAGCGTCGTTGTGTTCCATGCAGACAAAGCCCTGGGCCTTCATCCAGTCGATCAAGCCGCGATGGGAGAAGTACCAAATGTGCTCGCCGGGCTTGTAGTGGCGGCTTGCCGGAACCCCATCGCCCTCTTCGAAGATCGGGATGGCAACGAACGCCCATTCGCGAACTTGGGCCAGCAGCGCGCCCGGGTCCGGGATGTGCTCCAGGCTGTCCCAGCACGTGATCGCATCCACCGGACGGCTGTACGGGTCGCAGTAGGCGTTCCGCTGGCGCAACCAATCGTTGGCCTCTGCGTTGACGTCATAGCCTTGAGCCGCCGCGTACTCCACGAATCGACCACCACCGATACCAATGTCCACGACCTGGCCAGCGTAATGCCGACGCACCAGGCACAACCGCGATTCCGTCAGCAGTTCACCCATCGGCGACGAGTCACGCTGGCGGAACTCTTCCCAATAGCTGGTCGTGTAGTCCATCGCGGGACGGGGATGGAACCCCATGCCCAACTCAGGCCACCAGATCAGGGAGTCTTCGCAGCCAGTCGGCAAAGTCACTTGCATGGTTCTTGATTCGCTTGTCGCAGTTGTGTTGTCTCTGCCGGCACCGGCAAAGGTTGTCCGGGACCGAGAACCGAATCCGGCTCAGGTCCATGTACTTCTCGTCCGCAATTAGTTCTGGGGCGTTGAATCCGCCCTGCCCGCCGCAGATGATCCAGGCAGGCACCTTCATAGCGATGGCGGCCGGCAGAATCCAGCCGATGCCGCCTATCACCGCCGCAGCACCTTGGACCAATGCCAGGAGTTGCCGGACGCTGAACTCACCGCCGTGATAAACCTCGTCGGCCGGGGGCAACTTGCCCACCGCCCATTCCTTGCCTGGCTCCAGATCCGCCACCGAAATGACCCTGTACCCTGCCGACCGCGCAGCTTCAGCGGCCTCGGCGATGTACATGGTCAGCGGGTTACGTGCTTCCGCGACCCACTCAGCCCGCACCGTCGCCGGTCGGACTACGATGTACCGCCCTGCTATTGGTGACGCGCCGAAGTCTGGTAAGTCCAACGCCCCAGGGGTTAACCCAAAGCACCGACGCATCCCGGTAACGATGCCGGCCGTTCCGTACTGGACAGAAATGGTCGTGTCCCTCGGGGCCTTAACCCAACGCGCCTCGTCCTGTCTCGCCATGTTCTTGGATTGAGTCCGCAATGGCGTTTCAGAACGAACAAACTTCACATCGGGCAGGTCTTCGTACAACTCCGGCCAAGGCGTTTCAAGATAAACCGGGCCTTGTAGCTTCTTCACGAAGGCGCGTTGGTAAATGTTGTCGCCTAACCCCTTCATGCCACGAACGATCAAGCTGCCCCCATTGGGAAGCAATCCAGCGCCGAGCCCGGCGTACAGTTCACAACCTCAATCCCGCTGTTGGCTCGTGCCCAGTCTCGAAACTGTTGCAGATGCACAGCGCGCCGGAACGGCTTCGTATTCACCAAACCGTTTGTGTATTCACCGAAGAAATGCGACCCGTGCATATCAAAGCCATACAGTCGGATCCGACTTGCGCCGAGATTCACCGCAACCTGCAACGCTAGAACACCGCTAGCCCACTGCGTATTGCCAGGCCTACAGCGTTCCACGCCATGCATCTCGCTGCTGGAGAACCGCCGTCCGGCAAAGTTCATTGCCTCGGGGTAGGCTCTCCACCAGGCGCGATCATTCGCGGCCAGGAAGTCTGCCCAAGGGGCCAGTTCAAACACGTTGCTGACCACCCCTACACGCTTACCGCGCATGGATTCGGCCAGGTCACGGCTCATGCTCGGACCCGGTGCCAGCAACACATACTCCACGTCAGCCCTCGTTTACGCCCGTTCCTACCGGCAGCGTGATGTACTCCAGACCGCTTTCCTTATCAGGAAGCACGCCCCGAATGTTGTAGACCACGCCACGATGGGCGATGCGGTCGGTCGCCAGAATGTCTCGTGTCCGGATGGTGATGCGCGCCGTCACTTCGGACTGACCTGCGGCTGACTGCACAAACTCCCGCGCCGAAAGAGGCTCAATAGCCGCCCATACCTTGGCTACCTCGGTCCACGTCTCGGTAACTGCGCCCGTGTCTTCGTCCTGCGTTCGTACAACCCGCTCGATTGACACACGATGGCGCAGTTTTCCAGAGTCGAGCATCAGACCACCGTGGGCTTACGCAGGCTGTAGATCAACGCAGTCGCCGATTTGGGCAACGCATATCCGTATCCCCACTGGTCGCCAACCGCGAACTCCTGCGATCCGTCACGTTCTCGGTACATAGACGCCACCGTAAAAATAGTGGCCTGCTGTACCCGCGCAGGCACTCCCACCGGGTCGCCGTTCGAGTCGACTTCCACCAGCCCTGAGGAATCCGTAAAGGTGGCACCGTACTCGCCCAGATAGTCCATCACGGCGTCGCTGGCGGCTTCGATCTTCATTGCCAGATCGGCATCGTCAGCATCCGTATCCGAACGGATGTTGTCCCGGCACTGCTGTAACGTGACGAGCTTCATAGCTTCACCGGGGCTGTCTTGTCGACGCCGTTCCGGCCGTCCTTCCCATCCCGGCCCTTCTTAACGGCCAAGCGCCATCCGCTTTCGGGGCTGTCAGGCTTTGCGCCGGTATCTTTCTGGGCAATCCAGTACGACCCTGCCCACGTCACTGAATCGCCAGGCGTGTAGACGTGGCCTTCCTTGAAGATTCCACAATCGACAACGACAGGCATGGTCAGATCGAATTGCTTCGTCAGATCACCACGAACGAGCTTGAAGGTAACAGTCTTCACGCCATCGAATTCGACCTCAAGGTCTTCGAATCCAAGCCCATCACGGCCATCAGTTCCATCTTTCGGCACCGGCATCTTGTCGATAGCCTTCTGTAGCGTGTCTTGGGCCCGCCGCTCGAACTCTAACGCCCACTTGGCCACCTGCATTTCCAGAACCGGCGCTACGTCTTCGGCCGTGACGGACTTGCCGTCAGCCGGGCGAGGTAGCTTCGCCACCAATTCCGAAAGATGCTCACGTAGGGCGTCCATATCCGCCGGCGCGCCATCTTTCGGCTGGGGGAGCGCACCCACTGCCTTTGCAACCAGGTCTTCGACCTGCGCCATGTCGGCGTCTCGCCCGTCCTTGGGCTTCGGGATGCTATCCACGGCTGCCCTGGCGGCGGCTGCGATTTCCTCGGAGAGGTCGGGCCGTTCGGCAAGCTTCTCCGTCAGTTCAGCGATCTGCTTCTGCAACGGCTCCACGGCTTGGCGGATAGCCTCGCCCATCGCTTGGCCGAACTTCTCGGGGTCAAACATGGGCTGGCTCCGGTTTGGCGGCTTTTCGCATGGCTTCAATTGCCTTCTGGGTCGCGATTATGGATTTGGCTTCCAAGATCAGCGACTTGTCTTCATCCGAGACTTCCGCCGGTTCCGACACGGGCGCCGGCTCCTGGGACGGCTGAACGATCTTGTTCTGCCGCACCTGATCCAGGGGGAAGTCCTGCTGTTGCATGTAGACGGTGTCGCCGCCTTCCAACGGCGGCAGGTTGACTTGCTTTCGGCCCTCGTTCGGGGCAATGATCCCGGCATCTACGCCGATCTTCAGGGCCTCCATCTGCGTCTTGGTATCCATCCGCATAAGACCTTCAAGATCCAGTTCGACGCCATTGGTCACACCGTCCAGCCCCAACCCGTCGTCCAAGCAAGCTTCCATCTCTTCGATGGGAGATTGCAGGCACCCGGAGTAATAGCCCCGATCCATCGCCTCGATGTTGTTGTAGCCAGGGGCTGAACCTACGCCGACCTTGTAGCCAGGCACATGAAACACGGAGCAGATACGCTCGTCTGACCACCGCAGCGTTTCAATGAGTTGAGAGTCCACGGCGCTATGGCTTAGCGGTTCGAACTTCATACCGTCACCAATGACAGCAACCTTCCCGGCATTGACACCGGAATAGTTCGAATGCCACTGGTCCTTAATCATCTTCGCGTTCTCGGGCGAAATATTTCCTGGCGCCACGAGAATCCCACCCGGGTTTGCGCTGTTGTTGAAGAAGCGAAGGGTGTTGTTCTGGATCTTGATCCCAACGCCTGCCGCAATGGCAGCAGCGAAAAGGGGCGAAATGCCGACCAGCGGGTGATACAGACAATTCATCCTGTCGTGGATGATTTCGCTAGCGGGAACCGTTATTCCAAGTTCTTCAACGCCGGCCAAGTTGTCCTGGCTGAGTTGGTAGTAGACCGAACCGTCGTCACCCACTAACGGAGTGACGCGCCCAGGATCTAGAACGTACAGACTACGAACAACGCCACGGGCGTCTCGTTCTTTGAGAGCGTATGTGTTGCCGTGGCGGAGCTTTGACATCACCCACCACTGTTTGAACTGGATGTGGTTTTGAAAGTGATTGGGGTGGCGAAGAACTGGCCAGAACGGCGAGTTTCCGTCGTTCTCGGACCAAATCCCGTTTGCGTCTTTCCTTACCAAGCGTGCTCGTAGCTTCCCGATGTCGTTCGAAATGAGCGTGATGCAAGCGTAGACAATAGGCGAGCTAAGGCAGTCTTCGGGCTTGACTTCGACATTGTCCTGCCAAGCGCCCGGGAAGATCTCGCTGATCCAGGGCATCAGACCGGAGAAGCGGCTACCCCAATTCCAAGCGGAAGGAACCGGCTGGAGTTGCTTCTCGGCGCGCTGGATCTGGAGACCGAACAACTTCATTCCGTGGCCTCGGGCTTGTTCTTTCGCGGACGTCCACGCTTTTTCGCGCCTTCCTCGAAGGCGACATGGTCGCCTGTTTGCCCAGCTTCCACGCTCGGGGAGCCCGGCTGCGTTGCCGTCAAGTCGCGAGTCAAGTATTGGCCGCGCCCGATGAACACCATGGCTCGCGCATGACTGGGACTAAGCGACTTGACGCTTCCGTCCTTCATCTGAATCTCGACTTTCATAGTGTGTCCTATGCTGTCTATGTGAAAGGGGCCTGCCCTAAGACAGGCCCCTTGGGCCTAGACGCTTAGGCAGCGCCCCAATTCACGCCCGTGAGGTACGCGAAAGACGACTCGCGGCGGCGCTTCCAGTTCGCGAAGCGATGCATGCGGAATGCAGTGCTGTCGGTCTGGAACATCGACACCAGGGACGTCGCCGTGGCGCTGGCGCTGTTGTTGGTGGGGTTGTCCAGCATCTGGATCGATGCCTGGTTCGACATGTCCACCGTCGCCTGGCCGTCGTCGGCGTACCAGAGGTCAGCCGCGTTGACCATGGCCACCACACCACCCGACGAGTCATAAGGCACGTAGCCCGAGGTGATAACCGGCACGCCGCCCACATCACCGCCATTACGGCTGATGTTGGGGAATTCGCGCTGGCCCAGCGGGTTGTACATGTTGCCCAGACCGGCAGCCGTCTTCGGGTGCATCAGATACACCATCGTGGTCAGGGGGTTGTTGGCGTCATCGGCTTCAGCCTGCAAGGCCATCAAGTCCGCACGGACAGCGTCGGCGTCGGTGCCGCTGGAGACGATCGGCGTCAGGCCGTACAGAATGCCAGCGGGCGAGACGTTGGCCAGACCAGCGAAGGTCGGGTCGATGAAGTCGGCGTTCATGCGCTCGGCGCCGGCTTCCACCAAGCCATCGCGAATCAGAACTTCGATGGCCGGGTCCGAGAAACGGATCATTTCGTCCGTAGCGACGGAGATGCCCGCAACCTTGAACCAGCCGAAGTACACGTCGTTGAAGTCGAACTTCGTGACTGGTTTCGGCGCGCCCTGGCCGACCCAGTAGCCAACGCCACCGGAAGTCTGGCCCTTGATGTGGACGTTGAACGGAATGCGCTTGGCGGCGGGGATGTTGCCCAGACCGAACTGACCCAGGATAGTGCGCGGGCGCAGGAACTCAACGAAGTCTTGGGAATAGTTGTTGTAGGCCAGCAGCGGGCCTGCCCAAGTCGCATCGCTGGTCGTGGCTGCGGCCACGTTGGCCTTCAGCACAGATTCGAGCGAACGACCGCCCAAGCCCTTCAACACCTGCGCGACGGGCGATTTTTCACCGTAGTGGTCGGCGGCCAGCTGAGCAGCCATGCCGACGTTGTTCTTGGCGGCATACATGCACAGCGCATGGCGGGCGAACATAAGGCCCGGCTCTTCCTTCATCTTGATAGCCTTCGACACGATGGCCGGCGCGCGAGATGCGGTCGCGTCATCGTCGTTGTCGCCCTTGACTTGGGTGAAGGTCATGTTCTTTTCCATGCCTTCCAGGCGTTCGATGTGCTTTTTGATGTCGCCAACAGCCGACTCGTGGCTGTCGAACTCTTCGGCTTCCTCGGCGTTCAGCGTCCGGCCCTCGCCGGTGGCTTTGCCCATGATTTCCTGCATGGACTTTTCGGTTTCAGCCAGCTTCGCGCGGGCGTTCACCAGTTGGTCTTTGATGTTCATTCCCTTCTCCTTGGTCGGGGCATAAAAAAACCCGCCAGTGGCGGGCTGTTTCTTGGTTCCCGAGACGCCGGGAGATACGGGCTTTCGCCCAGCTTCTTCATCGCCCTGCGCTTCATTGCCAGACGCGGCGCGCAGAGCGGTGTCGATACTTTTGATGCTGTGAATGGAGGCGGACGCATTGGCCGGGATCGTCACGAGGCTCAGCTCGAAGATCTCCGTTTCCGAGAAGCGCACGCCGCCGTTCTCGATAAAGCTGTACTCAATCGCGCGAAAGCCGATAGACACCCCGCGCACGAGCTTGGCCTTCACCGACTGCCAGGCCATGTCGACCAGATCCTTCAGGGCGCCCGGCTCGTCAATGACTGGCAGCGAGGCCGTGAACGGGATGCCAGTCTTCGTGGGCTTGCCGAACTTGGCGGTGCCGACAGGCTTGTCATGCTGGTGCTGCCACAGAAGCGGCAACTCGGCGGCAAACTTGGCGCCCAGCGGCTCCACGACGTCGCCCACGCGATCAGGCTCGGGCGTGGTAGCAATACCGGTGATCTCGCGCTTCGATTCGTCCAGCGCCTTGATTTCCAAGAGGCTGTATGCGCGGGTATTGAGCTTGTCAGGCATGCAGGCCTCCAAATGCAAAAAGCCCGCTCTGGGCGGGCTTGGTTGTATGTATCGTCGTCAGACGAAGAAAACCTTGTACTCGGCGACGGTCGGCGCCTGCTCCGGTGGCATTGCCGCCACCGCCATTGCCAGCGATACCATGCCGTCGATCCGGCCCGACGATTTGGCCTTCGTGAACTTTCGATTTCCGGCCGGGTCCTGAACCACCGCAGCGTTCATCGCGCACATGGTCAGTACCGGATGCTCGCCATGCTTCAACTTCGCCCCCAATAAACGGGCCTCAAGTTCGCGCAAGGCCGGGCTCATTGACATGAACCCCTGGCCGAACTCAACGAACTTCGCCAGTTCATCTTCGGTGAAGCCGACCCGAACCAGCCAGGGCTTCAGGAATCGCATCATGGCCCGGTCAAACGCCAGAGCTACGACGTTGCACGTGTCGAACACCTTGCGCAGTTCATGAGCGATGAACTCGTATTCAATTGCTCGGCCTGGCGTGGTCAGCAGAAGCCCCTGCTCGGCCCACAAGTCGTATGGCACCCGGTCATTTCGGGACTTCTCGGCTAACCCTTCTTCAGGAAGCCAGAATCTCGGGTGGACATCGCCCTCTTCCGACACCAGCACTAATGAGGTCAAGTCCGAAACGCTGGACAAGTCCAGACCGCCGTATACCGTCTTTCCTGCCAGCATCTCAGGCGGCGCCCCGTTTTCTTCCCAGATAGCTCTGGACACAAACGGGTTGTGTGCCTCCACACGCTGATTCAGGATCAGGTTGCGGTACGAGTTTTCTCGGCTGGGCATGCGCTTGGCGTCTGCCGCCTGGCGCCTTACCTCATCCTTATTCATGAAGTCATCAAAGTGCGGGTTCGCGGCCCTTATCGCTTCATCCGAGAACGCTTCCAACTCCATCGGCGCCGTATGCAGAACCACCTTCTGTCGCGGATCGGCCCCTGTTAGCGCGTCATCGATCAGCAGGCTTAGCAAGTCTGCGTCCGTAGGCGCTTGGGTGCTGATCACTATCGACAGCGGCGAATCCTGCGCAGCGCTGGCCGTCTCTAGGGCTTCGTAAAGCTCAAATCGCGGGCCTCGCACTTGGCCCAGCTCGTCATGAATGGTGAAGGCGGGGCTCAGACCGTAGGCGGTGCTGGCCTCTGCCGACAGCGCCCGATAAAGCGTCCCCATCTCCGTGCAAAACAATTGCTTGGCCGTATCTCGAATCAACACGTATTCGGACAGATCCGGCGACATTCGCACTACCTTTGCCGCCAGGGCGAACAGGATTGCCGCCTGCTCCCGGGACTGCGCCGCGCTGTACAACTGGCTATTCGGCTTTGCCTCTGGCCCGCACAAGTGCAGCAGCAGCAGGAATGCAGACAGCGCCGTTTTGGCGTTCTTCCGAGCCATACTCAGGATGAACAGCCGCGTCGGACTGTCGTAAATCTGCTTGATCCAGCCGCGCTGGTGCTTCGTCAGCTTTACCGGCTTACCTACCAACTTGCCTTCGGGGATTCGGCAATACTGCTCAATCCAGGCAATGTTGCGGTCGCCCCGCGTCAGCCGTCGACGAGTTCCCAAGGCTTCTTAGACTTTGCCTGCCGACCGTTCGCACGGCCCACGGTCTTCGGGTCGGCCGTGGCCTGGCGCGTGATGCGCAGCCGCGTAGCCAACGAAGACGCAGCCCGACCTTCCCGCTCTTGCATTGAAAGCAGCCGGTCATACCGCTTAAGCCCGTCATCATCAGCAAGCCACGACCTGTCGAAGTTCATGATCTCGTCAGCCAGTAATCGAGCCTGGACAACGTGACGACAGTACTGCTCTAGCAGGGGGCTATGCGTGGGTGAGAAGGCGGACGCGGGCTGGTCGTTGACAACTTCCGCCCAGACCATGCGCTCGGCATCCGTGATGTGCACCGGAGCCCGAAGTCGCGAATCGCTGGAAACGGACGCAACTTGGACCGAAGTCATCAGTTCTGCCTGAGACTTCCTTCCCCGTTGTGCCATTTCTGCCTTTAACTGCGTCCCGCTTTTTTCTGGACGTTTATGAAAAAAGAGTTGAGCGGCCGGTCTTGGTGGCGTTGCTCATTTTTTGAGCACCCCTCCCCCCCGGCCATTTGTAACATTTCAGGGTCGGAAATGAGAATTTTCTCATCTTCCGGGGCCGCACCGGACTGGTGCATACCCTCTATGGGGTAGCCATCCACCCCGATCTGTACCTTTCGGCGCCCGGACTTCTCGAGCGCTTGCTTGTCTGAGTCGTGATGCGCTTTGCATAGTGACTGGAAGGGGCCGTTCCAGAACTTCTCTGGATCTCCCTTGTGTGGCTCGATGTGATCGCACACCCTAGCCTCTGTCACCCTTCCCTCTGCCTCGCACATCACGCATAAGGGATGCGCCCTTAGGTGACGTTCGCGCAACTTCTGCCAGCGCCAGGTCTTGTACCAAGCGCTCCAGGGTTGGCTACTCATAGCGGCTGGGTATCGTCCCGCTCGCCGCCTACTGCCTCGCCATCGAGCGTGAGCTCGGGCTGTTCCATCTCTTCGCCTTCATCTGCCAGTGCATCCAGCAGCGCGTCGAGCTTGGCTTCTATGCGGTCAAGCTGTGTAGGCTCGGAAGGCTCAAGCCACTCCCGCTTTGCCCGTCGCTCTTGATCTCGCTTCAGGCTTCCTGGGTAGCCGCGACGGTCTTGCACCATGTGGACCATATCAGCCGAACTCAATCTCAACGTTGCCGTACTGGCGGTAGCGCTTCATATCGGTGCGACGAGCGTTAACTATCGCTTTACCCTCTGCGTCTTCCTGATAGGCCAGGACAAATCCACGCTTGGTGTCCGCCGTGATAACCCGCTTTACGTGCCTGCCATTCAACAAAACACGAACGGGGCGCTTGTGGCCGCCTCTCAGCTTCCAGGCCTTGTAACCCTGGTCATCCTGATCCACGGATAAACGCATGGCAGCTCCAATGCAAAAAGCCCCGGCATCTGCCGAGGCTTCGTTTCCTATGGACGAGCGCCGTCCACTTGGAAAGGATGGTACCTACGTTGATACGCAATGCAACCCCTCACGCGATCACCTTAATCATGTCTCGCCGCCGCAACATCGGCAGCAGTATTTCCTTGGCTGCCTGGTAGCGACGCTGCTGCTCTTCCAGGCTGCAACGCGGATTGCGGAATACCTGATTCGGCACATCCTTGTTCCGTAGGCTGACCCCAACAGCGGCGCGCAGGTCAAACGGCAGCGTACTGAGGCAGACATCTACCTGTTCGGCGGTGTACCGGTTCAGCTTCGCGTCGGTGTCGTCGTCATCCCCATAGGCGTCCATGTCGGATACGCCCTGGAATCCCGGCGCCACACGGCTGTGGCCCAGATGCTCGCGGTGCGCCTTGGCCCAGTGGTACCAGGTCATGAGCAGTTCTTCCAGTTGTTCGCTTTCGTCTTTCGTCATGTGATCCTCGCTGAATAGCTGCTCTAGTTCCTTTCTTGCCAGTTCCTGCCGGCTCAATCTGGGCGGCTGCCTCGGCCGATGCTCTATCCCCTGAAGGCGCTCGCAGACCAGGGCCGGGTCACCCATCGCCCACTTAGGCAGGAGCGCGCCCATTACGCGTACTCCGGGCTGTACAGCACCTTGCTGCTCATGTTCACCGGGCTCGGCATACGCATGTCCTGCAAGCGAGCCGCAGCGAACTGCAGGCCCCTGTCCTTGCTCAACTGGTACACGCGGCCGGTATCAGTAAATAGGCGCGCCGGCACGACGTCAGAAGGCCGGAGCGCGACCCATGTGCGAATGAGCAGCATCGGATCAGCGGCATCCAGACCAGGTTCAACCTGGCGGATAGCATCGGCTACACGCGCCGAGCACCGGTCGTGTTTGGTCAAATTGACGCCGAATTCCACGCGCAGGCGCTCAATGGCCGCAATACGCATCTGTTTGTTCGAATCTTCTACGCTTCTAGGGAGGGCCATATCACACCTCTTTCACAGTAATGCCATGCCGATCCAGCATGAGCTTGCGTTTAATGACGTAGTCGGGAGTGCGGACCCCCTTTGCATCCTCAACAACACGAGACTCGCCTTCGAAATACATGAAGTCGGCGATGTAAACGACTGCGCGTTCAACCTTCCCAAAAGCGTTGCGACGGCTGTCGACCAGGGTGAAGCTTGGCTGCAACGCGAGGCTATGGATCTTTCCCGCACGCTCAAGCAGCCTGAGTTGCGTGTATCGCTCCGCCTCGCGCTTGCTATCGAACTCAATGCCGTCCCGCTCGGTTTTCCTATTTCGATACTTGGCGGCGCTCGGTCGCTTGGATTTAGGCAGCCATGCGGTCATGCGGCCCGCCTTAGCGCCGCGAACTGACGCTTAACCTCGGACTCAAGAGACATGCGACCATTCGCGCCGCGGCGCCGACCGACTAGGGCCAGATATGGCTCCCGATCCGAGAAAGGGAGCGACAGGACGTGCCTCGCCTCGCACTCCATGCGCCATTGCTCTGATGTTCGGAAATCCGTCTGTTCCATCAGAACGCCTCCGAATCATCGAAGGATTTCCGCCCCCGGGGCGATGCCGACGATTTGGAAAAGGCTGGGCCTGAGTAGTCCTCGAACCTGAGGTAATCACCCCGATACGCTGCCGGTACCATCCCGATCGAGCCATTACGGTGCTTTAGGATGTAGAGCTCCGCGTAACCCTTTCGATCCGTATCAGGGTTGTCTTGTTCTTCCCGATAAGGGGCGATAACGATGTCAGCGTCCTGCTCAATAGATCCACCGTCACGCAAGTCCGAAAGCATGGGGCGTTTATTGCTTCGCTTTTCTATGTCCCGAGAGAACTGGGACAGGGCATAAACGACGATGTCCAATTGCTTGGCCAGCCTTTTGAGGCCCTTAGTGATTGCCTCAATTTGGAGGTGACGCTTTTCCTCTGAACCTTCCATCAGTTGGATGTAGTCGACGAAAAGAACATCTAATCCGTGCTTTCGATGGACCGCGCGAGCCTTCACCGCCAAAGCTTGAAGCGTTAGCCCTGCCTCGTCGTCAACAAAGAATTTCGCGTCACCAGCGATCTGTGCGGCCCTGGTGAGCCGCGCCCAGTCATCAGTACTAAGCTCGGGCTTCACGGCGCTGATCTTCTTGGCCGATACGCGCCCCCAGTTAGCAACAGCGCGGCCCGTAACCTGTCGGGTCGGCATTTCGCCAGACCAGAACATTGCGGAATAGCCGCACTCGGCGTTGTTGCAGCCAATGGTTCCGGCAAGCGCCGACTTGCCCATCCCAGGCCTCGCCCCGATGACGATCAGGTCTCCACGACATGGGCCGCCGTTCAATGCTTCGTCTAGTTCCTTAATGCCCGTCGGAATCCCAGGGTGAGCCACCGCCCCGTGAACGCGCCCATCCAGGTCGTCCAGGAACGAAGTCATAGATTCGGAAATGGCTATCGGCTCGTTCTTGACCGTCCCCATTGCCAGCTTTCCGAACTCAGCTTGGGCTGCGTCTAGCAGTTCTGCGGCAGGCATCTGCCGGTCTGCCACTAACTCGTGGACCCGATCAGCGGTACTCGCCAACTCGCGCAGCAGAGCGGTTTCTCTGACGATATCGGCGTACCTGGAGATGTTCGCCACGCTGGGAGTCGATGCGACCAGTTCGTTAAGGTAGACGATCCCGCCGACAGCTTCCGCTCGCCCTGAAGCGGACAGGAAGTCATTGACCGTCACCACGTCCGCAGGCCGGCACCGCATCACTAGCGACGAGATCGCCTCGTAAACCAGCCTGTGAGCGTGGTGGTAGAACTGCTGCGCCCCCAGGTCTCCTAGGCGGTCTACTGCCCCGTTGTCCTGCATCAGGCCGCCCAAAATGGCCTGCTCAGCGTCGAGGTTGTGCGGGGGCTGCCCGCGTACCAGGGCGTTCATCGTTGTTCCTTTGAAAATTGGCCGCCGCGGACCTTGGTGAAGCCATCGGGCGAGATCAGCCAGTCGAATCCGGCATGGGAAGGCAGCGTGCAGTTGTCCCGAATCCAGGGGAAAAAGCGCGTCCAGAACTCGGGTTTGTCAGAAAGCCTCAGGAAAGTCCGGATAGCACCTGCTCTACGCTCGGTGAAAATCGACGGATCGATCTCCCCCATCGCCGCCCCCAAGGTCTCGTTGAACGAGTTAATGACTTCCCGCTCCCTGTCGCCGTATGCGGTTTCGATCTCGTCTTCCCACGCCCCCGCATTCAGCCAGGACGACGGATGCGGGATCTTGGTGGGGTCACTCCACTGCGCGGTCAGCTTCGATCGCTCCAACCCTGCCAGCAGGGCTTCGAGCAACGTATCGTCGGGATTCAGCTTGGCAAACGCCTTCTCCGCTGCGATTCGACTGCGCTTGCGGGGGTAGGCGCCGTAGAACCTCTCGAACCGAACAAGCTGTTCGGCAGTCAGCACAGTCACGGCCCGGCCCTTACGGCCTGCTCGTGTGCTTTCGGATGCAGTCACGGCCCGATCTTCTTGATCTGCTCGTGCATCATCGAACGACTCGCCGCGATCCGCTTGCGGAGCGCAAGTGTTTTCTTCTTTTTGTCTTTTGATAGTTTCTTTTGGAGTTGTCTTTTGTGGTTGTAAGTCTGACAACCCCAAAGTTGTAGGTTCTACAACAGTAGAGTTGTAGGACTTACAACCCTGATCCTCATTTGCTGTTGTAGGAGTTACAACAGTAGAAAGAGATGAAACGCCTCTCCAATGCGTCCGCACCAGTTCTGCACGGCCGTTCTTCAGCCCCCACTGCGAATAGTCTTTGTTAAGCCCCAGGGTGAAGCTGTGGCGCCCTTTGGCGCGGTTCAGAATGCGCCGCTCAACCAGGCTATTGATCACCCGGCTATGGTTGCCACGGTCGCCGTCAGTCATCGTAGACAGCTGCGACAAGGCAATGTCGTCCTCCGTCTTGTTGAACCCGTATGTCTTACGGATGATGGCCATCAACACCTCCCACTGTTGCTTGGTCAAGTCAGCCAGTACCAGCGCCCCCAGCAGTTCATTGGAGATACGGGTATAGCCGTCCTCCACTTGGGGCGAGGCGGCAGGTACGTTCGGCATAGGAAGAATGACGGCTGACATGGCGGGAATCATGCGTAGGCCTCAAGGGTGCACAGGTCAGCGGTTGGCCTGGCCGCGTACTTGCGCTGCAACCAGACCTGCCCTTTCCCTGTCACAAGCGTCTTGAACGAAACATGGACGCATCCGTCCTCATCGCGCCAGGGCATCTCAACCAGGCGGAAGTAGCCCCTGTCCAAGTACCCTTGATAAGGTTTGTTGTCCGGCAGCAAGACGTGGTCTGCGCGAAGCTGGCGGAATAGGCGGTTCTGGCCTGTTCCCAGCAGCTTCGCCATGTCAGCGATGCTGATCGAATCCACTGTCTTGCGGATTGCTTCGGCAAATTCGACCTTCGGCTGCTGCTCCAGCAGTTGGCGGCGCTGGCTTTGAATCTCTTCCTGCTGGTCCGCCGCCAGACGAAGCGCTGCGGCGAAATCTTGAGGAACGTCCTGCGCCCCCGCGCTCAGTGAATCGAAAGCCCGGATGACCCGCAGTTGGAATGCAGGACTGATCCACATGGCATAGGCATAAACCAGTTCCTTGCAGACGAACGTGCCAAGCCCTTGTTTTGATTGGATAGACGGAATTCCGTCTATCTCGATCTCGGCGGCCAAGTCCTTGGTCTGTTGGTTCTGGACCCAGATACCAGGGCGGTGGCGGACTTCCTCGCCCGCAGCGCGATGCAAGTCATTCAGGCTGTAGCGGCCTTCATGGTCTTGGCGGATAGCCGTGGTGGAAATGATGAGTGCGTTCATCGTTGCTCCAGCGGTTGAGCGGTCACCCGCCAGCGGTAATGGTGGTGTTCGGTTCGGAATGCGCTGCGACGAACCAAATCAAGCTCTGTACGCATTTCGCGCATCAGGCGGTGGGCAGCATCCAGGCAGACCGTGCGGTAGCCCTCAGAGCTCATGGCGCCCTTCTGGAATTCAAAATGGCGTCCAATCACCTTCCCCAGCTTCTTGCAGTCGAAGGTCACGCCAGTGCGCATGAACTCGGTGGCTGCATCGATAGCTGCATCGGGAATGGTGTATCCGTGCACGTTCATGGCTTCGCGCCCCCGGATTGGCGAAGCGCGGCCAGACGATAGACAGCATCGGCATCCACCTCGGCGGCAGTAAGCGCAAGTTCAGGGACGTTCGGGCCGGAAGCCAGAAGGAACAGGACGCATAGGCGAAGAAGATGTTCCTGCGTTCCGTAGCGTTCTTCGAACCGGGCTTTATCAGGGTGAACGGCGG
>NZ_JBHFIZ010000002.1:0-129579 GCF_057334535.1 Achromobacter colocynthidis
CCCCGGCCCGCCAGCCGTTGCGCAAGCACGGATGGGTCCACGGTGACTTCCACGGCGGTCAATGCCGGGTAGCGCTGGTGCGCCGCTTGCAGATGCTCGCGCGAACCGTTCACGATCACCGCCGCGCCGCAGGCCAGCCAGGTATCGATCTCGATGCCGATGCCGTATTGCAAGCCATGGCTGGCCCAACGCAGGGCAAAGCAACCCAGCGCCGCGCGCCGCGCAAACTCTTCCGGCGTCAAGGCCAGCGCGTCTTCCGTGCCGCCGCTATCGCGGGTGATGTAGCGGTGCGCCACCAACACGGGTTCTTCTGCATGCAGATGCGCGCGCAGCCAGCGCAGCAAAGTGTCCTTGCCGCTGCCCGATGCACCCATCAGGTAGATCAGGCGCGCACCGTCGGCGGGCGGCAAGGGTGGGGCGGGCGTGGTCATGGCGCGGCGGGGCCTTGCAGGGCAGGCGCGCCGACGGCGTCGAACTGCGTGCCGTCGAAATGGTAGTGGCGCGCCGCCACAAAATCGGCCCCGGGTTCAGGCTGCACGAAGAGGCTGACGCTGGACACGGGCATCGCCTGGCCGCGCAGCGGGTCGGCAAAGGCGGCGATGCTGCGTTGCGCCTGCTCCAGCGCATCGCCCGCCAGCTTGCCGGTCAGCGTGATGTGAAAGGTGTAGGTGTCGAAGACATACGGGTAGCCCCAACGCGCCAGCATCGCCTGTTGTTCGGGCGTCAGGGCATGGGGTTGGCGCCGCGCGATTTCCTCGGGCGTGGGCGGGGCACGAAAGACGTCCAGCGTTTGCACGGCGGCATCCGCCAACGCCTGGATGCGGGCCTGGCCTTGGATGTCCGCGTCCGCAATGCGCCAGGCCAGAAATCCGCGCAGCGTTTCGCATTCCAGCGTCAGGTTGAAAGGGCTGATGCCGTTGACCAGCGTTCGCACCGCCGCGTCCAGCGCTTGCGGCGTGGCGCCGGAGGCCAGGCGGAAAGGCGGCTTCAAGGTGGCGTGCAGGCCGTAATGGCGTGGCGCGTCGGTCCAGCCGCGCGCGGCGTCGGGCTGACCAGGCAAGGGCGGCAGCAGTTCGCCCGTGTCCGCGCAGCGGCCCAGCCAGCGGCTGCCGCATTCGCGCCACGGTCCACTGGGCGACAGGTACAAGGCGTAGCGGTGGGCAAGCGGCATGATCAAGCCGCCATGCGTTGGCTGTGGCCGTCGCCGAACACGCGCGTGGCGTAGCGCAGTTCGCCGCCGACGATGGCCGCCACCACGCGCGGCAAGCCCGGCACGTTGTCGTCCACCACGATGGCGTCGGCGATCAGGCCCGGGGCCAGCGCGCCACGGTCTTTCAAGCCGGCGGCACGCGCGGGGTTCATCGACACCAGGTTCCAGGCCTGCGCCAGCGGCAGCACGCCGTCTTGCACCAAGCGCATCACGGCCGCCAGCGGCGCCGGGTAGTAGTAGTCGGACGTCAGGATGTCGCACAGGCCCGCCTGCACCATCTCGGTGGCGCTGGGTGCGCCGGTATGGCTGCCGCCGCGCACGACGTTGGGCGCGCCGAAGACCACGGAATTGCCCAGATCTCGCGCCACGCAGGCGGCTTCACGGGTCAGCGGAAACTCGGCCACGCCGCAGCCCAGTTGATGGTAGTAGCGGCGCGTGGCGGCGTCGGGGTCATCATGCGAGGCGACTTTCAAGCCGGCTGCCTGCGCGCACACCGTCAGTTCGCGCATGGCGTCGGCCACGGAATCCGCCGCCGACATCGCGGCGCGGATGCGTTGCTGGAAGGTGTCCAGATCGCATTCCGCGCGGCTCGCGTATTGCATCAGCTTGCGGTCGTCGCCCAGGCGGCGGGCCATGCCGGGCAAGTGATCATTCAGCGCCAGAAAGCGCACACGCCCGTCGCGGATCCATTGCTGGGCAAGCTCTACGCCGCCCACATGGTGCGTTTCAAAGCGCAGATGCACATAGTGCCGCGCGCCCATCATCGGCTGCATGCGCTCCAGCGCATCGAACATCCGTTCGGCATAGGCCTCGCCGCGCAACCCGCCTTCCCAGGACAGCGTCACGCCATGGAATTCGGTGGTGATGCCGTTGGCCAGCAATTGGCGGTCTACGTCGAACAAGGCGCTGTCATACGGAAAGGTGACACTGGGGCGGGGCATGATGGCGCGTTCGAAAGCGTCGCCGTGCAAGTCCACGATGCCGGGCAGCACCAGCAGTTGGCCGGCGTCGAACCACGGCGCGCCACGGGCGGGCGAGCCGCCGCCGTCGTCGATGAGTCCGCCCTGAAAGCGCAGGCTGGCTTGTTCGACGCCACGCGGCGTCAGGATGCGTTGGCCTGTAACACCGGCCAGGGGCGAGGGGGCGTGTGAGTTCATGGCGTGACGTTATCGATTTTGCATGACAACCAGATGTCTAGATGTGTTCAATTGCTGGTCGGCCCGAACAGGGCCGTGCCGCTTAGCTGTCGTCCGCCACCATCAACTGCACCAGATCGCCCACAAAGCGGGTGATGCTGTATTGCAGCGGGGCGCCGTCCTGATCCACGTTCAAGGCCTCGATCTGCAAAATGGGGCGGGTCTTGGGCTGGCCCAGCAGACGCGCGACTTCCGGCGTGGGCAGCGCGGCGGTAATGCGCGACCATTTGCGCGTGTAGTCGCCAATGCCGTAGTGCGCGTATACCTTGGACACCGAGCGCAGCGCTGTCAGGCGGTCGGCAAAATCCGGAAAGCGCTTTTCGTCAAAGAAGTGCTCCGAGGCGCTGATGGGGCGGTTTTCAGCCTTGCCCACGATTTGCACGCGCAACAGCGGGGCCGTGCGGGTCAGCCCCAAATGCTTGGCGATATCAGCCGCGCGCAAGGTTTGGCTGCCCAGGACTTCCTGGTGGCCCAGCATGCCCTGGCTGCGCAGGTTTTCGGAAAAGCGCGTGCGCTTGCCGATGGCGTAATCAATGGCGTGCTCTTGCACGAATGTGCCACGGCCCTGTTCGATGCGGACCAGCCCACTTTGCTCCAGCTCGCCCATGGCGCGCCGGATGGTGTGGCGGTTGACCGAAAACTTGGCGGCCAGCTCGGGTTCGGAAGGCAACTGCTCGCCCGCCAGATAGAGCTTGTTGCGGATATCGTCCGCCAGGGACTCACCAATTTGCCGCCAGACGGCGATGCCGGAACCTCTTTCAACCATGGGGTCTGCTCGTGCTGTCATATCAGCTTCATGAAGAATGGCTGTGATTGTGCCCGATGCGGCGCGCGCCGGATAGGCGCTGCACACGCACCGCAACTGTCATCAAAAATTCACGCCAGCCTGTTGAACTTCAATTTCCAAGCGATCATACTTCATCCGGTCGTCTAGACGTGTAGAGGAAATTATGGATCACTCACAAGCGGGGCAGCAAGCGCCCGACACCCGGCGCGCCGCCTGGATGCGCGTGTTGTCCCTGGCGGACCCGGCCGCCTTGGAAGGGGCATTCAGTGGCTTGGATGGCGTGCCCCAGCACCAGATGCTGCGGCCGGCCCAAACCGGTATGGCCATGGTGCGGGCGCGCAGCGGCGGTACCGGCGCGCGTTTCAATCTGGGCGAAATGACGGTGACGCGCTGCGCGGTGACGCTGGACACGCAGGCTGGCGGCGTGGTGGGCGTGGCCTACGTGCAAGGGCGTTCCCTGCGCCATGCCGAACAGGCCGCAGTGGCTGACGCGCTGCTGCAATTGCCGGAATGGCACGACACCGTGCAAGCGCAATTGATCCAGCCGCTGGCGCGCCAGCATGCCGATAAGGTCGACGCCCAGGCGCGTGTCGCGGCACAGACCAAGGTTGAATTCTTCACGATGGTGCGGGGCGAGGACTGACATGCAAGCACAGACAAGCACCACGTTGCCCGCCGCGCGCGGCGGCCTCATCCCGGGGTTTGCCGACCCGGTCAACGATGCGCAAACCACCTTTCGCGCCGCGCTTAAAGCCCTGGCGCATCCCGGGCGCGTGGAAGAAATCACTGCCCAATGCGGCGTGCCCGCCGGCTTGTCGCCGGCCATGACGGCGCTGCTGCTGACGTTGGTGGACGGCGATACGCCCTTGTGGTTGCCCCCCGAAGTGAGCGCCGACGCGCTGGCCTTCCTGCGCTTTCATTGCGGCTGCCCCATCGTGCCATCGCCGTCGCTGGCGCGCTTTGCCGCCGTGCCGATGGGTTGCGATGCACCCGCGCTGTCCGCCTGCCATCCCGGCGACCCGGCGTATCCGGACTTGTCCACGACCTTGCTGCTTGAAGTGGGCTCGCTTGCCGACGGCCACGCGGTCAGCCTGACCGGCCCGGGTATCCAGACGCGGCAAGCGCTGTCGGTGGCGGGCCTGCCCGAGGGCTTCTGGCGCGACTGGCGCCTGAACCATCAACTGTTTCCGCTTGGCGTCGACGTGTTCCTGACGCAAGACTGGCGGATGTGTGGACTGCCGCGCACGACGCGGGTGGAGAACTGACATGTACGTAGCCGTCAAAGGGGGCGAACGCGCCATCCTGAATTCCTACCGCATGCTGGACGCCTACCGGCGCGGCGACCGCGCGGTACCCGAGCTAAGCCTGGACCAGATTCGCGAACAGATGCCGCTGGCGGTGTCGCGCGTGATGGCCGAGGGTTCGCTCTACGACCCGCAACTGGCCTCGCTGGCGCTCAAGCAAGCGGCGGGCGACGTGATCGAAGCGGTGTTCCTGCTGCGCGCCTATCGCACGACCTTGTCGCGCTATGGCTACACGCAGCCGATCGACACGGGCGCCATGCGCTTGCAGCGCCGTATCTCGTCCACCTTCAAGGACGTGCCGGGCGGCCAGATCCTGGGCCCCACCTACGACTACACGCAACGCTTGCTGGATTTCACGCTGGAAGCGCAGCGCGAGGCCGACGCGCTGCCCGCCGGCGGTGAGGCGCTGGACAGCGCCATGCCGCGCGTGACGGATCTGTTGGCGCACGATGAATTGATCGACGCCGAACCCGTGCCCGAAGGCGACCCCGAACCCTTCGACCTGACGCGCCAGCCGCTGGACTTTCCGGCCTCGCGCGCGGCCCGCCTGCAGAACCTGGCGCGCGCCGACGAAGGATTCTTGTTGTCCATGGGCTATTCCACGCAGCGCGGATACGGCAACACCCATCCGTTCGCGGCCGAGATCCGCTACGGCACGCTGGAAGTGGAGATGCACATCGAAGAGCTGGGCTTTGCTGTCACGGTGGGCGAAATTGAAATCACCGAATGCCAGATGGTGAGCCAGTTCGCGGGCAACGCCGAAGCCGGCCCGAAGTTCACGCGCGGCTACGGCCTCACCTTCGGCTACGGCGAACGCAAAGCCATGTCGATGGCGCTGGTGGACCGCGCGTTGAAGGCCAAGGACCTGGGCGAACGCGCCGATTCGCCCGCCAACGACCACGAGTTCGTGCTGTATCACAGCGACAACGTCGAGGCGTCCGGCTTTGTGCAGCACTTGAAGCTGCCGCATTACGTGGACTTCCAGGCGAACCTGGAATTGCTGCGCCGCTTGCGCTCGGACGGGGCTGCGTTGCACCCCACCCCCCAAGCCGCTCCCAACGATCTGATCGACGAGGCTGTTTCCCAATGAGCGCCCAACACGCCACGGTCGAACGCGACGACCACTACAACTTTGCGTATCTCGACGAATCCACCAAGCGCATGCTGCGCCGCGCGCTGCTCAAGGCGGTGGCCATACCCGGCTACCAGGTGCCGTTCGGCAGCCGCGAGATGCCGCTGCCTTATGGCTGGGGCACGGGTGGCATCCAGGTCACGGCGGCCATCATCGGCCAGGACGACGTGTTGAAGGTCATCGACCAAGGGTCGGACGACACCACCAACGCCATCAACATCCGCCGCTTCTTTGGCCGCGTCACGGGCGTGGCCACGACGGAATCCACGCCGGACGCCACCATTGTGCAGACGCGCCATCGCATTCCTGAAACGCCGCTGCGCGAAGGGCAGGTGATGGTCTACCAGGTGCCGATTCCGGAACCGTTGCGCTGGCTTGAACCCAGTGAAACCGAAACCCGCACGATGCACGCGCTGGCCGAATACGGCGGCATGCACGTCAAGCTGTACGAAGACATCGCGCAGCACGGCCACATCGCCACCACCTACGACTACCCCGTCATCGTGAACGACCGCTACATGATGCGCCCGTCGCCCATCCCGAAGTTCGACAACCCCAAGCTGGACGGCAACCCCGCGCTGATGCTGTTCGGCGCCGGCCGCGAAAAGCGCGTCTATGCCGTGCCGCCGTACACCCGCGTCAAAAGCCTGGACTTCGACGATCACCCCTTCACCGTGGAAACCTGGACCGAATGCTGCGACCTGTGCGGATCGCGCGACAGCTATCTGGATGAAATCATCCTGGACGACGCGGGCACGCGCCGCTTCGTGTGTTCGGACACGGAATACTGCAACCACCGCCAAGCGCAACAACGCAACGACGAGGCCACGGCATGAACCCCCAACCCCACCCGCAACCCTTGCTTTCCGTGCGCAACATGACGCGCACCTGGGACGGCGTGCATGGCTGCCGCGACGTCAGCTTTGACCTGTTTCCCGGCGAAGTCCTGTGCGTGGTCGGTGAGTCCGGCTCGGGCAAGAGCACCTTGCTGTCGGCCGTGTCATACCAAACCCAGCCGGACGCCGGCAGCGTCTGGTACGACACGCGAGACCAGGGCTTCATCGACCTGGCCGCGCTGCCCGGCGCGCGGCTGCGCCTGTTGTCGCGCACCGATTGGGGCTTTGTGCGGCAGAACGCGCGCGACGGTCTGCGCATGCAGGTCAGCGCGGGCGCCAATATCGCCGAGCGCCTGATGGCTGTGGGCGACCGGCATTACGGTGACCTGCGCGCCGTGGCGGGCAACTGGCTGCAAAAGATGGAGATCGACGCGGGCCGCCTGGACGATACGCCGGTGTCGTTTTCCGGCGGCATGCAGCAGCGCTTGCAGATCGCGCGCAATCTGGTCACGCATCCGCGCCTGGTGTTCATGGACGAACCGACCGCGTCGCTGGACGTGTCGGTGCAGGCGCGCTTGTTGGACCTGTTGCGCCAGTTGGTCACGGACCTGGGCCTGGCCGCCATCGTGGTCACGCACGACC
The DNA here is from genome assembly GCF_057334535.1 of Achromobacter colocynthidis. Lineage (NCBI taxonomy): Bacteria > Pseudomonadati > Pseudomonadota > Betaproteobacteria > Burkholderiales > Alcaligenaceae > Achromobacter > Achromobacter colocynthidis. Next base: position 7,108 of record NZ_JBHFIZ010000002.1, read on the forward strand.
TGGCGGTGGCGCGCCTGCTGGCGCATCGCACGCTGGTGATGCGCGGCGGCGTGGTGGTCGAAAGCGGGCTGACCGACCAGATTCTTGACGACCCCCAACACCCCTACACCCAGTTGCTGGTGTCTTCCATTTTGCAGAGCTGAACATGCGCGCAACCACTCCCATGATCGAGGTGCGGGGCCTCGGAAAGATGTTCACCCTGCATAACCAGGGCGGTATTCGCCTGCCCGTGCTGGACGCGGTGGACTTCGATGCGGCTGCGGGCGATTGCCTGGTACTGGCCGGCCCGTCGGGCACCGGTAAAAGCACCTTGCTGCGCTGCCTGTACGGCAACTATCTGGCCACCGAAGGCAGCATCCGTGTGCGCGCAAACGACGAATGGGTCGAGCTGGTGGGCGCGCCCGAACAACGCATTCTGGCCTTGCGCCGCGACGTCATCGGCTATGTCAGCCAGTTCCTGCGGGTGATTCCGCGCGTATCCGCGCTGGATGTGGTGGCCGAGCCGCTGCGCATGGCGGGCGTGGATGCAGACGACGCGCGTGATCAGGCCGGCGCCTTGTTGCAACGCCTGAACGTGCCGCCGCGCCTGTGGGGCCTGGCGCCCGCCACGTTTTCGGGCGGCGAGCAGCAGCGTGTGAACATCGCGCGTGGCTTCATCGCGCGCCATCCCATCTTGCTGCTGGATGAACCCACGGCATCGCTGGACGCCGACAACCGCCGCGTGGTGATCGCGCTGATCCACGAAGCCCTGGCGGCGGGCCGCTGCCTGCTGGGCATTTTTCACGATGCCGAGGTACGTGACGCCGTTGCCACGAAAACGTTGGCGCTGCGGCCGGCGTTGGCCGAGCCGGCTGAGACGGCAGAGTCGACCCAACCGGAGGAATCATGCAAAGCACCTATCTGACCCACGCCCGCGTGATGCTGCCCGACCGCGTGCTGGATAACAGCGCGGTGCTGATCGATGACGGCCGCATCGTCGCCATCGAACCCGATGGCGCGCGCGCGGATCGCGTGGTCGATCTACAGGGCCAGACCTTGTTGCCCGGGCTGATCGACCTGCATTGCGACGCCATCGAAAAAGAAGCCGAGCCCCGTTCGCGCGTGCTGTTTCCCCTGGACTTCGCCGTGGCCCAGGTCGACCGCCGCAATGCCGCGGCCGGCATCACCACGCCCTACCATGCGCTGTCGTTCGCGAACAAGGATTTGGGGGTGCGCAACAACCAGACGGCGGCCGAAGTGGTGCGCACGCTGCGCGCATTCCGCCCGCACAGCCTGGTGGATAACCGCGTGCATTGCCGCTACGAAGTCACCGATGAAACCTCGGTGCCGGTGTTGCGCGCGCTGATGGAAGAGGGTGCGGTGGATCTGCTGTCCGTCATGGATCATTCGCCGGGGCAGGGCCAGTTCAAGACGTTGGAGTCCTATCTGCAATACATGATGGGCAACCACGCAATGACCCGGGAACAGGCCGAGGAAGCCGCCCACGCCAAGACGCGCGCGAAAGATGGCGCGGTGACGCGGGTAGAGACGCTGTTGGCGCACGCGAAGTCGCTAGGTATCCCCACCGCCAGCCACGATGACGACTCCGTTCAACGCATTGCCACCATGCGCAACCTGGGCGTGGCGATGAGCGAATTCCCGATCACGCTGGATACGGCCCGCGCCGCGGTGTCTTGCGGCCTGCCCACGATTCTGGGGGCGCCGAACGTGCTGCGCGGCCAAAGCCAGAGCGGGTCGATGCGGGCCATTGACGCCATCCGCGCGGGCGTGGCCAGTTGCCTGTGTTCGGACTATCAGCCGTCCACGCTGATCGCCGCGGCCTACGCGGTGGCCGCGCAGACCGACCTGAGCTGGCCGCAGGCGATTGCACTGGTCACGGCGAACCCCGCGGACGCCTGCGGGCTGTCGGACCGGGGCCGTATCGCCGTGGGCCTGCGGGCCGATCTGGTGGCGGTGGCGCAGGTGGGCGCCTTGCCATTGATCAGTCACACCTGGTCGGCCGGCCGGCTGGTATTCTCCACGCACTATCAGCCGTCGCGTACCCACGTGGCGGCGGCGCCCCAGCCTCAACGGGCGGCGGCCTGAGCCGTTGGCGATGTCTTCCAGGAGAACCGCGATGAATCCGATCGTGATTGCCGTCGCGCTCAGCGCCACGCACACGTTCAGCAAGCCTGTAGTGCCCACGATCATGCTGTTGCGCGGGCTGGGGGTGGAGGGTGACGCGCATCAGGGGGTGACCGTCAAGCATCGCTCGCGCGTGCGCGCCGACCCCACGCAGCCGAACCTGCGCCAGGTGCATTTGATTCAGGCCGAGCTGCACGACGAGCTGCAACTGGCCGGTTTCAACGTCGCCGAAGGCACGATGGGCGAAAACATCACCACCCGGGGTATCGATCTGCTGGCCTTGCCACGCGGCGCGCGCCTGCGCATCGGGGCCGACGCGGTGGTCGAGATCACCGGGCTGCGCAACCCCTGCGTGCAGTTGGACCAGTATCAGAAGGGCTTGACGGGCGCCGTTCTGGGCCGCAACCCCGACGGCAGCCTGCAACGCCGCGCCGGCGTCATGGGGATCGTGGTGGAGGGCGGGGCGGTCAGCCCCGGCGACGCCATCCGGGCCGAGCTTCCCGCACTGCCGCATTTTCCGCTGGAACGGGTGTAGGGGCAAAAACATCGTTGCGGGTCAAAGACGGGTCGCCCGGCATCTGGTTAAATGGCGAAGGGCGTAACGGCCTAAGGCGCAGCCGGCCCTTCTCCGGCTCGTCATCCAATTTTCCGGAGCGCGCGATGGCACGATTCAATTTCAACCAAGACCCCGAAGAACCCGATCTGTGGGCGGCCGAAAACGTGCCCGTCGGCGATGGCCGTCCCCCCATCCACGTCATGATCCAGACGGATGGCGAAGAGCCCGACAGCGGCGCGTCCAAGGTGGTCAAGGCCATCATCGACAATCTGGACGATCACATCCTGGCAGCGGCCGAGTTCCTGCTGGATAACTATTCCTACGAGCACTACAAGAAGCTGGGTCTGGAAGACGACCAGTTGCTGCAGGAAGAAACCGCCGAAGCCATGGCCGAAAAAGCCGTGCTGCGTGCCTTGTGGCTGTTCGACGAAGACGGCGACGGCTACGAACTCTGGTTCACGCTGCCCTGGGACCCGGTCCACACCTACGACGTTGAATTCGAAGACGGCACGCCGGTGTCCTGCTCGGTGAACGACTGAATACAGTCGACTGAATCGGGTCGCCCCGGTTCAGTCGACCCCACCCAATCGACTACCCCTGGTTTTCGCGCACGACTGCTGGCGTGCCGGTTGCCGGCCGCGCCGGCGCATCGGCGGCCGCGTCGCCGGGGTTGTCTTCCCGCTTATCTTCCAGCTTGGCGATAACGGCGGTAGCCAGGCTGTTGCCCACCACGTTCGTCGCCGTGCGACCCATGTCGAAGAACTGGTCGATGCCCATGATCAGCAGCAGGCCGGCCTCGGGCAAATGGAACATCGGCAGCGTCGCTGCCACCACCACCAGCGACGCGCGGGCCACGCCCGCCATGCCCTTGCTGGTCACCATCAGCACCAGCAGCAAGGTCAGTTGCTGAGCAAAGCTCATCTCAATGTTGTAGGCCTGCGCAATGAACAGCACCGCGAACGACTGGTACATCATCGAACCATCCAGGTTGAACGAATACCCCAGCGGCAACACAAAGCCCGAAATGCGCTTGGACACGCCAAAGCGTTCCAGCGCTTCAATGGTTTTCGGGTAGGCCGATTCGCTGCTGGCGGTGGAAAAGGCCAGCAGGGTCGGTTCCTTGATCAGCCCGCCCAGGCGGCGCGTGGACTTGCCCAGAAACAGATAGCCCACGCCGAACAGAATGGCCCACAGCAGCGCCAGACCCAGGTAGAACTCACCGATCAACTTGCCGTAGCTGACCAGCACGCCCAGGCCTTCGGTGGTGATGGCGGCGGCCATGGCGGCGAACACGCCCAGCGGCGCAAAGCGCATCACGTAGTCGGTGACGCGGAACATGATCTTGGCCAGCTCGTCGATCAGGGTGTAGATCGTGTTGTGACCCTTGCCGCGTATGAACGACAGCGCGGCTCCGAAGAACAGCGAGAACACCAGGATCTGCAAGATCTCGTTGTTGGCCATGGCCTCGGCGATGCTCTTGGGGAACACGTGCGCAATGAAGGCCTTGAGCGTGAAGTCGCCCGTCTTCAAGCCCGAGGTGAAGCCCGCGTCGGGTATCGCCAGATTCATGTGCGCGCCCGGCTGGAACAGATTGACCAGCAGCAGGCCCAGCAGCAGCGATACGGCGGAAGCAGCAATGAACCAGACCATGGCGCGCAAGCCGATGCGGCCCACGGCGTTGGCGTCGCTCATGCTGGCCAGACCCGATACCAGGGTGGCGAACACCAGCGGGGCAATGATCATCTTGATCATGCGCAGGAAAATATCCGTGACCAGACTGAAGTACGAGGCAATGTGCGCGGCCTCTGTGGCGTCCTGCGCGGTCTTGTTGCAGAGGTAGCCCACCAGGACGCCCAACACCATGGCGATGCCGATGGCGCGCGTCAGCTTCTTTGTATTCATGATCAAAACGGAAAACGAGGAGCCCGCCGCTGCAAGACCCCGGGGAATGGGGCTGCGCCCGCCGGCACGGGGCGGGAAAGCGGTCCGGTGACGGGTATGCCAGGGCACCCTGCAAACTGCGGGTTTTCCCTTGGGGCGCGATGTTAACGCTGCACTCCTGACACGCAGTTGTCATGCTGGGGACGTATCAGTAACACCTTCCGGCGTGCCAGAATGGGCCCGCCGCCAAACGGCGTATCAATAAAAACCGGCCCGACCGGGAACATAAAGAACCGGCCCCGACCGGCAACATAAAAGGAGACCAAGCAATGCCGAAACGCGAACTGTCCGTGCTGGCGTCCGGATACACCTATCTGGAAGGCCTGCGGTGGCACGAAGACCGCCTGTGGGCGTCAGACTTCTACACCGAGCAAGTCATCGCCGTGGACCTGGCCGGCAAGATCGAACAGATCTGCCGCGTGCCAGAGCAGCCCTCGGGCCTGGGCTGGCTGCCCGATGGCCGCCTGCTGATCTCATCCATGAAAGACCGCAAGGTGCTGCGCCGCGAGGCCGACGGCACGCTGGCCGTGCATGCCGACCTGTCGGCGCTTACGGGCGGCCCCATCAACGACATGGTGGTGGATGACCAGGGCCGGGCCTACGTGGGTAATTTCGGTTTTGACCTGATGGCCGGCGAGCCGGTCGCGACGACGACGCTGGTGCGGGTGGACACGGACGGCGTGGCGCAGGCGGTGGCCGAAGGGCTGTGCTTTCCCAACGGTTCGTTCATCACGCCGGACGGCAAGACGCTGATCGTCAACGAAACCTTCGGCAACCGGATCTCGGAATTCGACATCTTGCCCACGGGCGCGCTGGGCCCGCGCCGCGACTGGGCCAACTTCGGGCCATTGCCCGATAGCGACGACCTGTCGGTGTTGATCGCCGCGTCGGCCATCGGCCCGGACGGCGGGGCGCTGGACGCGGAAGGCGCGCTATGGGTGGCTGACGCCATCGGCAAGCGGATCGTGCGGCTGGCGCGCGGCGGCCAGATCCTGGAGCAGATCGACACCGGCGAATTCGGCATCTTCGCGGCGGCCCTGGGCGGGCCGGACGGCTGCACGCTATTCATGGCCGCCGCCCCGGATTTCATCGAGGCCAACCGTCGCGCCAAGCCCGAAGGCCACATTCTGATGACCCGGGTGGACGTGCCGCACGCGGGTCGGCCTTGATGCGGTTGAAGAGGGCGCACGTCAAGGACCCTACGGATCCTTGACGTCCCATTCAGTTGCGGTTGGGGCGGCCGCTGAGCGCCCGCGCGGCGGAAATCGCCAATGAACTGAAGCGCTGCGAGAAGGAATCCAGCGTCCATTCGGCCAGCAGGCCGGCGATATGTATGGCCCCAATCGGGCGGCCGGTGTGGTCGACGACCGCGCTGCCCAGCACGATCTCGCCCACCATGCTTTCTTCCTGGCAGATGGCGTAGCCCTGCACCCGCGCTTCGCGCACGCGCTGCCGGATCAGGTCGGGGTCGGTGATGGTCTTAGGCGTCAGCGGGCGCAAGTGGCTGCGTGCCAGGATGTCGTCGACTTCGTCATCGGGCAGATGCGACATGATGGCGCGACCGCCTGAGGACGAGAACGTGGGCATGCGCCGACCCACCAGGGTGGCGTAGAAGGTCTGGCGCTTGGTCTGGCGACGTAGCGCATACACGATGGTCAGGTCGTCAAACAGGCTCAGATCCACGCGCTCGCCGCATTCCTGCTGCAGTTGCTCAAGGATGGGGGTCGCGCGCTCCAGCAGGGGGTGCCCGCGCAAGAAATCAAACGTTCGGTCCAGGATCTTCTTCCCCAGCACATAACCGCGCTGGTTACTACCGCGCTCCAGATACCCAAGGGCCACAAGCGTATGCAACATGCGCTGGGTCGAGCTGCGGTCGAGGCCCGATAACTGCGCGAGTTCGTTCAGGCTCAGCGGGCCGGGGTGATTGGAGAACGCCTCCAAGATGCCGAAGCCTTTAGCCAGGGATTGGTTGAACCGGGTCTCGGTTGTCGCCATGTTGATGTACTCCAGTTTCTTCTTGTCTTTGCTGTTGGTTCGGCGGGCGATATCCGTACGTGGATACGCGCTGTAGAAGTAATTCGCTTTCTTCCAGGCTAGGGAAATCACCCATGCTTTCCGTCTTGCCTCGCAATTGTACGGCCCCTATCATTCCACATATAGATATCGAAGTATCAATAAATGATACTTAAGAGGCGATTTAGTCCGTGGTGGACAAGGAGAGTGCAATGAGCAGTGCCGTAGCAGCCAGGCTGGATCTGGCCCGTATCGCAGAAGCAGTCAACCGGCTTCGCCCATACATGATCGACACGCTGGCCGGATTCGTGCAATGCCGCAGCCTGCCCGGTCAAGAGATGCCCGCAGCGGAATTCCTGGAATCCGCCCTGGCGGACCTGGGCCTCGTTTCCGAGCGGATAGCGCTGCGCACCGAAGAGCTCAAGAACCTGCCGCTGTATTCCCCCGCCTGCTGCCCGGACGGTGGCCGCTACAACGTGTTGGCACGCCACGAGCCGCGCAGCGCCGGTGGCCGCGCCGTGCTCTTCAACGGCCACCTTGATGTGGTACCGACCGGCCCGCAAGAACTTTGGGATCCGAAGCCATTCAGCGGCGAAGTGCGGGAAGGCTGGCTGTATGGCCGCGGCGCGGGTGACATGAAGGCCGGGATCATCTGCGCGCTTGCCGCTTTCAAGGCCTTGCGGGAATTGGGCGTGCAGCCTGCGGGCGCAGTGGGTTTTAACGGCGTGCTGGAAGAAGAAAACACCGGCAACGGCACGCTGGCCACCGTATCTGCGCTGCAAAGCGCCATCGCTGCGGCCAAACTTAGCGCGTTCGACGCGGTAGTTATTCCCGAACCCACGAACGAACGCATGATGAGCGCGCAATTAGGCGTGTACTGGATGTACGTGGATGTCGTGGGTCGTCCGGCGCACGCGGCCAACATGACCTCGGGCGTCAACCCTGTCGAAATCGGCCTGCGTATTGTCGACGAAATGAAAAAGGTGGAGCACGAATGGAACATGCCGGAAAACCGGCATCCGGCTTATCGAGAACACGCGCACCCGATCAATTTCAATTTGGGTCAAATCCACGCCGGGGACTGGAATTCGTCGGTGCCTAGTGTCTGCACGTTGGGCATGCGGATCGCTTGCTACCCGGACATGAGCATTGACGCCGCCAAGGAGTTGGTCGAGAAGCGTATTCGCGCCGTTGAAGACGCATTGAGGGAGAGCGACGTGCGCATCGACATCCGCTACGAGGGCTTCCACGCTCCCGGCTGCGAGTACGACCTAGACGTGCCTGCCATGCAACTGCTGGCCGACGCCCACCGCCGCGTCGCTGGAGAAGCGCCGCAGCCCACTGCGATGACCGCCACCACCGACGGTCGCCACTTCCGCCTGATGATGGACGTGCCGGTCACCTGCTACGGCCCAAAGGTGCAGAACGTGCACGGCTTCAACGAATGCGTCTCGGTAGACAGCATGGTGCGCGTCGCGACATCGCTGGCGCTGTTTATGCACGACTGGTGCGGCGTGGAGCCGCTGCAAACCTCAGCCTGATGGTGGCGGGCCTTCCGCCGCCGTCTTCCGCCGCTTCCATTTCATACGGAATTCCTGCCATGACGTTCCCTGTCGCCCGGTGCGCCTTAGCGCGCTTCACCCTCGCCACCGCGAGCCTGTTAACGCTGTCTGTTCCCGTCTTGCAAGCGGCTGAAACGCCCCAGTATGGCGGCGTCTTGACTGCCATCCTGAGCCCCGAGCCGCCGACTTTAAACGTGGCCGTGCAGCAAGTCGCGAGTACACAATTGGTTGCCGGCAAGATCTTCGAAAGCCTGTTGACCTATTCCTTCGACCTGAAGCCGCAACCTGGGCTGGCCAAGTCTTGGGACGTGTCCGCCGACCGCCTGACCTATACCTTCCACTTGCAGCCCAAGGTGCAGTGGCATGACGGTAAGCCGTTCTCATCTGACGACGTGCTGTTTACGTACACCAAAGTGCTGGCTAGCACTCCACGCACACGCACGCTGATGGCCAACGTGCAAGAAGTGTCGGCACCGGACGCACATACGGTCGTTTTCAAATTAAAGCAGCCGTACTCGGCGTTTCTGTACGCGTTTGATATCGGCGGCGGCGCCATCCTGCCCAAGCACCTGTACGACGTGGACACGCCAATTGGCCGGAATCCGAACAACAACGCGCCGATCGGTACCGGCCCGTTTAAGTTCAAGCGCTGGGAACGCGGGTCATATATTGAACTGGTCAAGAACGAGCAATACTGGAAGGAAGGCCGGCCTTATCTGGACGGCATCACGTACCGCGTGATTCCCGATTCGGCTTCGCGTCGCGTGGCTTTGGAACAAGGCACGGTGCTGCAAGCATGGCAGCAAGACATCGAGCCCGTTGATGTGGCGCGCGTGGCCAAGCTGCCGACCATTAATCAAACCCACAAGGGATATGAGTATTGGTCGACCATGCACTGGCTCGAGCTCAACGGCAGCCGTTATCCCTTCTCGGACAAACGATTCCGTCAGGCGCTGATGTATGGCATCAACCGTCAGTTCATCGTTGACAAGATCATGTTCGGGTCGGGTACGGTGGCCACTGGTCCCATTCACCACAACACGCGTTTCTATGACGCCAACGTCAAAAAGTATCCGTACGACCCGAAGCGAGCCATTGCGTTGCTAGATGAAATGGGTCTGAAGCCCGACGCCAAGGGCGTGCGCGCCACCATCGGCCTGATACCGCTGCCTTACGGCGAAACGCCACGCCGCACTGCGGAATACATCAAGCAGAATCTGTCCAAGATCGGCGTGACCGTCAATATCGAAAGCACCGACGTTGGCGGGTGGACCAGCCGCGTGGGCAACTGGGATTTCGATATGGCCGCCAACGGCGTGTTTCAGTACGGCGACCCGGCCATAGGCGTGGCGCGCACCTATCTGGGCAGCAACATTAAGAAGGGGCTGATGTTCAGCAACACCTCGCAGTACGACAACCCCAAGGTCGACGAACTCTTCAACGCCGCCGCCACCGCCCCTACCGACGAAGAGCGTCAGAAGTTGTACAGCGAAGTCCAACGCATTCTGGTAGACGACGTGCCGGTCCTGTGGCTGGCCGACACCAAATCCTCCACGCTGCTGAACAAGCGCGTGCATGACGCGGTGACAACCGCGCTTGGCGTAGTTGATACGCAAAGCGACACTTGGCTGTCCAAAGAATGAAGGCGGTCAGTAAATTCCTGGCGAATCGGGTGGTCAAGAGCGCCCTGGTTCTGCTGATGATCGCGCTCTTTAACTTCTTCCTGGTTCGCGCGGCGCCGGGTGATCCGGCTGAAATTCTTGCCGGGCAATCGGGTGCGGTGGACGCCGAGTTCATCGAAAAGCTGCGTCAGGAGTTCGGGTTGGACAAGCCCATCCCGGTGCAACTGGGACATTACCTGAAGAACGTCGCCACGTTTGATCTAGGCTATTCCTACCGCCAACAGGCGTCTGTTTCCAGCTTGATCTTGCAGCATCTGCCAGCGACGCTGTTGCTAACGTTGTCGGCGTTTGCCTTTGCGTTGCTGGCCGGGATCAGCCTCGGTACACAGGCCGCATTGCGGGTGGGCAAATGGGGCGACACTGTCATCACCACGCTGTCCATGCTGGCTTACGCCACGCCGCTGTTCTGGGTGGGGCTGATGCTAGTGCTGCTGTTCTCGGTCAATCTAGAGTGGCTGCCCGCCTTCGGCTATGAAAGTGTCGGTGCCGACTTGACGGGAATGGCGCGCATGGCCGACGTGGCCAAGCATTTGCTGCTGCCAGCGTTGACGTTGGGCATGTTTTACATGGCCGTCTACGCCCGGCTAACGCGCGCGTCCATTCTCGAAATCAGCCAACTTGACTTCGTCAAGACAGCACGCGCCAAGGGCTTGTCAGAACGCACGGTCATCGTACGGCACGTGTTGCGCAACGCGCTGCTGCCCGTCATCACCTACGCGGGTATTCAGGCGGGCGGGCTCATCGGCGGGTCGCTATTGGTCGAAACGGTGTTCGCGTGGCCTGGTATCGGGCGACTGGCCTTTGACGCGTTGGTGCAGCGCGACTACAGCGTGCTATTGGGCGTGTTTTTCGTGGCCTCGTTAATCGTGGTCGTAGTCAACATTGTCACCGACATTCTTTACACGGTGGCGGACCCCAGAATCGAACTGAAATGAATGCGTTCATACAATCTTTCTGCCGCAACAAGGGCGGCATCATCGGCCTGATCGTGCTGGGGCTGGTCACCTTGATGGCCATTACCGCTGGTTGGATCTTTCCTGACAGCCCGTGGGACATCGTCAACGGCCCCTTTATGCCGCCGCTGTCCGACGGTGCGCTGCTGGGCACTGATACCTTGGGCCGCGATATTGCCACTGGCATCGCTTACGGGTCCCGCGTGACCCTGCTACTGGCTGCAGTGTCCACCGTTGTGTCCATCTTGGTGGGCATCACGGTGGGGGCGTTGGCCGGCTTTTATGGCGGTCGCGTGGACCAAGCCATTGTGGGTTTTATCGAGCTGTTCCAGACCATTCCCAGCTTCTTCCTGGCGGTGGTGCTGGTCGCCATTCTGACCCCCAATATGGCGACTGTGATCTTCGCGATTGCGGTGGTGTCGTGGCCGCCGCTCGCGCGGTTGGTACGGGCGGAATTCATGAGCCTGAAGAACCGCGAATTCGTGCAAGCCGCGATGTTGGCAGGGCAGTCCAACATTCGCATTATTCTGACGCAGATCCTACCCAACAGTTTGTCGCCCGTGATTGTTTCGGGCTCGCTGATGATCGCAAGTGCAATCCTGCTGGAATCGGCCCTCAGTTTCTTGGGTCTGGGCGACCCTAATGCCATAACGTGGGGTTACATCATCGGGATGTCGCGCAGCGTGTTGCGGGATGCGTGGTGGATGAGCGTGTTCCCTGGCGTGGCAATCTTGGTGACAGTGTTGTCGCTGAACCTGATCGGGGAAGCGCTCAACGATGCCCTGAATCCCAAATTGGCCCGCAGGAGGGCAACGCAATGAGTGCCGACCAGAACAGCGTGCTGCTTGACATCCGCGACCTTAGCGTCACCGCTGCCCATGGGGGACCCACGGTCGTGCAAGGCGTGTCGTACACCGTCAACCGCAATGAAATCATGTGCGTGGTCGGCGAATCGGGTTCGGGAAAATCCGTGACGGCGCACGCCATTATGGGTCTGCTTCCGGACGATCAACTCAGTATCACGCAAGGGAAAATTCTGTACGGCGGACGCGACCTGGTCGGCTTGTCGGCCACCGACTGGTACGGCTTGCGCGGCAAGTCGTTCGGCATGGTGTTCCAGGAACCCATGACCGCGCTGAATCCCATCATGCGCGTGGGCCGACAGGTGGACGAAGTGCTCGAACGCCACACCACGCTGAGCGCCTCGGCGCGCAAGCAGCGCGTGCTGGAATTGTTCGAACAGGTGCTGCTGCCGGATCCCGCCGCCATGATCGACGCCTTTCCGTTCCAGTTGTCGGGCGGGCAGCGGCAGCGCGTGGTGATCGCGATGGCGCTGGCCTTGGAGCCGGACGTGCTGATCGCGGATGAACCCACGACCGCGCTGGATGTCACGACACAGGCGCAGATCCTCGGGCTGATCAAGGACATCCAGCGGCGCATGGGCATCGGCGTCATCTTCATCACCCACGACTTTGGCGTGGTGGCCGACATTGCCGACCGCATCGTCGTCATGCGCAAGGGCGCGGTGGTGGAGGCGGGCGCCGCCCAAGACATCCTGAACCGCCCTCAGCATCCCTATACGCGCCAGTTGATCGCCGCCGTGCCGCACAAGCCCGAGGGCAAAGAAGAGGCCGGCGCGGCGCCCGCGCTGATGGTGGTGGACAAGCTGTGCAAGACCTTCGCCACCGGCGGGCGCCGGGTCGACGCACTGCGCGATATCTCGCTGGAAATCCGGCAGGGCGAAACGCTGGGCCTGGTGGGCGAGTCCGGCTCGGGCAAGTCCACCTTGGGCCGCACGCTGATCGGCCTGATCTCGCCTGACAGCGGCAGCGTGCGCATGGAAGGGCAGGAACTCGTCGGCATGAAGCCGCGCGACTTCCGCCCCTATCGCCGCCAGATCCAGATGGTGTTCCAGGACCCCTACGCATCGCTAAACCCGCGCCACCGCGTGATCGAGGCGGTGGCGCAAGGCCCCATCGCGTTCGGCATCAGCCGCAAGACCGCGCTGCGCGATGCGCGTGAATTGCTGGAACTGGTGGGCTTGGGCGGAGACGCGGGCGACCGCTATCCGCACCAATTTTCCGGTGGGCAGCGCCAGCGCGTGGGCATCGCGCGCGCCCTGGCCTTGAAGCCCCGGCTGCTGGTGGCGGACGAAGCGGTGTCGGCGCTGGACGTGTCCATCCAGGCGCAGGTGCTGGACCTGCTTAAGACCGTAAGCGGGCAGTTCGATTTGTCCGTGCTGTTCATCACCCACGACCTGCGTGTCGCGGCCCAGATCTGCGACCGCATTGCCGTCATGCGGCAGGGGCAACTGGTGGAGCTGGAACGCGCGGCCACGATTTTCTACCACCCACAACATGAATACACGCGCCGCCTGATCGAATCGGTGCCGGGCAAGGCCTGGAACAAACCCGATCTGGAAGCGCTGTCAGACCCATCAAGGAGCAAGCAGTATGCGTGACACCGAGTATCAGGCGCTGGACGGGCTGGCGCTGGCGGACTTGTTGGCAAGGCGCGAAGTCAGCCCCGAAGACCTGATGGCCTGCGCCATCAAGCTGGCGCGGGAACGCGCGCCGGCCATGAATGCGCTCTGCTACGAGCGCTATGAAGAATCGCTGGACGTGGCGCGCGCCTGGCAGGCCCGGGGCGTGTTCGGCGCGATCCCGTTCCTGCTGAAGGATTCCGGGCTGGCGCACACGCGCTTTCCGTCCAGCCTGGGCTCCCGCCTGTTGAACGATACGCGCTATGCCCGCAACGCCACGTTGGCCGACCGCTTTGAAGCCGCCGGCCTGATCCCGTTTGCCCGCACCACCGTGCCCGAATTCTGCATGGCGCCCACCACCGAGGCGGCGCGCAACGGCGGCCCCACCCGCAACCCCTGGGACCCGACGCGCTCGACGGGCGGGTCCAGCGGTGGCGCGGCGGCGGCGGTGGCGGCAGGCATCGTGCCCTTGGCGCATGGCAGCGACGGCGGGGGTTCCATCCGCATCCCGGCCGCTGCTTGTGGCGTGTATGGGTTGAAGGTGTCGCGGGGCCGCGTGCCCATGGGTCCGTTGCGCGGCGAAGGCTGGGGCGGCCTGGCGACGGATGGGGTGTTGTCGCGCTCGGTGCGCGACACGGCGGCCGCGCTGGACGCCGTGTGTGCCCCGGAGCCGGGCGCGCCCTATGCGGCGCCCGCCGCCCCGGCGTCTTATCTGGAACTGTTGTCTGCCCCCCCGCGAAAAATGCGCATCGTTGTGTGGCGCAGCGCCTTCAATGGCGTGGCCGTGGCGCCCGAATGCGTTGCCGCTGTCGAGCGCGCGGCGGCGCTATGCCGGGAGCTGGGCCACGAGGTCGTGGACGGCACGCCACCGGACATCGAGTACGACGCCTTCGTGCAGGCCCACGCCAATGTGCTGGCCGGAAACATCGTGCTGTCGGTGGACACGCGGCTGGGCCTGACCGGCCAGCCCTTGGCCGACGACGACCTGGAACCCGTGCTGCGCCAAGGCTATGAATACGGCAAGTCGCTGCCGGCGGCGCAGTACATCGGCAGCGTGAACCGCTTCCATGCCATCGGCCGCATTCTTGACAACTATATGGAGGGCTACGACGCCATCCTGTCGCCCTCGCTGACGCAACTGCCGTTGAAGTTGGGCGAATTGTCCACGGCCCAGGGCACGTTCCTGGACTTCCGCCGCAAGGTCGCCACTTACGGCACGTTCTCGTTGGCGTTCAATGCGTCGGGCCAGCCGGCCGCCAGCTTGCCGCTGGTCTGGCCCGATGCGGGTCTGCCGGTGGGCGTACAGGTGGTGGGCCGCTATGGCCACGAAGCCGTGGTGCTGGCCTTGTCGGCCCAACTGGAAACTGCCCAGCCCTGGGCGGGACGCATCGCCGTGCCGCAGCCTGTCTAGGGACGGACTCGGGGGAACAGCCCGCCGAAAGTGAAACTTCGCGTGTCGGGGCGGCTTTGGCCGCCCCTTGTCCCTCATGCGTCCGGACGACCTGCGCGCGGCTTGCGCCGCTTTGCCATCGGCTGAATGGACCGGATACCGGCGGTTGCAAGACCTTTCAGCGATTCCCCCGTAAAATCACGCCATTCAGCAAGGCTTCAACCATCATTCCATAGACAGTTCATAGGAGGACCACTCATGGCCCTAGTCTCCATGCGCCAGTTGCTCGACCACGCCGCCGAGAACGGCTACGGCATTCCGGCTTTCAACGTCAATAACCTGGAACAGGTCCAGGCCATCATGGAAGCCGCTGCGGAGACCGATAGCCCGGTGATCATGCAAGCTTCGGCCGGCGCGCGCAAATATGCGGGCGAGGGCTTCCTGAAGCACCTGATCCAGGCCGCGGTGGAATCCTATCCGCACATTCCCGTCGTCATGCACCAGGATCACGGCCAGTCGCCCAAGGTCTGCCAAGGCGCCATCGACCTCGGTTTCTCCAGCGTGATGATGGACGGTTCGCTGAAAGAAGACGGCAAGACCATCGCCGACTACGACTACAACGTCGAAGTCACCAAGAAGGTGGTGGACGTCGCCCACAAGCTGGGCGTGACGGTTGAAGGCGAACTCGGCTGCCTGGGTTCCCTGGAAACCATGGAAGGCGATAAGGAAGACGGCCACGGCGCCGACGGCAAGCTGACCATGGATCAACTGCTGACCGATCCGGAACAAGCCGCCGACTTCGTGCGCCGCACGCAGTTGGACGCGCTGGCCATCGCCATCGGCACCAGCCACGGCGCCTACAAGTTCACGCGCAAGCCCACCGGCGACATCCTGTCGATTTCCCGCATCAAGGAAATCCACGCCCGCCTGCCCAACACCCACCTGGTGATGCACGGCAGCTCCAGCGTGCCGCAGGAACTGCTGGCCGAGATCCGTGAATTCGGCGGCAACATGAAGGAAACCTACGGCGTGCCGGTCGAGGAAATCCAGGAAGCCATCAAGTACGGCGTGCGCAAGATCAATATCGACACCGATATTCGTCTGGCCATGACCGGCGCGATTCGCCGCTTCTTCGCCGAGAACCCCGAAAAGTTCGATCCGCGCGAATACCTGAAGCCCGCCCGCGCCGCCGCCAAGGCGATCTGTGTGGCTCGCTACACGGAATTCGGCACGGCCGGCAACGCCAGCAAGATCAAGGCGCTGCCGCTGACCGAAATCGCCGCGCAGTACGCCTCGGGCAAGCTGTCGCAAGTGGTGCAGTAAACCTGTCCAGCGCCGCCTTCGGGGGGGCGCCGGGGTAGCAAAAAGGGGTGGGTCCGTCATGGACCCACCCCTTTGTTTTGGCCGGCTGCCAAGAAGGGCGTATCGGCTGGCCGCGTCAGCCCCGCGCGTCAGGCGGGCGGCGAGTTTTGCGGGAAGTGCGGCACGCTGCGGTCCACGTGGTGCCAGGACGGCGCCGAACTGGTCCACAGGCTGGCCTTGGCGTGGAAGGCTTCGGGGTCGTCCAGCGAGCCCGCGCGCACCACTTCGTATCCCATGCCTTCCGAGCCGCCGAACAGCGGCGTGCCACAGGCGGCGCAGAAGCTGCGCATGACGGTGTGCCCGGAGTCTCCCTTGTAGCGGTGTTCCTTGGCCTGGCCGCGCAGCATCGTCACCGAGCCGGCGGGAAAGATCAACGCATGGGCCGGGGCGCCGCCGCTGGAATATTGGCAGTCGCGGCAATGACAGGTGGCGGCGGTGATGGGCTCGTCGGTAACGGCGTAACGGATCGCGCCGCACTGGCAACCGCCAGTCAGGTGTACCGGCGCGTCGGCGGCGGGCGGGCGTTTGAGGGAAGCTTCCTGCATACGACTTTGTCTCCGGGCGTAAGGTCTGCGGCGTGACGCCCAAAGGCGGCCGGCGCGAATTGTGAGTCGGAAATCAGAGCCTAACCCGGCCCCCGCCGCCCGGCAAGACGGGCTTATTTGCAGTAATCTATGCGTCTTGCAGAGGCCATGCCGCCTTTTGCGCAGGTTCCGATTTCGTTCTACTTCCCGCCCTGGCGCTCGCCCGTGGCGGGAATCTTCATTTTTGCCATAGGCCATTCCCGTGACTTCTGCTTTGCATCAATCCAGCATCAAGTCCTTGCCGCTGCTGGGCCGCGGTAAGGTGCGCGATATGTACGCGGTGGGCGACGACAAGTTGCTGATCGTCGCGTCGGATCGTATCTCCGCTTTCGACGTGATCCTTGACGACCCCATTCCCGGCAAGGGGCAGGTGCTGACCGAGCTGACCGAATTCTGGTTGCAGAAGCTGGCCCACATCCTGCCGAACCACTCCACGGGCGTGCAGCCCGAAGACGTGGTGGCCCCGGACGAAGTCGACCAGGTGCGCGGCCGCGCCGTTGTGGTCAAGCGCCTGAAGCCGATCCTGGTGGAAGCGGTTGCCCGTGGCTACCTGATCGGTTCCGGCTGGAAGGACTACCAGGCCACCGGCGCCGTTTGCGGCATTCAACTGCCTGCCGGCCTGCAACAGGCCAGCCAGTTGCCCGAACCCATCTTCACGCCCGCCGCCAAGGCCGAATTCGGCATGCACGACGAAAACGTGGACTTTGCGCACGTGGTCAAGGAAGTTGGCCAGGAAATGGCCGAGCGCATCCGCGACGTCACGCTCAAGCTGTACACGGAAGCGGCCAAGTTCGCCGCCACCAAGGGCATCATCATTGCCGACACCAAGTTCGAATTCGGCCTGGACGACAACGGCACGCTGCACTTGATGGACGAAGTGCTGACGCCCGATTCCTCGCGTTTCTGGCCCGCCGACGGCTACCGCGTGGGCATCAGCCCCCCGTCGTTCGACAAGCAGTTCGTGCGCGACTGGCTGGAAACCCAAACCTGGGACAAGACCCCGCCCGCCCCGCGCCTGCCGCAAGACGTACTGGTGAAGACGGCCGCCAAGTACCGCGAAGCGCTGGACCGCCTGATCGCCTGATCCGCCTTACGGCATCAGGCCTTCGTGGTCGAAACAACCCGCTTATGCACAGTGAGCGGGTTTTTTTTATGCCTCCAAGGCATAAGCCGGCGCCGCGCGCATCAGGGCTTTCGATAACAAATATGTCGGATTGTTACGTTATACTCGTCGGCTGCTTAGCAGGACGCCGCCGACAGGAGCCTTCCGCATGATCATGATGTTGCCCTTTCTGACCGGATTGGTCGCCGTGTGGTTCGGGGTGCTTGGCAAGCGCCGCCCCTGCGTGACTTTCTGGATGCTGACGCTGGCGATCTTTGCCGCCTGGTGCGTGCACCACATGAACACGCCCCTGGCGTTGTCGCTGTAAAGGCCGGGCGATGATCTTTTCCCGCAATCCGGCGCGCGGCTCGCGCGTGTTGAACGGCCTGGCGCTGCTGGGCATCACCGGCATCCTGGGCATGGCCTTCGCCTGGCAGTTCATTTATGACGAACTGCCGTGCCCGCTATGCCTGTTGCAGCGCGTGGCGCTGATACTTGCCGGGGTGGGGTTCCTGCTGAACATGCGCTTGGGGCCGTCCCCCATGCACTACGCGATGAGTATCGCGGCGTCGCTCGGGGGAATGCTGGCGTCGGGCCGGCAAGTGCTGCTGCACATGGCGCCGGGTGACCCCGGTTATGGCTCGCCGTTCCTGGGCATGCACTTCTACACCTGGGCCTTCATCGCCTTTTGCGCCATCATCGTTTTCTGCATATTGATGCAGACGGCCGACCGCAAATGGGGCGACAGCATGCTGAAAAAGCCGGTGTCGGTGCTGGGCATTATCGTTATGGCCCTGTTTTTCATCATGACGCTGGCCAACGTGGGCGGCACCACGCTGGAATGCGGTTTCGGGCCTTGCCCGGACAATCCCGACAGCTATCTGTGGCTGTCGTCACCGGCCGCGCGCTAGCTTCGACCGCGCGCCGGGTAAAATACCGGGTTTCGCGGACTGCGTCCGCGGTCCTTTGACATTCCGCGGGCAGGTTTCCGCGGTCTTACCTCTTTGACACCGGTTATGACAGCCAAGACTTCCGCAGCGGCAGAGGCCACCCCCGTGGTGGGCGTGATTATGGGATCTTCCAGCGATTGGGAGGTCATGAAGCACGCGGTGAACATGCTGGAGGATTTCGGCGTGGCTTACGAGGCGCGCGTGATTTCCGCGCATCGCATGCCGCAGGACATGGCCGAGTACGGCGCGGCGGCGCATGGCCGCGGCCTGCGCGGCATCATCGCCGGCGCCGGTGGCGCGGCCCACCTGCCGGGCATGATGGCGGCGCTGACCGAAGTGCCGGTGTTTGGCGTGCCGGTGCCGTCCAAGTACCTGCGCGGCGAAGATTCGCTGCTGTCCATTGTGCAGATGCCCAAGGGCGTGCCGGTGGCCACGTTTGCCATCGGCGAAGCCGGCGCGGCCAACGCGGCGCTGCACGTGATTGCCACGCTGGCCGGCACCGATGCGGGCTTGCATCAGAAGCTGGTGGCTTTCCGCGCACGCCAGACGCAAGCCGCGCGCGACATGAAGGTTCCGCCCGAGGCATCGATCGTATGAGCAAACCCACTTCCTTCATGATTGCCCCCGGCGGCTGGCTGGGCTTGCTGGGCGGCGGCCAATTGGGCCGCATGTTCTGCCACGCGGCGCAAAGCCTGGGCTACAAGGTTGCCGTGCTGGACCCGGCCGACGAATGCCCCGCCGGCATGGTGGCCGACCTGCACATCCAGGCGGCCTACGACGACGAAGCCGGACTGGCCCGCCTGGCCCAGACCTGTCAGGCCGTCACCACCGAATTTGAAAACGTGCCGGCCGACAGCCTGCGCACGCTGGCCCCGCGCTGCCGCGTCAGCCCGGCCGCCGACGCCGTGGCCATCGTGCAGGACCGTATCGCCGAAAAAACCTTCATCGCCGCGCAAGGCATTCCCGTTGCGCCGCACGCCGCCATCCGCAGCGAAGCGGACTTGCGCGCCGCGCCAGACGCCTTGTTCCCCGGCATTTTGAAAGTGGCCCGCCTGGGCTATGACGGCAAGGGTCAGGCCCGCATCAGCACGCGCGACGAAGCGCTTGCTGCTTTCGCTGAATTCGGCGGTGTGGCCTGCGTGCTGGAAGCGCTGATGCCGCTGGATTATGAAATCTCGGTGGTGCTGGCGCGCGGTTTCGATGGCGCCAGCGTGGTGTTCCCGGTGGCGCGCAACGTGCATCGCGACGGCATCCTGGCGGTGTCGACGGCGGCCCCCGTGCAGTCGGACGCGGCCCATTCCGAACGACAGGCCCGCGCCACCGAGGCGGCGCAGTCCATTGCGCAAGGCCTGGGCTATCACGGCGTGCTGTGCGTGGAGTTCTTTGTCTTGAAGGACGGCAGCCTCATCGTCAACGAGATCGCGCCGCGCCCGCACAACAGCGGCCACTACACGATGAACGCCTGCGTCACCAGCCAGTTCGAACAGCAGGCGCGCGCGATGGCCGGCTTGCCCTTGGGCAGCACGGCGCTGCTGGCGCCTGCCGTCATGCTGAACATCCTGGGCGACATCTGGTACGAATCGGCCACGGCCACGACCCAGCGCGAACCCGACTGGGCCGCCGCGCTGGCGGTGCCCACCGCCAAGCTGCACTTGTACGGCAAGCATGACGCGCGCCGAGCCCGCAAGATGGGCCACATCACCATCGTGGCGCCCACGCTGGATGAAGCCCGCAGCGACGCCGCCCGTGTGGCCGCCGCGCTGGGCATGCAAGCCCCCGAGTAAACCGCGATGCCTTCCTTGCCTACGCTGGATTCCGCGCGCGACGCGGACATCGCCCACGCCGCGCAGCGCCTGCTGGACGGCGAGCTCGCCGCCTTTCCGACCGAGACCGTCTACGGCCTGGGCGCGGACGCGGAAAACCCGCAAGCAGTGGCGAAGATCTATGCGGCCAAGGGCCGCCCGTCGAATCATCCCGTCATCGTGCACATCGCGCCCGGTGGTGATGTGTCGTATTGGGCAGCGGACGTGCCGCCCGAGGCGCGCCTGCTGATCGATGCGTTCTGGCCTGGGCCGCTGACACTGATCCTGAAGCGCGCGCCGCATATCGTTGATACGGTTAGCGGCGGCCAGGACAGCATCGGTATCCGCTGCCCATCTCACCCGGTGGCGCAGGCGCTGCTGGCGGCGTTCGCGGCGGGCAAGCCGAACGGGCAGGGCGGCGTGGCCGCGCCATCGGCCAACAAGTTCGGCCAGGTGTCGCCCACGCGCGCCGAGCATGTGCGCAGCGAATTTCCCGAGGAAGTCGCGGCGGGCATGCCTGTGCTGGAAGGCGGGGCGTCGGAAGTGGGTATCGAGTCGACCATTCTTGACCTGTCGCGCCTGGATCGCGGTGCGGGTCCCGTGCTGCTGCGTCCGGGTCATATCAGTGCGGCGCAGATTGAAGCGGTGCTGGGCGTGCAGGTGTTCGCACCGGACGCCGCCGCGCCTAGGGCGTCGGGTACGTTGAAGGCGCACTATGCGCCGCGCACGCCGTTGGAGCTGGCATCGGATGAGCGGCTGCAAGAGGTGGTGCAAGGACGGAATCTGCCGTCAGGCACGGTGGTAGTGGTGGCGTATGGGGCCAGGCCTGAAGCGTTGGATGAGCGTTTGCAATGGCAGCCTGTTCCGGCGGACCCGGCACGTTACGCGCAGGCCTTGTATGGCTTGCTGCGCGATCTGGATAAACAGGGTTATTCGCGGATCATCGTGCAGGCGCCGCCTGCTAGCGATGAATGGCACGCGGTCAATGACCGGATTGGTCGCGCGGCTGCCGCGTTTTCGCTGGATATGACGGGGGTGGGGTAGCTTGCTTGAAGGGGTTGGGCTAGGTTGCTTGATGGGGTTTGCGGGACTCTTGGGCGGTTGCTTGATGGGTTTCGCGCGAACCCTGCTTGTTTTCTTTTGTTGGTTGTCTCGCGCTGCACCCATCCTACGGCCCGGACTTGTAGGATGGGTGAAGCGCGGCATGGTGGTCAGATGGGGCACGGTGCGTAACGCGCGTAACCCATCGGACGGTGCCGCCCACTTCTTCACGCCACCAAAAATTCCCCGATTCTTTCCACAGCCTGCCGCAGCGGGGGCAAGAACTCTTCCGTCAGGCGCGTCAGCGGCACACGCGCTGCCTTGACGCTGACGTTCACCGCGCCGCAGGCTTTGCCGCTGGCGGAACGGACGGCGACTGAAATCGCGCGCACGTTCAATTCCAATTCCTGATCGACCACCGCATAGCCTTGCTCGCGGATACGCGCCAATTCCACGCGCAGTTTCGCTTCGGTGTTCAGCGTAAATTCCGTATAGGGCTGCAAGTCGGTCGCGGCGAAATAGCGGGCCAGGGCGGGCTCGGGTAATTCGGCCAGCAACACACGCCCGATCGACGTGCAATATGCCGGCAGGCGGCTGCCCAGACCCATTGAGGTTGCCAGCAGGCGATTCACTTCGGAACGCGCCAGGTACAGCATTTCGTGGCCTTCCATGATGGCCAACGCGCAGGTCTCGTTGACCGTGGCGCTCAGTTCTTCCAGCACGGGTTGGGCCAGCGACACAAACGGCGTCGACGAAAAATACGCATAGCCCAGGCCCAGGATGCGCGGCGTCAACACGTACAGCCTGCCGTGTTGCTCCGCAATGCCCAGCAGCACCAGCGTGTGCAGACATCGCTGCACCACCGCGCGCGGCAGGCCTGCGCGACGGCTCAGTTCCGCCGCCGTTTGCGGATGGCGCCGCGTGCCGAACGCGCGGATCACGTGCAGGCCGCGCGCCAGGGTCAGCATGTAGTCCGGGGCGCCCCGGAACTGGTCGGGATGGTCGTCAGCGGCCAACGGCGCGGCGTAGCCGGGCGGGGGCAGATTAGGCAGCATCAGCCCGCGCGCAGCGGCGCGCCGGTGCGTCCTTGCAGTTCGGTCAGCGTCATGCCGTGGATCATATCCCGAACCACCAGGCCTTCCGGCGTGACATCAATGACCGCCAGATCGGTATAGATGCGGTCCACCACGCCCGCGCCCGTCAGGGGATAAGTGCAGCGTTCGACGATCTTCGGATCACCGTTCTTGCTGTTGTGCTCCATCATGATGAACACGCTGCGCGCACCTACTGCCAGGTCCATCGCGCCGCCCACGGCGGGCGCTTCGCCCGGCTTGGCCAGCGACCAGTTGGCCAGATCCCCATTGGCCGCGACCTGCATGCCGCCCATGACGCAGATGTCCAGGTGGCCGCCGCGCATCATCGCGAAGGAATCGGCATGGTGAAAATACGCGCCGCCCGCAAGCAAGGTCACGGGCTGCTTGCCGGCGTTGATCAAATCCAGGTTGATGGCGTCGTCAGCGGGCGGCGGGCCCATGCCCAGGATGCCGTTTTCGCTATGCAGCACAATCTCGCGGTCGTCCGGCAGGTGCGCGGCCACCAGCACCGGCATGCCGATGCCCAGATTGACGTAGCTGCCGTCGGGAATGTCCAGGGCCAGGCGGCGCGCCATGGCCTCGCGGGTCAGGGGTTGATACATGGCTGTCCTTCAACTGGAAAAGGCGGCGTTGGCCACCTCGGTGACGCGCTTGACGAAGATGCCCGGCGTCACGATGGCTTCGGGCGGCAATTCGCCCAGTTCGGCCTTGGCGCGCACCTGCACGATGGTGGTCTTGGCAGCCATGCACATGATCGGCCCGAAGTTGCGCGCGCTCTTGTGATAAGTCAGGTTGCCCCAGCGGTCGCCCTGGTCGGCCTTGACCAGCGCAAAGTCGCCATGCAGCGGCGTCTCGAACACATGGCCGCGTCCGTTGATCATGCGCGTTTCCTTGCCTTGGGCCAGTTCGGTGCCGTAGGCGGTGGGCGTGAAGAATCCGCCCAGCCCCGCGCCCGCCGCGCGCAGCCGCTCGGCGATGGTGCCCTGCGGTACGCATTCCAGTTCAATGCCGCCGCGCCGGTACAGGTCGTCGAAGACCCAGGAGTGGGACGCCTTGGGAAACGAGCAGATCACTTTGCGCACGCGGCCGGCCTTGATCAGCGCGGCCAGCCCCGTTTCGTGGTTGCCCGCGTTGTTGCTGACCACGGTGAGCTCGCGCGCGCCCTGGTCGATCAGTGCATGGATCAGTTCGGTGGGCATGCCGGCACCGCCGAAACCGCTGATCAGTATCGTGGCGCCGTCGTGGATGTCCGAGACCGCGGCCTCGGGCGTGTCGATGAACTTGTTGATCATGGTGTGGGTTCCGATCAGCAGGGGCCACGGCGTTGCCGCCGCGCCCCGGCTTCGTTCAGTTCGCGGTGATGCCGACTTGCTTGACGACGTCGGCGTAGTGGGCGGACTCTTGCCGCATGAATTCGGCGAACTGCGCCGTCGTGCCCCCCACCGGCATGAAGCCGACGTCGATGAATTTACGCCGCACCTCGGGGTCTTTCACCACTTCCGCGACCTCGCGCGCCATGCGGTCGATGATGGGCTGGGGCGTGTTGGCCGGCGCCAGCAACCCCGCCCACGAACCCGTTTCAAAGCCCGGCTGGCCCGCTTCGCCCATGGTGGGAATGCTGGGTTCGTCGGGCCAGCGCGCTTTGCCGGTGAAGGCCAGCGCCTTCAGCCGGTTCTGCTTCACGTACTGCATCGGCACCAGAATCGGGTCGAACACCATCGACACGCGCCCTCCCAGCAGGTCCGTCAGAATCGGCGCGCTGCCCTTGTAGGCCACGTGCGTCATCGCAATCTGGTTCTTCGATGCAAACCGCGCGCCGGTCAGGTGCGCATTGGAACCCGTGCCGCTGGACGCATAGGTGAGCTTGTCGGGATGCTTGCGGCCGTAATCGACCAATTCCGCCACGGTGTTGACCGGCAGGTCTTCGGCCACGAACAGGAACAAAGGCAGGTCGGCCATTTGCACGACGGGCACCAGGTCCGTGGGCTTGAAGTTCAGCTTGTACAGATGGAAGTTGACCAGGTAGGCCGGCAGCATGGCCAGGAAGGTGTAGCCGTCCGGGTCCGCCTTGGCGGCAATGGCCGAGCCCACGCTGCTGTTGGCGCCCGGCTTGTTCTCGACAATGATCGTCTGGCCCAGGCGCGGGGCCAGCTTTTCCACCACGATGCGGGTGACGATGTCGGTGGAGCCGCCCGGGGTGTACGGCACGATGATCTTGATGGGTTTGGTGGGCCAGTCATCCGCGGCCTGGGACGGGCCGGCGGCCAGGCCGATGGTGGCCAGGGCCGAGCACAACAGGGTTTTCAGGGCAAGGCGGCGGGGCTGCGATTTGCAAACTGTAGCCATGGATTTGTCTCCTCCATGAATCGACCGAATATCGATGCGCGCCCGGGTTTTTCTAGTGGCGCGCTCGGCGTTTTTAAGGGTTTGCGGTGATGCCGCGTATCGGACATCGACGCAAAAAAAGTATGGCATGCGGGGGCGCGCCGATTGGGGCGTAAGGGCCTGATTAAGTTCGATCACCGGACAAATAGCCAAATCTATCTGACTCGTCATTCCTGGGGTTTGCACTAGGGAAAGCCGCGTTGTTCACGGGGTGGACATGGCGTAATCTGGCTCGAATTTCACCCTCAGGAGAAGCACAATGAAGCGGTCAACGTGGTTTGCAGCCGGCGCTTTGGCCCTGGCGTGCGCGTCCCAGGCGGCGCTTGCCGGCCCCACCCTGGATGCGGTGAAGAAAAAGGGATTTGTGCAGTGCGGCCTGACCGACGGCGTCTCCGGGTTCTCGGCCACCAACAGCAAGGGCGAATGGGAAGGCATGGACGTGGACATCTGCCGCGCGGTGGCGGCGGCCGTGTTCGGTGATCCGACCAAATTCAAGGGCACGGCGCTGTCCACCCAGCAACGCTTCACCGCGCTGCAATCGGGCGAAGTCGACGTATTGCTGCGCACCGTTACCCTGACCCAGACGCGCGACACGTCCCTGGGGCTGTCTGCCGTGGCCCCCAGCTTCTTTGACGGCCAAGGCATCCTGGTCAGCAAGAAGCTGGGCGTGAAAAGCGCCAAGGAACTCAACGGCGCCACCATCTGCGTGCAGCCGGGCACCACCACCGAATTGAACCTGGCCGACTGGTTCCGTGCCAACGGCATTGAATTCAAGCCCGTGGTGATCGACAAGGTGACGGAAGTGGTTCGCGCCTTTGAATCCGGCCGCTGCGACGCCTTCACCGACGACTCCTCGCAACTGGCCGCCGTGCGCGCCACGCAGGTAGCCAACCCGGACGACTACGAAATCCTGCCCGAACGCTTTTCGAAAGAACCGCTGGGCCCCATGGTGCGCCAGGGCGACGAGAACTGGCTGGGCATCGTGCGCTGGACCTTGTTCGCGCTGCAGGAAGCCGAGGAATACGGCGTCACGCAGAAGAACGTGGATGAGATGTTGAAGAGCAAGAACCCGAACGTCTTGCGCATCCTGGGCGTGACGCCGGGGGCGGGCAAGAACATGGGCCTGGATGAAAAATGGGCCTACAACGCCATCAAGGCCGTGGGCAACTACAGCGAAGTGTTCGAGCGCAACGTCGGCAAGGACAGCAAGCTGGGCCTGCAACGGGGCACCAATGCGCTGTGGAGCAACGGCGGCGCCATGTATCCGTGGCCGATCCGGTGATGCAACTGGGCTGAATACACGGGCCTGCTTCACGCAGGCCCTTTTTATTCCGGCAGGCGGAATGAGCCAAGAATGGTTCCATGCCCACAAGCTGAAATGGGTCTATCGCGATTTTGATACGCTCCCTATCATGCATATCAGGCGGGCGCGCATGCGCCCGCATCGCCATTGAAAACGACTAGGGAAAATCATGAACGGCGCTGACAGTCTCTGCGATACCTTGCTGGCCAACGATGTGGACGTGTGTTTTGCCAACCCCGGCACATCGGAAATGCACTTTGTCGCGGCCTTGGATCGCAAGCCCAAGATGCGTTGCGTGCTGGGCCTGTTCGAAGGCGTGGTGACGGGCGCGGCCGACGGTTATGCGCGCATGGCCGACAAGCCGGCCGCCACCTTGTTGCACCTGGGCCCCGGCCTGGGCAATGGCCTGGCCAACCTGCACAACGCCAAGCGCGCGCGCACGCCCATGGTCAATATCGTGGGTGACCACGCCACCTATCACGTCCAATACGACGCGCCGCTGACCAGCGACGTGGAAGGCGTGGCGCGTCCCATGTCGCATTGGGTCAAGCGCACGATGACGGCCGCCGCCGTGTCGGCGGATGCGGCCGAGGCCATTGGCGTGGCGCGTCAGGCACCCGGCAACATCGCCACCCTGATCCTGCCCGCCGACACCGCCTGGACCGACCTGCCGGACAGCGCGCCCGCGCCGGTGCAAGTGAAGGACTTGCCCTTGGCCCAGACCTCCGCCGAAGCCGTGCGCGCGGCGGCCGCCGCCATCCGCTCGGGCGAAGTCACCGTGCTGATGCTGGGCGGCGCGGCGCTGCGTGAACGCGCCTTGAACGCCGCGGGCCGTATCGCCCGCGCCACCGGCGTGCGCCTGATGTCCGAAACCTCCAACCGCCGCATCGAACGCGGCGGCGCGCGCACCCCGGTTGACCGGCTGCCGTATCCGATCGACCTGGCCGTGGCCAAGCTGAAAGACGTGAAGCACCTGGTGCTGGCGGGCGCCAAGGCGCCGGTGGGTTTCTTTGCCTACCCCGGCAAGCCCAGCCTGCTGGCGCCGCCCGACAGCAACCAGGTGGTGCTGGCGTCCGCCGAACAAGATCTTGCCCACGCGCTGGAATGGCTGGCCGATGAGCTTGGCATTGCCGCCGACGCACCGCGCCTGGCTACGCCGGCCGCGGCCTATGAAGTGCCGTCCTCCGGCAAGCTGACCGGCGCCGCCGTGAACATTCTTGTCGCCCACACCTTGCCCGAGCAGGCCATTGTGTGCGACGAGTCCATCACGCAGGGCCGCGAATTTCCCATCTACAGCGCCAGCAGCGCCCCGCACGATTGGCTGATGCTGACCGGGGGCGCCATCGGCATCGGCCTGCCGCTGGCAACCGGCGCTGCCGTGGCCTGCCCGGACCGCAAGGTCATCACGCTGCAAGCCGACGGCAGCGGCATGTACACCTTGCAAGCCCTGTGGACGCAGGCGCGTGAAAACCTGGATTGCCTTACGGTCATCTTGGCCAATCGCTCTTACGCCACGCTGCATGGCGAAATGAAAAACGTGGGCGTGAAGGAACCGGGCCGCAACGCCCGCCGCATGCTGGACCTGGAAGAGCCCTATCTGGATTGGACGCACCTGGCGCGCGGCATGGGCGTGGAGGCGGTCAGCGTGGATACGGTGGAAGGCTTTGCGCGCGCGCTGGCCGACGGCCTGAAGCGCCGTGGGCCGTTCCTGATCGAAGCCATCATCTAAGGCGGCATAGCCGGGAGGCACCCCTGGGACGTCCCCGGGGCTGCACGCAAAGGTCGAACCCCGGGCCGCATTCCGGTCGGCATGGCATGCCTGAGTTGCCTACCCCTACACGCCCAGATAGCGCGTCAGTTGTTCCGGTTGCCGGGCCAGCGACGCGCTATCGCCGTCTTCCACGATCAGCCCTTTTTCCATTACCAGGCAACGATCGGTGTGTTCAAGCACCGCGCGATAGTTGCGGTCCACGATCAACGTAGACATCCCCGTCGCGCGAATCTCGCGGATGATGCGCCAGATCTCGGCCACGATCAGTGGGGCGAGCCCTTCGGTGGCTTCGTCCAGAATCAGCAGGTCGGGGTTGGTCATCAGCGCGCGGCCAATGGCCAGCATCTGCTGCTCACCTCCCGACAACTGCTGCCCACCATGGCCCAGCCGTTCGCGCAGCCGGGGAAAGGTGTCCAGCACGCGGGTATAGGTCCAGGCGCGCTTGCCACCTACGCTGGGCCGCGCCGCCACTTGCAGGTTTTCACGCACGTTCAGATTGGGGAAAATGCCGCGCCCTTCAGGCACGTACGCCACGCCCATGCGCGCAATGGCATGGGCCGGCGCGCGGGTGCAATCGCGACCAGCCACGCGCACCTGGCCGCGCGTGCTTTTCACCTGGCCCATCAGGCTGCGGATCAGCGTGGTCTTGCCCATGCCGTTGCGTCCCACCAGCCCCACGGATTCACCCGGGGCGATGTGCATGTCCACGCCGCGCAGCACATGGCTGGCGCCGTAGTACACATGCAGGCCGCCCGCTTCGATCAAGGTGTGCATGCGGGGTCTCCTTAGGTGTGGCCGGGGCGGGTGTCTTCGCCCAGGTAAGCCGTGCGCACGTCCGCGTTGGCGCGGATGTCGGCGGGCGGGCCGCTGGCGATGGCGGTGCCGTTGACCATCACGGTGATGGTTTCGGCAATGCGGAACACGGCGTCCATGTCGTGCTCCACGAGCAAAATTGCGTGGCCTGCCTTCAAGCTTTGCAGCAGGTCCAGAATGCGGTCCGTTTCTTCCGGTCCCATGCCGGCCAAGGGTTCATCCAGCAGCAGTACCTGGGGTTCGCCTGCCAGGCACATGGCGATTTCAAGCTGGCGCTTGCGGCCGTGTGGCAGCAGGCCGGCGGGGCGCGCGGCGTCGTCCGCCAGCCCCGTGCGTTCCAGCGCGTGATGCGCCAGTTCCGCGCTGCGCCGGCAGTCAGATGCCGGACGCCACCAATGCCAGAAGCGCTGGCGCGCCGCCTGCGCCGTCAAGCGACAGTTCTCGAACACGCTCAGTTCGGGAAACAGCGTCGAACGCTGGTAGCTGCGGCCCAGTCCGGCACGCGCGCGTTGCGGCTGGCGCCAGGGGGTGATGTCGCGTCCGCCCAGCATCACCTGGCCGCTGCTGGGCGCCAGTTCGCCCGACAGGATGTTGATTAGCGTGGACTTGCCCGCGCCGTTGGTGCCGATGACGGCATGCACCTGGCCACGCGCCAGTGCTAACGATACGTCGTTGACGGCAGTCAGCCCGCCAAAGCGGCGTGTGACGCCGGTGGCGGCAAGCAGGCAATCAGACATGGCGTTCTCCCTGGATGGGCAGGCGGGCAGCGGAGCGCATGGAGGCGGAAGGGGAGGCGGAAGGGGCCAGGGCCTGTGTGCCGGCGCCGGAGGCCGCATGCGTGTTGGCGGCGCGTGCCTCGCGACGCTGGCGCCATTGCGCGGGCAGGCCCGCAATGCCATTGGGCAGCAGCGCCACCAACGCAATGATGGCAATGCCCAGTGGCAGGTGCCAATGGCGTGCGTAGTCGCCAAACAGCGCCTGCGACTGGAACAACTCTTGCATCAGCACCAGCGCCACCGTGCCGATCACCGCGCCGCCCAGGCTGGCCATGCCGCCCAGGATCACCATCAACAACACCAGGCCCGATTGTTCCCAAGCCAGCAGTTCCGGCGTGACGAAACCGTCTTTCAGCGCGAACAGAAAGCCCGCCAGGCTGGCCAGCGGGGCGCCCACCACGTAGGCGGTCAGCTTGTACGGATACGTGGAATAGCCGGCCGCGCGCATGCGTTGTTCGTTGATGCGGATGCCGGCCAGCGCCGCGCCAAAGGGCGACCGCCGCAGCAGCGCCAGAAAGCCCCAGGTCAGCGCCAGGCAGGCCAGCACGAAGAAGTAGAAGGTGGTGGCGTTGCTCAGGTCGAACGGTATCCAGCCCGCTACCGACAGTTCAGGCCGGAAGTACAGGTAGATGCCATCGCTGCCGCCGCCGAAGTCGGTGTCGTGGAAAACGTAATAGGCCATCTGCGCAAAGGCCAGCGTCACCATGATGAAGTACACGCCGCGCGTGCGCAGCGCCAGCGCGCCGGTCACCAACGCATAGGCCGCCGCTGCCAACATGGCCGCGGGCAATAACCACCACAGGTTGCCCGCCTGGGACTCGGGCGACAGCAGCGCCGCCGTATACGCGCCAATGCCGAAGAAGGCGGCATGCCCCAGGCTGACCAGCCCCGCGCCGCCCACCAGCAGTTGCAGGCTTAGCGCGAAGATGGCGTAGATCATCACCTTGATGGCCAGGCCGGTGTAGTAGTCGCTGCCACTGTAGGCAAACGCGGCCAGCGCCAGCAACGTTGCAAGGGGAAGAAGTCTCTGCATGGCTAGCCCTGTTTGAACAGCCCTTCGGGCTTGCATAGAAGAATGAAGGCCATCAGCAGGTACACCAGCACGCCCGCGGCGGACGGGAACAGCACCTGGCCGAAGGTTTCCACAAAGCCCACCAACATCGCGGCCAGGAACGCGCCGCGTATCGAGCCGATGCCGCCTATCACCACCACCACGAAGCAGATGATCAGCACCCCGTTGCCCATGCCGGGATACACCGACGACACGGGCGCGGCAATGGTGCCGGCCAGCGCGGCCAAGGCCACGCCGGCCGCGAACACCAGCCGGTACAGCTTGTTGACGTCGATGCCCAGGGATGCCGTCATTTCGCGGTTGCTGGCGCCGGCGCGCAGCATCATGCCCAGCCGGGTACGCGAAATAACCCAATACAGCAGCAGCGCCACCGCAATGCCTACAGCCGAGATGAACAGCCGATACACCGGATACGTCATCACGCCGCCCAGCGAGATACTGCCTTGCAGCCACGCCGGCAGCGGCACGCCGTGCACGTCGTTGCCCACCAGGATGCTGCGCAGTTCCTCAAAGACCAAAATCAGCCCGTAAGTCATCAGCACCTGCTGCAAGTGGTTGCGGTGGTACAGGTAGCTGAAGAACGCCGCTTCCAGCACATAGCCCAGCACCCCGGCCAACAGCACGCACACGGCCAGGGTGGCGATGAAGCCGCCGCCCAGCCAGCGGTCAACCAGCGGCCCCAGCGCAAACGCCATGTAGGCGCCGATCATGTAGAAGCTGCCATGGGCCAGGTTGATGATGCCCATGATGCCGAAGATCAGCGTGAGTCCGCTGGCCACCAGGAACAGCAGCAAGCCGTACTGGAATGCGTTCAGGCTTTGAATAAGCAGGATGCTGATGTCCATGGGGCGTCCTTATGGCCTGGGGGCGTCAGAGCTTGCAGCCGCGCGCCGGGTCGGCCAGCTTTTTGGCGGCGACTTCGACGACCTTGTTCTCCAGGCCATCCACCCGGCGCAGATAGATGTCCTGCACCGGGTTGCCCGCGGCCGACAGCGTGAAGGGGCCGCGCGGGCTGTCCACGGTGGCGCCGCGCATCGCCTGGCGGAAGTCCG
The DNA here is from genome assembly GCF_057334535.1 of Achromobacter colocynthidis. Classification (NCBI taxonomy): domain Bacteria; kingdom Pseudomonadati; phylum Pseudomonadota; class Betaproteobacteria; order Burkholderiales; family Alcaligenaceae; genus Achromobacter; species Achromobacter colocynthidis. The sequence continues at coordinate 38,918 of NZ_JBHFIZ010000002.1, forward strand.
CCTTTTTGGCGAAGTCGCCCTTCACGGCCGACAGGCCCGACTGCATCAGTTGCGCGGCGTCGTAGCCTTGGACGGCGTACACGTCAGGCTGCACCTTGTAGTTCTTGGCGTAGTCGGCGCGGAAGGCGTTGTCGCGCGGCGTGTTCAGGCCGTCGGCATAGTGCAGCGTGGTCAAGAGGCCTTGTGCCGATGCGCCTTGCGCCTGCAAGGTGCCGTCGGTGAGGAAGCCGGAGCCGTACAGCGGAATGGTCTTGTCCAGGCCCGCGGCGTGATAGTCCTGCACGAACTTCACCGCGCCGCCGCCCGCAAAAAAGGTGAACACCATGTCGGGCTTGGTGGCCGCGATGTCGGTCAAGAGCGATTGGAATTCCACGTTGGGAAACGGCAAGCTCAATTCCTTGACGACCTTGCCGCCCGCTTTCTCGAAGCCTTCCTTGAAGCCGCCGATGGCCTCGTCGCCGGCTGCGTATTTCCAGGTGATGGTGACGGCGGTCTTGTGGCCCTTGGCGTAAGCCACGGGGCCCATGGCATAGGCTGGCTGCCAGTTGGTGAACGATGTGCGGAAGATGCCGGGGCCGCACAGCGGGCCGGTGATGGCGTTGGCGCCCGCGTTGGTGACGATCAGCGTGGTGTCGCTGTCTTTCGCGGCCTTGGCCAGCGCCATCGCCACGCCCGAGTGCACCGTGCCGATCAGCACGTCGACCTGGTCACGCTTGATCAGGCGGTTGGCGTTTTCAGCGGCCTTGGCGGGGTTGGACTCGTCATCTACCTTGAAGTATTCGATCTCGCGCCCACCCAGCTTGCCGCCTTGTTCGGCAACGTACAGCTTGAAGCCGTTTTCGATGGCGTTGCCCAGCGCGGCGTAGGTGCCGCTATAGGGCAGCATGAAACCGACTTTGATCTTGTCGGCGGCCTGCGCGCCGGTGGCGGCGAACGTCAGGGCCGCGGCAATCGCAGCCCGGGTCAGGGCGTGGTTCATGGTTTGTCTCCGTGCTTTGTCATGGGCTGGCACAAGGCCGGCCGGGTTTAACCAACGCGCCGACAATGCCGGCGAGGGGGATTCATAGCGTTGCTTCTTCCAACTGACGCAGCCGGAAGCGTTGGATCTTTCCCGTGGCCGTCTTGGGCAGCTCTTCGGTGAAGTTGATCTGGCGCGGATACTTGAAGGGCGCCAGATGCTGCTTCACATAGCTTTGCAGCGCGGCGCCGGTCTGGGCGGCGGGCTCGAAGCCCGGGCGCAGCACTACGTAGGCCTTGGTCTTGACCAGGCCGTCGTGGTCCGGCACGCCGATCACGGCGGCTTCCAGCACGGCCTCGTGCTGCACCAGCACGTTCTCCACTTCCACCGGCGACACATATTGGCCGCTGACTTTGATCATGTCGTCGCTGCGGCCGGCGTAGGTGTAGTAGCCGTCGGCGTCACAGGTGTATTTGTCGCCGCTTTTCAACCAGTCGCCCAGAAAGCACTGGCGCGTCTTGTCGCGGTTGTTCCAGTACATCAGCGCGGCGCTGGGGCCTTTGATGTAGAGGTCGCCGATGGTGCCGGCCGCCACGGGCGCGCCACTGTCGTCGCGCAACTGCACTTCGTAGCCCGGCACGGGTTTGCCGGTGGTGCCGTAGCGGATCTGTCCGCTTTGGTTCGAGATGAAGATGTGCAGCATCTCGGTGGAGCCGATCCCGTCCAGGATCTCGCAGCCAAAATGCCGCGTGAAGCGTTCACCGATGTCGCGCGGCAAGGCTTCGCCTGCCGATGTGCAGACCCGCATCGCGACCTGCTCGCGCGGCGGCAAATCGGGGGATGCCAGCATGCTGGCGTACAAGGTGGGCACGCCGTAGAACACGGTGGGGCGATGCCGCGTCAGGCGCTGGAACACGGCCTGCGGCGTGGGGCGTTCGCCCATCAGGATGACGGTGGCGCCGACGGATAGGGGAAAGGTCAGGCCGTTGCCCAGGCCGTAGGCAAAGAACAGCTTGGCGGCGGAAAACACCACGTCGTCCTCGCGGATGCCCAGCACGGGCTTGGCATAGAGCTCGGCCGTGTGCCAAAGGTTGCCATGCGTATGCACCACGCCCTTGGGCTTGCCGGTGGAGCCCGACGAATACAGCCAGAACGCGATCTCGTCGGATAGCGTGCGCACGGCGGGGGCCAGTGGCGCGGCGGCCAGCAGGGCGTCGAAGTCCTGCACGGGGCCGGGCAGGGTGCCCACGGGGTGCGCATTGTTGGGTTGCGCCGTATTTGGCTGTGCGTTGTTTGGCTGTGACACGACCACGTGTTCCACATCCCCGGGCGATTGGGCCAATGCCGCCTGCAAGGTCGGCATCAGCGCGCCCGAGACAAACACGGCGCGCACGCGGCTGTGCGTGATGATGTAGGCGTAATCGTCGGGCGTCAGCAGGGTGTTGACGGCCACGGGCACCACGCCGGCATGCAGCGCGCCCAGGAAGGCTACGGGCCAATCCACCGTGTCCTGCATCAGCAGCAGAATGCGTTCCTCGCGGCGCAATCCCAACTGCCGCAACGCGCCCGCCATGCGCGCGACCCGCTCGGCCAGTTCGCCGTAGCTAAGCTGGCGGCTGTCGTCGATATAGGCGGGCTTGGCGGCGCGGGCGGCGTTCAGGGCAGCCAGATGGCTGGCGAAGTTGAGTTCGGCGGGGCAGGTGTTCACGGTTGTCTCCTGATGTCCTGGTGGGGGCGCGCCATGGCTGTGTTTTTTTGGTTGCCATGGCGGGTGGGCGTCGGCGGCAGCCGTCGGGCGGTGTGAACGCGATGGCGCCGCCGGGCAGCAGGTACAGCACCAGCGCGCGGCCTTGCGTCACGGTGGGGCTATGCGCGCTGCCGGGGCCGTAGACCAGCCAGCCGGCGCCATGGCCGTCAAAGCGCGCGTCGGCGGTAAGCGGCATGATCAGGTCTATCTCGCCATTGGGATGCGCGTGGTGCGGGCCGGCCAGATCGTTCATGTCGACCACGTCCACCGAACAGCCGGCCAGGTCTTCCGCCGGCTTGATGACGCGCCCGTAGCGGATGCCGCCGCCTTCGCGGTTGCACATCCAGCCGTCGGCCACGCCCTGCCTACAGGCGGCGAAGATGTTCTGATACAGCGCGCTGCCGGGGCCGGCCTCGCGGTTCAGCATCGCCTGCAAGCCGTCATCCAGCGGCTGGTTCGCCACCAGGCGCGTGGCCTCGCGCATCAGGGCATGGAATTGATCTGGCGTGCTCACCGGGACTCCTCCTTTACACTGTCGGCGCTTTGGAAGCGGCATGAATTGGAATGCTGCTTTGTTGCGCGATGACGGCTTGGAACTGCTTGGAAGGAAAAATAGTGCTTCCATACGAAAGGGTCAAGCACTATAGTGCATAAAACATCGCGTATCAGGGTATTTGCGGAGTCAGCCAAACATGAATCAAGCGCTAGATACGGCGCCATCCGAACCCAGGCGGGAAGCTTTCCTGGTGGCATTGGGCGAGCGCGTGCGCCGCCTGCGAGCCATACGCGGCATGACCCGCAAAAGCCTGTCGCAGGTGACAGGGGTGTCGGAACGGCATTTGGCCAATCTTGAACATGGGGTGGGCAATGCGTCCATCCTGGTGCTGCTGCAGATTGCCCGCGCCTTCAATTGCGCGCTGGCTGAACTGGTGGGCGATGTCACCACCGAATCGCCCGACTGGCTGCTGATCCGCGAACTGCTCAGCGGCCGCACCGAATCCGATCTGCAACGCGCACGCGAAGCCTTGACGCAACTGTTTGGCGTGGGCGCGGGCGCGCAGCGGCCCAACCGCACGCAGCGCGTGGCGCTGATCGGCCTGCGTGGCGCGGGCAAGTCCACGCTTGGCCAGATGCTGGCCGACGACCTGGGCTACCCCTTTGTCGAACTCAACCGCGAGATCGAGCGCGTGGCGGGGTGCAGCATCCTGGAAATCCATAACCTGTACGGCCCCAACGCCTACCGCCGCTACGAACGGCGGGCGCTGGAAGAGGCCGTGCAGATCTACCCGGAAATGGTGCTGGCCACCCCCGGCGGGCTGGTGTCCGAACCGGCCACGCTGAACCTGCTGCTGGCGCACTGCTACACGGTGTGGCTGCGCGCCACGCCCGAAGAGCACATGGGCCGCGTCATGGCGCAGGGCGATTTCCGCCCCATGTCGGGCAATAACGAAGCCATGGCCGACCTGAAACGCATCCTGGCCGGGCGCGAGGCTTTCTACGAGAAGGCCGACCTGACCTGGGTCACCAGCAACCTGGAAGTGCAGGAGAGCTTTGCCGGCCTGCGCACCCAGGTTCGCAAGGCCTGCGGCCTGCCGCTATAAAACTGCACTTTTCTGCATGTCTTGCTTGACGTGCCTTTTTGCCTGAACTAATCTGCACAATAATTCATGTGATGCAGTATTTTTCCTGTCCAGGCAGGGCGTACGAGGAGACACACGATGAGCAGCACCGCAAATGGGGCGGAATCCCGGCTTGAAGTTCGGCCAGAATCTCTGGCAGAAGCCCGCGTCGATTTCCGCACCCAGCCCGACCAATACCGCCATTGGCGCCTGTCGTTCGACGGCCCCGTCGCCACCCTGGCCATGGATGTCGCCGAAGACGGCGGTCTGCGCCCTGGCTACAAGCTCAAGCTGAATTCCTACGACCTGGGCGTGGACATCGAACTGCACGACGCCCTGCAGCGCATTCGCTTCGAACACCCCGAAGTGAAAAGCGTGGTCGTCACCAGCATGAAAGACCGCATCTTCTGTTCGGGCGCCAATATCTTCATGCTGGGCTTGTCGTCCCACGCCTGGAAGGTGAACTTCTGCAAGTTCACCAACGAAACCCGCAACGGCATCGAAGATTCCAGCCGCCATAGCGGCCTGAAATTCATCGCCGCGCTGAACGGCGCCTGCGCGGGCGGCGGTTACGAGCTGGCCTTGGCCTGCGATGAAATCCTGCTGGTGGACGACCGCTCGTCCTCGGTGGCGCTGCCCGAAGTGCCGCTCTTGGGCGTGCTGCCCGGCACGGGCGGGCTGACGCGCGTGACCGACAAGCGGCGCGTGCGCCATGACCATGCCGATATCTTCTGCACGCTGGTCGAAGGCGTGCGCGGCCAGCGCGCCAAGGACTGGCGGCTGGTGGACGACGTGGTCAAGCCCGCGCGCTTTGAAGAGGCCGTGCGTGAACGGGCCATGGCGCTGGCCGAAGGCAGCGACCGCCAAGCGAGTGGGCCCGGCATTGCGCTGACGCCGATCGAACGCACCGAAGGCGCGAACCATTTGTCGTACCGCTACGTGGATATTCAGGTTGACCGCGACAAGCGCCTGGCAACCTGGACCGTGCGCGCGCCGGAAGGCGAGGCGCCATCCGAATTGGCGGACATCCTGGCCGCTGGCGCCGCGTGGTGGCCCTTGCAGATGGCGCGCGAATTGGACGACGCCATCTTGACGATGCGCACCAACGAGCTGGACATCGGCACCTGGATCTTCAAGACCGAAGGCGACGCTGCGGCCGTGCTGGCGGCCGACGCCGCGCTGCAACGGCACGCCGGCCACTGGTTCGTGCGTGAAACGGCCGGCATGCTGCGCCGCACGCTGGCGCGTCTGGACGTCACGTCGCGCAGCCTGTTCGCGCTGATCGAACCCGGCTCCTGCTTTGTGGGCACCTTGCTGGAACTGGCGCTGGCCGCCGACCGCAGCTACATGCTGGATAGCGAAGCGGATGCGGACGTTGATGCACCTGCGGCGCAGATCGTTGTGGGTGAACGCAACTTCGGCGCCTATCCGATGGTGAACGGCCAAAGCCGCTTGCAGCGCCGCTTCCATGAAGAGACCGAGCCGCTGGAAGCCGTGCGCGCCCGTGCCGGTCAGCCCCTGTCCGCCATCGACGCGCTGAACCTGGGCCTGGTGACCTACGCACCGGACAGCATCGACTGGGACGACGAGGTGCGGATGATGCTGGAAGAACGCCGAGCGCTGTCGCCCGATGCCTTGACCGGGCTGGAAGCCAACCTGCGCTTCGGCGGAAAAGAAACGATGGAAACGCGCATCTTCGGGCGCCTGACGGCTTGGCAGAACTGGATCTTCAACCGCCCCAACGCGGCCGGCGACAAGGGCGCGCTAAAGCTCTACGGCAAGGGCGAGCAGGCCGCGTTCGACTGGAAGCGGGTCTAAGAGCCGGTCTTCGAAGCCGAGCCGGAAAACAAACAAGGAGCGAGACAATGTCTGGAATCAACTACACCGATAAGATCCCCAATAACGTCAACCTGTCCGGCGACCGCACCTTGCAACGCGCGCTGGAACATTGGCAGCCCAACTACCTGCAATGGTGGCAAGACATGGGGCCTGACGGCTCGCATGGCTTCGACGTGTACCTGCGCACGGCCGTCAGCGTGGAACCCGATGGCTGGGCCAACTTCGACCACGTGCGCATGCCGGATTACCGCTGGGGCATCTTCCTGGCGCCGCAGGACGGGCAGCGCAAGATCCACTTCGGCGAAAACATCGGCCGCGACGTGTGGCAGGACGTGCCTGGTGAACACCGTGCCAACCTGCGCCGCATCATCGTCACGCAGGGCGACACCGAACCCGCATCGATCGAACAACAACGTCACCTGGGCCTGACCGCGCCGTCGCAGTACGACTTGCGCAACCTGTTCCAGATCAACGTTGAAGAAGGCCGCCACCTGTGGGCCATGGTGTATTTGCTGCATCGCTACTTCGGCCGCGATGGCCGTGAAGAGGCCGACGCGCTGTTGCAGCGCACGTCGGGCGATGCCGACAACCCGCGCATTCTGGGCGCCTTCAACGAGAAGACGCCGGACTGGCTGGCCTTCTACATGTTCACTTACTTCACCGACCGCGACGGCAAGTTCCAGTTGTGCGCGTTGGCGGAGTCCAGCTTCGACCCGCTGGCGCGCACCACCAAGTTCATGCTGACCGAAGAAGCGCACCACATGTTCGTGGGCGAATCGGGCATTTCGCGCGTGATCCAGCGCACCTGCGAAGTGATGAACCAACTGAAGACTGACGACCCGCAAAGCGTGCGCGCGGCCGGCGTTATTGATCTGCCGACCATCCAGCGCTATCTGAATTTCCACTACAGCGTCACCATCGACCTGTTCGGCGCGGACCAATCTTCCAACGCGGCGATTTTCTATGGCTCGGGCTTGAAGGGCCGCTATGAAGAGTCCAAGCGCACCGACGACCACCAGTTGAAGAACGACGCTTATCGCGTGTTGACCGTGAACAACGGCAAGCTGAACGAGGTGGAAGTGCCCATGCTGAATGCGCTGAACGAAGTGCTGCGCGATGACTTCATCCGCGATTCGGTCGCGGGTATTGGCCGCTGGAACAAGGTCATCGAAAAGAGCGGCATCCCGTTCCGCCTGCAGGTGCCGCACAAGGCGTTCAACCGGCAGATCGGCACGCTGGCCGGCATCCGCATGTCGCCCGAAGGCGAGATCGTGTCCGAAGCGCAATGGCAGGCCAACAGCCACAAGTGGCTGCCCACGCCCGAAGACCGCGCGTTTGTCGCGTCGCTGATGGGGCGGGTGACGGAACCCGGCAAGTTCGCCAATTGGATCGCGCCGCCCGTCATGGGCGTCAACCGCCAGCCGGTGAATTTCGATTACGTCCGTTTCAACTGAAGGCGACGGGGCGGCGCGCGAGTGCCGCCCGCCCGCGCATTGGGAAGACCGCGATGAACGCTCCCTTACCCGCACAGGTGCTCAAGCAGCACCTGATCGACCCCGAGATCTGCATCCGCTGCAACACGTGCGAAGAGACCTGTCCGGTTGACGCGATCACGCACGATTCCAACAACTATGTGGTGGACCCCGACATCTGCAATGGCTGCATGGCCTGTGTGCCGCCGTGCCCAACGGGCTCGATCGACAACTGGCGGCTGATGGTGCGCAGCGAAGCGTATTCGGTGCAAGAGCAATTCGGCTGGGAAGAGTTGCCCAAGGAAAAGGCGCTGCCGGTGGTGGAAGAGGCCACTGCGGCGGGGCTTTCTGGCGCTGCTTCCGATGATGCCTCCGATGATGCCTCCGATGATGCTTCCGAGGGGGCGGCGCCGCCTTCCGCGCAAGCGGCCTTCACGCTGCCGGGCGCGTCCGTGCCGCCGTGGTCGGCCGCGCATCCCTACGTCAATCTATACACGCACAAGGCGCCGATGACGGCGACCGTGGTTGGCAACTATCGCGTGACGGGCGCCGATACGGAAAGCGATATCCATCACATCGTGCTGGACTTTGGCGAGCTGCCGTTTCCCGTGCTGGAGGGCCAGTCCATCGGCATCCTGCCGCCTGGGGTGGACGCGCAAGGCCGGCCCCATCATGCGCGCCAGTACTCGCTGGCAAGTCCGCGCGACGGCGAACGCGCGGGCTACAACAACCTGTCGCTGACGGTTAAGCGCGTGACCGAGGACCACGGCGGCGCGGCGGCACATGGCGTGTGTTCGAACTATTTGTGCGATCTGGCCAAGAACGACACGGTGCGGGTCATAGGCCCCTTCGGCCATACGTTCCTGATGCCGAATCACCCGCGCGCGAACTTGATCATGATCTGCACGGGCACGGGTTCAGCGCCGATGCGCGCGATGACCGAGCGCTACCGACGGCGTATGGATACGGGCGAAAACGGCAAGCTGATGCTGTTTTTCGGCGCACGCACTGAACGCGAACTGCCGTATTTCGGGCCGCTGATGAAGCTGCCGCGCGACTTCATCGACATCAATCTGGCGCTGTCGCGCGAGCCCGGCCAGCCCAAGCGTTATGTGCAGGATTTGATCCGCGATCGGGCAGGGCAGGTGCGCGATTTGCTGGCCGACCGCAATACCTGCATCTATGTGTGCGGCTTGAAAGGCATGGAAGTCGGCGTGCTGGACGCATTGCGCGATGTGACGATGCAAGCGGGGCAGGATTGGTCTATCCTGCACGATGTGCTGCGCCGCGAAGGGCGCCTGCATTTCGAGACCTATTAGCGTCATTCACGAGCGTGACATACGTGAAAAGCACGGCGCGCCTTGAGCGCGCCGTTTGTTTTTACGGGGGGAAAAAATAAATGAAGTTCGCTGAATTCAAAGACGGCATGTTGATCAAGGCCGGTCCAGTCACCATCACGGAAGCCGAGATCCTGGAGTTCGCCCGCAAGTACGATCCCCAGTGGTTCCACACCGACCCGCAACGCGCGGCGGAAGGCCGCTGGGGTGGGCTGATCGCCAGTGGTTGGCATACGTGCGCGCTGGCCATGCGCATGGCGGTGGACGCGGCGCTGCATGATTCGGAATCGTTCGGTTCGCCGGGCTTGGGGGAAGTGCGCTGGCGCACGCCGGTACGTCCGGGCGATACCTTGCGTTTGGAGGCGCGTGTGCAAGGCGCAAGAACGTCGTCGTCACGCCCGGATCTGGGGATTATCACGTGGTCCTGGACGGTGATCAATCAACACGACGAAGGCGTGCTGGAAATGGACGCGACGAGTCTGTTTGATTTGTCGGGGGAGAATTAGGCGGGGATGGGGGTGATGGGTTTGCGCGATGGCGGGCTGTGATTTTGGCGGATGCATCGCGCGCCGCACCGCGTTGTAGGATGGGTGGAGCGCGGAAATGTCGGGGCAAGGACCCTGTCGTATAGCGCGCGTAACCCATCAACCGGCGCCACCCAAAAAAAATCCCGCTTTCATCGCGAAAGCGGGATTTTTCATTCAAGCCTGACCAGCGATCAATAGAACGCCTGGATGCCCGTTTGGGCGCGGCCCAGGATCAGGGCGTGCACGTCGTGGGTGCCTTCGTAGGTGTTGACCACTTCCAGGTTCACCAGGTGGCGGGCCACGCCGAATTCGTCGGAAATGCCGTTGCCGCCGAGCATGTCGCGCGCCAGGCGGGCGATGTCCAGGGCCTTGCCGCAGGAATTGCGCTTCATGATGGACGTGATTTCGACGGCGGCGGTGCCTTCGTCCTTCATGCGGCCCAAACGCAGGCAGCCTTGCAGGGCCAGCGTGATTTCGGTTTGCATGTCGGCCAGCTTCTTCTGGATCAGCTGGTTGGCGGCGAGCGGGCGGCCGAATTGCTTGCGGTCCAGCGTGTACTGGCGAGCCGTGTGCCAGCAAGCTTCAGCGGCGCCGACAGCGCCCCAGGCGATGCCGTAGCGGGCGGAATTCAAGCACGTGAACGGACCCTTCAGGCCGGACACGCCGGGCATCATCTGGTCTTCGGACACTTCCACTTCGTCCATGACGATTTCGCCGGTGATCGACGCGCGCAGGCCGACCTTGCCGTGGATGGCCGGGGCCGACAGGCCCTTCATGCCCTTGTCCAGAATGAAGCCGCGGATCTTGCCGTCGAAGTCGCCGCCCACGCACTTGGCCCACACCACGAACACATCAGCGATCGGCGAATTCGTGATCCACATCTTGTTGCCGGAAACCTTGTAGCCGTCGGACGTCTTGACGGCGCGGGTTTCCATGCCGCCGGGGTCGGAACCGTGGTTGGGTTCGGTCAGGCCGAAGCAGCCGATCCACTCGCCGCGAGCCAGCTTGGGCAGGTACTTCTGCTTTTGCGCTTCGCTGCCGAATTCGTTGATCGGCACCATCACCAGCGACGACTGCACGCTCATCATCGAGCGGTAGCCGGAGTCGATGCGTTCGACTTCGCGGGCGATCAGGCCGTAGCTGACGTAGTTCATGCCGGCGCCGCCGTATTCTTCAGGAATGGTGGCGCCCAACAGGCCCAGTTCACCCATTTCCGAGAAGATTTCCGGATCGGTCTTCTCGTTGCGGAAGGCGTTCAGCACGCGGGGGGCAAGCTTGTCCTGCGAATAGGCATAGGCGGCGTCGCGCACCATGCGTTCTTCTTCGGTCAGTTGCTGGTCCAGCAACAGGGGATCTTGCCATTGAAAAGAAGGATTCGAGGACATGCTGGGTCTCCGCTATGGATCCGTATTCGGAATCTAGAAAGTTTAAACCTAAAATAATTCGGGCGGCAAGTTCGGGTTTCCGAGGGCGGCGCGCCTGGGCGCACCGCCGTGTTTGCCGGCCCGGTCGAGGGTTCAGTGCTGAGCTTTCAGCGCCGCGTCGCGGATCTTTTCCAAGGTCGTCGACGGGGTGATGGTTTCGGGGTCGATGAAGCAATGCAGGATGGCGGGCTTGCCGCTGGCCAGCGCGCGTTCGAACGCCGGGCCGAACTGTTCGGTGGTTTCGACGCGCTCGCCGTGGCCGCCGAAGGCGCGCGCGTAATCGGCAAAGTCCGGGTTTTTCAGTTCAGGCGCGGACCCGCGGCCGGGGTAGTGCTTTTCCTGGTGCATGCGGATGGTGCCGTACATGCCGTTGTCCACCAGCACCACGACGATGGGCAGGTCGTACTGGACGGCGGTGGCGAATTCCTGGCCATGCATCAGGAAGCAGCCGTCGCCGGCAAAGCAGACAACCGTCTTATCGGGCCAGACGCGCTTGGCGCCCACCGCCGCGGGCAGGCCGTAACCCATCGAGCCCGACGTCGGCGCCAATTGCGTGCCAAAGCGCGTGAAGCGGTGGAAGCGATGCAGCCAGGTGGCGTAGTTGCCCGCGCCGTTGGTCATGATGGCGTCGGCCGGCAGCGTCTTTTCCAGATACGCCATCACCTGGCCCATTTGCAGCGCGCCCGGCGTCGTGACGGTTTCCGGGTCGCTCCACTTCAGGTACGACTCGCGCATGGCCTGCGTGCCTTCCGCCCACACGGGCTTGGCGGGCGCCTTCAGGCTACCCAGCGACTCGGCGAATGCGGAGGGCGACGTGTTGATGGCCAGCGTGGCGCGGTAGACGCGGCCCAGCTCGGCGGTGTCGGGATGCACGTGCACCAGCTTCTGCTTGGGCACCGGAATGTCCAGCAGCGTGTAGGCCTGGCTGGGGTTTTCGGACATGCGGCCGCCCACCAGCAGGATCAGGTCGGCATCGGCCACGCGCTTGAGCAGCGTGGGGTTGATGCCCAGGCCCACGTCGCCGATGAAGCAGGGGTGATCAGCCGGGAACAGCATCTGGCGGCGGAACGACACCGCCGTGGGCAGCGCGTGGCGCTGCGCGAAGTCGGCAAACTGCTGCACCGCGCGGGCATCCCAACGCGTGCCGCCCAGGATGGCGACCGGATTCTTGGCGTCGGCCAAGAGCTTTTCCAGGTCAGCCAGCTGGCCGGCCGTGGGCGCGGATTCAATCAATTCGTAGCGCGGGGCGTCGGCCACCTTGGCCGCTTCCACCAGCATGTCTTCCGGCAATGCGATCACGACAGGGCCGGGGCGGCCGGACGTGGCGATGTGGAACGCGCGCGAGATCAGTTCGGGAATGCGTTCCACCTGATCGATCTCGGTGACCCACTTGGCCTGCGTGCCGAACACGGCGCGGTAGTCCATTTCCTGAAAGGCTTCGCGTTCGCGCATGCCCCGTTCGATCTGGCCCACGAACAGAATCAGCGGCGTGGAATCCTGCTTGGCGATGTGCACACCGGCCAGCGCGTTGGACGCGCCCGGGCCACGGGTGACCATGCAGATGCCGGGTTCACCGGTCAGCTTGCCGTGGGCGTCGGCCATCATGGCAGCGCCGCCTTCCTGGCGGCACACGGTAACTTTGATATCCGCGTCGTGCAGGCCGTCCAGCACCGCCAGATAGCTCTCGCCCGGAACGCAGAAAACGTGTTTGACGCCCTGGGCGACCAGTTGGTCGACCAGAATGTGACCGCCAAGGCGGGAATCTTGCTGAGACATGGTGGGGTGTCGTGGGTAGCCGAGGATAAGACCTTTGAGGATATGTGCCCTGGCCGCACAACGCAATTGATAAAATTGCACAATCTATTGATTCCCCGGCACGTAGTGCCCGTTGGCTTTCAGGCAGTTTTGCTCCATGAGAAACGGCATTCCCAACTTGACCGCCCTGCAGGCGTTCGAGGCATCGGCCCGGCTGGGCAGCTTTTCCCGCGCCGCCGAAGAACTGTCCCTGACACATAGCGCCGTCTACCGGCAGGTGGCCAGCCTGGAAGCGCGGCTGGGCGTGCAGTTGTTCACGCGCGTGCGGCGGCGCATTGTGCTGACCGATCACGGCGCCGAATACGCCGGCCGGATCCGTCACCATCTGGATCAGATCGAAAAAGACACCTTCGGCCTGGTCAGCCGCACGGGCATGGGCCGCAGCATTCACATTGCGGTGGTGCCCACGCTGGCCACCACCTGGCTCATCCCGCGCCTGGCGGACTTCCAGAATGCGCACGCGGACATCACCGTCAGCCTGTCGGTGCGCACCCTGCCGTTCCAGTTCAAGGACCAGCCGTTTGACGGCGCGCTTTATCACGGCGACGGCTTGTGGCCCGGCACCCAGGGCGGGTTGCTGTTTCCCGAGCGTGAACTGGTGCCCGTTTGCGCCCCCGCGCTTGCTGTGCGCGCCGCCAAGACGGCCGAGGCCGGCGTCAGCGTGCTGGCCGGCATGACGCATTTACACCTGGCCTCGCGGCCGGACGCCTGGCGCCAGTGGTACGCCGCCAACAACCATCTATATGGTCCCCAGGCCGCGGGCGGCCCGCGTTATGAGCTGTTCACCATGGTGATGGCGGCCGTGCAGGCTGGCTTGGGCGTGGGGCTGATGCCGCGCTTTCTGGCCCAACCCGCGCTGGATCAGGGCACGCTGGCCATGCCGGTGCCGCAATCCCTGACGGTCAGCCAGGGCTATTACTTCGGCTATCCACAACGCAGCGAGCGGTCGGATGCGCTCAAGCTCTTCGAAACCTGGCTGAAGTCCGCGGCGGCGGGGGTGGGGGAACGATGAAGGCCATGACGAAGGGAACACCGAGGCAAACAGCGAAGGAAGCGCCGCAGGGCATGACGACCGCCCGCCCACCGCTTGCCTCCCAAGCCGATATCGACGCCTTCATCGACGCTGTATGGCTGGAAGACGGCTTGTCGGCCAACACGCTGGCCGCCTACCGCCGCGACCTGACCGGTTTCGCCCGCTGGCTGGAAGACCCGGAAGCCTATGCCCGCGAAATGGCCGATCGCCATGGCGATGCGGCAAGCGCCCAAGCACTGCCCGTGGGGCCGGCCAAACCGCTGTGCGACGCGCAAAAGGCCGACATCGAAGCCTGGTTCTCCTTCCGCCACGAAGAAACCCGCGCCACCACCGCCAACCGCCGCCTGGCCGCGCTGCGCCGCTTCTTTGCCTGGGCGCTGCGCGAACATCGCTCGGAACGCGACCCCTGCCTGACCCTGATCGCCGCCAAGCAGCCGCCGCGCCTGCCCAAGACCCTGTCCGAGCAACAAGTGGACGCCTTGCTGCGCGCGCCCGACGTGACGCAGCCGCGCGGCCTGCGCGACCGCGCCATGCTGGAAACGCTGTACGCCACCGGTTTGCGTGTGTCCGAATTGGTGGGCGTGCGCGCGCTGGACGTCAGCCTGAATGAAGGCGTGGTGCGCGTGGTGCTGGGCAAGGGCGGCAAAGACCGCCTGGTGCCGCTGGGCGCCGAGGCGGCCCACTGGATCGACCTGTATTTGAAGACCGCGCGCCCCGAACTGGCGGCCGGCCGCCAGAGCGATGCGTTGTTCATCACCGGCCGCGCCGAGGCCATGTCGCGCCAGGCGTTCTGGCAGTTGGTAAAGAAGTACGCCTTGCTGGCCGACATCCACGCGCCACTGTCGCCGCACGTCTTGCGCCACGCCTTCGCCACGCACCTGCTGAACCATGGCGCCGACCTGCGCGTGGTGCAGATGCTGCTGGGCCACGCCGACATTTCCACCACGCAAATCTATACCCACGTCGCGCGCGAGCGCCTGAAGGCGCTGCACGCCGCGCACCATCCGCGCGGCTAGACGCCCGCGACGACGTTCCCTTTATTCATTCTGATCCTTCATTCTGATCCGGCAAACCATGAGCAAAGCCCGCCACGTATCCGAAACCCCCGCCACGCAACTCCTCAAGCAGCACAAGGTGCCCTACACCGAACACACCTACGACTACGTGGACCACGGCGGCGCGGGCGAAGCCGCCCGCCAGTTGGGCCTGGACCCGCACGCGGTAGTGAAGACGCTGGTGATGGAAGACGAATCCGCCAAGCCGCTGATCGTCGTCATGCATGGCGACCGCGAAGTCTCCACCAAGAACCTGGCGCGCCAGGCGGGGCTGAAACGGGTCGAGCCCTGCAAGCCCGAGGTGGCGCAGCGGCATTCCGGTTACCAGGTGGGTGGCACGTCGCCCTTCGGCACCCGCAAGAAGATGCCGGTGTGGGTCGAGGCCGACGTGCTGACTTACCCCGTGGTCTATATCAACGGTGGACGCCGGGGTTACCTGATCGGCATTGACCCCAATGCGCTGGTGACGGTGCTGGGCGCCAAGCCGGTGTCCGTCGCGTTGGAGTAGGGCGACGACGGCTGCGCACAAGCTAGGCGCGGGTCGTGGCCTGCTCTTGGGCAGATTGCTCCAGCATTTTTTGATAGGCGCTGTAATAGCAGGCCGCCGCTGCGCGGGCGTGGCCCAGCATGCGGATGCGCACGAGTTCGGTGTCGCCGGATAGAAAGGCTTCGTACAGGCCCCGCATGCCCTGAAGGATGATGCTGCGGATTTCTTTGTCGTCCATCGTCACCAGTCGCACCACCTGCACGTGATCGATATAGCGCGAGATCACCTCCGCCAGCTCGCGGTTGGGCACCATGGTCAGCCAGGCCCACCGGAAGTGCGCGTTGCTACGCATGAATTCGTCGATGTCGGTGCGGGCGTGTGCGTCTTCGGCGCGCTCCAGCGCGGCCTTCATGTCGGCCAGGCCCTTGGGGCCGGCATGAACCGAAGCCGCGGCGGCCGCGGCGGGCTCAAGCAGCGTGCGGATTTCGAAAATCTCGTTCATCTCGCCCAGCGTGAACCGGCGCAGCACGAAGCCGCGCGCCGTGCCTTCCAGCAAGCCTTCGCTCTTGAGTTGCATCAGCGCTTCGCGCACGGGCATGCGCGACACCTCGAGCTCTTCGGCAATGTCGTGATCCACCAGCCGGTCTTCCAGACGGATCAGGCCCATCTGTATGCGCTCTCGGACGATGCCGTACACCTGTTCGCGCAGGTTCGGCTTGCGCGCCGTGTCTCTTGTTGTGGTTTTTGCCTTCATCACTGCCTGCCGGCCTTAATCGTTTTGCGCCAGAAACTCGCAACAAGGCGCGCCCATGCTGGCGCACCTGGTTTCGCGAAACGTGCTTGCCTTGCCCGCGATCAATGCGCTGACGGCCTCCAGCATACCTGTAATCGCATGGCAGACCGGGCGGTCGGATGCGGTGACGGCCATCGCGAACGGACTGTTGTCCACCTCTAGCGCAAGTGCCTCCGCGCCCTCCATCTTGAAGCGCCAGACGCCCCAGCCCAGGTCGGCGGCGGCTTGCGCCATCACTTGCAGGAAATGTGCCCGGTCAGGCGTGCCCTGCGCTTGATATGCCCGCGCGGACGCGCCGCCATGTGCGCGCACCGATGCCTGCAAGCTGCAAAGCGCCGCGTGACGTTGCGCGGGGGGCAGGGCGGTGAACAGGCCCATCAGCACGTCCGCGCGCAGCATGACGTAGCGGCGGTCGGCGTCATGGATGGCGCCCGCGTCAGGGTTCCACACAAGGCGTTCTTGAAGTTGTCCCATTTGATCTGTTCCAAGGCCGGTTGGGTGATGGAGGGATGGCGGGGTAGCGGCCGCCAAGGCAGGGGTTATCCCTTAACAATATATTGTTTTAAGTTGCTATAAGCCGCTGATACTAGGGTAAATAATTAGTTTAAAGTTCAAGTACTAGTGCTTAAATTCACAACAGTATACTGTTCGCGCGGCGGTGCCGGGCGCCTTTGCAACGATTCCGATATCGGAGGCCGTTCATGTTTGACGCATGGTGGGTACGGGGGTTGGGCAGGACTTTGTTGTCCTGTCTGGTAGTGGTCAGCGGTGGGCTATTCGCCGCGTCCGCCTGGGCGCAGGCGGACAAGCCGGCGGCGCCGTCGGAAGAGTTGAAAATCGCGTATCCGGTGGACGTGCCCTCATGGGATCCCACCGCTGTCACGTTCCCGGCGGGGCAGTCGCTGTACAAAGCGGTCTTCGATTCCGCGCTGTTCATAGACGGGAATCTGAAGCTGCAGCCGGCGCTGATCAAAAGCTGGCGCTGGCTGGACGACAAGAACATGCGCTTGGGCATCGTGCTGCGCGACGATGTGACCTTCCACGATGGCTCCAAGCTGACGACCGACGATTTCAAGTTCAGCTTCCTGGACCGTCCCAAGCAGGACAAGCGCCTGGCCATCAACGGCTTCTTCGGCGCACTGCAAGACATTCAAGTCGCCAGCCCCACCGAAGCCACGATGGTGTTTTCCACACCGACCCCCACGGCGCCGAACTACCTGGGCTTTCTGACCTCGTACATCCTGCCCCACGCCTACTTTGAAAAGGTGGGTGAAGATGGTTTCCAGGCCGCGCCTATTGGCGCCGGTCCGTACAAGATCGTGCGCTATGAACGCGGTTCCCGCGTGGTGCTTGAGGCGTATGACAAATACTGGGGGCCGAAACCCGCCATCAAGCGCGTGGTGTTCGAGTTCGTGCCAGATTCGTCGGCGCGCGTGGCGATGCTGGAATCGGGCAGGGCCGACGTCGCGGTGCAGATCCCGCTGCGCGAAGTGAACCGCCTGAACAAAAGCCCCGCGCTGAAGGCCGAGGTCTATCCGTACAGCGAGATCTTCATTCTGCAAATTCCCAGCTATGTGCCGGAATTCCAGAACGAGCACGTGCGGCGCGCCCTGCACCTGGCCATCAACAAGCAGGCCATCTCCAAGGCGTTCTACGCCAACGTGGCCAAGCCGCTTTCCGTGTTGGCCACGCCCGGGTCGCCGGGGGACGTGGCCGGGTTCAACTATGCGTTCGACAAGGCCGCGGCGCAGGCCGAGCTGGCTCGCGCGGGATACGGGCCGGACAAGCCGTTGAAGATCCAGTTCCTGTCGACCAATAACACCTTTCCCAGCGACTACGAAATGGCGCGCGCCATTGTGCAGATGTGGTCGCAGATTGGGGTGCAGGCCGATCTGCAAGAGATCACGCTGGCAAAGTACCTTGAGCTGAGCCATTCATCGAAGGTGCCCGGCGTCATGCTGTATAGCTGGGCCAACGCCACCGGCGACCCCGAAATATTCGCCGGCAAGATCCTCGACCCGCGCCTGCGCTTTTCCACGTGGAAAGAACCGGAGCTGGCCAGGACCATCGACGCGCTGGCGGCCCAGGCCGACCCTGACAAACGCATCCAGGGCTACCGCGACCTGGCGCGCCTGGCAACCGAACACGCCTGGAGCCTGCCGCTGCTGCAATCCGTGGCCACGGTGGCGTCCAAGAAATCCGTGGACATGCAGGTCTATCAAACCGGCTACATCTTGCCCGCGACCTATCGCTGGGGCCGCTGATGTGGGCAGCGCTGGTATCCCATTTTGTGCGGCGGCTGGCGGTGGCAGTGCCCACCATGCTGGCGCTGTCCGTGGTGGTCTTCGTGGTGCTGCGGTTATTGCCCGCGGACCCCTTGGGCATGATGCTGCCGCCCAGCGCAACCAGCGCCGAAGTCGAGGCATTGCGGCACACGATGGGGCTGGACCGGTCCCTGATCGTGCAATACGGCATCTGGCTCGGGCAGGTGTTGCACGGCGACCTTGGGCGTTCCATCAGCTCCGGCGTGCCGGTCACGCAGTTGATCGCCACCACCTTGCCGGCCACGCTGGAGCTATCGATCGTGGCGCTCATCATGGCGCTTGCCATCAGCGTTCCGGGCGGCTTGCTGCTGTACGTGCTGCATGATCGCCGCGGCGAACTGATTGCCGACACGGGGCTGGTGCTGCTGATCTCCATTCCCGGGTTCCTGTGGGGAATATTCCTGATGCTGGGCTTTGGCGTGCATTGGCCCATCCTGCCGTTCTCCGGCAGATTCAGTTCGGACGTGGCCATGTCGGGCCCGACCGGCTTTGTGCTGCTGGACTTCCTGTTGCAGGGACGCTGGGCGGCATGGGGCGACGCGGCGTCCCATCTGGTGCTTCCGGCCCTGGCGTTGGCGTTGGGTTTCAGCCCCTTGATCGTGCGGGTGCTGCGCGCAAGCCTGCTGGAAGCCAGCCACGAACAATACGTGTCCGTCGCGCGCCTGCGCGGGCAACCCGAGCGGCGCGTGATTCTGCGGCACATGCTGCGCAACGCGTTCTTGCCCACGCTGACCCTGATCGGCGTGCAGTTCGGTTTTCTGTTTGGCGGCACCTTGCTGATCGAGATGATTTTCTCTTTCCCCGGCATGGGCAACATGATGGTGCAGGCGGTGCGCAACCATGACCTGCCGCTGATCCAGGGCATTTCGCTGGTCTTTTGCGCGGTGATCCTGCTGATCAACGCCAGCGTCGACTGCTTGTACGCCGTGATCGACCCCCGCTTGAGAGACCTCTGATGACGACGCTGAATTTTCACGCGGCCCCGTTTGCGGCCCGCTTGTCTGGCTGGTGGGTGGCCCTGCGCGCTTCGCCCAAGGCCGCGTTGGGCGGGGCGATTGTGCTGGCGCTGCTGGCGGTGGCGTTGTTTGCGCCCGCCATCGCGCCGAACGATCCGTTGGCGCAGGACCTGCTGTCTCCCTTGTTGCCGCCGGCCTGGGCGGCGGATGGGTTGTTGCAATATCCACTGGGTACCGACAGCCTGGGCCGCTGCGTGTTGTCGCGCCTGATCTTCGGCACGCGCGTGGCTTTGTGGGTGGGCCTTTGTGCGGCGACAGGCGCGATGCTGGTTGGCTGCACCCTGGCCCTGGTGGCCGCTTATTTTGGCGGCCGCGTGGACAAGGCAATCGGCTATCTGGTGGACCTGTGGATGTCGTTTCCGCCGGTGGTGCTGTCGCTGATCCTGATGGTGGGCCTGGGCACCGGCGTGGGTAACGTGATTCTTGCCATCGTGTTGGTGGACTGGACGCGGTTTTGCCGGGTCGTGCGGGCCGAAGCCTTGAAGATCCGCCGCAATGACTATGTGACGGCGGCGCGGCTGATGGGCTTCGGCCATATGCGCGTCATGCTGCGCGAGATGCTGCCGGGCCTGGTGCCCTTGATCCTTACCTTGTTCAGCCTGCAGATCGGCATCGCCATCATTGTCGAAGCCATCCTCAGCTTTGTCGGCCTATCGGTGCCCGCCGACGTCGTCGCCTGGGGCGTCATGATTGCCGACGCCCGCGGCACCATGCAGGAAGCCATCTGGACCCTGATCGCGCCGGTGACCGGCATTGTGTTGACGGTGTTCGGATTCAATTTGCTCAGCGACGGCATGCGCCAGATGCTGGATCCGCGCAAGCGTGGAAGGAACTAGGCCATGTCGCTGTTGAGCTTGCAGAACCTGACGCTTACCGTGAACGTCGACGTGGGCGGCCAGCGCCTGCCCGCCGCCGTCTTGCGCGGCATAGATCTGGATGTTCCCGAAGGCCGCATGTTGGGCCTGGTGGGCGAATCGGGCGCGGGAAAAAGCATGATTGGCCGCATGGTGGCGGGCAACCTGCCACCCGGGTTCACGATCACGCAAGGCGCCATTCATTTTCGTGGCACCGATTTGAACCAGCTTCCCACCGCGCAACGCCGCGCAATGTTGGGGCGCCAGATTGCGTTCATTCCGCAAGAGCCGCTGTCGGGCCTCAACCCCGCGCTGACAGTGCGCCAGCAACTGTTCGAGCACCTGCGCCATGTGGGCATACCGGCTGCGCGGCACGAGTCTTATGCCCGGGAGCGCCTGCACGAAGTCGGCCTGGCCGATGCGGCCGGCATGCTGGCGCGGTATCCGCACCAGATGTCGGGCGGACAGTGCCAGCGCATTCTGATCGCCATGGCGTTCTGCGGCGACCCGGCGCTGATCTTTGCCGACGAACCCACTACTGCGCTGGACGTCATCACCCAAGCACAGATCATGCGGGTGCTGGCGGAACAACAGCGGCGCCATCAAACGTCGGTGGTGTTGGTGACCCATGATCTGCGCTTGGCCGCGCACGTCTGCGATTCGATCGCCGTCCTGTACGCGGGCGAAGTGGTGGAATTCGGTTCGGCGCGCCAGGTGCTGGACGAGCCCCTGCATCCCTACACGCGCAGCCTGAAGGAATCCGCGCCAGGCATGGCGGCACCGACGCAGGCCTTGCGCACCTTGCCCGATTTCATGCCCGGTTTGCGCGACTTCGCCACGCTGCGCGGATGCCGGTTTGCGTCTCGCTGCCCGTCGCGTCAAGAGGTTTGCGGCCAGCGCGACATTGCGTTGCTGGACCGTGGCGGCGAGCGCGCCGCGCGTTGCCTTTCGTCCATTCCGCCTTTGCGCGCCCCGGCTGACGAGGATGGAACCGCGTTCCTGGCGATGCGCGCCATGCCGCCCTCGCGAGCGGAACCGGTGGTGACGCTTAGCGACGTTGCGCTCCGCTATCCCGGGCGCGCGCGTCTGTTCAAAGCCAGGCCCCAATTGCAGATCCTGCAGCCCTTGTCGCTGTCCGTCGCGCAGGGGGAGTTTCTGGGCATCGTCGGTGAAAGCGGCAGCGGCAAGACCAGCCTTGCCCGCCTTATCGCCGGAATGGTTCCGCCAAGCGCGGGGCGCATTGCGTATGCCACGTCCGAGAGTGCCACCGACACGCCGTCTGCAAAGCCGTCGCGGCCGGCCACTGGCCGAGCGCCTCTGGCGGACCCGCACGACGTGCAATTGGTATTTCAGAACCCCGATTCCGCCCTGAATCCCAGGCGCACGGTGGGTTCGCTGGTGACGCAGATTCTGGAAGCCGCGCCCGCTGGTGCGAGCGCCAACACGGGGCGTTCGGCGCGCCTGGAGGCCGCGCTGCGCTTGCTGGCATCGGTCGGCCTGCCGCCGGAGGCCGTGGACCGCCTGCCCTCGCAGCTATCCGGCGGGCAGAAGCAGCGCGTCAACATCGCCCGTGCGCTATGCGTGACGCCGCGCCTGATCGTGGCTGACGAAATCGTCTCGGGTCTTGACGTGTCGGTACAGGCGCTGATCCTGAACCTGTTGTTGCGCTTGAAGCAAGAACTGGGCATTGCGTTGGTGTTCGTGTCGCACGACCTGGCCGTCGTCCGCTATTTGTGCACACGCGTGCTGGTGTTGCACCAGGGCGTGGTCGTGGAACAAGGCCCCGTCGATGAGGTCTTTGAACGGCCTCGGCATCGCTACACCCGCGCGCTGATCGCGGCCGTGCCCCCGGATTCCGCCAGCCGCGCGTGGACGCCGCTTCCCGTTGGCGATACGCCCGCGCCGAACCTGGCGCAAGCGGCTGCTTGACCCCAAACCATGAATGTTCAGGAGACGCTATGAAGGACGGTTCTTTCCAACAGGGGTTCGGGCATCTGGTCGGGCCGGACCAGGTACACCGGGACTTGTATATCGATCCCGATGTGTACCGCGCCGAGCAGACCCGGTTGTGGACGCGCGCCTGGGTGTACGTGGGCCACGAAAGCCAGACGCCCGCCGTGGGCGACTACACCACCACCCACATCGCCGGACAGTCGATGATCATGCTGCGCGCCAGTGCGAACGAGGTGACGGTGCTGATGAACCGGTGCGCGCACAAGGGCAGCCAGTTGGTGCACGAGCACGCGGGTAATTGCGGCAAGGTGTTGCGCTGCCCCTATCACGCCTGGACCTACCGGCTGGATGGCAGCCTGCTATCCATTCCCTTGAAGAACGACTACGAGGGCACGAACCTGTCCGCCTGCCCGTCCGGCAAAGGCCTGGCGTCGCCGGGCGCCTACGTGAACTACAAGGGCTTCGTTTTCGCTCGGATAAGCCAGGACGGCCCGGACTTCGAGTCCTATTTCGGAGAAGCCCTCGCCACGCTTGACAACATGGTGGCGCGCGCGGCGGACGGCGAACTGTCCGTGCTGGGCTCACCCTTGCGCAACCGCATCGGCTGCAACTGGAAGCTCTATCTGGAAAACGTCAACGACACCGTGCATCCCATCTCCACGCACGAATCGGCTGCCAGCGCCGCGAAGCACGTGGCGCAAGACCTGCCCGAAGGCGGCGACACCGTGTTGGCCATGGAGCAATTGCTGCCCTTTGGCGCGGGCTACAGCTTCTATTCGGAGATGGGCGCACGGGTGCTGCCGCACGGGCACAGCATCTTGGGCACGAAGTTCAGCATCCATACCGGCTACGCCCCGCTGCCCGACTATCAAGCTGAACTGGAAGCGCGCCATGGCAAAGAGGGCGCGCAACGGATTCTGGCGTTTTCCCCGCAGAACACGGTGCTTTATCCCAGCCTGGCAGCCAAGGCGTCGCCCATGATCCTGCGCGTGCTGCGTCCGCTGGCGGTCAACGAAACCTTGGTCGAGACCTGGGCTTTCGCGCCCAAGAACGCCCCGGCCCGCCTGCGGCAGCGCGCCGCTTCGTACGCCAGGTTGGTGTTCTCGCCCATGTCGGTGGTCGCGCATGACGACGTGCATCTGTTCGAAAGCCAGCAGCACGGCCTGGCCTGTGACGGTAATGAATGGCTGAGCTTGCATCGAGGCTATCAAGAGGGCGAACTTCATGCCGGCGCCAGTTCAATGGAAAGCGGCAATAACGAGTGGGTCATCCGCAATCAACATCGCGGCTGGCTGAACCTGATGGGAGACGTGGCGTGACAACAGACCTTGCTTCCCCGGATACGGCGGCGCTGCGCGCTTCTCTGAGTGCATTCGTCTACCACGAGGCCATGCTGCTGGATACCCAGCGCTATGACGAATGGCTGTCCTTGTACGCGGAGGGCGGCCTGTACTGGATGCCGCTGTCGCCGGACCAGCCCCTGGGGGACGAGTCGCCGTCCTTGCTCTACGAAGACCTGTTGTTGCTGCGTCTGCGCATGCAGCGGTATGGCAATCCCCGCGCGCATTCCTTGCACCCGACGGTGCGCGGCCTGCGCATCTTGCAGGCGCCGCAGCTCATGGATGGCGAGCCTGGCTCGGCTCTGCACCAGACGCGCACACCCTTCCTGTACGTGGAGACGCAAGGAGACACACAACGCATGTTGGCGGCTACGGCGTATCACACGGTTGAAGGCGCGCCCGGCGCGTTCAGGCTACGCATGAAAAAGGTCGTGCTACTGAACGCCGACGCCAGTCTGCCTGCTATCCAGTTGTTGTTGTAGGGGCGGCGTTGCCCGGACCCTGATCACCACCTTGCCCTTGGCTCTGCCGCTTTCGACATAGGCCAAGGCCTCTTGCACGGCATCCAATGGAAAAACGCGATCGATCTCGGGTTGGATGGCGCCGGATTCGACTAGCCCGGTGATCTGTCGTAGCTGTTCTCCGTGTGCGCGCATGAATACGAAGTCATAGTTGACGCCGAGCTTGGTCGCTTTCCGGCGAACGCGCCAGCTAAGAAACCGCAATGCCTGCTTCAATCCCCAAGACAGCCCTTGTTGTTCGGCGAGGGCGGGCGTGGGTGGACCAGAGATTGAAATCAGTCGTGCTCCGGATCCGGACTTGAGCACCTGAAACGATTTGTCGAGTACGTCCGGCCCCAAGCTGTTGAGGACGACGTCGTAATCGCGCAGTGTCGATTCGAACGCTTGCGTGCGGTAGTCGATGACAACGTCGGCACCCAGGCCCTTCACCCAATCGACGTTGCGAGTGCTGGTCGTTGTTGCGACAAAAGCGCCCAGGTGCTTGGCAAGCTGGATGGCGATCGTTCCGACACCACCGGACCCTGCGTGTATGAAGACTTTTTGCCCTGGTTTCACCTGTGCGGTCTCGACCAGCACCTGCCAGGCGGTCAGCGCTACCAAGGGCAGCGAGGCCGCCTGTTCCATGTCCAGGTTGCGGGGTTTGAGGGCCAGCGCGTCTTCATTTACCGCGATCAACTCGGCGAAGCTGCCGATGCGATTGTCCGGGGCACGCCCATAGACTTCGTCGCCCGGTTTGAACTGGCGCACATTGCGTCCCACGCCCACGACGACGCCCGCCAGGTCGTTGCCGAGCACCAGGGGGAAACGATAGGGAAGGATGAGTTTGAATTCACCTTTGCGGATCTTGGCGTCCAGCGCGTTGACGCTGGCGGCATGGACCTGCACCAAGACGTCGTTGTCGCCGACAGAGGGCTCGGGCAATTGGCCAAGCTTGCCAACGTCTTTGTAGCGCTCGATGAAAAATGCCTGCATGGTTGCGTAGCCTGTGGCCAGATAAAAGGCCGCGCGCCCGGGTGGCCGCGGTCAACACGAAGCCCGCGCGACGTTGAAATCCATCACGCGGCATTCATTATGATGTCGATCGTAATCTAAACGGTTTTGTGCGGCAAGCGCCGGAAACAGGGCGATGGCGCAATGCCGGGGCGGCCCGGGTTATTCCCGCGGTGGAGGGTTTCCCGCAGCCACCAGTGCCCACAAATTCTCGGCCACGGCAGCCATATCACTAGGCTGCCGAAACAGGCAGATCTCCAGCGGGATGTCCCATTCTTCCCCGCCTGCCCGAATCAAGCTGCCCTGGTGCAGGTCATCGTGCACCAGCATGTCGGGCAGCCAGGCGATGCCTCGCCCCTGTATCGCCATGGATCGCAGCAGCGTGGCATGCGGTCCGACGAACGCCGTCTGGATGCGTTCAACGGGCATCGCCTTGTGCCGCAGTTGGTGGCTGACGATGCGGCCCAGGCCGGATGCGGGGCCATAGGCAAGAAAGGGCACCAGGCCGTCGCCGGCAAGCCGATGCGCGGGTTCGCCGGCAGGGCCGTCGGCAGCAGGCGCGCTGACCGGCACCAGCACGTCCGTGCCCAGATGCACCTTGGGGTAGGGGGCTTCGTCCAGGCGGCTGGCGACTTGCGGATGGCGGTGGCACAGCAGGAACTGGACGCGCCGCTGCGCCATCAGGTCTTCGCAGGCTTGGAAACTGTCGGACATCATCTGGATCGCGCCGACTTCCAGTGCCGATTCCAGCCGGGTCAGCCATTTCGGGAAAAACGTCAACGACAGCAGATGGGTGGCGGCAAACCGCAGGCTGGCGCCTTCCTGGGCGTGGGCGGCCAGCGCCTTGATGCGCGCGGCTTCAAGGTCGGCCATGACCTGCTTGAGCAGCGGCAGGAATTTTCGGCCCGCGGCGGTCAGTTCGGTGGGGTGTGTGCTGCGGTCAAACAGGTCAGCGCCCACCCATTCTTCCAGCGCGCGGATGTGTCGGCTGAACGCCGGTTGCGCGATGGCGCGGGCTTCCGCGGCGCGCGAAAAGCTACCCGTTTCGGCCAGAGAACAAAAGTCTTCCAGCCAATTCATGTCCAGGGGTCGGTTTCCAGGTCCCATGTCAGGTGTGCGCCATGGCAAACATAATTCTATGCGTTTCGAGTATTGGACGACCCCATGGGGGTGCCGCAATCATAACTGCCATTCCCTACCCATAAGATACGGAGACAACGATGGCTTCCATCTCGAATTACCGCGGCATCATCCCGGCAATATCCTGCCCCTTTACCGACGATCATCGTATCGACGAACCCGCCCTGCGCCGTCTGGCCTCGTGGCTGGCGGGACATGATGGTGTTGTCGCCGTCATGACCAACGGGCATACGGGCGAGGTGTTTTCCCTTACCCCGTCGGAACGCGCCCAGGTGACTCGCATCGTGGCCGACGAGCTGCGCGGCAAGTTGCCGGTGATTTCTTCGATTGTCTGCGAAGGCATTGCCGAGGCGCAGGAGCATGCCCGCGCGGCGCGCGAAGCGGGCGCCGCCGCGCTGGACGTCATGCCGCCGCACCACTGGCTGCGCTTTGGCTTCACGCCAGGTCATGCGCTGGAGTATTTCCAGGCGATCCACGAGGCCGCGCCTGATCTTGACCTGGTGTGCCACGTGTATCCGGCGTGGACGCGGGCTTCTTATTCGTCCAAGCTGCTGGGCGACTTGGCCCGCTTGCCCTACGTGCAGGCGTTCAAGGTGGGCCAGCGCGACATGAACAAATATGCGCGCGACATCCAGTCGCTGCGCGACGCCGATGCGTCCAAGGCCATCCTGACCTGCCACGATGAATATCTGCTGGCGTCGATGGTGCAGGGCGTGGACGGCGCGCTGGTCGGCTTCGCCACGTTCATCCCGCAACTGATCAGCGACCTGTGGGATGCCGTCAAGGCAGGCGACCTGAAGCGCGCGCAGCAGGTGCAGGCCTTGATCACGCCGCTGAAAGACGCCGTCTACGGCGGCGGCGAACCCACCGGGGAAGCCCATGCCCGCATGAAGGCCGGCATGTATCTGGCGGGCGTGCTGGAAAGCGCGACCGTGCGCCCGCCTACCGAGGCGCCCAACGACGCCGACATGCAGGCGTTGCGCAACGCGTTGACCGGCGCGGGCTTGCTGGCTCGCTGAAGCACTCGCGTCTGTAGCGGCACGGATGCAACGGGGTGGCATGACGCCAACCCCCTGCACGATGCCGCAAGCAAAATAAATAAGAGGAGACACATCATGCAAAAGAGAATCGCGTCGCGCGCCATGGTCGCGTTGTGCCTGGCTATTGGGGGCGGCGTGGCGCATGCGCAAGACACCTACCCGTCACGGCAGATCCGGTTCGTGATCCCGTTTCCGCCGGGCGGCACGCTGGACATGCTGGGCCGCGACCTGGCGCAGAAGCTCAGCGAACAGACCGGCCAAAGCTTCATCGTGGAAAATCGGTCGGGCGGCAACGGCATTATCGGCGCCGATGTCGTCGCCAAATCGCCGGCGGATGGCTACACCTTGCTGTTCAACGCGTCGACGTTCACGACGGCGCCCATGACCATGAAGGCGGTGCCCTTCGACGTCGACAAGAATTTCGTGCCGGTGGCCATGGCGGGCAAGGCGCCGCTGTCGGTCTCGGTGAAGAAAGACCTGCCCGTTACCGACCTGGCCGGATTGCTGGCCTACGCCAAGAAGAACCCGGGCCAGCTTACCTTTGCCGTGGGCTCCATCGGATCCGCGGGTCACCTGGCCACCGAGCTCTTGAAACGCCAGGGGGGCCTGGACTACATGGTCATCCCCTATCGCGGCACGTCGCCCGCGTTGCAGGATCTGGTGGGCGGGCGCATTGATGGCTTCATCGACCCGGTCCTGGGCGCGGTGTCGTACTACAAAAGCGGCATGCTGAAGATCCTTGCCGTAACGTCTGACGCGCGCCTGCCCAATCTGCCCGACGTGCCCACCGTCAGCGAAGTGTTGCCCGGCTATCAGTTCTACAGTTGGTACGGGCTGTGGGCGCCGGCGGGCACGCCTGGGCCCATCGTCGAGAAGCTGAACGCCGAGGTCAACAAGGCCTTGTCATCCGGCATGACGGCCAAGTACGAACAACTGGGCGTGTCGTTGACGCCGGGGTCGGCCACGGCGTTTGCACGCTTTCAGAAAGACGACATGGCACGGTCGCGCAAGATCATCGAGGAAGGAAACATCCATGTCGAATAATCCGGCGGGCGGACTGGCGGTGGTGACCGGCGCCACGGGCGGTATCGGCCTGGCCATTGTGCAGCGCCTGCTGGACGCGGGCTGGCAGGTGGCCGGCCTGGACATCGGGCCGGCCGTGGCGCGGCACGCGGCCTATCGGCACATCACCGTTGACCTGTGCGATGAAGTCGCGACCCGGCAGGCGCTGGATAGTTGCAAGCAGGCCCGGGCGTTGGTACATGCCGCGGGCATCATGCGGGTGGGGCCCTTGGCGCAGTTGGACCCCGCCGACGGCGAACGCATGTGGAAGCTGCACGTGGACGTTGCCGTCAGGGTGGCCCAGCTACTGACGCCGAACATGGCCGAACGTGGTGACGGCCGCGTGGTGCTGGTGGGTAGCCGGACGGCCCAGGGCATGCCCGGCCGTAGCCAGTACGCGGCGTCCAAGGCCGCGCTGGTGGCGCTGGCGCGCAGTTGGGCGGCGGAACTGGCGTCTCAGGGCGTCACCGTGAACGTGGTGTCGCCGGCCGCCACGCAGACAGGTATGTTGCAGGACCCCGCGCGGGCGGCCAGCGCGCCACGGATGCCGCCGATAGGCAGATTGATCCAACCCGAGGAGGTGGCCGCGCTGGTCGAATTCCTGCTGTCGCCCCAGGCCGCCGCCATCACCGGTCAGGACATCGCAATCTGCGGCGGCGCATCACTGCCGCGCTGAGCGTGTGGTATCCCATTACCACCCCCCGCCCGCCGGACGCGCGCACAATGTCTCCCAGAACATCAAGAACCGGAGCCCCATGCTGGGCGCTGAACCGGGCGCCCTTCATTCCAAGGAGACATTCATGAGCAAACGACTGTTGATGCTGGTCGGCGATTACGCCGAAGACTACGAAACCATGGTGCCGTACCAGACGCTGCTGGCCGTGGGGCACACGGTGCACGCGGTCTGCCCGGACAAGAAGGCCGGCGACACCATTGCCACCGCCATCCACGATTTCGAAGGCGCGCAGACCTACAGTGAAAAGCGTGGTCACAACTTTGCGTTGAACTTCGACTTCGATCGCGTCGAGCCCGCGTCCTACGACGGCTTGGTGATACCCGGCGGCCGCGCGCCGGAATACCTGCGACTGAATGAAAAAGTGCTGGATATCGTGCGCTACTTCGATCAGGCCGGCAAACCCATTGCAGCGGTGTGCCACGGCGCGCAACTGCTGGCGGCGGCCGGCATCCTGAAAGGGCGCACGTGCTCGGCGTACCCCGCGTGCGCGCCCGAGGTGCGGCTGGCGGGCGGCACCTATGCCGAGATCGGTATCGATCAAGCCTATACCGATGGCAACCTGGTGACGGCGCCGGCCTGGCCCGCGCACCCGGCGTGGCTGTCGCAATTCCTGGTGGTGCTGGGCACGAAGATCACGCCCTGATGCGCGGGGCCGCGCTGGATGGGATCAGGCAAAGTCCAGCACGACCCGGCCTTCGATCTGGCCCTGCTTCATGCGGTCGAACACGCTGTTGATGTTTTCCAGCCGATCCGTGGACACCGTGGCGCGCACCTTGCCGGCTTCGGCAAATTGCAAAGACTCTTGCAGGTCCAGCCGCGACCCGACGATAGAGCCGCGCACGGTGACGCCGTTCAACACCATGTCGAAGATCGACAGCGGGAAATCGCCCGGCGGCAGACCGTTCAGCGCCACGGTGCCGCCGCGCCGCACCATGCCCATCGCCTGCTCAAACGCCTTGGGCGATACCGCCGTGATCAGCGCGCCATGCGCGCCACCGATTTCGCGCTTCAGGTAAGCGGCGGGGTCGGTGGTCTTGGCGTTGACGGTGACCTCGGCGCCCAGGCGTCGGGCCAGTTCCAGCTTGCTGTCGTCGATGTCCACCGCGGCCACGTTCAAGCCCATGGCTCGGGCGTATTGCACCGCCATGTGGCCCAACCCACCGATGCCGGAGATGACGACCCAGTTGCCCGGCCGCGTATCCGTCATCTTCAGGCCCTTGTACACGGTGACGCCCGCGCACAGTACGGGGGCAATGTCGACAAAGCTCACGTTCTTGGGCAACAGCCCCACGTAGTCGGCGGCGGCCAGTGCGTATTCGGCGAAACCGCCGTTGACGGAGTAGCCGGCGTTCTGTTGCTGTTCGCACAATGTTTCCCAGCCGCCCAGGCAGTGTTCGCAATGGCCGCAGGCGGAATACAGCCAGGGGATGCCCACGCGGTCGCCTTCCTTCACATGGGTCACCCCGGCGCCCACCGCCACCACGTGGCCCACGCCTTCGTGGCCGGGAATGAAGGGCGGTTTGGGTTTGACGGGCCAGTCGCCCTGGACGGCGTGCA
The DNA here is from genome assembly GCF_057334535.1 of Achromobacter colocynthidis. Lineage (NCBI taxonomy): Bacteria > Pseudomonadati > Pseudomonadota > Betaproteobacteria > Burkholderiales > Alcaligenaceae > Achromobacter > Achromobacter colocynthidis. The sequence continues at coordinate 69,557 of NZ_JBHFIZ010000002.1, forward strand.
AGTCGGTGTGGCACACGCCGCAGGCTTCTATCTTGACCAGCAATTCGCCCGGCCCCGGGCGCGGCACGGCCACTTCTTCAATCACCAGGGGTTCGCCGAATGCGCGTGCAACCGCGGCCTTCATTGTCTTGTCCATCGTCTGCTCCGAAGTCAGGTCAGTTCTTCTATGCTCGACCGCTTGCGTAGGCGGCACCATGATTTTTATCAATCGGGACCGCATGCAAAGGGTGGGGACAGGTGGCTTCGCGCAACGCGTTGACGGGATCGGGTGTCGGGGACGTAAGCCGCCTGGCGTGTTGCGAGCGCTGCGGCAAACGTCGTAAAGTGGTTCTTCGCGAGGTGGGCCCGGCAGGTGCCCCTGGCCTCTCGTCCGGGAGCTTATATGTGTGAAATCTTCATCCGCGCGAGCGAGCAGTCCTACGCGCCCGAAACCCGTTCGCTGCGCCTGCATGGCGTGGCGACTAGCTTGCGGCTGGAGCAGTTGTTCTGGCAGGTGCTGGAAGAAATCGCGGGGCGCGACGGCATGCGCGTCACGCAATTGATCGAACGGCTGTACGACGAGCTGATCGAATATCGCGGCGAGGCCGCCAATTTCACGTCGTTCCTGCGCGTGTGCTGCCTGCGCTATCAGTTGCTGCAGGCCGATGGGCGCATTCCTCACGATGCTTCGGTGCCGATCCGGTCGCTGAACCCGCAAGCGGTGCTGGAAGGACTGCCGGCATCGATGTACGACGCGGAACCGCTGCGCGCCAAACGGCGCGTCGCCGCCTAGGCTGGTCAAAAAAATAAGGCCCGATCAGATCGGGCCTTATGCATTGTTGCGCGATGTGGGGCCGCCCGCTATGGGTGCCCCCGCCGTCAGTGTTCAGCCCCCGGGCTGTATGGACGCCAGCGCCACTTCGTTTTGTACGATGCGGCGGATGCGCACCGCATCGCCAATGCGCGACAGCTTGCCTTGCGAATCCAGCAGCACGATGGCCAGGTCGCGGCCATTGATGCGCGCCAGCATCACCAGGCACTCGCCGGCCTCGTTGATGTAGCCGGTCTTGGACACCTTGATGTCCCAGTCGGGCTTGCGCACCAGCAGGTTCGTATTGCGGAAGGTTTGCGTGCGGTTGTTGATTTCAACGTCGTACTCGGTGTCGGTCGAGTAGCGATGGATCAGCGGGCGTTGCGACGCCGCGCGCAGCAGGCGGGCCAGATCATGTGGCGACGACACGTTGTCGCTGGACAAACCGGTGGGCTCGATAAAGCGCGTGCTGGTCATGCCCAATGATTGCGCCTTGGCGTTCATGGCGGCCACGAAAGCGGGCAGGCCGCCCGGGTAGTGGCGGCCCAGCGCGTTGGCGGCGCGGTTCTCGGACGACATCAAGGCCAGGTGCAGCATGTCGCCGCGTGACAGCTTGGTGCCCACGCGCAATCGTGACGTGGTGTGCTTGAGGCCGTCGATGTCATCGTCGGTGATCTCAAGCATTTCATCCATCGGCAAGTTGGCGTCCACCACCACAACGGCCGTCATCAGCTTCGAGATGGAAGCGATGGGGCGCACCACGTTTTCATTCTTGGCGAACAGAACGGTGGACGTTTCCAGGTCTTGCACATACGCCGTGCTGGAGCGCAGCGCGGCGGCTTCAGCACGCACCGACGAAGCGGCGGGCGGCATGGCGGCGGATGCCGCCAGGGCCGCGGCGCGTTGCGCGCGGTTCGGCTTGTTGGGTTTGCCACTCTTGCCGGCGGCGCCCTTCTTGGGCGGCGTGCCCTTGGCGGCCACTTGCTTGCCACCCTTGGGCGGCGACTTCTTGGCGGTGGACGACGACTTGGGCGGGGCTTTCTTGGCGCTTGATGAAGATTTGGGAGGCGCCTTCTTGGCGCTGGGGGAGGCTTTGGCAGCGGCTTGCTTGCCGGAGGAACCCTTGCCCGAAGCCGCCTTCGGGGCGGGGGCCTTCTTGGCTTGTTGCGCCTTGCAAGCCGCCGATTTGGCGTTGGTCTTGCAAGGGTCGGAATTTTTCGCGGCTTGCGCGGCGTGGGGCAGGAGCGCGCACATCGCCAGCGCCATGGGCGCTACCGCGTTCGCAATTGCACGTGTCCAGGAAAATGCCATGGTTGAGCAGGCTTATCAGTCTGTGAAGAAGTGTTTCGCAAGCCGGCGTATCGTCGGTTCAGGAAAAGTCCAGATGAATTAGGGGCTTACGCGATGAATTTAAACAGTACATCAAGAGGCGCGCAAGGCGATTCGCGATCTTGTCATAAAAAAATAATAGTGACGCATGTGTCATGGATGCAATTTGTCACAGGCGTGAGGTGAGAAGCTAACGGCTGAACGCGCGTGAGCGTAGCCCGGAATAACCCTCATTTGGCTGAACGTCGGTAATAGCCGTCTTTAGAAGACTAAATTCAGTCTAGAATCAGTCTCATTGGATCCGAGGACAACCATGAAATACTCAACCCAAGTCAAGCCCATCAGCTACCTGAAAAGCCATGCGGCAGAGATCGTCAAGGAGATTTCTGAGAATCGAGAACCGATGCTCATCACTCAAAACGGGGAGGCAAAACTCGTGGTGATGGATGTTCTGAGCTACGAAGAGCAAGAACAAACGATTGCGCTACTGCAACTGTTGGCCCGCGGACGCCGCGAGATTGAAGAGGGCCGGGTCGTTCCAGCTGCCAATGTTTTCGCTCAGATTGAGGCAATGGACAAAGAAGGTTCGGAATGAGCCACCAGGTTGTTTTTCTTCAGTCCGCTGTAGACGATTTGCATGAAATTCGCCGCTACATTAGAAAGCACTTTTCTCAGGCGGTTTGGCAGGCTTCTTATGCCAAGATAAAGAAAGCAATCCTTAACCTCGAGCAGTTTCCGCAGGTCGGCCACGCCCCTCTCGAACTGCCTGCCACGCATTTCCTCGAAATCACCGCTGCGAAGAACCGCGTCATCTATGAGGTGGTAGGGAAGATCGTCTATATCCACGTCATCTGCGACACACGTCAGGACTTCAAGACAAAGCTCGCAAGGCGGCCCGTCCGAACAGGTTAGCCACCTGGCCGGACGCGGACGCGAGCTACATTGCGCACGTGAGTCGTGGGGCCCAATTCATAATCCGCCTTGCGTTGCAGGGTCGTCCCTGAAAAGCGATACAATTCCGCCCGCAGCGTGTCTCCGTAGTTCAACGGATAGAACAAGGACCTCCTAAGTCCTAGATACAGGTTCGATTCCTGTCGGAGACGCCAGCTTGTCTTTCTGCTTCTGTTTCCAGCCAGGCCATTCGCGCCTGTCGCCTATTCCCCACTCTGAAATCTGAAGTGTCCGGCATTGAATCGTGCTGAACTGCCGTGCTGAACCGTTTGCTGCCATGGCGCAAATCACTAGCGCGGTGACCGCCGAGCGCACACGCTTGGCGATTTAGGATTCGTCTGAAATTGCGGTCCAGATGCCGTCGGCATGTGCCACCCGTACCAACGCGGCGTCATAATGCGCGCAGTGCCGACGGGACGCCACACAATGACAACCTGCGCCCGCGGCCCGACCCCTGACGCAGGAGACTTTCACCATGATGCTGGGCTGGCTTGCGCTTGCCTTGTTGACCTTCGCCCTGCTGGCGTATGCCGCCCTAAGGCACAACCCGCTACGCATGCCCGACCTGCTGGCCACGCTGGACAGCATGGATCAGGGCGTAAGCGTGGTGGATGCGCGCATGCGGCTGGTGGCGTGGAACCAGCAGTATCAACGCCTGTTCGATTACCCCGACGGCCTGCTGCGTGTGGGCCAACCCGTGGCCGACCTTATCCGCTTCAATGCGCATCGCGGCAAGTTCGGGTCGGACCCGGGCCTGGACATCGACGCCCTGGTAGGCAAGCGCATCGCCTTGATGCAAGCCGGCGCCGTCTACCATCGGCAGCGCACGCTGCGGTCCGGGCGCGTGGTGGAACTGCGTGGCCGGCCATTGCCGCGCGGCGGCTACGTCACTAGCTATAGCGACATCACCGACTTCAAGCGCGTGGAAAGCGCGCTGCGCGACATCAACAACACGCTTGAGCAACGGGTCAGCGCGCGGGCGCAAGAGGCCGAAGCGGCGCAGCGATCACGCACCCAGTTCCTGACCGCCGTCAGCCACGATGTGCTGCAGCCCATCAACGCGGCGCGCCTGTTTGCGTCGGCGCTGAACGAGGAAGACCGGCCCGAGGCACAGCGCTATCTGGCGGGCCGCATCAACACGTCGCTGCGCGCGGCGGAAGAACTGCTTGACGGCCTGCTGGACGTATCGCGGCTGAACGCGGGGGTGCTCAAGCCTGAATTCAGTGACTTCAACGTGGAGCCGATGCTGCGCCAACTGGCCGACCAGTACGGCCATGTGGCGCTGCGGGCCGGCTTGCAGTTGCGCCTGCACGCCAAACGCAAGCTGCTGGTGCGCAGCGACCCGCGCCTGTTGCGCCGCATCTTGCAGAACTTCCTGGCCAATGCGTTGCGCTATACGGGTGGCGGCCGCATTCTGCTGTCCGCGCGGTCGCGGGGTGGGCAAGTACAACTGCAAGTGTGGGACACCGGGCCGGGCATTCCCCCGCATCAATTGCGCCGCATCTACGACGAGTTCCAGCGCTACGAACAGCCGCAGAACCGCGAAGGGCGCAGCTTCGGCCTGGGGCTGTCCATATGCCGTCGCTTTGCGCTGTTGCTGGGGCATGGGCTGGACGCGCGCTCGGCCCTGGGCCGGGGCAGCGTGTTTTCGGTCAGCGTGCCCAGCGTTGCAACCCCGAGGCCCGCGCCGGCGCGCTTGAGCGGCGCGGCGTCGCGGTTGCAATGGCCGCCCGTGCATGCCTCGCTACAGGGCTTGCGGGTGCTGTGCCTGGACAACGACTCACACGTGCTCGGCGGCCTGCAAGCGCTGTTGGGCGGCTGGCAGGCCAGTGTGTGGTGCGCGACCACGCTGGACGACGCCATGACGCTGATGCGCCATCAGCCTCATGTTCTATTAGTGGATTTCCTTCTGCGCGACCGCATGAACGGGTTGGATAGCCTTGACGCCCTGCGCGCCGGCTCGCCTGCCGCGCGAGGCGCGCTGCTGGTGGCGGATGGCGCGGATGCCTTGGCGCAGGCGGCGCGGGCGCGCGGCTATCGGGTGCTGACCAAGCCCATCAAGCCCGCGTCGCTGCGTGCCTTGCTGACGGCAAAGCTGCGCGCGCAGATGTTGACGCACCACGAATTGGCGCATCAAGGATTGGCGCCGCAGGGTTTGGAGCATCGGAGTTCGGAGCAGCATGGCTTGGCCGCATCACGCTTCACCCCTGGGGTTTGACGCGATAGCGCCATAGCGCCACGTACTCAGGCCCAGCCGCGCGGCGATCAGCACGGCTTGCGTGCGATTCGATACCCGCAGCTTGCGCATCACGGCGGTCATGTGGGCTTTGATGGTGGCTTCCGATACCTGCAATTCGTGCGCAATCTGCTTGTTCAGCAATCCCGCGCCCACCATCTGCAATACCCGGAACTGCTGCGGAGTCAGTTCGCGCACATTGGCCGCCATGGCCGGCTCGCGCGGCAGGGCGCCGCGGTTTGCGGTAATGGTGGCGGCAATGGTGGCGTGACCCGCATCGGGCTCCCAGGTGCCGCCGTCCATCACATGCAGCAAGGCCGAGCCCAGCGTATCGGCGTCTGATGATTTCGGGATGAAGCCCATCGCGCCGTGATCCAGCGCGCGGCGTATCAAGAGCGGGTCTTCATGCGCCGACACAATCACGATGGGCAGTTGCGGATGCTGGTTGCGCAAATGGCCAAGCGGCCCCAGGCCGAACGAGCCGGGCATGTCCAGGTCCAGCAACAGCAGGTCGGCGTTGGGGCACGAGTCAACCAGATCGTAGAGCACGGAGATCTGGTCGGCTTCGTGTATGACGGCGTCCGGGAACACACGGCCGATCACCCCTCGCAAGGCTTCACGAAACAGCGGGTGGTCGTCGGCGATCAGCAGGACAGGCATGGGCCGATCATGCCACACGCCGCTCGCGCACCAGCGTCTGGACCACGGTGGGATCGGCCAGCGTGGTGATGTCGCCCAGGTCGTCGATGGTGTTCTCGGCAATCTTGCGCAGGATGCGGCGCATGATCTTGCCCGAGCGCGTCTTGGGCAGGCTGGGCGCCCATTGCAGGTGGTCGGGCGTTGCAATCGGGCCGATCTCGCGGCGCACATGCGCCACCAGTTCCTGGCGCAGCGTGTCGGACTGCTGCGCGCCGGCTTTCAGCGTGACGTAGACGTAGATGCCCTGGCCCTTGATGTCGTGCGCAAAACCCACGGCGGCGGCTTCGGCCACCTTGGGGTGCGACACCAATGCGCTTTCCAGTTCGGCGGTGCCCAAGCGGTGTCCGCTGACGTTGAGCACGTCGTCCACCCGCCCGGTGATCCAGTAGTCGCCGTCTTCGTCGCGGCGGCAACTGTCGCCCGTGAAGTACATGCCCGGGTAGTCCTTGAAGCAGCTCTGGATGTATCGCTGCTCGTCGCCGTACACCGAACGCGCCTGGCCGGGCCAGGAATCGCGGATGAAAAGATTGCCTTCGCCGGGTCCGTTGATGATGGCGCCGGTTTTCACATCGACAAGCTCGGGGCGGATGCCGAAGAAGGGCGTGCTGGCCGCGCCCGGCTTGCCGGGGCGGGCGCCGGGCAATGGCGAAATCAGGATGCCGCCCGTTTCGGTTTGCCACCAGGTGTCCACGATGGGGCAGCGGCCCGCGCCTACGATGTCGTGATACCAGCGCCAGGCTTCGGGGTTGATGGGTTCGCCCACCGACCCCAGCAGTCGCAAGGACTTGCGCGACGTGCGCAGCACGGGCTCGGGCCCTTCGCGCATCAACGCGCGAATCGCGGTGGGGGCGGTGTAGAAGATGGTGACGGCGTGTTTGTCGATGACCTGCCAGAAGCGCGAGGCGTCCGGGTAGCTGGGCACGCCTTCGAACATGAGGGTGGTGGCGCCGTTGGCCAATGGGCCGTAGACCAGGTAGCTGTGGCCGGTAATCCAGCCCACGTCGGCCGTGCACCAGAAGACGTCGCTGTCGCGGATGTCAAAGAGCGTGGCGTGGGTGTAGGCGGCATAGACCAGGTAGCCGCCCGTGGTGTGCAGCATGCCCTTGGGCTTGCCGGTGCTGCCCGAGGTGTAGAGGATGAAGAGCGGGTCTTCGGCGTTCATGCGTTCAGGCGGGCAGTCGTCCGGTTCGCGTTCCATCAGGCGGTCCAGCCAGTAGTCGCGTTCGGGCGTCATGTTGACGGATTCGCCCGTGTGCGGCACCACCAGCACGGTGCGCACGCCTTCCATGCCCGGCATGTCCAGCGCGGCGTCCACGTTGGCTTTCAGCGCAACGCCGCGGCCCGCGCGGCGGCCGCCGTCGGCGGTGATGATGGCGCAAGCGCCGCAGTTGCGCACGCGGTCGGCAATGGACGCCGGCGCAAACCCGCCGAACACCACGTTATGTACCGCGCCGATGCGCGCGCACGCCAGCAGCGCCACCACGGTGTCGGCAATCATCGGCATATAGATCGTGACGCGGTCGCCGCGCCCGATGCCTAGTCGGCGCAACGCGTTGCCCATCTTGCAGACCTTGGCGTGCAGTTCCCGGTAGGTCAGGCGTTGCGACGGTGTGCCGGGGTCGTCGGATTCCCAGATCAGCGCGGTCTTGTCGCCGCGTGTTGCCAGGTGTCGATCCAGGCAATTGACGCTGACGTTCAGTTCGCCATCGGCATACCAGCGTATATGAAAGTCGTCGGGCGACAGATTGACGTCGCGGATCTGGGTGGGTTCGCGATACCACTGCAGGCGCTTGGCCGCATTCGCCCAGAACGCATCGGGGTCCTGCATCGAGGCCGCGTACGCGGCTTCGTACTGGTCCTGCGTAACCGTGTGCGGTCCGGCAAAACCTTGGGGGACGGGATAGCGATCGGGTATGGGTTCCATGATGGCTCCTGAGCGTGGTTGATGGGCGAAATTGATGGGCGTAAATAACAGGCGTAAATAACAGGCGTAACTAATGGGCGTAACTGATAGGCATGCTTAGTGGGCGACGGCGGTGGTCGCGCCGATGCCTGTCTGGCTGCGGACGGTCAAGGCGTCGAAGGCCGCGGCTTCCTGATGCGCCCGGGGGCTGTTGTCCAGCTTGGAGAACAGCCAGATCGAAAAGAACGCCAGCGGGATGGACAGGATGCCGGGGTTGGGGAACGGCGTGATGGGCGTGGCAAAGCCGAATACATCGACCCATACCGTGTCGCTCAGCACCACCCAGATCGTGGCCGAGGCCAGCCCGAGAAAGCCGCCGATGGTGGCGCCCCGCGTGGTGCAGCCGCGCCAGGAAATCGACAGCACCAGCACCGGGAAGTTGGCGCTGGCCGCAATCGCGAACGCCAGGCCCACCATGAACGCCACGTTCTGGTTTTCAAACACGATGCCCAGCAAGATGGCCATGACGCCCAGCGCAATGGTGGACAGCCGAGAGATACGCATCTGTTGCGCTTCGGTGGCGCGGCCCCGCGCGATGACGTTGGCGTAGAGGTCATGCGAAATGGCCGCCGCGCCCGCCAGCGCCAGGCCCGCCACCACCGCGACGATCGTGGCGAAGGTAACGGCCGCCAGGAAGCCCAGCAGCAGGTTGCCGCCCACTGCATTGGCCAGGTGCACGGCCACCATGTTGGTGCCGCCGATCAGGCTTTTCAGCATGTCGAACTGGCCGTCCGCGCCCGTCACGTAATACTCGGGATGGCGCACCAGCAGCGCCACCGCGCCAAAGCCGATGATGAATGTCAGCAGGTAGAAGTAGCCGATGAATGAGCTGGCGTAGATGACCGACTTGCGCGCTTCCTTGGCGTTGGACACGGTGAAGAATCGCATCAGGATGTGCGGCAGCCCGGCGGTGCCGAACGCCAGCGCAATACCCAGCGACAAGGCGTTCAAGGGGTTGCTGCTGACCTGCGCACCCGGCGCCAGCAGTTCCCTGCCGGACGGGTGCACGCGCGTGGCTTCCGCCAGCAGGGCGTCGGGGCTGTAGTTGAACGCGGCCATCACCAGCACCGTCATCAGCGTGGCGCCCAGCAGCATCAGCACCGCCTTGATGATCTGCACCCAGGTGGTGGCGGTCATGCCGCCGAAGGCCACGTAGATCATCATCAGCGACCCGACGATCACCACGGCGACGTTGTAGTCCAGGCCGAACAGCAGCACGATGAGCTTGCCCGCGCCCACCATCTGCGCAATCAGGTACAGCGCAATGATCAGCAGGGATGCGCTGGCCGCCAGCACGCGCATCGGCGTCTGCGACAGCCGGAACGAGGTGACGTCGGCGAAGTTGTAGCGGCCCAGGTTGCGCAGCCGTTCGGCGATCAGGAACATGACCACGGGCCAGCCGAACAGAAAGCCGATGGCGTAGATCATGCCGTCGAATCCGCTGACGTAGACCATGCCCGCAATGCCCAGGAACGACGCGGCCGACAGGTAGTCGCCCGCGATGGCCAGGCCGTTCTGAAAGCCCGACAGCCCGCCGCCCGCCGTGTAGAAGTCGGACGTGGTGCGGGTGCGCTTGGCGGCCCAGTAGGTGATGCCCATGGTGCCGGCGATGAAAGCCAGGAACATCACGATGGCGGACATGCTGGCCTGCCCGCCGGTGGCGGCGCGCGCCGCGCCCGCCAGCGTGCAGCCCAGGATGAAGATCAATGCGGCGCCCAGTTTCTTGTTTTTCATGACACGTCCTTGATGATGGCGGCCAGCAGCGGGTCGAACACGGAATTGGAGATATGCACGTAGGCGGAAATCAGCACCACGGCGCTGCACACGACCAGCGTGCCGGTCAGCACGCCGATGCTCATCGTCATGCCGGGTACCGGGCTGCCGAAGAACACGGGGTCAAAGGCCAGCGTCAGAATGAAACCGGCGTAGATCACGCCCGTGATGGCAAAGAACAACAAGCTGGCGCGGCTGCGGCGGCGCAGCAGTTCCTGATATTTGGGATGTCGCATGACGGCGGCGACCCTGCTTTCGGGTTCGGGTGCTTGGGGGGAGGGGGGCATGTGGGAGGGGGGCACGTGGGGTGAAGGCACGTGTTTGGGGGTGGGCACGATAGGGCTCCTTGTTGTTATGGCCGGGCGCCGTCAGCGCATCCGGATCGGCTCGTCTGGCGATGCCTCGCGGGCCTCTGCCCAATATAGAGACGCATCACAGGCTCGGACACACGACCTTGGTCGTAGGGGGTAGGCCCTAGTGACAGGGCGCGCAAAGTGCGATTCGGCAACAGGGCTATTCCCGTTGCGCGGGCGGCGACTTGTATATGATGTTGGCCGGGTCCCGAGGAGGGGACGCAAACCCAAACAACAACCAGACACGGGTTTCATGTCTAACCAAACCGATACGATTTCCACGCGCACCCTCATCCTGGGCACCTTGGTGGTGCTGCTTGCGATGGGCGTGCGCGCCACTTTTGGCCTCTTCATGCAGCCGATGGGCCTGGCGCACGGTTGGGGGCGCGACGTGTTCTCGATGGCGTTCGCGCTACAGAACCTGGGCTGGGGCGTGGCCTGTATCTTCATGGGCATCCTGGCCGACCGCTACGGCTCCGGCCGCACGATCGCGCTGGGCGCGGTGCTCTACATGCTGGGCATGATCGGTACCCGCTTCGCCACCGACGAAGCCACGCTGTACCTGACGGCGGGCGTACTGGTCGGGCTGGGCCAGGCGGGCACCACGTTCCCGGTGATCCTGCCGGTGGTGGCGCGCGCGGTGCCGCCCGCCTACCGCAGCACGGCCATGGGCATCGCCAGCGCGGGCGGCTCGTTGGGCCAGTTCGCGGTGGTGCCGACCGGGCAGGCGCTCATCACCGGCATGGACTGGCCGGGCGCGTTATGGGTGCTGTCGCTGTTCGTGGCCTGCGCCGCGCCGCTGGCTTACTTCCTGCGCGGCCGCCCGCAAGCGCAGTCGGGTCCGCAGCAATCGCTGGCCGCCGCCGTGCGCCAGGCAGTGCGCCACCCGTCGTTCCACTTCCTGTTCCTGAGCTACTTCGTCTGTGGCTTTCACACGGCCTTTATCACGCTGCACTTGCCCGCCTACGTGACCGACGGCGGCTTGACGGCCGGGCAGGGCGCGACCGCGGTGGCGCTGATCGGGCTGTTCAATGTGGTGGGCTCTTTCTATGCCGGCAAGCTGGGCGGCAAATACAGCAAGAAGCGCCTGTTGGCCCTGGTGTATTTCATGCGCGCCTTTGGCATCGTGCTGCTGTTGGCGGTGCCGCTGTCGGCCTGGGTGCTGTATGTGTTCGCGGCGTGGATGGGCTTGTTCTGGCTGGGCACCGTGCCGCTTACGCAAGGGCTGATCGGGCAGATCTACGGCCTGCGCTACGCCGCTACGCTGTCGGGCATTGTCTTTTTGGGGCACCAGTTGGGCAGCTTTATCGGCGTCTGGCTGGGCGGGTATGCTTACGCCAAGACCGGCAATTACGATATGGTCTGGTGGCTGGGCTTGGCGCTTGCCATCATTGCCGCGCTGCTGTGCCTGCCGGTGCGCGAGCAGCCGGTGAATGTCGCCGAACCCCGACCCGTGGCAACTTGATATCGCCGCAAGCCGACTACAACCCGACCGACAGCAACCCTGCCGTCACCGACATCCGCTACCCGCCTGCCTGCCCTATGGAACCCCTGACCATGCCGCACGCCACTCCCCCCACCGTCCGCCGCCATCGAGGCTGGCGCGCCGTGGGCGTGTTGGCGCTGGTGGCGGTGCTGGGCCTGGCGTTCTGGGGCTACACCACGCCCGACATGCAGCTGCATTGGGAAAATCTGGCCGCCCTGTGCGGTTTCTAGCCGCTTCTTTTTCGGATGCCCATGCAGGACGCGCCGCTTTCCCCTCCCTTGCTTTCACTATCCTTGCTGTCCCTGCCGGACATCGGCGCCCTGGCCGCCGCCGACACGTTGGTGCTGACGGTGAACAACCGCCTGTCGCGCCGGCTGACGCTGGAACTGGCTGGCCTGCTGCGCCTGGAACGCCAGGTCAGCGAGCTGCCGCGCATCTTGCCCTTGTCCGCCTGGCTTGCAGAATCCGCCAACGAACTGGCGTTTGAAGCCGACGACGACGTGCCCGCCTACCGGCTGGACAGCTTCGCCACGCAATTGGTCTGGACCGAAGCCATCCGCGCCGAAGAGGCCGAGCGCGTGCTGCTGGACGCCAGCCAGGCGGCCAAGCTGTCCATGGACGCCGATCTGTTGATGGACGAATGGGATTTGCATGTACCCTCCGGCGCCGACACCGACGAATACCGCGGCTTTGCCAAGTGGCGCGTGCGCTATCGGCAAACGCTGGCGGGTATCGACGCCGAGGACGCCAACCAAGGCTATGCCCGCGTGCTGCGCGCCTTGGAAGAAGGCCGCTTACCCATTCCCGGGCAATTGGTGCTGGCCGGCTTTACTGACGTATCGCCACGTTTTCGCCGCCTGCTGCGCGCCTTTGAAGGCCAGGGCTGCCGGGTTGCGCAATGGCGCGACGAACAGCGCGTTGAAACCGTGGCCCGCCGCTTCGAAGCCGCTGACCAGGGCGCGGAATGGCGCGCGGCGGCGGCTTGGGCCGCCAGCCAGTTGCGGGCGCATCCGCAGGGGCGGTTTGCCATCGTGTCCCCACAGTTGGAAGCCGAATCCCCGTTTGCGCGCCGTGTCTTGAGCCAGGCCTTGGCCGGACGCGACGGCGCGCCGGCTTATGCCTTCAACGTGGCCGTGGGCCGGCCGCTGAATGACTGGCCGATGGCGCGGGCCGCGCTGGCGTGGCTGCGCGCGTTGGCCGAATGCGCGGGCGGCAAGGGCTGCGGCGTGGACGTGCTGGGCGCGGCGCTGCTGGCCGGCCATTGCGCCGGCGACGTGCGCGACCGCGCGCGCCTGGCCGCTATCGATGCGCGTTGGCGTCGTCAGGCGGTGCAGCGCGTCAGCCCGAACGATTGGAAGAAGCTGCTGGCCGACACGCCCGCCTTGGCGCAGGCCTGGAACCAGGCCTTGGACATCTGGACCCAGGGCGGCCGCCAGGCCACGTGCGACGTCTGGATGCTGCGCATGAAGGCGGCGTTGACGGCGTTGGGTTTTCCGGGCGAAGGCGCGCTGGACAGTGTGGCGTATCAGGTCATGGGCGCATTGGGTGATGCACTGGGCAGCTTTTCGGCGCTGGCGCCGGCGGCCGGCCGACTGGGTGGCGTGGCGGCGGTCAACCTGCTGCAAAGCGTGGCGCGGTCGGCGTCGTTCCAGCCGCAGCGCGATCCCACGGCGCGGCTGGACGTCCTGGGCCTGCTGGAGGCCGAAGGCGGCTACTGGGACGGCGTGTGGATGCTGGGGCTGACCGACGACGTACTGCCCGCGTCGCCCAAGCCCAACCCGCTGTTGCCCTTGGCCGTGCTGCGCCAGGCCAAGGCCCCGCGCGCCACGCCGGAACGCGAACGCGAATGGGCCGAAGGCATGTATGCCGCGCTGTGCCGCTGCGCACCCGACATCATCGTCAGCCATGCCCATATGGATGGCGAACGCGAGCTGCGGCCATCGCCCCTGATTGCTGGCGCCGCCTTGACCGATTGGACGCCGCCGCTGGTCGAAACCACCGCGGCGCTGCCGCAGGAGTCGCTGGACGACAGGCAGGGCCCGCCCTTGGCGGCGGGCAACCGTGGTGGCGGCGGGCTAGACGTGCTGGACACGCAGGCGCGCAATCCGCTTTGGGCCTTCGTGCGGCACCGCCTGGGCGGGCGCGAGCTGGCGCCTTATGCCGATAGCGCCACGGTGAACGTGCGCGGCCAGTTCCTGCACAAGGCGCTGGAATTGGTGTGGGGCATGATGCCCGACCAGGACGCGCTGCACGAGGTCATCGCCACTCAGCGGCTGGCCGCCTTGCTGGAACAAGCCGTGGCCCAGGCCGCCGATGAAGAACTCAAGGACTATGCGCCCGCGTTGAAGACGCTGGAGTGCCAGCGCGCGCAGACCGTGCTGGCGTCGTGGCTCCACATGGAGGCGCAGCGCCTGCCGTTCGCGGTGGCTCAGGTCGAAAAGAGCCACCAGTGGCAGCGCGGCGCGTTGACCTTGAAGCTGCGGCTGGACCGCATCGATAGCCTGGCCGATGGCCGCAACGTCATCGTCGACTACAAGACCGGCGTGGCCGCCGCCAAGCCCGAACCCGATTGGTCGCGCAGCCGTCCCGTGAACGTGCAGTTGCCGTTCTATGCGTCGGTGCTGGCCGATGCGGCGGGCGGCGAAGTCGCGGGCCTGGTGCTGGCGCAGATTCACGCGCGACAAGTGGCCGCGCAAGGCCTGGCAGACGAAGACCTGGGCGTGCCCGGCGTGACGCTGGCCAGCGACAGCAAGTTTTTCGACGGCCTGACCTGGCCGGAGATCCGGCAGCGGTGGCGGGTGGCCATCGAGGCGCTGGCCGATGAATACGTGGCGGGCGTGGCCAGCAATGTGGCCTACCGCCGCGACGACCTGAAATACTGCGATGCATTGCCGTTCCTGCGTCTGCATCTTGACGACGAGGACGCCTGAGCCATGGCCGACACAGAACGCCTGCCACAGGATCACGCCGCGCGCACCGACGCGCTGGACCCCACCCGCTCATTCCTGGTGCAAGCCCCGGCCGGGTCCGGCAAGACCGAGCTGCTGACCGACCGCATCCTGGCCTTGCTGGCCACGGTGAACCGGCCCGAGGAAATCGTCGCCATCACGTTCACGCGCAAGGCCGCGTCCGAGATGCATGCGCGCGTGCTCAGCAAGCTGCGGCGCGGGCTGGACGGGCCGCCCGAGGCCATGCACGAACGCCGCAGTTGGGAACTGGCGCGCGCCGCGCTGGCCCGCAACGCCGAGCAGGGCTGGCATCTGCTGGACCACCCGGCGCGCCTGGCAATCCGCACCATCGACTCGTTCTGCGCGGGGCTGGTGCGCAGCATGCCGTGGCTGTCCGAACTGGGCGGCATGCCGGACATCACCGACGACGCGCGCGCCCATTACGAAGCAGCGGCCCGCGCCACGCTGGACCTGGCCGACGACTACGACGCCGTGCGCATTCTGTTGCAGCATCTGGACGTAGACGTGCAAGCGGCCAAGGACGCCATTGCCGACATGCTGGGTCAGCGCGACCAATGGCTGCCGCTGCTGCGCCACGGTTCCGACCGCGCCGGCATGCAAGCCATGCTGGCCGAGGCCATCGGCGAAGACCTGGACGCGCTTTGCGAAGCCATGCCTTATGGCTGGGCCGACGCGCTGTGCGGCCCGGCCCGGTTGGCCGCGGCTCATCTGCAAGACGGCGAAGACGACAACAAGCTGCTGGCGTTGTTGGACTGGACGGAAGAGCTGCCGCCTGATGCGGACATGCTGGACCAGTGGCGCGCCGTGGCCCATCTGCTGCTGACGGGCACCGGCAGCCTGCGCAAGACCGTCAACAAAAACCTGGGCTTTCCGGCCAAGTGCGCGCACAAGGAACCCTTTGTGGCATGGCTGGAAGCGGCGGACGACAAGGCCGCCTGGGTGCGCCGGCTGAACGCCGTGCGCGACATCCCCAACCCGCATTTCACGGACGCGCAATGGGAAGTGCTGGGCGCGCAGTTGATGACGCTGGCACTGGCCGTGGCGCAACTGCGCCTGCGCTTCGCGGACCAGGGCGAGGTGGACTTCATCGAAATCGCGCAACGCGCGGCGGCCGCATTGGGCAGCGCCGACGATCCCGGTGAGCTTCTGCTGAAACTGGATGCGTCGATCCGCCACCTGCTGATCGACGAGTTCCAGGACACCAGCCAGACACAGCTTGACCTGTTGCGCACGTTGACCTCGGGCTGGCAGGCGGGCGATGGCCGCAGCCTGTTCCTGGTGGGCGACCCGATGCAATCCATTTACCGTTTCCGCAAGGCGGAGGTGGGCCTGTTCCTGGAAGTGGCCGACATCGGCGTGGGCGAATTGACGCCCGACTTCCTGAACCTGACCGACAACTTCCGCTCGCAGGCGGGCATCGTGGAATGGGTGAACCAATCGTTCGCGGGCCTGCTGCCCAAGCGCAGCGACGCCGCCGCGGGGGCCATTGCCTACAGCCCGTCCACGGCCTTCCACGAGGCGCTGCCGGACCCGGCGGTGCGCTTTCACCCGGCCTGGTCGCGGGCGGGCGGAACGCCGGCGGAAGAGCAGGCCGAGGAAATCGCGCTGGGCCTGGTGCGCCAGGCGCTGATCGACCACAAGGGCGCCAAGCATCCGGTGGCGGTGCTGGTGCGCGCGCGCAGCCACCTGGGCAACCTGACGCGCCGGCTGGCGCAGGAAGGCATCCGTTGCCGCGCCGTGGATCTGGTGCCGTTGGCTTTGCGCCCGGTGGTGGCCGACCTGGTGCAGTTAGTGCGGGCGCTGTCGCATCCGGCCGACCGGCTGGCTTGGCTGTCGGTCTTGCGCGCGCCGTACTGCGGCTTGACGCTGACGTCCCTGCAGCGCCTGTTTGGCGACGACCACATCACGCCCGTTCCCGTGCTGCTGGAACGCGCGCTGCGCATTGCGCCGCCGACGGCGCCGGTGACGCTGCCCCAGGCCGCGCGCAGTGAACCGCAGGGTTCCTTGTTCGACGCGGTTCCGGCAGCGTCCGAAGCAAGCGAAGCGCTGGAAACGCCCGCCGCGCAATCGGTGTTGAGCGCCGATGAATTCGAACGCCTGCGCCAGGTGGCCGCCATTTTGCTGGACAAGCGCAATGCCTCGGGTGCAATGCCGTTCGCGGCCTGGGTGGAATCCTTGTGGCGGCGCCTGGGCGGCCCGGCGTTGTACACCGGCCTGTCGGTCTCGAACGACGCCGAAAGCCTGTTCCAACTGCTGGAGCGGCTGGCGCCGCACGGCGGCATTGATCCGGCAGCGCTGGACGCCGGCATCTCGCGCCTGTTCGCCGCGCCCGATGCGGCGGACGAGGACGACGGCGCGGTCGAAATCATGACCATGCACAAGTCCAAGGGCCTGCAGTTTGAAACGGTCATCCTGTACGGCCTGCACCGCGCGCCCCGGGGTGATCAGGCGCCGCTGGTGCGTTTTGAACAAAGCAGCGGCCGTGTGCTGTTCGGCCCGGTCAAGCCGCGCGCCGAGGTCGAGGCCGACCCGATATCGCGCTACCTGGGCGCCCGCGAGGCCCGCCGCGCGTCCTACGAGATTGATCGCTTGCTATACGTGGCGGCGACACGGGCGCGCAAACGCCTGCACCTGGTGGGCCATGTCGCGGTCGACGAGGCCACGGGTCAAGCCAAGACGCCGCCATCCGCCAGTTTGCTGGGCCGCTTGTGGCCGTGCCTGGTGCCGCCGGTGCCACCCAAGCAGGAAAACGAGGCCGAGCCCGACGCGGTCGACACCCCGGAATGGCAAGGCGAGCCGCTGCGCCGCGTGGCCGGCGACGGCCTTGCGCAGTTGGCGCGGCTGTCCAACGTGGTCATCAGCCCCGGCTTCGGCGCGGCCGAACGCGGCGCCTGGGGCGACGGCAGCGAACACCCCGCCTGGCAGCTTGAAGCCGGCTACGACGCCGCCATCGGCACGCTGGCGCACGCCTGGCTTGCCCGCATCGGCCAAGACGGCATCCACGCCTGGCCGGCCAACGCTCTGGCCGACCGCCTACCCGCCATGCGTCGCCAACTAACCCGCGCCGGCATCCCCGCCAGCCAGGCCGCCGCCGCCGCCGAGGCCGTGCTGGAAACGCTGCAAGCCACGTTGGCGGATGAGCGCGGCCTATGGCTGCTATCCCAATCCGGCGCCCGCCGCGAATGGCCGCTGATCGACGCCGCCGGCAAGGTATCGGTGATCGACCTAGCGCTGAGCACCGAAGACGGCTGGCTGATCGTCGACTACAAAACCGGCCGTCCCCATCCCGGCGAACCCCCAGCGGCGTTCGCGGCACGGATGCGTCAACGACATGGCGATCAGCTGCTGCGGTATTGCACGCAAGTCACATCGCTAGACGGCCGCAAGGCCAAAGCCGCGCTGTACTTTCCCAGGGCGAAGGCGTGGATTGATTTGCAGGGGTGAGGGATGTGGGGGGGTGTGAAGTATGCGGGAGATGGGTTGCGCGCGTAGACGATCTATTTTCTTCTGACAGCCAACCCGCGCTTCACCCATCCTACGAGCAAGCGCTTCACCCATCCTACGAGCAAGTGCTTCACCCATCCTACGAGCAAGTGCTTCACCCATCCTACGAGCAAGTGCTTCACCCAACCTACGAGCAAGTGCTTCACCCATCCTACGAGCAAGCGCTTCACCCATCCTACGAGCAAGCGCTTCACCCATCCTACGAGCAAGTGAGCCGCCAAAAATCCGGCCAATCGAACAGCGGCAAACAGCCCGGCAAAGCGAAGCAAGCCGCAGAAAGCAAGGCAAAGCGAAGCGAGCCAAAAATGGCAAGCGAAGCAAAGCCATCACCCCCTCCCCCTCGGGGGGAGGGCCGGGGAGGGGGCAACATACCGCCCCACAGGGGCCCGCCAACCGGAAGGCTGCAAGCAAGCGAAGCGCAGCTCTGCTAGAATTCCGGTTGGCGGGCCCCTCCGCATGGTTCGACGGTGAACCTGGTCAGGTCGGGAACGAAGCAGCCATAGTCGTTTAGGGTCAGTGCCGGAGTAAGGCTCGCCAACCGGATTCTTCAAAGCAAAGGGTCATGATTTCAGTTCATGGCCCTTCGCTTTCAAGGGGGACGGGGTTATTTTCCAGGGATTCGTTCCACGGGAATAAGCCCGTCCCCTTTGCATTTCAGCCAGCACGCGAAACAGGCTCTACAATCCAGCCATGACTTATCTGGTACTGGCCCGCAAGTGGCGGCCGAGATCGTTCGATACCCTCGTGGGACAGGATCACGTGGTCCGCGCGCTGACTCATGCGCTCGACACCCAACGCCTGCACCATGCCTGGTTGTTTACCGGCACGCGGGGCGTGGGCAAGACCACGTTGTCCCGCATTCTGGCCAAGTCGCTCAACTGTGAAACCGGCATCACGTCCAAGCCTTGCGGCGTCTGCCGCGCTTGTACGGAAATCGACGCCGGGCGCTTTGTTGACTACCTGGAGCTGGATGCGGCCTCGAACCGCGGCGTCGAGGAAATGACGCAGTTGCTCGAACAGGCGGTGTACTCCCCGGGCGCGGGGCGCTTCAAGGTCTACATGATCGACGAAGTGCACATGCTGACCGGCCACGCCTTCAACGCCATGTTGAAGACGCTGGAAGAGCCGCCCCCCCACGTCAAATTCATCCTGGCCACCACCGATCCGCAAAAGATCCCGGTCACGGTGCTGTCGCGCTGCCTGCAATTCAATTTGAAGCAGATGCCGGCCGACTCCATCGTCGGGCACCTGCAAGCGGTGCTGGGTCACGAAGAAGTCGCCTTTGAAGTGCCGGCCTTGCGCCTGATCGGCCAGGCCGCGCAGGGTTCGATGCGCGATGCGCTGTCGCTCACCGATCAAGCCATTGCCTATAGCGCCGGCAACATGACCGAGGACGCCGTGCGCGGCATGCTCGGCACCATCGACCAGCGCCATCTGGTGCGCCTGCTTGACGCCTTGTCGGCGGGTGACGCCAAGAGCGTGTTGGCCGTGGCTGATGAGCTGGCCATACGCGGGTTGTCGTACGCGGGGGCGCTGGCCGACCTGGCCGTGCTGCTGTCGCGCGTTGCGATCGAACAGCGCGTCACGGGCGTTACGGCTGCCGAAGACCCGCTGGCCGCGGATATTGCGCGGCTGGCCCAGAGCCTGCATCCCGACGCCGTCCAGTTGTTCTATTCCGTGGCCGTGCATAGCCGCAGCGAACTGACGTTGGCGCCGGACGAATACGCGGGCTTCATCATGGCCTGCCTGCGCATGCTGGCGCTCAATGGCGACGCCGGTCCGCAGACTGCATTGGAAGCGCCTGCCACTCCCGCCCGCCAGACGGCGGAGCCGGCTGCGGCTTCCGCGCAGGAAGCCGTTGTTGCGGCGGCCGAGGTTGCGCCTGTTGTTGCGCCAGCCGCCGCAGCCGTCAGCGCGCCAATGGTTGCGCCCGTTGTTGCCCCCGTTGTTGCTTCTGTGGCAGAGCCAGTGGCTGAACCCGCAGCTGCTCGCGCGGCAGCCCCGGTGACCGCCCCCACGGCTGCGCCCGCGCCAGCCGCAGTGACCGAACCCGCGCCGCAGGCAACGGTCGCGTCCACCGCGCCGGTTGCCGAACCTGCCCAGGTGGCTCCCGCGCCCGCCGCGCCGACGCCACAAGTTACGGCCCAAGCCGCACCGCAAGCCGCGTCTCAAACCGCGCCGCAACCGGCACCGCAAGCCGCACCCCTGCCCGCGCCGCAGTCGGCCACTGCCGCAACGGCAGTGACGCCCGCGCCAGGCAGCGTGCCGCCGTGGGAAGACCTTCCGGCTGGCACGACGTCTACCGCGCAAGCGGCGGCAGCGCCTGCGCCCGAATCCATGCTGGCGCCTACGCCGGAACCCACGCCAGAGCTGTCCCCCGCCGCGCCTGCCTTTGACGCCGATGCGGCCGCTGCCGTCGCGCCCGCCGCTGCTACCGCACCCGCCGTCGACGCCGCCGCCGGCAAGGGCGCAGGTTCCGCCGCGCTGGCGGTCACGCCCGCGGTTGCTGCCGTGCTGGCCACCGCGCCGGCCGAGGCCGACGACGACGGCCCGCCGTCCTGGGTTGACGAAGAAATCCCGTTTGAAGCCGAAGGCGGCTTTGTGCCGGAGGGCGGTTTCACGTCCAACCCGGACGACGACGAATTTGAAACGCTGGCCAGCGCGCCGTCGGTGGCGCCGCCACCGGCAGCCCGTCGCGAAGCCCCCGCGCCGTCGCGCAAGCGCGCCTCGCGCGCTCGCATGTCTGACATGACGCAGGCCGGCTGGCCCGAATTGGCCGCGCGCCTGCCCGTCACCGGCTTGGCGGCCGAATTGGCGCGGCAAAGCGAATGGGCCGGCGTGCAGGGCGATGCCATCGTGCTGCGAGTGGCCGTCAAGACGCTGGCCGAAAGCGAAAGCCGCGTGCGTCTGCAAACCGTCTTGTGCGAACATTTCGGCCAGGGCATCCGGCTGGATGTACAAGTCGGCATCACTGGTGACGACACGGCGCATGCGGTTGCCAAAGCCGAACGCGCCGCGCGCCAGCAGGCCGCCGAAGATGCTGTGGCCGTCGATCCCTTCGTGCAAGCGTTGTTGGCCGATTTCGGCGGGCAGGTCGTCGCCGGCTCCATCCGCCACGTTGATCCCCCGGCCGCTGCCTGACGCGGCGGCCATCTCTTATTCCCCTCGTTCAAGGAACATCCATCATGATGAAAGGACAACTGGCCGGCCTGATGCGCCAGGCGCAGCAGATGCAGGAAAACATGAAGAAGGCGCAAGACGCGCTGGCCGAGATCCTGGTCGAAGGCGCCTCGGGCGGCGGCCTGGTCAAGGTCACCATGACCTGCCGCCACGACGTCAAGCGCGTCGTGATCGACCCGTCGCTGCTGGGCGACGACAAGGACATGCTGGAAGACCTGGTTGCCGCCGCGTTCAACGACGCGCTGCGCAAGGCCGAAACCACGTCGCAGGAAAAGATGGCGGGCGTCACCGCCGGCATGCCGCTGCCCCCGGGCATGAAGCTGCCGTTCTGATCAAGGCTGCCCTGGGCTGCAATGGATCCCTTACTGCCTGAACCCGAACCGCTGGTGTCCCTGATCGAGGCGCTGCGGCGCCTGCCCGGCGTGGGCGTCCGATCAGCCCGGCGCATGGCTTATCACCTGTTGCAGCATGACCCGCAAGGCGCGGACATGCTGGGGCGGGCGTTGGCCGGCGCGGTGCGGGACTTGAAACATTGCGCCCGTTGCAACAGCTTTTCCGAAGACGAGGTCTGCGGCACCTGCGCCAACCCCAAGCGCGACCCGTCGCTCTTGTGCATCGTGGAAACCCCGGCCGACCAGAACATGATCGAGTCCAGCCACGGCTACCGTGGCCTGTACTACGTGCTGATGGGCCGGGTGGCGCCGCTTGAGGGCATCGGCCCGCGCGAGCTGGATTTCGATCGCGTCATCAAGCGCGCAACCGATGGGGTGGTGCAGGAAGTCATCCTGGCCACCAACTTCACCGCCGAAGGCGAAACCACCGCCCACTTCCTGGGCGAAGCACTTGGTGAACGCGGCCTGCGCGTTACTCGCCTGGCGCGTGGCGTGCCCGCGGGCAGCGAACTTGAATACGTGGATGCCGGCACCATCGCCTGGGCGCTGATGGAGCGCAAGACCACCTGATCCAAGGCTCGCAACGTTAAAACAGCCACCGGCAACGTACCGGCTCGGCACGAAACGTGAGGAAGACAAACCATGTCAGCGCTGACCGGACTGAAAGTCCTGGAACTCGGCACGCTTATCGCCGGCCCCTTTGCCGCGCGCATCTTCGGCGAATTCGGCGCCGACGTCATCAAGGTGGAAACGCCGCACGGGCCGGATGGCACGGGGGGTGGCGACCCCATTCGCAGTTGGCGCCACCTGCACGAGGGCAATTCGCTCTGGTGGACGGTACAGGCGCGCAACAAGCAATCCATCGCCCTCAATCTGAAAGACCCACGCGCGCAGGAAATTGCCCGCAAGCTGGCGCTGGACGCCGATGTCGTGGTGGAAAACTACCGGCCCGGCGTGCTGGAAAAGTGGGGCTTGGGCTTTGAGCAACTGCGCGCCATCAACCCGGCGTTGATCATGGTGCGCTTGTCGGGCTACGGCCAGACCGGCCCCATGAAAGACCAGCCCGGCTTTGGCGCCATCGGCGAATCGATGGGCGGTCTGCGCTATGTCTCGGGCCATCCTGACCGCCCCCCGCTGCGGGTCGGCATTTCCATCGGCGACTCCATCGCCGCGCTGCACGGCGTGATCGGCGCCATGATGGCGCTGCGCCACCGCGACGCCACGGGCGGGCGGTGGAACGGCAAGACGGGCGATGCCTGCCAGGCGGGGCAGGGGCAGATGGTGGACGTGGCCTTGTACGAAGCCGTCTTCAACATGATGGAGAGCCTGGTGCCCGAATACGACGTGGCCGGCGTGGTGCGCGAGCGTACCGGCGGCGCGCTGCCGGGCATCGTGCCATCAAATACCTACACCACCCGCGACGGCCAGAACATCGTTATCGCGGGCAATGGCGACGCCATCTTTCACCGCCTGATGCGCGCCATCGGCCGCGACGACCTGGCCGAAGACCCCGACCTGGTGCGCAACGATGGGCGCGCGCGCCGCGTGGAAGAAATCGACGGCGCGATCCAGCAGTGGTGCAACGGCCGCAACATCGACGAGGCGCTGGGCACGCTCAAGGGCGCCGATGTGCCGG
Source organism: Achromobacter colocynthidis (assembly GCF_057334535.1). Taxonomy (NCBI): domain Bacteria; kingdom Pseudomonadati; phylum Pseudomonadota; class Betaproteobacteria; order Burkholderiales; family Alcaligenaceae; genus Achromobacter; species Achromobacter colocynthidis. The sequence continues at coordinate 92,818 of NZ_JBHFIZ010000002.1, forward strand.
TCGGAAAAATCTACAGCGTGGCCGATATGTTCAGCGATCCGCAGTTCCTGGCGCGCCGCATGATCGAACAACATCAGCTTGCCGACGGCAGTCCCGTGAAGCTTCCCGCAGTGGTTCCCAAGCTGTCGGAAACCCCTGGCCAGACGCGCTGGGTAGGCCCGAAATTAGGGGAACATACCGAGGAAGTCCTGAAAGCGCTGGGGTATGATTCAGCGGCTATTGACGAGCTGGCGAAGACCGGCGCTATCGGTAAACCCGACAACTAAGGAGACAACCCAATGTCAGTTACTCGCCGTGACTTGCTCAAGATGGCTGGCGCCGCCGGCGTCATGGGCATGGCACCCGCCATCGTGCGGGCTCAGAAGCTTGAGAAGACCAAAGTCCAGATCGCCGTGGGCGGCAAGCCCCTGATCTATTACCTTCCGCTGTCCATCGCGGAAGCCCGCGGCTACTTCAAGGACGAAGGGCTGGACGTCAGCATCGCCGACTTCGCGGGCGGCTCCAAGGCCCTGCAAGCCGTGGTGGGTGGCAGCGCCGACATCGTGTCGGGCGCCTTCGAACACACGCTGTCGATGCAGTCCAAGGGCCAGGCCTACCGCGCCTTCGTGCTGCAAGGCCGCGCGCCGATGATCGGCGTGGGCGTGTCCAAGAAGAACCTGCCCAACTACAAGGGCGCCGCCGACCTCAAGGGCAAGAAGATCGGCGTGACCGCGCCGGGTTCGTCCACCAACATGGTCGTCAGCTTCTTCCTGGCCAAGCATGGCTTGAAGGCCTCTGACGTTTCCATCATTGGCGTGGGCGCCGGCGCGGGTGCCGTGACGGCGTTGCGCAGCGGCCAGATCGACGCCATCTCCAACACCGACCCCGTGGTGTCGATGTTGCAGATGCCGGGCGACATCGAGATCATTGTCGACACGCGCACGCTCAAGGACACGCAGGACATCTTCGGCGGCAATATGCCGGCCGGTTGCCTGTACGCGCCGCAAGCGTTCATCGACGCCAATCCGAACACCACCCAGGCGCTGGCCAATGCAATGGTGCGCGCCGACAAGTGGATTCAGAAGGCAGGTCCGGATGAAATCGCCAAGGTCGTGCCGGAAACCTATCTGCTGGGCGACCCGGCCATCTACAAGGCCGCCATCGCGAAAAGCCTGGAAGGCCTGTCGCCCGACGGCATGATCCCCGAGGACGGCGCGGCCACGGCGCTCAAGGCGCTGGCCGCGTACCAGGCGGAGTTCAACGCGTCGAAGATCGACCCGTCGAAGGTCTGGACCAACGATTTTGCTCGCCGCGCCAACGAGAAGTACGCCAATGGTTGAAGCCGCACTATCGCTGGAAAATATCAGTTGCACCTTTGTTTCGCGCGACGACCGGTCGCAGCGCTACACCGCCGTCAGCGACACAACTCTGGCCATTGCGCCGGGTGAGTTCGTGTCGGTGGTGGGCCCGACCGGCTGCGGTAAGTCCACCTTGCTCAATGTCGGCGCCGGCTTGCTGGCGCCGTCGAGCGGGCAGGTGAAGGTCTTCGGCCAACCCTTGTCCGGCATCAATGAGCGTGCGGGCTACATGTTCCAGGGCGAAGCGCTGTTGCCCTGGCGCAGCGCGCTGGACAACGTGGTGGCCGGCCTGGATTTCGCCGGCGTGCCACGCCCCGAAGCGCTGGAGCGCGGGCGGGAGTGGATGCGTCGTGTGGGGCTGGGCGGCTTCGAAAGCCGCTATCCGCACCAGATGTCGGGTGGCATGCGCAAGCGCGCCATGCTTGCCCAGACGCTGATCCGCGACCCCGACATCATCCTGATGGACGAGCCGTTTTCCGCCCTGGACATCCAGACGCGCCAGTTGATGGAAAACGAAGTCCTGGACTTGTGGATGGCCAAGCGCAAGGCCGTGCTGTTCATCACGCACGACCTGGACGAAGCCATCGCGATGAGCGACCGCGTGATCGTGCTGTCGGCCGGTCCCGGCACGCACCCCATCGGGGAATTCGCCATTGACCTGCCGCGTCCGCGCGACGTGGCCGAGGTACGCGCCCATCCGCGCTTCGTTGAACTGCACTCGGCCATCTGGGCGGTGCTGCGCGAAGAAGTGCTCAAGGGCTATGCCCAACAGAAGCGAGCCTGAGGTATGTCGAAGTCACTTAAATCCGGTTCCGCCAGCTTGCGCTTCTGGCAACTGCTGTTGCTGGTCGTCATCCTGGGCGTCTGGCATTTCGCGGCACGCGATCCCAAGATCGCGTTCTTCTTCGGTGAACCCTTGAAGGTTTGGGGCCGCATCTGGGCCTGGTTCGTCACCAACGCGGACATCTACACGCACTTGTGGGTGACCCTGACCGAAACCGTGCTGGCCTTTTTCATCGGCACCATCGCGGGCTTGGGCTTTGGCCTGTGGCTGGGCTTGTCGCCGCGCGCAAGCGCAATCCTCGACCCCTACATCAAGGCCGCCAACTCGATGCCGCGCGTCATTTTGGCGCCTATTTTCGGCATGTGGTTTGGCTTGGGGATCTGGTCGAAGGTGGCGCTGGCGGTCACGCTGGTGTTCTTCATCGTGTTCTTCAACGTCTACCAGGGCGTGCGCGAAGTCAGCCCAACCCTGCTCGACAATGCCCGCATGCTGGGCGCGCGCAAGCGTCAGTTGCTGCGCCACGTCTATCTGCCGTCGGCCACCAGCTGGGTGTTTTCCAGCCTGCATACGTCCGTGGGCCTGGCCTTCGTGGGCGCGGTGGTGGGGGAATACCTGGGCTCGGCAAGCGGCGTGGGCTACCTCATCCTGCAGGCCGAAGGCACGTTCGACGTGAACACCGTGTTCGCGGGCATCGTGGTGCTGACCGCGTTTGCGCTGGTGCTGGACTACATCGTCGGCGTGGGTGAAAAGCGCTTGATGAAGTGGCAGCCCAAATCGGGCGAAACCGAAAAGCTGTAATCAACCGGCGCGGCCGCGCCGCGAACCGTTCAGGTTCGCAGCGCGTGCCGGCTGTGCAGCCAAGCCGTCAGGCTGTCGAAGGCGTCACGCGCGCCTTGCAAAGCGTGGTCTTCGCGCCCTTGGGCGCCGGCCTCGCTATCCAGAAACTGTAGAAACGTCTTCCACATCGGGCCCAGCGCGTCGCCATAGCCGCGCAGATAGCGCAGCGGCAGCGCGGGCGTGACATCGGCCAGGTGCTTAGCCAGAAAGCGTCCGCCCAGTTGCGACCCTTCCACGACGTATGCAACCCCCAACGCATAGGCGTCGGCCGCCTCGATACGGGGCGCGTCAGCGCAGTACGACACCGGTGCCGCGTCACCAGCGGCGGCCAGGTCGGCACGGATCCAATCGCTTTTTCCGGCGCGCGCGGAGGCTTGCAGGCTGTGGGGCCAGTCCAGTTGCCACAGGCGCTGTTCCAAGGGTTCCAGCCAGCCCAGCAACGCGCGCAGATAGTTCAAATAACCGGCGCGGTCCATCTCGCCGCTGGTCAGGGCCAAGCCCTGATCCAACGCTTCGTGCCTGTCGCGCGTGCCGTCTCGAAGCCGTTGGTGTACGGGCGAAATCATGGCGGTTGCTTATTGCTCTTGGTTGGCAACAGGCAGGTGCAACGACCAGCACTGCGCTTGGCGCTCCAGGCGCCAGCCGGATACCGCCGCCAGCAGTTCCACTTCTTCGGGGGCAAAGGCGGGTTGCTCGGACGGCGCCGTCGACGCCAGGCTGTTCGGAAAATGCACATGCCAGGCATCGGGCTGCGAACAATCCAGCGTCAACGCGGCGTCGGCAGGCAGGACGGACAGCAGGCTCAGCAGCCATGCCAGCAGCAGATACCGCGAGGTGAATTGCGGCACCTGAATGTCGGCCGCGTCTTCGGGCCAGACGATGCTATGACGCGACAGCAGCAGATGCGAAAACATCAGCTTGCGGCACTCGCGCAGCAGGGCTTCGATGGACGTGGTGGCGTCGCTGTCCAGCAGCCATTGGTCCAGTTCGCGCACGATGGTGACGCTGTCTTCCAGCATGCCGGTCAGGTCGCCCGCCAGGCGATGGCAGCGCTGCTGCAAGGCGTCGGCATCCGCGCCGTCCGGGGTTTGGCGCAGCATCGCGGCGGCCAGCGTGGCGTTGGACAGCGGGCCCACGACTTCGTGGCGCAGCACCGGGAACACCTGGGCCAGCACTTTGAACCGCACACCTTGCGCGGCAAGGGCGTCCAGGGGGTTGGCGATAGACATGGGCGGCCCTAGTGAGTCTGTTGCAAGATGGCCAGCAGCGCGTCGGGGGCGGCGGGCTTTTCGATCCAGCCGTCGAACATGCCGTCCGCGTCACGGCGCTCGTGGCGCGCCAGGCCGCTCAGGGCATAGATGCGCGGTGGTGCGCCGCGCGAGCGCAAGCGGGACGCCAACTCATAGCCGTCCATATCAGGCAGCAGGATGTCAACCAGCACGGCTTCGGGGCTGAAGCCGTCAATCATGTCGAGGGCGGCTTCGCCTGAGGCGGCGCAGCGCGTTTCCACGCCTGAAAGCGCCAGGAACTCGGCAAGCAGCTCCGAGCCCATTTCATTGTCGTCAACCAGCAGGACGCGAACTGCGCGCACTTCGTTCAAAAGGTGTCTCCAAGGTTCAAGGGGCGGGCGTGTCGCGCACGTCGCGCGGCAGCCTCACCGTAAAAATGACCAGGCCGTCTCGGCACGCAACCGAGATCTCGCCGTCATGGCCGCGCACGACCTGTTCGGCGATATACAGGCCCAGCCCCAGGCCGTTGCGGTTGCGCGACTGGCCCAGCGATTCGGGTTTGAAAGGCGAAAAAAGGTGCGTCAACACCTCTTGCGCAATGGGCGCGCCATGGTTGATGACGCGCAATTCTATGTCGTTGCCGCGCTGGTGCGCCTGAACAATGATGGGCTGGCGCGGCGCGCCGTGCTGGCGCGCGTTGCTCATCAGGTTGGTCACAACCTGGGCGATGCGATCGGTGTCGGCCATCAGCATCAAGCCGGGTTCCACATCGGGTTCGATGCGCAAGCCGGGGTAGGCCTGCCGCTTTTCGTCGATCAGCCCGTTGACCAGATCGCTCAGGGCGCACGGCCGCTTTTCGATGCCCAGGCCCATGCCGCCCTGTAGACGCGATAAATCCAGCACCTGTGAAATCAGGCGCTGCATGCGGCCGCTGGAATAACGGATGCGTTCGCCCATGCGCGCGCCGGAATCCGTTTTGGACAGCAGCGTGGCGGCCATGGAAATGGATTGCAATGGGTCACGCAGATCATGGCCCAGCATGGCCAGCAGCGCGGTGCGCGCGCGGTCGACGTCGGCGGCCCGGCTCGTGGCAATGTGGGAAAGTTCGTCGCGCAGATTGTCAGCGGCTTCCAGTTCGGCGGGCAGCCACGGGGTGCAGGTATTGCGCACCACTTCGCGCCAAGCCTCAAAAGAGCCGCGCGGCGTCAGGCGCGGGCCTTGGTTGCCGACCGCGTATTGCTTTTCGGGCTTGCCGCCCCACACCAGCGTTTCGATCTGCTCTTTGCGCAGCCAGATCAGCCAGCCGTTGTTCATCGGGTCGAACTTGCAGGCCAGCAGGCCGGCATAAGGGACCAGATCGGTTTGCAGGTCGGGGTAGTCGAGGGCGATGTTGTCGGTATGCACCAGGCGCTGGCCGCTTTGGTCCAGCGCGCACAGAATGCCCGACAACTCGCCGCGCGGCGCGATGCCGCCAAACACCGTGACGCTATTGCCCCACAGGCACAGCGCGGCATCGTTCGCGATCAGCGACGCGGGCGTGTCCGGCCCGCTCGACAAGGCCATATGCAGGTTTTCGGAGGCGGAGGCGCGTTCGGTCAGCTGGCTGACCAAGGCCGCATTGCGGCGGGCCTGGGCGGCGCGTTCAGCCCCTTCGATATTGGCCAACGCGGCGGACAGCACTTGCGCCAGCGCTTCGCAGGCCAGGCGCGCGGGGTAGGGGATGGGGCGGGGCCCATGGTGGTGGCAGGCAATCATGCCCCACAGCCGGTCCCCGATCACGATCGACAGGCTCATTGATGCCTGCACGCCCATGTTGGCCATGTATTCCAGGTGGATCGGCGACACGCTGCGCAACACCGAAAAGCTCATGTCCAGCGGCTGCGCGGCCGCCGCGGGCGCGCCCAGCACGCGCACCGGCGCGTAACGTGCATCGGCAATCTGGCGCAGCGTGTTCACGGTGTACAGACGGCGCGCCTGTGCAGGGATGTCGCCCGCGGGATAGCGGCGGCCCACCCAGTCTTCCAACGATTCGTGGCGTTCTTCCGTGACGATTTCCCCGCTGTCGTCGGGATGAAAACGGTAGGCCATGACGCGATCGAAACCGGTGGCGCGGCGCACCTCGCGCACGGCGCTCTTGAGCAAGCCGGCGATGTCACGCTCGCGGCGTACACGTTCGATGCTGCGGTAAATGCGTGCGGGGTCGGCGACGCTCTCGCCGACCTGGACGCGTTGCTCCAGTTCGATAATCGTGAGGCCGTCGCTATTGCGGTGGCCGATCACGTCGTACGTAGCGTCGTTCAACGCAAGCGCGAAGGGGTCGAAAACGGGATCGGACTTGTCCAGCCACACCGTCAGGTACTCGGCCAGGCTGGCGGGCAGCGCGCCTGGCAGGCAGCACTCGCCCAAGGTTAGCGACACCCCCAGCACGGCAGGCGCATTTTCGCTGGCAAATTGCAGCACGCCATCCGCGTCGAACGCCAGCAACGCTCCCAACGGCTGGATGGCGCCCGGTATATGTATCGGTTCGCTGTCGCAGTTGGCGAGCGTGACTGGCGTGGGGGATTGGGTTGGCGCATTCATTGTGGGTGGGGTACCTGGGACGCGCAATGAGCTGTCATTATGTCAAATATATTGTTCGAATGTATGCATTTGCAGCCCCTTCGACTCTCTGGAGCGCCCATGGCCCGTCTTCCCTACGCCGATCTGTCTCATCCCGAAGCACGTCCCCTGGTGGACCGCATCGTTGCCGAACGGGGCAGCGTGCTTCATCTGTACCAAATGCTGCTACATAGCCCCGCCGTGGCCGGAGGCTGGTTGAACTACCTGACGTCCATTCGGCAACTAAGTACCTTGCCCGGCGACGTGCGCGAACTGGTCATCATGCGCGTCGCCGCGCTAAACGGCGCGCCCTACGAGGCCGATCAGCACGCGCCGATCGCGCTTAAAGAAGGTGTGTCGCAAGCCCAGTTGGATGCCCTGGGCGATTGGGAGAACTCAACGCTGTTCGACGAGCGCGAGAAAGCCGTACTGGCCTACACCGACGCCATGACGCGCAACGTCCAGGTGCCGGAACCGGTGTTTCAGGCGGCCCGCGCGGCTATGGGCTCGGAAAAGCTCATCGTCGAACTGACCGCGACGGTCGCGGCCTACAACATGGTGTCGCGCTTTTTGGAAGCGTTGCAGGTGCATTCGCACGACCACCGCTAAGCTCATCGCTAAACAGGCAGGCCATCAGGCGTGTCAGCAAGTAGCGTGCCCAAAGTCTGGGCACGCTTGTTTTTTTAGCTGAAAGTAGATGGCTCAGCGGCGCTGAGCGTCGATCAATGCATCCAGCTTCACCGCGTCGGCGACGAACAGGCGGATGCCTTCGGACAGTTTTTCGCTGGCCATCGCGTCGTCGTTGAGCAGCGTGCGGAAGCTGACTTCGTCCGCGCCGATACGATCAATGGCGGGGCCCGTGTCGTCGGCGCGCAATTGCGCCGGTGCATCGCCTTGCGTGCCGGCCAACTGATTGAGCAAGTCCGGGCTGATGGTCAGCAGATCGCAGCCCGACAGCGCCAGGATCTGGCCCACGTTGCGGAAGCTGGCGCCCATGATTTCGGTAGAAATGTCGTGCTGCTTGTAATACCGGTAGATGCGCGTCACCGACAGCACGCCCGGATCTTGCGGCCCGGCGTTATCGGTTTCCACCCACGCGGCGCCGGCGCTTTTCTTGTGCCAGTCGTAGATGCGGCCAACAAAAGGCGAAATCAGCTGCACGCGCGCGTCGGCGCAGGCCACGGCCTGGGGCAGCGAAAACAGCAGCGTCAGGTTGCAGCGCACGCCTTCGGCTTGCAGGGCGCGGGCGGCCTGGATGCCTTCCCAGGTGGACGCGATCTTGATCAGCACGCGCTCGCGCGGCACGCCGGCGGCTTCGTACAGGGCGATCAGGCCGCGCGCACGCTCGATGGTGGCGCGGGTGTCGAACGACAGGCGGGCATCCACTTCGGTGGACACGCGGCCCGGCACGATATTCAGGATGGCGCGGCCAAAGGCCACCAGCAGGCGGTCGACCAGTTCCGGCGCGGACGCACCCGGATGATCGCGCACGGTGTGTTCCAGCAGGGGGCGGTAAGCATCCTGCTGAACGGCTTTAAGAATAAGGGACGGATTGGTGGTGGCGTCGGTGGGGCGCAACGCCTTCATGGCTTCGAAATCGCCGGTGTCGGCGACAACGGTGGTGTGGTTGCGCAAGGCGTCAAGTTGGCTGGGCATGGACAAGGTGCGGCTCACAACGGCAAGGGTTGAAGATTCCCTAGCGTATCACTGCCTTTGGTGTCTCGCCGTCGCCCACAAGCCGGAGGTCGCGCAGGGGCCAATCAGCGATTCCGGCCTTATTTGGCGCGGTTCGCCGGGGAATTTGCCCGGTCAAGGTATAATCCGAAGGTTTGATTATCGATTCTAAAACCGGGGTTTACTGTGCTGCCGCAACTTTTTCCCGAGGGGATCAACCGCTTCCCTCCTGCAATTCTGGCTCTGGCGGACGGTACCATTTTTCGAGGCGTGTCGATCGGTGCGCCTGGGGCTACCGTTGCCGAAGTGGTGTTCAACACCGCGATGACCGGGTACCAGGAAATTCTCACCGATCCCAGCTATAGCGGTCAGATCGTTACGCTGACCTATCCGCACATTGGCAACACCGGCGTCAACGCCGAAGACGTGGAAGCCAATCGCGTCTATGCCGCCGGACTCGTGGTCCGCGACTGTCCCGCCCGCGTGTCGAACTTCCGTTCCACGCAATCCCTGCCCGACTATCTGGCCGCGCAGGGCATCGTTGCCATTTCCGGCATCGACACCCGCAAGCTCACGCGCATCCTGCGTGAAAAAGGCGCCCAGGGCGCCTGCATCTTCGTCGGCACCGACGCCGAGCGCGCCGTTGAAATGGCGCAGGGCTTTGCCGGCATGGCCGGCCAGGACCTGGCCAAGGTCGTGTCGCAGAAAGCCAGCACCGAATGGACCGAAGGCACCTGGCAGTTGGGCGAAGGCTTCTCCAAGCCCGACCAATCCAAGTTCCACGTCGTCGCTTACGACTTCGGCATCAAGACGAACATCCTGCGCCTGTTGGCCGATCGCGGTTGCCGCCTGACCGTGGTGCCGGCGCAAACCAGCGCCGAAGACGTCCTGAAGCTCAATCCCGACGGCGTGTTCCTGTCCAACGGCCCCGGCGACCCCGAGCCTTGCGACTACGCCATCGACGCCACGCGCACGTTCCTGGACAAGAAGCTGCCGGTCTTCGGCATCTGCCTGGGCCATCAGATCATGGGCCTGGCCGTGGGCGGCAAGACGCTCAAGATGAAGACGGGCCATCACGGCGCGAACCACCCCGTGCAAGACTTGCAGTCCAAGCGCGTGTTCATCACCAGCCAGAACCACGGCTTCGCGGTCGATGCGGCCAGCCTGCCGGCCAATGCGCGCGTCACGCACGTGTCGCTGTTCGACGGCACGCTGCAGGGCTTCGAGCTCACCGACCGCCCGGCCTTCTGCTTCCAGGGTCACCCCGAAGCCAGCCCGGGTCCGCACGACATCCTTGAACTGTTCGACAAGTTCATCGCCCTGATGTCCGGCCAAAAGTAAAGATTGCATCATGCCCAAGCGTACAGACCTAAAAAGCATACTCATCATCGGCGCCGGCCCCATCATCATCGGGCAGGCCTGCGAATTCGACTATTCCGGCGCACAGGCGTGCAAGGCGCTCAAGGCCGAGGGTTACCGCACCATCCTGGTGAACAGCAACCCCGCCACGATCATGACGGACCCGGAAACGGCCGACGTCACCTACATCGAGCCCATCACCTGGCAAGCGGTTGAAAAAATCATCGAGCGTGAAAAGCCCGATGCGCTGCTGCCCACCATGGGCGGCCAGACCGCGCTGAACTGCGCGCTGGACCTGGCCCACCACGGCGTGCTGAAAAAGCACAACGTGGAACTGATCGGCGCTAACGAGCACGCCATCGAAAAGGCCGAAGACCGCCAGAAGTTCAAGCAGGCCATGACCGACATCGGCCTGGAATCGGCCAAGTCGGGCGTCGCCCACAGCATGGACGAAGCCTGGGAAGTGCAGCGCCGCATCGCTTCCGAAGTTGGTACCTCGGGTTTCCCGGCCGTCATTCGCCCCAGCTTCACCATGGGTGGCTCGGGCGGTGGTATCGCCTACAACGCCGAAGAATTCGAAACCATCTGCCGCCGCGGCCTGGAAGCCTCGCCGACCAGCGAACTGCTGATCGAAGAATCCTTGCTGGGCTGGAAGGAATTCGAGATGGAAGTGGGCCGCGACAAGGCGGACAACTGCATCATCGTCTGCTCGATCGAAAACCTGGACCCGATGGGCGTGCACACCGGTGACTCGATCACCGTGGCGCCGGCCCAGACGCTGACCGACAAGGAATACCAGATCATGCGTAACGCATCGATCGCGGTATTGCGCGAGATCGGTGTGGATACGGGTGGCTCGAACGTGCAGTTCGCGGTCAACCCGCGTGACGGCCGCATGATCGTCATCGAGATGAACCCGCGCGTGTCGCGTTCGTCGGCGTTGGCATCCAAGGCCACCGGCTTTCCCATCGCCAAGGTCGCCGCGCGCCTGGCCGTGGGCTACACGCTGGACGAGCTCAAGAACGAAATCACCGGCGGCGCCACGCCCGCCTCGTTTGAACCGTCGATCGACTACGTCGTCACCAAGGTGCCGCGTTTTGCCTTCGAAAAATTCCCCACCGCCGACGCGCGCCTGACCACCCAGATGAAGTCCGTGGGTGAAGTCATGGCCATCGGCCGCACCTTCCAGGAATCGTTCCAGAAGGCGCTGCGTGGCCTGGAAGTCGGCGTCGACGGCCTGAACCAGAAAACCACCGACCGCGAAAAGCTGCAAGTCGAACTGGGCGAGCCCGGTCCGGAACGCATCTGGTACGTGGGCGACGCCTTTGCGCAAGGCTTCACGCTGGACGAAGTGCACAACATCACGCACATCGACCCGTGGTTCCTGTCGCAGATCAAGGAAATCGTCGACATCGAACTGGCGTTGGAACAAAAGACGCTGGCCGACCTGGACTACGCCACGCTGTGGGAACTGAAGCGCCGTGGTTTTTCCGACCGCCGCCTGGCGTTCCTGCTGGATTCCGCTGAATCGGAAGTGCGCAAGCTGCGTCACCAGTTGAACGTGCGCCCGGTCTACAAGCGCGTGGACACCTGCGCCGCCGAATTCGCCACCCGCACCGCGTACATGTACTCCACGTACGAGGAAGAGTGCGAATCCGCCCCCACCGATCGCAAGAAGATCATCGTGCTGGGCGGTGGCCCGAACCGTATCGGCCAGGGCATTGAGTTCGACTACTGCTGCGTGCATGCCGCGCTGGCGCTGCGCGACGACGGGTACGAGACCATCATGGTCAACTGCAACCCGGAAACTGTGTCCACCGACTACGACACGTCCGACCGCCTGTACTTCGAACCGCTGACCTTGGAAGACGTGCTGGAAATCGTCCACAAGGAAAACCCGGTCGGCATGATCGTCCAGTACGGCGGCCAGACCCCGTTGAAGCTGGCCCGTGCCCTGGAAGCCAACGGCGTGCCCATCATCGGCACCAGCCCGGAATCCATCGACGTTGCTGAAGACCGCGAACGCTTCCAGAAGCTGCTGAACAAGCTGGGTCTGCGTCAGCCGCCCAACCGCACCGCGCGCACCGAAGGCGAGGCCCTGGCCCACGCCACCGAGATCGGCTACCCGCTGGTCGTGCGCCCCAGCTACGTGCTGGGCGGCCGCGCCATGGAAATCGTGCACGAGCAGCAAGACCTCGAGCGCTACATGCGTGAGGCCGTGAAGGTCAGCAATGACTCGCCCGTGCTGCTGGACCGCTTCCTGAACAACGCTACCGAAGTCGACGTGGACTGCCTGGCCGATGGCGAAACCGTCTTCATCGGCGGCGTCATGGAACACATCGAGCAGGCCGGCGTGCACTCGGGCGACTCGGCTTGCAGCCTGCCGCCTTACTCGCTGTCGGCGGAAGTCATCGCCGAGATCAAGCGCCAGACCACGATGATGGCCAAGGCCTTGAACGTCAGCGGCCTGATGAACGTGCAGTTCGCCATCCAGGGCGGTGACGTCTACGTGCTGGAAGTGAACCCGCGCGCCTCGCGTACGGTGCCCTACGTGTCCAAGGCCACCGGCCTGCAACTGGCCAAGATCGCCGCGCGCGCCATGGCCGGCCAGACGCTGGCGGCGCAAGGCATCACCAAGGAAGTCGTGCCGCCTTACTTCTCGGTCAAGGAAGCCGTGTTCCCGTTCGTGAAGTTCCCGGGCGTGGACACCATCCTGGGTCCGGAAATGAAGTCGACCGGCGAAGTGATGGGCGTGGGCATGAGCTTCGGCGAAGCCTTCGTGAAGTCGCAATTGGCTGCTGGCGTGCGCCTGCCGGAATCCGGCACGGTGTTCATCAGCGTGAAGAACCAGGACAAGCCCCGCGCCGTGGAAGTGGCGCGCGGCCTGCATGCCATGGGCTTCAAGCTGGTTGCCACGCGCGGCACGGCGGCCGAAATTGAAACCGCGGGCATTCCGGTGCAAGTGGTCAACAAGGTCACCGAAGGCCGTCCGCACATCGTCGACATGGTGAAGAACGGCGAAATCGCGCTGGTCATCAACACCGTCGAAGAACGCCGCAACGCCATCGTTGATTCGCGCACGATCCGTACGCAATCGCTGGCTGCCCGCGTCACCTTCTTCACCACTATCGCCGGCGCCCGCGCCGCGGTCGAAGGCATGCAGTATCTGCGCCAGGGTCTGGGCCTGCAGGTGTATCCGTTGCAGGAACTGCACGCATCGCTTAGCGGTCAAGACTGACGCGATAGCGCCAAGCCTACGGGCTTGAGGTAGGATGCCGGGGCGGCCCTTGAACAGGGCCGCCCTTTTTCTTTTCTATCTTCCTATCCGCTTACGACGATCCCATGAACAGAGTCTTCATCACCGGCGCCAGCAGTGGCCTGGGTCGCGCCCTGGCGCAGCAGTACGCCGCATCGGGCGCCACGCTGGGTCTCTTGGGCCGGCGCGAAGACGCGCTACGCGAATTGGCCGACAGCCTGCCGGGCGAGCATCGTTGCTACGCGGTGGACGTGCGCGACCGCGCCGCGCTGCATGCGGCGGCGGCCGATTTCATTGCGTTTTGCCAGGGCAGGGTGGATGTCGTCATCGCCAGCGCCGGCATCAGCGCGGGCACCTTGACCGAGCACGGCGAGGACTACGACGTCTTCAAGGCCATCGTGGACACCAACTTGCTGGCCACCGTGGCCACCTTCGAGCCCTTCGTAGGCGCCATGCGCGCCGCCGGATCGGGCCGCCTGGTGGGCATTGCCAGCGTGGCGGGCGTGCGCGGACTGCCGGGCGCGGGCGCCTACAGCGCCTCTAAATCGGCGGTGGTGACCTATTGCGAAAGCCTGCGTCTGGAATTGGCGGCTGACGGTATCCGGGTGGTGACAATTGCCCCGGGCTACATCAAGACCGCCATGACCGCGAAGAACCCGTATTCCATGCCCTTTTTGATGGAAGCGGACGCCTTTGCACAACGCGCGCATGCGGCGATTGCACGCGGCACGTCGTATACGGTGATTCCGTGGCAGATGGGCGTGGTGGCCAAGCTGATGCGCCTGCTGCCCAACGCGCTGTACGACAAGCTGGCGCGCAACGCGCCACGCAAGCCGCGCAAAGTGGGGTGATGCGTGTTGCGTGCGTTACGGCACCACGTCGTCGCCGACCTCATCGGCCACGTGGCCCACGTCGCCCCAATCCAGCACTTCCCATTTACGCCCCTCTACGCCGACGCGATTGATGCTGACGTTCAGCAGCGCGGCATCGCGCGCGCCGTTTAGCGGCACGCCCGAGGCATGGCGCCAGATGATGTCCAGCACGCCGCCGTGCGTGAACATCAGGATGCGCTCGCCGTCGTGGCGGCTGGCGATGTCGTCCACGGTGGAAATGACGCGCGACTGGAACTGGCCCAGCGTTTCGCCGCCATCCAGCGGCCGCAGGGGGTCGCGGCTTTTCCAGGCGGCGGCGGCTTCGGGCGCCTGCACGTCGATGTGTTCGTGGTCCAGCCCTTCCAGCACGCCGAAGCCGCGCTCGCGGATGCCGGGCTCTACCCGCACGCGCAAACCCAGTTGTTCGGATACCGGCACCGCCGTGGCGTGGGCGCGTTGCAGGTCGCTGCTGTAGATGGCGTGGATGGGCGTTTCGCGGGCCTCGTCGCGCAGGCGCGCGGCAAGCAGGCTGGCCTGGTTGACGCCGAATTCGTTCAGGGGGATGTCTTTCCAGCCTTGCAGGCGGCGCTGGCGGTTCCAGTCGGTTTCGCCATGGCGGATGAACCAGATTTCAGTCATTACGGTCGTAGTGGGGAATAAGGCAGGGAGTGGGGCAAAGCGTGGTGATCAACGCTTGTTAATCAACGCTTGGTCATCAAAGCTGGGCCGGCGCGATCACCGCGCGCGGCTTCCAAATGGCATGAATGATCGAGCTTAACGCGACGAGCGCGGGCTCGCTAGCGCGCTCATAAGGCAGGATGAAGCCTAGCATGGCGTCGGCGCGGGCTTGGCCCCACACGATGAAATCATTGGAGGCGGCGCCCGCCAGCGCGGTCTCTTCGCGCAACAGCGCGCAGCCCGCGCCGGCGCGTACCAGCGCCTCCAGGTTGGCCTGGTCATCGTTTTGCATGACGATGCGCGGTGTCAGGCCATGGCGTTCGAACATGTCGCGCAGCAGCAGATGCGTATGGCTGCCCGACGGCCCGTCCAGCCACGGCAACTGGGCCACTTCGCGCCAGCCGCCGCGCTTGAGCGCCGTGGCGTGGTCTTTCGGCAAGGCAATGCGATAGCGCACGCTGCGCAACGGCAGCCACAGCACCCCGCGCGGCGGGTTGGCGGCGATGGTCAGCGCGGCCGGCAGCCGGCCGGTGCTGACCTGTTCGGCCAGCGTGGCGGTGGGCAGGGTCTGGGTCTTCAATTCCACCAGAGGCAGGCGCTGCGTCACGGCCGAGGCCAGCTCACCCAGGCGCAGGAAGTCCGGCTTTTCGCTGGGCACGCCCAGTTCCACGACCCCATGCAGGCTGCCCTGCAACTGCTGTGCTTCTGACTTGAACTGCGCGCCCAGCACCAGCAGCGATTCCGCCGTGGGCAGCAGCACCTCGCCCGCCTTGGCCAGCGCCAGCCGTCCGCCGCTGCGGTCGAACAAAGCCACGCCCAGGCTTTGTTCCAGCGCCTTGATCTGCGCGGTCACGGCGGGCTGGGTCAAGGACAGCGCTTCGGCCGCCTTGGTCAGGTTGCCCAGCCGGGCAACCGTGACGAAGGCGCGGATCTGATAGATTTCCATGGCGGCAAGTTTAGGCCGCCAACAGCCGTACCTGGGTGGGCTCCAGTCCAATGGAAACCGGCGCGCCGGCAGGAAAGGGCGACAGCCCCGCCAGATGTGACTGGTCGGCCGTCAGGCGCTGCTCACCGATCAACACCTGATAGCGCGTGAATTCGCCCAGGAACTCGCTGCTTTCCACAATGCCCGGCAGCCACACATAGCGCGCATCGCCCAGGCCATCCGCCATTTCAATCTGTACGGTGTGCGGCCGGAAGCTGGCCGCCAGGCGGCTTGCGGCGGGCGCTTCGGCCGTCAGCGGCAGATGCAGGTCACCCACGCCCGGCACCGCCAGCACGACGCTGCCGCTGGTGCGTTCGCGCACATCGCCTTCCAGCACGTTCATCGTGCCCACGAAGTTGGCCACGAAGCGGTTCACCGGATAGTCGAACAGCGTGCTGGGCGCGCCAATCTGCTGCACCACCCCATGGTCCAGCACCGCCATGCGGTCAGCCGTGGTCATGGCTTCTTCCTGGTCGTGCGTGACGAAAATGGTGGTGATGCCCAGCCGGCGTTGCAGGCTGAGCAGGTCTTGGCGCATCTGCACGCGCAGCTTCTTGTCCAGGTTTGATAGCGGTTCATCCAGCAGCAGCACCTGCGGTTCGATGACGATGGTTCGGGCCAGCGCCACGCGCTGCTGCTGCCCGCCCGACAACTGATTGGGCCGGCGCTTGCCAAACTGCGACAGTCCCACCAGTTCGAGCGCGGCTTCGACCTTGGCGCGGATCTCGGCGCGGGGCAGCTTGCGTTCGACCAGGCCGAACGCCACGTTGTCCCAGACCGACATGTGCGGCCACAACGCATAGTTCTGGAACACCATGCCGATGTTGCGGTTCCAGGGCGGCGTGCCGCTGATGTCCTTGCCATCCACCAGCAACTGGCCCGCGCTGTGCCGGTTGAAACCGGCAATCAGCCGCAACAGCGTCGATTTGCCCGAACCGGACGGCCCCAGCAACGCGAAGAACTCCCCCGGCTCGACGTGGATGTTCACATCCTTCAGCACTTCGGTCGTGCCATACGACAGTCGGATGTTGCGGCACTCTACGCTGACTTTCTTCATGCGGATTCCCCTTCAGTGCGTGCCGGACGCTGGCGCGACTGCGCGCGCTCCACCAGCAGGTGCGATACATACGTGCCGATGGCCACCGCGGCCACCGCCAGCACGCCCAGCGCGGCCCCCGGCCCCCGGCCCGCCGCGCTTTGCATATACAGATAGATGCCGTAGCTCATGGGCGCCTGGCTGTCCTTGGTGACCAGCATGATGGTGGCCGAAAGCTCGACCGCCGCCGTCACGAAGCTGGTCACGAAGCCCGCCAGCATGCCGCCCGCCATCAACGGCACCACTACGCGGCGGATCGTGCTCATGCGCGTCGCGCCCAGTGATTGCGCGGCTTCCTCCAGCGACACATTGATCTGCTGCAAGGACGCCACGCAAGATCGCAGCGCGTACGGCAAGCGCCTGACCGAATACGCAATCATGATGATGATCCACGACGAGGTCAGCAGCGTGCCGGTTCCGGGAAGCTCGATCCCGCGGAACGTGCGCAAGAAGCCGATGGCCAGCACGATGCCGGGTATCGCCAGGGCGGCGGAGGCCATGAAATCCAGCCACTGGCGCGCCGGCAGCCGGGTGCGCAGCATCAGGTAGGCGATGGCGGTGCCAATGATCACATCCACGCCCGCCGCCAGCCCGCAATAAAGCAGCGTGTTGGCGATCATGCCCTGCGACTCGGAAAACACCGCCGAATAATGCGCCAGCGTGTAGCCGTCGGGCAGCGGCGCATAGCTCCAGACGCTGGCTAGCGACAGCAGCAGCACGCCCATGTGCGGCGACAGCACCAACATCAGCACCAGGATGATCCAGCCGTAGGCCAGCACGCTTTCCATCGGCCCCAGCTTGCGCTTCTGGATCGAATTGCCGCCCTTTTGCAGCGTGGAGTAATCACGCCCCTTGAGCACGCGCGCCGACAGCCACAACGCCAGGATCGAAAACGCAATCATGATCACGCTGATCACATAGCCCAGCGGGTCTTCCAGGCCCACCTGCGTAATGCGCAGGTACGCTTGCGGCGCCAGCATGTTGGTGGTGCCCAGCACCAGCGGCGTGCCCAGGTCGTCGAACACCTTGACGAACACCAGCGACGCGCCCGCCACATAGCCGGGCAGGGCCAAGGGAAAGATCACACGGCGGAACAGGCGGAACCCGCGCGAACCCAGGTTGAACGCGGCTTCCTCCATGGCGCCGTCTATGTTGCGCAGCGCCACCACCAGGTTCATCAGGATGAAGGGGAAGTAGTGCAGGGCTTCAACGAAGATGACGCCGTTCAAGCCTTCCATGAACGGAATCGTGACGCCGAACCAGTCGTTCAGCAGCAGGTTGACGCTGCCCGATCGTCCGAAGATCAGCTGCATCGCCACCGCGCCCACGAAGGGCGGCATGATCAGCGGCAGCACGCCCAGCGTCTGGATGATCAGCGCGCCCCGGAAATCGAAGCGCACCGTGAAGTACGCCAGCGGCACGGCGATCAGGGACGCCAGCAGTGCAGACCAGCCCGCCACGTACAGGCTGTTGAAGAACGCTTCCTGCATCAATGGCTGGTTGAAGAACGCGCCGAAGTGGCCCATCGTGAAGCTGCCGTCGGCGTTTACGAAAGCGCTGTAGAACACCGTGCCCACGGGCACGGCAAGAAAAAGCAGCAGAAAGCCGAACACCAGCAGCGCCGTCAATACGGGGCCGGCGGGCAGGCGTGAGTGGCCCGAAGAAGTCATCGAGATTCCCGAATGTGTTGCCAGGGGATTGCCCGCGCGGCGGGGGCATGTTGTCGTGCCCACCGCACGCGCCTTGCGACGTGTGGCTTAGAGTGACGCAGCCTCTCTGGCCAGCTTCACGGCTTCTTCGTAGTTCGCCCGAGCGCGGCCGTTCCACTCGCCTTCCAACTGGGTGATCTGCTGGTTCACCGAGGCGTCTTTCTTGTTGCCCGCGAAGACCGCCAGGAACGCCGGGTCGGCGGCCTTCTTGCCATCGATAAGCGGCGCCCACGCCAGCTTGCGCGCCTGCCCCAGCAGCTCGGCGGCGCGCCCGCTCTTGGCTTTGTCGCCCAGCTTGGCCTCGGCGTCATAGATCGCCTTGGTGGCGGCTTGCAATTCCTTCAGGCGGAACGTGATGGTCTGGTCGTACAGCGATTGCACGACGTAATAGCGGCTTTGCGACAGGTCGGCGTTGAACTGCACCTTGCTGCGCTTGGCGATGTCGGCGGGGTCCGGGTAGCCGGGCGGAATCTTGCCGGCCAAGGCCGAGTACGGCAGCACGGGCAGGCGCGAGATCTTGGGTTGCAGCAGCAGTTCCTGGCCCGCCTGGCTAAGCGTGAAGGCAATGAACTTCTTGCCTTCCTCGCTGTTCTTCGCGCCATCGATCAGCGCGATGTTGGCCGGCACGATGGCCGTCTCGGAGGGGTAGACGAATTCCACCGGGAACTTGGAATACTTGCTGGACAGGCCAAAGAAGTCGATGACCGGGCCGGCGCCGAACTGGCCGTTGTTCACGCCGTCGGGCACGCCGAAGGACCGTTCCGTAATGGCGCTGCTGTTGCCCGACATGCGCAGCAGCGTGTTCCAGCCATCATCCCAGCCTTCGCCTTGCAAAATGGTTTCGACCGTCAGGTGCATCGTGCCCGACCGCGAGGGCGAGGTGATGCCGACATGCCCAAACCACTTGGGCGACAGCAAATCCTTCCATTCCACCGGCGCGGCAAGCTTGTGCGCGGCAATGTAGCGCGTGTTGTAGACGATGCCGTATCCCGCCAACGCCTGGCCCAGGTACATGCCGGACGGGTCATTGATGGGATAGTTGCCGATCTTGTCCGGCACGTCCTTGTTGGCCACGTCGGAAGACTTGGCCAGCAGTTTGTCGCGGCCCAGCACTTCGAAGGCGTCGGGCGCGCTGGCCCAGAACACCTCGGGGCGTTGGCCCGCGGGGGTTTCGCGCACGTACGCAATGCCGGACACGGTGTTCTTGTTCAGGATTTCCAGCGTGATGCCGGGGTTGGCCTTTTCGAACGCGGTCTTGTAGGCCTGAGTCAGATCTTTCGGGAACGACGTGATCACCGTGACGGTGCCGGCCAGGGCAGGGGCCGAGCAAACGGCCAGCAGGGCTCCTGCAAGGGCTGTGCGCATTGCATGCATGGTTTGTCTCCGTAGTTTTAATTTGTCTGGAGACAGTAATGTCCGGTCTGCTATGCGTCCAATCAGAAATTTTGATGCGCCTCATCAGCGCGGGCGCCCTGGTGGCGGCGCCCGGCCGGCGGGGCTGTGGCGCTTATGCCGTGGCGGACACGCCGCTGGCCATGGCCGCCTTGGCCTGCTGAATCAATACCTGCTGGATCTGGCCTTGAATCTGCATGGCCTGGGCGTTCAGCGACTGCAACTGCTGCGCTTTCATCTCGTCCGACATGCCGCTGGCCTGCACCTTGGCAATCTGGTCCATGATGCGCTTGAGCTGCTTTTGCAGCATTTTGATCTGGCGGGTGAACTCGTCGTCGTTGTCGGTCTCTTCGCTAGCCGTGGCGCCGCCAATGCCCGCCGCCCCGGGGTTGTTGACCCGGATCTTGCCGTCGGGCGTAACGGTCGTCGCCTCCGCACCGGCGGATTCCTTCGCTTCTTTGTTGGCCTGAATCTTCTGGGCCCACAGCTCGGCCAAGCTGCCGATTCGGGATGTGCCGCCGATGGAATTGATAGCCATGATGTCTCCTGCTGCCGGGTGGTACTTCGGGGTCCCCTTGGATTTCCGGGGTTTCCCTAAGTACGGCATCGCGCGAGCCATACTTAAACGTTGCCGCCCCTTCGCAGCCCCCTTTACACTGGCGCCCGCTCATCCAACCCCTTATTTGGGATATTTATGTCGAATTCGTACTTTCCGCGTTGGCGCCTGGCGGACGATGCCGAACCCGGCGTCATCATCGCGCCTGATGAAAGGCTGTCCTGGCCAAAGAATGTGGCGATGGGCGCGCAGCACGTGGTGGCCATGTTCGGCTCGACGGTGCTGGCGCCGCTGCTGATGGGGTTCGATCCCAACGTGGCGATCCTCATGTCCGGCATCGGCACGCTGATCTTCTTCCTGTTCGTCGGCGGTCGCGTGCCCAGCTACCTGGGATCCAGCTTCGCCTTCATCGGCGGCGTGATCGCGGTGACCGGGTATGCGGGGGGCGGGGCAAACGCCAATATTGGCGTGGCGCTGGGCGCCATCATCGCCTGCGGCCTGGCCTATACCTTGATCGGCGTGATCGTCTGGATCGCCAACGCCCGTTCGGGTAGCGGCGCCAATTGGATCGATGCGCTGATGCCGCCCGTCGTCACGGGCGCCGTGGTGGCGGTGATCGGCCTGAACCTGGCGCCCATCGCGGCCAAGGGCGCCATGGGCGCGTCAGGCTTCGACACGTTCATGGCGTTGGTCACCATCGTCTGCGTCGGCGGCATCGCCGTCTACACGAAAGGCATGGTCCAACGCTTGCTGATCCTGGTCGGCCTGATCCTCGCCTGCGTGGTCTACGCGGTGCTGGCCAATGGCATGGGCCTGGGCAAGCCCATCGATTTTTCGGGCGTGGCCACCGCCGCCTGGATCGGCCTGCCGCATTTCGCGGCACCCGTCTTCAAGGCCGAGGCCATGGGCTTGATCGTGCCGGTCGCCATCATCCTGGTCGCGGAAAACCTGGGCCACGTGAAGGCGGTCAGCGCCATGACGGGCCGGGACCTGGACCGCTACCTGGGTCGCGCCTTCGTCGGCGACGGCGTGGCGACCATGGTGTCGGGCGCGGTCGGTGGCACGGGCGTCACCACCTACGCCGAGAACATCGGCGTGATGGCGGTGACACGCATCTATTCCACGCTGGTCTTCGTGGTGGCTGCGCTGATCGCCATCGTGCTGGGCTTTTCGCCCAAGTTCGGCGCGCTGATCCAGACGATTCCCGGCCCGGTTCTGGGCGGCATGTCGGTCGTGGTGTTTGGTTTGATCGCGATTGCGGGTGCGCGCATCTGGGTGGTGAACCAGGTCGACTTCAGCGATAACCGCAACCTGATCGTGGCCGCGGTCACGTTGGTGATGGGGGCGGGCGACTTCACCATCAAGATCGGCGACTTCATGCTGGGCGGCATCGGCACCGCTACATTCGGGGCCATCATCTTGTACGCCTTGTTGCGTCGCAGGAAGCCTGTTTCGGCATGAATCGGGCCGTTTTGGCCTCCGCCACTGGTCAAAATGACAAAATACTATTGAAAAGTATCTTTTCAGCAACGCGGGGCGGGTGTCCCTTGCCGGGGGCCGCCGCCGTATCTGGAAATTGTTGAGGAAATAGCCGGTTTTCGCGGGTTACAGCAGCGAAAACCGTGCAAAAGCACGTTTTCCGCGGTGGCTTGCAATTCCGAGGGACTTTGCCCACAATATGACTTTGATTGCCCCGGTTCCGACCCGAGCCGGGGTTTTGTTTTGGTCGACCGCGCCGCTTGCCTCGCTTTGATTCTTGTTCCGATGGCAGGTGCGCGCCCCGGTAACGACCTTCACCGAGAACGCTCCCTTCGGGGCGTTTTCTACTTTTTGTTTGGGAAACGACATGTCTGCCATTCCTTTGACCGTGCGCGGGGCCGAGCGCTTGCAAGAAGAGCTCCAGCGGCTGAAAACCGTGGAACGCCCTGCCGTTATCAATGCCATCGCCGAAGCGCGAGCGCAGGGTGATCTGTCGGAAAACGCCGAATATGACGCTGCTCGCGAGCGCCAAGGCTTTATCGAAGGCCGGATTGCCGAACTTGAAGGCACGCTTTCCAATGCCCACCTGATCGACCCCACCTCTTTGGACGCCGAGGGCCGTGCCGTGTTCGGCGCAACCGTCGACATCGAAGACCTGGATTCCGGTGACCGCGTCACGTACCAGATCGTGGGCGACGTCGAGGCCGACATCAAGGCCAACCTGATTTCCGTGTCCAGTCCGGTGGCGCGCGCGCTGATCGGCAAGAGCGAAGGCGATGTGGTCGAGGTCAAGGCCCCGGCCGGCGTTCGCGAATACGAAGTTCTGGGCGTGCGTTACATCTAACGCGCTCGCCTTAGCGGTAAACTGTCAAAACGCCATAGCTCGAAGCCTGATTCAGGCTGAGTGTCCGCGGAAACCGCGCGGATCGCTATGGTGGACCGGGCGCGTCAGGCGCCCGTTTTTGTGCCCGGCCTTAGCTTTTCGACGTCTTGCGGCTGGTGCCGCTGCGTGCACCGGCGCGCAGGCTGAGCGCGCTGCCGGCGCGGCGCGGAATACCGTGGCCGCTGGCGGTAGCCCGCTTGTTGCTGGGGCGCATCGGTTTGCCGTTCTTGTTCAGTTGGTCTTGCGGCACGAAACGCGCCTTGGCCGGCTTAGGCTCTTCGGACTCGCTGCGGCGCGGACGCTTGGACAGGGTCTTGCCTTCGGCGGCCAGCTTCTTCGGCGTGTACGGCTCGGAAGCGCGGCGCTTGGCGGGAGCCTCGGGCTCCATCGCTGCCAGGGCGGCGGGCTTGATGTTGCCGGCCAGCGGGCGGAAAAGAATCAGGGTCTTGCCCAGATGGTGCACCGGGGCGCAAGACAGAGTGTCGCAAATGGTCGACAACATGGTCTCGCGGGCCTCGCGGTCATCGCCGCCGGCGCGCACCTTGATGAGGCCGTGGGAAGCCAGTGCCAGGTCAATTTCCTTGAGCACGGCTTCGGTCAGGCCATTGTCGCCAATCAGGACGACGGGGCGCAGAGGGTGAGCGGCGGAGCGAAGGTCGCTGCGCTCACGAGAGGTAAGTTCTAATATAGGCATGCGTGGAATTGTACGGTAATGGCCAAGAATAAATTCTCTAAAGACTGGATTCACCAGCACATCAACGATCCCTATGTGAAGCTGGCGCAACAGAAGGGCTATCGCGCCCGCGCCGCCTTCAAGCTGATCGAGATCCTGGACACCGAAAAGCTGATGCGCCGGGGCGACCTGGTCATCGATCTAGGCTCGGCGCCCGGCAGTTGGTCCCAAGTGGCGCGCGAGCGCCTGGCCGGCCCGGGCGGCATCGTGGACGGACGTATTATCGCGCTGGATCTGCTCCCGATGGAGCCGGTGGCCGGGGTGGAATTCATCCAGGGCGACTTTCGCGACGATGACGTTCTGAAACAATTGGAAGACATGGTCGGATCTCGCACCGTGGACCTTGTAATCTCGGATATGGCCCCCAACTTGTCAGGCGTGGGTAGCGCCGACTCCGCTCGTATTCAGCATGTGTGCGAGCTGGCGATGGAGTTTTCCCGCGCCCACCTCAAGCCCAACGGGGCGCTGATCGTCAAGGCCTTCCACGGCAGCGGATTTTCGCAGATCGTGCAGTCCTTCAAACAGCACTTCAAGCGGGTGGTCGAGCGCAAGCCGAAGGCCTCGCGGGATAAATCCTCTGAAACCTTTCTGGTGGCGCGCGATCTGAAATAACCCGGGCCGGGGCATGTTGCCCCGAACCCCTGAAAGCTGACCTGCTTGCCGAGACAACGACCACCATAACGACAAACCAGACGTAACTACACGGACCCCAGGGATCCCAGGACGCAGTTGGGTCCAACAGGGTAGAATGGGCTATTGACATACTTGTGACCGTGCCATACGCGGGTGCGCGGTTGCTGGTCGGAATCAAAAGCAGGAGATCGACCTTGAATAATTCATTTTCGAAAGTCGCTGTTTGGATGGTGATAGCCCTGGTGCTGTTCACCGTCTTCAAACAGTTCGACGGACGCGCTCAGACCCAGGACGGCGTGAGCTACACGCAGTTCATGGACGACGCCAAGGCGGGACGTATCCGCAAGGTCGACGTTCAGGGCGATGTGCTGTACGTCACCCCGGACGCGGGCCGCGCCTATACGCTGACTTCGCCGGGCGACCTCTGGATGGTTTCCGATCTGCTGAAGTATGGCGTCCAGGTTTCGGGCAAGCCGCGCGAAGAGCAGTCGCTGTTGATGAGCATCTTCGTGTCGTGGTTCCCCATGCTGCTGTTGATCGGCGTGTGGGTATTCTTCATGCGACAGATGCAGGGCGGCGGGAAGGGCGGCGCATTCAGCTTCGGCAAATCGCGCGCTCGCATGCTCGACGAAAACACCAACCAAATCACCTTTGCCGACGTCGCTGGCTGCGATGAAGCGAAGGAAGACGTCCAGGAACTGGTCGATTTCCTGCGCGACCCCAGCAAGTTCCAAAAGCTTGGCGGCCGCATTCCGCGCGGCGTGCTGATGGTGGGCTCGCCCGGTACCGGCAAGACGCTGCTGGCCAAGGCCATCGCCGGTGAAGCCAAGGTGCCGTTTTTCAGCATCTCGGGTTCGGACTTCGTTGAAATGTTCGTCGGCGTGGGCGCGGCCCGTGTCCGCGACATGTTCGAAAACGCCAAGAAGCACGCGCCTTGCATCATCTTCATCGATGAAATTGATGCCGTGGGCCGTCAGCGTGGCGCCGGCCTGGGTGGCGGTAACGACGAACGCGAACAGACCCTGAACCAGATGCTGGTTGAAATGGACGGCTTCGAATCCGGCCAGGGCGTCATCGTGATCGCCGCAACCAACCGTCCCGACGTGCTGGACCCGGCGCTGCTGCGACCTGGTCGTTTCGACCGTCAGGTCGTGGTGCCGCTGCCCGATATCCGTGGCCGCGAGCAGATCCTGAAAGTCCATATGCGCAAGGTTCCGCTGTCGCCTAACGTCGACGCGACCATCCTGGCGCGCGGCTGCCCCGGTTTTTCGGGCGCCGACCTGGCCAACCTGGTCAACGAAGCCGCCTTGTTCGCCGCGCGCCGCAATGGCCGCACGGTGGATATGTCCGACTTCGAAAAGGCCAAGGACAAGATCATCATGGGCGCCGAGCGCCGCTCGATCGTCATGCCCGAAGAGGAACGCAAGAACACCGCGTACCACGAATCCGGCCACGCCATCGTTGCCCGCATGCTGCCCAAGACCGACCCGGTCCACAAGGTCACCATCATCCCGCGCGGCCGTGCGCTGGGCGTGACGATGCAGTTGCCCGAGACCGACCGCTACAGCATGGACAAGGGCCGTCTGCTGTCGACCATCGCCGTGCTGTTTGGTGGCCGTATCGCCGAAGAATTGTTCATGGACCAGATGACCACGGGCGCCTCGAACGACTTCGAACGCGCCACCGCCATCGCCCGCGACATCGTCACCCGCTACGGCATGACGGACGAACTGGGCCCCATGGTCTACGCCGAGAACGAAGGCGAAGTCTTCCTGGGCCGCAGCGTCACCAAGACGACGCACATGTCCGAAGCCACCATGCAGAAGGTGGACACCGAGATCCGCCGCATCATCGACGAGCAATACCAAGTCGCGCGCAAGATCCTGGAAAACAACCGCGACAAGGTCGAAGTGATGACGTCCGCGCTGCTCGAATGGGAAACCATCGACGCCGACCAGATCAACGACATCATCGAGGGCCGTCCTCCGCGTCCCCCGAAAACGCCGCAAGGCCCGTCGGATTCCACCGACACGCCGCCCCCCAGCACAGGTCTGGCGGCTGACGGCAGCACGGCTGCAGCAGTCTGAGGTTTTTTGTCCTGAGTTATGGCAAATAACTTCCTTTGTGGGCGCTTCGAGTTTGATCTCGAGCGCCCGCTTGTCATGGGTATCGTCAATGTCACGCCGGATTCGTTTTCCGACGGCGGCCAGCACGACGATACGGATTCCGCGGTGGCGCACGCGCGCCAGTTGATCGAAGAGGGCGCGCAGATCCTGGATCTGGGCGGTGAGTCCACACGCCCTGGAGCCGATCCGGTTTCCGTGGCCGATGAGCTTGACCGCCTGTTGCCCGTGATCGAGGCGTTGCGCGATTGCGGCGTGCCGTTATCCATCGACACCTTCAAGCCGGAAGTCATGCGCGCCACGCTGGACGCGGGCGCCGACATGATCAACGACATCTATGGCTTTCGCCAGCCCGGCGCCGTCGAGGCGGTGGCGCAATCGCGCTGCGGGCTGTGCGTAATGCACATGAAAGGCGAGCCTCGTACCATGCAGGCCTTGCCCCCCGAGTACACCGACCTGATCGGTGAAATTGGACTCTTCCTGGGATCTCGCGCGCAGAAGCTGCGCGCGGCCTGGGTTGACCCTCGCCGCATCGTGCTGGACCCGGGGTTCGGGTTCGGCAAGACGGCGGACCAAAACTTCCAATTGCTGCGCCGCTTGTCCAGCTTGCGCAGCACCGGTTATCCATTGCTGATCGGCCTGTCGCGCAAGAACATGATCGGGCAGGCCACTGGCCGACCGGTCGGCGACCGGCTGCCCGGCAGCATCGCCGCAGCGCTTGCCTGCGTGTCCCGGGGCGCCTCCATCGTGCGTGTGCACGATGTTGCCGCCACCGTGGATGCCCTTAAGGTATGGCATGCGGCTGAACAAGGAGCTATCAGTTCATGAGTCAACGCAAGTATTTCGGCACCGATGGGGTGCGTGGTGAAGTCGGCGGTCCGGTGATCAACGCCGAATTCGCGCTGCGCCTAGGTTATGCCGCCGGCCGGGTGCTGGCGCGCGAACACGCCGTGCGCGGTGGCAGCCGCCCGCAGGTCGTCATTGGCAAGGACACGCGCATTTCGGGCTACATGCTGGAATCCGCCCTGGAAGCCGGCTTGTCCGCCGCCGGTATCGACGTGCTGCTGGCCGGCCCCATCCCGACGCCGGCCGTGGCCTATCTGACCCGGGCGTTGCGTTTGGTGGCGGGCATCGTCATCAGCGCCTCGCACAATCCGTATCAGGACAACGGCATCAAGTTCTTCTCGGCGCAGGGCATGAAGCTGCCCGACGACATCGAAGCCGCGATCGAAGCCGCGCTGGACGAGCCGCTGGGTTGCGTCAGTTCCGAAGGCTTGGGCCGCGCCCGCCGCATGTCGGACTCGCAAGGCCGCTATATCGAGTTCTGCAAGAGCACCTTCCCCAACGATCTGGACCTGAACGGGATGAAGATCGTTGTGGACGCCGCGCACGGCGCCGCCTACAACATCGCCCCGCACGTATTCCGCGAGCTGGGCGCCGAGGTGCATGCCATCGGCGTGCATCCGGACGGCTTCAATATCAACAAGGGCGTGGGCGCGTTGCACCCCGAATCACTGGCCAAGGAAGTGCAGGCCCGTGGTGCGCACCTGGGCATCGCCCTGGACGGCGACGCCGACCGCCTGCAGGTTGTGGACGGCGAAGGCCGCATCTATAACGGCGACGAGTTGCTGTACGCCATCGTGCGCGAGCGCATGCAGCGCGGCAAGGTTGACGGCGTGGTCGGTACGCTGATGACCAATTTCGGCTTCGAGCGCGAGATGAAGCGCCTGGGCGTAGGCTTCGAGCGCGCCAACGTGGGCGACCGCTACGTGCTGGAGCAAATGCAGGCGCGCGGCTGGCAGTACGGCGGTGAAAGCTCCGGCCATCTGCTGTGCCTGGATTGCCATTCCACGGGCGATGGCATCATCGCCGCCTTGCAGGTGCTGACCGCCCTGCGCCGCAGCGGCGAGACGATGGCGCAATGGGTGCGCGATCTGCGCATGTATCCGCAGAAGATGATCAACGTGCCGTTGACGCCCGGCCAGGACTGGAAGACTCACGCCGGTCTGACTGCCGCGCGCGAAGCTGTCGAAGCGGAACTGAACGGCCGCGGCCGCATCCTGATCCGCGCTTCGGGTACTGAACCCAAGCTGCGCTTGATGGTCGAAGCGGAAGATGAATCGCTTGCTGTTTCCTGCGCAGAGAAGCTTGCCGCCAGCTTGGCTTAAGCCCGGCCTCCTGACTGTGTACCCGAAAGCCACGCACCGCTTAGCGGTGGGTGGCTTTTGTGCATTTTTAGTAAGTATTGCTTTGTAAAGTTTTGTCGAGATTTGCCCTAAATCGACCTATCTCCTCCGAACTAAACTTCATAGTCACGTAACATATCGGTCAAGTCTTTGACATACAGGGCGTCCAAACTGACTGGACTCTCTAGGAGCTTCGCGCAATGCTTGAATTAGCACGCACCACCCCAAGCCGTAATCCCGCAGAACCCTGGAAGGGCAACGCTCCAAAAGTGTTGGCGGTGGGCCTGGCGCGCACGGCTGAAGAAATCGAGCAGATCCAGCGTCTGCGCTACGACGTCTTCACCGAGGACATGGGCGCGGTGTTTCCCGACGCGCTTGACGGCATTGAGCAGGACCGCTTCGACCCCTTTTGCGAACACCTGATGGTGCGCGAAATGGATACAGGTCGCGTCGTTGGCACGTATCGAATCTTGACTCCTGAAAAGGCGCGAGAAGCGGGCGGCTATTACGCGCAATCAGAGTTTGATCTTTCCGGGCTGGGCCCCATTCGCGACCAGCTGGTTGAAGTGGGCCGGTCGTGCACCCATTCCGACTACCGCAACGGCGGGGTGATCATGCTGTTGTGGTCGGGCCTGACGGAATACCTGCGGCGCGGCGGCTACGAATACGTGTTGGGCTGCGCCAGTGTCAGCCTGCGGGACGATGGCGTTACCGCCGCCGAAGTCTGGCGCACCATCATGCCGAAGCTGCCACAGGCCGGCGAGCCCAGTGTTACCCCGCTGCACCGCTACCCGGTGGAAAAGTTGAACAGCACCTTGCCGGCCCGCGTTCCGCCACTGATCAAGGGCTACCTGAAGCTGGGGGCCAGGGTCTGTGGCGAACCCGCCTGGGATCCGGATTTCAATGCCGCCGACTTCCCGGTGTTGCTGAAGATGGAGCGGATGGACGAACGCTACCGCCGCCACTTCGGCCTGGACCAACCGACGGCCGTCAACGGCCAGCGCTGATCATCATGCGCCGCTTGCTCCGCCGTATGAAAATCAGGCTGATACGGCGGGCCACGCGGCCTATCCGTCTTGAGCTCAGGCAGTTGCACCGGCAGACAGATCTGTCTCCAGATTAAGCACATAAGAACGTAAAAGCCGGTGAGGGCGTTGCCGCCATCACCCGCTTTTTTTCGTCTGTGCCGTCTGCGCCACGCGCGCCGTCGGCGCCTTGCGTAGGCGCGACGACGCCGAAATCAGAACTCCAGCAGTTCGAACGAAAAGCCCACCTTGTTCCATTCCGCTTCTTCGGCGCGCAGCGTGAAGTCGCTCAAGGGGTGCTGGGTCAGCCAGTCGCGGTTGACGCGCACGACGATGGAGCTTTCGCGTACCGACGCGGTCAGCGGCAAGGGTTCGATTTCGCCACGGCGGCGGAACAGCAGCACGGCCAGGCGCAGGCTCAGGATGGCTTTCCATTGCGCCCGGGTGCGGATCAGCGGTTCCAGCTTGGTCAGCTTGCCCTGGTGGCCCAGCGCCAACAGCGCCAGCAGTTGCTGGTCGGCCCGCGAGAAGCCCGGCATGTCGGCGTTTTCCAGCACGTAGGCGGTGTGCTTGTGATACGCATTGTGCGCAATCGACACGCCCACTTCGTGCAGGTCCGCCGCCCAGCCCAGCGCCGGGCGCAGTTCTGCGCGTTCCTGGCCTTCGGGGAACATCGCGTCAAACAGCGTCAGCGCGGCATGGCGCACGCGGCGCGCCTGATTCACGTCCACGTGGTAGCGCTTCATGAACTGGCGCACGGATTCGTCGCGCTTGTCGTGTTCGTCGTCGCGGCCCAGCAGGTCATACAGCACGCCAAGGCGCAGCGCGCCGTCGCCGGTGTGCATGACGTCGATGCCCAATTCGTCGAACAGGGCGCTCATGATGGCCAGCCCGCCGGGCAGCACATCGGAACGCTCGATCTTGATGCCGGGCAGCTCGGACGGGATGACGCGGCCCGAGCGCACGATGCGGTCTTTCAGCTTGGCCAGACCGGCGCGCGTAATGCCGCGGTCGGAAAAGCGGCTTTCGGTCAGGATGGCGAACAGCGCCTTGGCGGTGCCGGAGGAGCCATAGGCTTCCTTCCAGCCCATCTTGCGGTACTGCTTGGCGATGACTTCAATTTCACGCCGTGCCGCCAATTCAGCCTGCTTCATCTGGTGCGCGTCCACCACGCCGTCAGAGAAGAACTGACGGCTGTAGCTGACGCAACCCATGTACAACGACGACATCAGGCCCGGCTCGTGCCCCTTGCCGATGATGACTTCGGTGGACCCGCCACCGATGTCGATGACCAGGCGCTTGTTGGGCGACGGGGGCAGCGTGTGAACCACGCCCGAAAAGATCAAGCGGGCTTCTTCGCGGCCCGCGATGACTTCAATGGGAAAGCCCAGCGCCGCTTCGGCGCGGGGCAGGAAGTCGCGCGTGTTGCGCGCCACCCGGAAGGTATTGGTGGCGACCGCGCGCACCCGGTTGGGGTGGAAGCTGCGCAGGCGGGCGCCAAAACGCTCAAGCACGGCGATGGCGCGTTCGATCGCGTCGTCGCCCAGGCGTTTCTCGGCGTCCAGTCCGGCGGCAAGCCGAACGGTTTCCTTGAGACGATCGATCTGGTAGATCTGGGGCGTACCGTCTTGTTGAACGATGCGTCCGATAGAGAGGCGGAAGCTGTTGGACCCGAGGTCCACCGCGGCCAGAAGTTGATCCATGCGGCTCGTAATATAGGCTTTGAGGTGGCCTGATTATAGAGACCCCATGTGACAGTGCCCTTGGATACGGGTTTTCGCTTATGGATCATGGGCTTGGCGAAATCAAGGCATGCGCTATACGTCCCGCTTTTGACGTACGCTACGGTTTTGTCGTTATGTCATAGAACCGTCACTTTTTTGCAGTAAAACTCCACGCTCCTCCCAACGTATGGAATCCGGTATGCCCACACGCCCGCCTGGCGAGCCTTTGCTCATGAATCGTGAATTGTCGCTGCTCAAATTCAACGAGCGCGTGCTGGCGATGGCGGAAAATCCGACGACACCGCTGCTGGAGCGGCTGCGTTACGTGTGTATCGTCAGTTCCAATCTGGATGAGTTCTTCGAAATCCGGATTTCCAGCCTGAAAGAGCAGCAGCTTCAGTCGCCCAACCTGGTGGGCCCCGACGGGATGACGCCGGATCAGGCCTTTGAAAACGTCCAGCATGCCGTGCACGCCCTGGTGGCGCGGCAATACAACCTGCTTAACGACGACATCCTGCCCGCCATGCAGGCAGAGGGCATCACCCTGCATCACGCGTCCGAATGGAACGCCGAGCAGCAGGAGTGGGCGCGCCAGGTGTTCAACCGCGATGTGATGCCGCTGCTGACCCCCATCGGGCTGGACCCGGCGCATCCGTTTCCCCGCGTCTACAACAAGAGCCTGAACTTCATTGTGTCGCTGTCGGGCGCCGACGCCTTCGGCCGGCAGGCCTCGATTGCCGTGGTGCAGGCGCCGCGCGCCCTGCCGCGCCTGATCAAGATGCCGCCCGAGCTGTCCGGCCACCCGGAAGGCTTCATTCTGCTGACGTCCTTGCTGCGTGCCTTTGTGGGCGAACTGTTCCCCGGACTGGAAATGCTGGGCTGCTACCAGTGGCGCGTCACGCGCAACAGCGACCTGTTCGTGGACGAGGAAGAAGTCACCAACCTGCGCCACGCCTTGCAAGGCGAGTTGTCGCAACGTAATTTCGGCGCCGCGGTGCGTCTGGAAATCGACAAGCTCACCCCCGTCGAACTCGAAACTTTCCTGCAGCGCGAATTCTCGCTGAAGGCCGAAGACACCTACCGCGTGCCAGGCCCCGTGAACCTGTCGCGCCTGATGCAGTTGTGCAATTCCGACCTGCGGCCCGATCTGCTGTTTCCGGAATACCGCGCGCCCGTGCCCGCGCCGTTCGACAAGGTGGGCGACAAGCCGCAAGACCTGTTCGAGGCCGTGGCCGCGCAGGACCGCCTGCTGCACCACCCCTACCAGTCGTTCCAGCCCGTTATTGATTTCCTGACCGCCGCGGCGCTGGACCCCGACGTCATGGCCATCAAGCAGACCATCTACCGCACGGGCGAAGATTCCGAGCTGATGAAAATCCTGCTGGCCGCCGCGCGGGCCGGCAAGGAAGTGACGGTGGTGGTGGAGTTGATGGCGCGCTTCGACGAGCAGACCAACATCAACTGGGCGTCCAAGCTGGAAGAGGTGGGCGCGCACGTCGTGTATGGCGTCGTGGCCCACAAGACGCACGCCAAGATGGCCGTGGTGCTGCGCCGCGAAAAAGGGCGTTTGCGCCGTTATGCGCACCTGGGCACCGGCAACTATCACCCCCGCACCGCGCGCCTGTACACCGACTTTGGCCTGCTGACCGCCGACCCGAAGCTGTGCGAGGACATGGACAAGGTGTTCGCGCAGTTGACCGGGCTGGGCGCGCGCCGCTCGCTCAAGGCGCTGATGCAGTCGCCGTTCACCATGCATGACGGCATGGTGGCGCTGATCCGTGCCGAGGCGCGGGCGGCCAAGGCGGGCAAGCGCGCGCGCATCATGGCCAAGATGAATTCGCTGCTGGAAGAGCAGGTGATCGAAGAGCTCTACAAGGCCAGCCAGGCCGGGGTCAAGATCGACCTGATCGTGCGCGGGGTGTGTGCGTTGCGCGCCGGCGTGTCCGGGCTATCCGAAAACATCCGCGTGCGGTCCATCGTGGGCCGCTTCCTGGAGCACTCGCGGGTGTTCTATTTCTATGCGGACGGCGAGGAAACGGTCTATCTGTCTTCGGCCGACTGGATGGACCGGAACTTCTTCCGTCGGGTGGAAATAGCGTTCCCGATCTACGACAAGACCCTGAAAAAGCGGGTGATCGACGAAGCGTTTACCTACGCGCTGCGCGACAACCAACTGGCGTGGCAGCAGAAGCCGGATGGCGACTATGCCCGGGTGAAGAGCCGCCGCGAACCCTTCAATTTGCACCAATACCTGATGCAGAAACTGGGCGTATAAGCCGACCGTTTGCTTGTTGGGGTGCGTCCCCAAAATACTGTGGCCGCCTTGGTTCGCCGGGCGGCCACAGGTTTTTCCGGGGTTGGAGACAGGGCAACATGAACCGTATGTGACTGTCACTATCCTGTCACGTTGGGCCCCTAAGATGCGAAGGTCGCTGAAAGACAGGCAGCAAAGAAAAGCCTGATACGACTTCTCCAACAAGCACTGAAGGAACCCAGATGTTCAAACGTGTCTTCAAACAAGTTTCCGTGGGCGTCGCGCTGAGCGCCGCTGTATTTGCCGTGCAAGCCGCCAATGTGACCGGCGCCGGCGCATCGTTCCCGTACCCGGTCTACGCCAAGTGGGCGTCGGACTACAAGGCAGCCACCAACAACGCGATCAACTACCAGTCCATCGGTTCGGGCGGCGGCCAGCAACAGATCATCGCCAAGACCGTCGATTTCGGCGCTTCGGACGATCCCATGAAGGCGGCTGACCTGGAAAAGAACGGTCTGCTGCAGTTCCCCGCCGTGATCGGCGGCACCGTCGCGGTCGTGAACGTCGACGGCATTGAGCCGGGCAAGCTGAAGCTGTCGGGCACCGTGCTGGCCGACATCTTCCTGGGCAAGATCAAGAAGTGGGACGACAGCGCCATCAAGGCACTGAACCCCGACCTGAAGCTGCCTTCGGCCGACATCATCGTTGTTCACCGTTCGGATGGCTCGGGCACGACCTTCGGCTGGACCAACTACCTGTCCAAGGTCTCGGCTGACTGGAAGTCGCAAGTCGGTGAAGGCAAGGCCGTCAAGTGGCCCACCGGCCAAGGCGGTAAGGGCAACGAAGGCGTTGCCGCCTACGTGGGCCAGTTGAAGAACTCGATCGGCTATGTGGAATACGCCTACGCCAAGCAGAACAAGCTGGCCTGGACGCAACTGCAGAACAAGGACGGCAAGTTCGTCCAGCCCGAGCAGAAGGCATTCGCCGCCGCGGCCGCCAACGCCGACTGGAAGAGCGCACCGGGCATGGGCGTGGTCCTGACCAACGAACCGGGCGCC
This sequence comes from Achromobacter colocynthidis, assembly GCF_057334535.1. Classification (NCBI taxonomy): domain Bacteria; kingdom Pseudomonadati; phylum Pseudomonadota; class Betaproteobacteria; order Burkholderiales; family Alcaligenaceae; genus Achromobacter; species Achromobacter colocynthidis. The sequence goes on from NZ_JBHFIZ010000002.1 coordinate 127,278, forward strand.
GATTCGTGGCCCGTTACGGCAGCCACCTTCATCCTGATCCACAAGTCGCAAGCCAAGCCGGCGCAAGGCAAGGCCGTGCTGGACTTCTTTGACTGGGCGTTCAAGAACGGCGCCAAGTCGGCCGAGGCCCTGGACTACGTGCCGCTGCCGGAAGCCGTGACCAAGGAAATCCGCGCCGCCTGGGGCGAAGTCAAAGCCGCCGACGGCACCCCCGTCTGGAAGTAGGATGGGTGTAGCGCGAGAGGGCCGCAACAAGAAAGCTGCCCTACGCCGCGCATAACCCATCAAGCAGCCGCCCCTGAATTCTGCCCGTCAGAATGAAGGGGCGGCCTGCAGCAAGACCTCCCGTTTTTTTCCCAGGTTACCTAAGGAAAGTCCATCCATGAGCGCGGTAATGGATAATAGTGTGCCGCTTTCGCCCAGCGTGGCGGACTCCGTGACTACCGGCACGCCTTCGCCTATGAAGCAAAATAAAAACGCGCTGATGGATGCGCTATTCAAGAATCTGACCCGCCTGTTCGCCTTCCTGGTGTTCATTTTGCTGGCGGCCATTCTTGTATCCCTGATCTACGGCAGCCGCGAATCGCTGGCCAAGTATGGCCTGTCGTTCCTGTGGCTGAACGACTGGGATCCCGTCAACCAGAACTACGGCGCCGTGGTGCCCATCATCGGCACGCTGCTGACCTCGGCCATCGCCTTGATCATCGCCGTGCCGGTTTCGTTCGGCATCGCCATCTTCCTGACCGAACTGTCGCCGACCTGGCTGCGTCGTCCCTTGGGCACGGCCGTGGAAATGCTGGCGGCGATTCCGTCCATCATCTACGGCATGTGGGGCTTGTTCGTCTTCGTGCCCGTGTTCCAGCAGTATGTGCAGCCGTTCCTGATCGCCACCCTGGGCAACGTGCCCATCATCGGCGGCCTGTTCGCGGGGCCGCCGTTTGGCATCGGTATCTTCACCGCCGGCCTGATCCTGTCGATCATGATCATCCCGTTCATCGCCGCCGTGATGCGCGACGTGTTCGAGCTGGTGCCGGCCATGTTGAAGGAATCGGCCTACGGCTTGGGCAGCACAACCTGGGAAGTCATGTGGCGCGTGGTGCTGCCCTTCACCAAGTCGGGCGTCATCGGCGGCATCATGCTGGGCCTGGGCCGGGCATTGGGCGAGACGATGGCCGTCACGTTCGTGATCGGCAACGCCTTCAAGTGGTCGGGGTCGCTGTTTTCACCGGGCAACTCGATCGCCTCGGCGCTGGCCAACGAATTCAATGAAGCGGGCGGCATTCAGAAGTCGGCGTTGCTGGAGCTGGGCTTGATCCTGTTCCTGATCACGACGATCGTGCTGGCCCTGGCCAAAGTGCTGCTGGTTCGCCTGTCCGTCGGCGAAGGCAAGAAATCCTGACGCGCCGCGAGCACAAGGAAAAGATCATGGCTGTATCCGTACTCAATATGCAGAATGGCATTTACCGCCGGCGCCGCGTGGTCAACCGCATCATGCTGGCGGTGTCCCTGACCACGCTGGTGTTCGGGCTGTTCTGGCTGTTCTGGATCATTCTGACCCTGCTGACCCGCGGCGCCCCCGCGCTGTCCTACACGCTGTTCACCGAGATCACCCCGCCGCCCGGCCAAACGGGTGGCCTGATCAACGCTATTTTCGGCAGCGTGGTGATGGCCGGCGTGGGCACGCTGATCGGTACGCCGGTCGGCATCCTGGCGGGCACCTACCTGGCTGAATACGGCCATCGCGGCTGGCTCGCGCCCGCCACGCGGTTTTTGAATGACGTGCTGCTGTCGGCGCCGTCCATCATCATCGGCCTGTTCATCTATGCCGTGTATGTGGCGCAGGTGGGGCATTACTCGGGTTGGGCCGGCGCGCTGGCGTTGTCCATCCTGGTGATTCCGGTGGTGGTGCGCACCACCGACAACATGCTGATGTTGGTGCCCAACAGCCTGCGCGAAGCCGCAGCCGCGCTGGGTTGTCCCAAGTGGCGCATGATCACGCTGGTGTGCTATCGCGCCGCCAAGACCGGCATCATCACCGGCGTGCTGCTGGCCATTGCCCGGATCTCGGGCGAGACCGCGCCGCTGCTGTTCACGGCGCTATCCAACCAGTTCATGTCGTTCAACATGAACGCGCCGATGGCCAACCTGCCGGTCGTGATCTACCAATACGCCGCCAGCCCCTTCAAGGACTGGAACGACCTGGCCTGGGCCGGGGCCACGCTGATTACGCTGCTGGTGCTGGGCATCAACATCCTTGCCCGCAACATGTTCCGCAACAAGTAAAGATCGCTTTGCCGGGGGC
>NZ_JBHFIZ010000002.1:129664-176383 GCF_057334535.1 Achromobacter colocynthidis
CCCCCCGGAGCCAAGGGAAGAGAAATGGAAAACACCGCTACCGCCGTCAAGAACAAGATCGAGGTCAAGAACCTGAACTTCTACTACGGCAAGTTCCATGCGATCCGCAATGTGAACATGTCGATCCAGGAGAAGAAGGTTACCGCCTTCATCGGCCCCTCGGGCTGCGGCAAGTCGACGCTGTTGCGCACGTTCAACCGAATGTTTGAACTCTACCCGGGCCAGCGCGCCGAGGGCGAGATCGTTCTGGACGGCGAGAACCTGCTGACGACCAAGACCGATATCTCGCTGATCCGCGCCAAGATCGGCATGGTGTTCCAGAAGCCCACGCCGTTTCCGATGAGCATCTACGACAACATCGCGTTTGGCGTGCGCCTGTTCGAGCGCCTGTCCAAGGGTGAAATGGACGAGCGCGTGGAATGGGCCTTGAGCAAGGCCGCGCTGTGGAACGAAGTGAAAGACAAGCTGCACCAAAGCGGCAACAGCCTGTCGGGCGGCCAGCAACAGCGCTTGTGCATTGCGCGCGGCGTGGCCATCAAGCCGGAAGTGCTGCTGCTGGACGAGCCGTGTTCCGCGCTGGACCCGATTTCCACCGCCAAGATCGAAGAGCTGATCGCCGAACTGAAGAACGACTACACCGTCGTCATCGTGACGCACAACATGCAGCAGGCCGCGCGCTGCTCGGACTACACCGCCTACATGTACCTGGGCGAGCTCATGGAATTCGGCCAGACCGACCAGATCTTCGTGAAGCCGTCGCGCAAGGAAACCGAGGACTACATCACGGGCCGCTTCGGCTGATTTCCGTGCCGGGTTGACCTGGTGATGCAAGAAAGCGGCGCGCCCGGAATGGCGCGCCCCAGAAACACAGCCTGGCGCGCAGCGCCCCGGGCGGCCTGGATTCTGGTATAGTTGCCACCCTTCGGGGCGTAGCGCAGCCTGGTAGCGCATCTGCTTTGGGAGCAGAGGGTCGTGAGTTCGAATCCCACCGCCCCGACCAATAAAATCAAGACCTTACGGTGATGTCCCGCAGTTCTGCTTTGTTTTAGTGGACTAGCTAGTGGACTAGTTGCAAAAGCCCTTCCTACGCGCCGCATAGGAGGGGCTTTTTTATGCTGTCTCACCCGGCAAGAGAGTCGCGAACCGGATCAATCGACCGTAAGCACTGAGAAAAGCGTGCTACAGCCTTTAGCCTAGTGTGTGCTCAGCGTCTAGTCTCGGCGTATCGAGGAGTCGCGCTTTAAAATCGAGTAATTCTTCGTCCGCGACATCGAAGCGTTGGATCCAGGCTTCTCCCTTGAGGCCAGTCAGACGGGGCTCGCCAGCGGCACTGGCGATCAGATGCAACCAGAATGCTGAACTGCGTAGAGGCTTGAGTACCGCGTTGGGAAGAACGTACTGCGGCGGTTTGCCATCAATTGCGGTCGGGGCAAGGTCCGGCTCATTGCCCGCTTGAATAACGATGCCGCTGTCGTAGTCATAGAAGGCGAACCAGTCAGGTGGCAACTCTGAGCGCAGCGTGTGTAGCCCCCCGGCTTGCGCCACCATGTCGTGGTTGATGGCAGTCAACCAAGAAACCGTTTTGAATGCATTCCGCTTGAGCTTGGCGGCTGAGAATGCAGGTGCGCCGACATCCACCCCACGCGCTTGTTCGGAGGTAAATGCCTCGGTAGGCTGGTTACTATTCCATTCGGAAGGGGACAATACAAAGCCGAAGCCTCCATGGCCGTGAAATGCTTGGAGCCGACGCGCAAATTCAACGAACATGGCCTGAAAGGCGGTGGGCCGCTCGATTATGTCGACGAAGGGTAGCGCGAACTGCAAGACATCCAGCTGACCGGTCTTCTTGGCGATCCAGGCTGGTTCAGCGTTGACATAGAAGGAATACGGCCCGGCATCCTCGCGCTTGGAGCCGCTCGTGTACTGCAGGGCTATCTGCTCGTTCTGATCAAGCGCCTTGAAGAAGTCACGTATTGGTGCGGCCTTGGCGTAGGGCATGCATGGCGGGCCTGACGCGGGCTCCTCACGCCACAGCCACGTTAGCGCCTCACCTACATGAGCCCGGTATTCGTCAAAGCACTGGGCGATCGCCTCCCGCTTGGACTGCGTGTAGCCACCCTCAAAATATAAGGTGCCGGTGATGGCAATGACCGCGCCCACATAGTCGTGACGACTCTTCGGCATGAGCATCGCCCCGGGAAACTGCTGAGCTTGCGTGGTCTCGCGAAGTACGGCCGCGAAGGCTTCGTCGCTCATGTTGGGATCAAGGTCTGGCATAGGTCATCTCAGGGTATAGCGGGTGCGGGCACCGGGGTTCCACCGGGCAGGGGCGGCAAGCGGCCGCGCAAATACAGTCGCAGCAAAGTGTAGAGTGCCTGGCTGGCACAGCGTACTTGTCTAACTCTTCGGCCTGGCGTTCGCGCCCCTCCACCCGATTGCAGTCGCATTGGGTCGATTTGAGAGCAGAGGGTCGTGAGTTCGAATCCCACCGCCCCGACCAAAAAATGAAAGGCCGTTAGTGAGCATTCTCACTAACGGCCTTTTTCATTTCAGAAAGCCTTTACTCAGTTAGCCGTGATCTTCGCGGCCTTGACTACCTTGCCCCAGCGGTCCAGTTCCGATTGCGTATACGCACCCAGTTCCTTCGGCCCCATGAAGATGGCTTCCGCCCCTTGTTCGGCGGCCTTTTGGCGGAAGGCGTCGGTCTTCATGATTTTCTGGATTTCACCGGCGATCTTGTCCACGACTGGGGCGGGCGTGTCCTTGGGGGCGTACATGGCGAACCAGGATGACACGATCAGGTCGGGATAGCCGGCCTCGGCGGCGGTGGGCACGTTGGGCAGGGACGGCAGGCGGGTGTTGCCGGTGACGGCCAGCGCGCGCAGCTTGCCGGCGGCGATCTGGCCCAACAGCGGCGGGGGAGTGGTGATGGTCATGTCCACGGCGCCGCCCAGCAGGTCGTTCAGCGCGGGGCCGGTGCCCTTGTAGGGGATGTGCGTGATCTGCGTGCCTGCCATCTGGTTCAGCAGTTCGGTGGCCACCTGTTGCAGCGAGCCGTTGCCGGACGATGCGTAGTTCAGCTTGCCCGGATTGGCCTTGGCGTAAGCCACCAGTTCCTTGAGCGAGTTGATGGGCAGGTCCGGGCGCACCACCACGACTTGCGGTGCCGACAGCACGTTGGCGACGGGGGCGAAGTCCTTGATCGGGTCCCAGCCGGCGGTGGGCGTGACGTGGGGCGTGATGACCTGGAAGCCGGAGTATTGCAGCAGCAGCGTGTAGCCGTCGGCCTTGGCGCGGGCCACCGTCTGCGCGGCGATGCCGCCCGAGGCGCCCGGCTTGTTCTCGACGACGACGCTCTGGCCCAGCGCCGCGCCCAGGGGCTGGGCGATCAGGCGGGCCGCGATGTCCGTGGTGCCGCCGGGCGCGGCGGACACGATCAGCGTGACCGGACGATTGGGAAAGTCGGCTTGGGCGCTGGCGGCGCTGGCGCCTAGGGTCAGGGCGGCGGCGATACCGGCGCGCAGGATGGTGGGCAGGCAGGGGAATGCCATGGAATGTCTCCTTGGTTTTTTATAGGTGTGGTCAAAACAAAAAACGGATAAACGGCTGCACTACATCGGTACTTCACTACATCGGTACTTCACTACATCGGTACTTCAGTGCATCGGTACTGCACTACATCGCGACTATTGCGGAAATCTCTCGGCCAGCCAGGCGGGCGCGGCGTGGGTCGCCAGGCGGGGGCCTGCTTGCAGCAAGGCGTTGCTCAGATCGCGCTGCACCAGTGCAGGCAAGCCGCGCACGATGGCCAGCAGCGGCGCAAGCGACACGCCGGTATCCACGCCCATGCAGGCGAACATGTGCACCAGTTCTTCGGTGTTGACGTTGCCGCTGGCGCCGGGCGCGTACGGGCATCCGCCCAGGCCGCCGGCCGCCGCGTCAAAGCGGGTGATGCCGGTTTGCCAGGCGGCCATCGCATTGGCCAGCGCCATGCCGCGCGTATTGTGCAGGTGCACGGTCAGCGCCACGCCGGGCAGGCGCGTGGACGCCTGTTCACACAGGCCGGCCACTTGCGTCGGGAACGCCATGCCGGTGGTGTCGCACAGGGTGATGCCGGTGGCGCCGGCGTCCGCCAGCCGTGTGGCCAGGTCCAGCACCTGATCCACCGGCACGTCGCCATCAAACGGGCAACCGAAGGCGGTGGACAGGGACACATTGCACGGCGTGCCGCTGCGGCCCGCTGCGGCCAGCACCTGCGACAGTTCCGCATACGACTGCTCGCGCGTCATGCGCAGGTTGGCGCGGTTATGCGTCTCGCTGCACGACATGACCAGGTTCATTTCGTCGGTGCCGGCTTCCAACGCGCGTTCCAGCCCGCGGATGTTGGGCACCAGCGCGGTATAGATCACGCCCGGATGGCGGCGAATGCGGCGCATTACATCCGCTGCGTCGGCCAGCGCGGGGATGGCCTTGGGCGACGTGAAACTGGTGACTTCGATGCGCGCAAAGCCGCAGTCGGACAGAGCGTCCACGAAGGCGACCTTGTCGTCGGTGGCTACCAAGGCTTTTTCTATTTGCAGGCCGTCGCGGGGGCCAACTTCGTTGATCTCGATCTTTGCGGGGCCGGTGTTCATGCAATCACTCCCTTGGCGCGCAGCGCGTTGCGTTGTTCGTCCGACAAGCCCGCCTGCGCCAGCACGGGGTCGGTGTGCTCGCCCAGGGTAGGCGCGCGTTCGCGCACCGCGCCGGGGTTGGCCGACAGATACGGAAAGACGGCCGGCATTTCCACTTGCACGCCGGCGGCGGATTCTACGGTGGTGATGGCATTGCGGGCGCGGTAGTGCGGGTCGGCGGCAATATCCGCCACCGAATAAATGCGGCCAGCCGGCACGTCAGCTTCGCGCATCGCGGCCAACACGTCGTCGATCAGCCGGGTTTGCGTCCAAGCACCGATGGCGGTGTCGATCTCGGCCACGCGTCGAGCGCGGCCATCGTTGTGCGCCAAGGCCGGGTCCTGGCCCAGATCGTCGCGGCCGATGCGTGCCATCAGGCGGGCGTAGATGGCGTCGCCGTTGCCGGCGATGAGCACGTAGCCGTCCTGGCACGGATAGGCGTTGGACGGCGCAATGCCCGGCAGCGCAGCGCCGGCCGGTTCGCGCACGGCGCCGAACACGGAGTATTCCGGCAACAGGCTTTCGCTCAGGTTGAACAGGCTTTCGTAGAGCGCCGCGTCGATCACTTGGCCCACGCCGCCACGCGCATCGCGCTGGTACAGCGCCATCATCACGCCCAGCGCGCCATGCAGGCCCGCGATGGTGTCGCCCAGCGACAGGCCCGCCCGCACCGGCGCGCGGCCCGGCTCACCGTTCAGGTAGCGCAGCCCGGCCATGGCTTCGCCGATGGCGGCAAAGCCCGGCTCGCGCGCCTTGGGGCCGGTCTGGCCATAGCCCGAGATACGCAGCATGATCAGGCGCGGGTTCAGTTCATGCAGGGCTTCCCACGACAAGCCCCATTTTTCCAGGGTGCCGGGGCGAAAGTTTTCGATCAGCACGTCGGCCTGCTGGGCCAAGAGGCGCACGATGTCCTGGCCTTCCTGCTGACGCAGGTCCACACACACCGACTGCTTGTTGCGCGACTGCGCTTCCCACCACACGGACGTGCCTTCGTGCAGCAAACGCCATTTGCGCAGCGGGTCGCCTTGCCCGGGGGGCTCGATCTTGATGACCTGAGCGCCAAAATCCGCCAGGGTCTTGGCGGCGAACGGCCCTGCTATCAGTTGACCCAGCTCCAGCACGCGGATGCCAGCAAGAATCTGCCCAGCCATTTCGCCTCCCTGGCGACACTCGATATTGATAGGCGGCAGTGTGCGCGCAAAGCGACGCCGGGCGGAATGGACAATCGGGGAAAGGGGTGTTCCCAGAACGAGAAACCCCGGGCAAACCCGCAGCGGCTTCGCCTTAGTGCCTTAGTTATCGCCGCGCAGATGGGCCAGCAACAGGCGCGCGCCCACGGTCAGCGTGTCGGCGTCGCGCACGCCCAGCAGCAGCCAGCGGCGCGCCCATTCGTCGGTCAGGGGAATGAGTTTGATCGGCATCGACCGCGCATGCGGCTCGGCCGCGATGCGGGGCAGAATGCCCACGCCACGGGTCGCCGCGACCATGCGGCAGATCGCGTCAAAGCTGCGCACCTGGATGCGCAAGCGCATCGCTCGCCCCAGACGACCGCTTTCGTCGGACAAACGGGTAGCCAGCGACGTGGCCGGCGGCAGGCCCACGTAGTCGTAGGCCAAGGTGTCCGCAAACGCCACTTGCGCCTCAGAAGCCAAGGGGTGGCGCTGTGGCACGATCACCACCAGTTCATCCAAGCGGTAGGGGAAGGTCGACAAGCCGTCGGCGGGCGTACGGTCGGCGAATACGCCGATATCGGCGCGGTTCTCAAGCACGGCGGTGACGATGTCGCTGCTGTTCTGTTCTTCCAGGTCGATGCGCACGGCCGGGTGGCCATCCATGAAGGCGGCCAGGTCTTCGGGCAGGAACTGCGTCAGCGACGAGGTATTGGCGGCAATGCGCACCTGCCCGCGCACGCCTTGCGCGAAATCCGACAGCGCGCCCGTCATCTGCTCCACTTCCTGCAACACGCGCAGCGCGTGGACCAGGCAGGCCTGGCCGGCATCGGTCAGTTCCACCCCGGCGGCGTTGCGGTACAGCAGCGCGGTGCCCAGGGCGGTTTCCAGGTCGGAGATCCGCTTGCTGGCCGCCCCCACCGCCAGATGCGATTGGCGCGCGCCAGCCGAGATGCTGCCCTGGCGCGCAACGGCAACAAACAGGGCGAGTGTGACGAGGTCGATACGGGCAAGGTTCATGGAAAAATCCGGCGCGGGGTATGCCAAGGCGGTGGCGGGCTGAATGCTGTAGCCGGGCCGCCAGGGCAATAATTATGTCCGAATTCTTCCATTCTTCCTTGATGGGGTCGACGGCGCGATCAGGCTACCCGGAGCGGTCGGGTGGCGCACACCGGTGGACCGCCTGCCGTCACAGCATCGCGACGCGCTTTCGCTCGATCAGATCGAAGTCGATCTTCGCCCCCAGTCCGGGGCCGGTCGGTGCATGGACGTAGCCCTCGGCGTCCGGCTCTATGTCCTCGATCAGACCGTATTTCTGTGCCCCACCGGGCAATAGCACTTCGAAGAACTCGGTGTTCTTCAGCGCCATGGCCACGTGCAGTTGCGCCACGTTGTTCAACGAATTTCCTCCGTGGTGGATTTCGTAATTCATGCGGAACGCTTCGGCCAGATGCGCCGTCTTCAGCATGTTGGTAATGCCGCCCTTCAGCGGGACATCGCCGCGCAGGAAGTCGGTCGCGCTTTGCTGTATCCACGGCACATAGGCATCCAGGACGGCGGCCGGGGCCTCGGTTGCCATGATGGGGATGTGCAGTTGCTGCTTCAGCTTTACGTAGTTGTAGATGTCCGAATCCTGCAGCGGGTCCTCGTACCAGTAGTAATCCAATTCCTCTATCGCACGTCCTACCCGCACGGCTTCGGGATACTGATAAGCCCAGGCGGCGTCCAGCATCAGCAGGTAGTCGTCGCCTACGGCCTTGCGCACGCCTTCGCATACGCGGATGTCCTCTTTCCAGGGGTGGGGCGGATGGATCTTGTAGGCGGCCCAGTTCAACGCTTGATAGTGACGCGCGTCGTCGGCGTATTCTTCGACCGAGTCCAGGATCATCGAGCTGGCGTAGGCTTTGATCTTGTTGCGGTAGCCACCGATCAACTGGTGGATGGGCTGGCCGGCGACCTTGCCCGCGATGTCCCACAACGCGACGTCGCAGGCGCCGATGGTGCGCACCGTGGTCGTCCGCGAACGCCGCCACATGGCCTGGAACAGGCGTTCCCGGTCCAGCGGGTTCTGGCCCATCAGTATGGGCTTCAGGTACTTGATCAGGTTTGGGCCGTCCAGATCGGCGGGGTAATAGGCCGATCCCAGGAAGGCGTGGCCCGTCACGCCCGCGTCGGTCTGGATGGACAGCAGCCCCAGCTTGCTGGAACCGGCAAACTTGCCGGTGTGCGCGGCGTAGCTGGTTGGCGGAATGTCGTCCCAGGCGAAAAGCGTAAGACTGACGTTGTCGATTTTCATGAAGGCTCCCGTTCATCGCGGCGTGCGGCCGCCTGGTTCAACACAGCAGTTCAATCAGGTAGGGACCTTGCGCATGCAAGGCGCGCGATAAGGCGTCGGCGAGCCCTTCCATGGTGTCGGTGCGTTCAGCGGGCACGCCCATGCCCTGGGCCAGTCGTACCCAGTCCAGCGCGGGGTCGTTCAAGCTGAACAGCGCGTCGGACGCGGGGCCCGGCACCGCGCCGACGGCGCGCAGTTCGCCTTGCAAAATGGCATAGGCCCGGTTCGCGAAGACGATGGTCACGACGTTCAGACGTTCGCGGGCTTGCGTCCACAGGCCTTGCAGCGAATACATGCCGGCGCCATCGGCTTGCAGGCAAATCACGGGGCGGTCTGGGCACGCGATCGCCGCGCCGGTGGCGGTGGGAATGCCCCCGCCAAGGGCGCCGCCGGTGTTCTGCAGCCAGTCATGTGCGGCGGCCTGGAAAGTCGGCGTGAACAGCCCGCGTCCGGATGTGACGGCGTCTTCCATCACGATGCCGTCATGCGGCAGAAGGCGCGCCAGCACCTGGCCAAACGCCGCCGGCGTGAACGCACCGCTGGGCATGCCCGTTTCCGGCGCGGGCAATCCAAGATCGACCTGCCGTGGCGCCCGCAGTGCTTCGGCCAGTGCAATCAGCGCTGCCTCGGCATCTTCGTCGACGCCGGCCAACGGGATCACCGTCGTCCCCTGGGCGCACAACTCGCTGGGCTTGTCGGGATACGCAAAGAACGCCGCGGGCGCCGGTGCCCCGGCCAGGATCAACGTGCGGACGGGCGCCAGCGTGGCCAGCGCCTGGTTCACGGCATACGGCAATCGGTCGATAGGCGGCCGCCCGTGTCCGCGCGGCATGCGTGCCACGAAAGTGGTGGTGCGCAGTGCCGCACCCGTGGCGCGGGCGATACGCCAGGCGGCCAGCTGGCCCGCTTCCGTCAGCCCGCCAGTACCCAGCAAGATCATGGCGGCGCCGTCGGCGCCCTGGGCACGCAAGGCGCGCGCAGCCTGGTCGATGTGCTGGCTGCTGGCCTGACGGCGGGCCGGCACCGGGTGGGGTCGTTGCGGGCCGTCGGACTCCGTCCAGGCTGTGTCGGCGGGCAGGATCAATGTGGCCACACCGCCTGGCGCCGTGCGGGCGGCCTGTACCGCCAGCGCGGCGTCATCGGCCACGCTACGGGCATGGCGCGACAGACGTACCCATTGCGACATGGGCCGCGCCAGGCTTTCCACGTCGGACGTCAACGGCGTGTCGTAGGCGACGTGGTAGGTTGCGTGGTCGCCCACAATATTGACGACGGGCGTGTAGGCACGCTTTGCGTTGTGCAGGTTTGCCAATCCATTGGCCAGCCCTGGGCCGCAATGCAGCAGGGTGGCGGCGGGGCGCCCCATCATGCGGCCATAACCGTCGGCGCAGCCCGTCACGACGGTCTCGGCCAAACCCAGCACGCAGCGCATGCCGGGGACTCGATCCAGCGCCGACACAAAGTGCATCTCCGATGTTCCCGGATTCGCAAAACATGTGGTGACGCCTGCATTGACCAACGTGCGCACCAGCGCTTCGGCGCCGTTTATCGGCGTCATGGCGACTTCCCCGTGTCGGCATGCAAGCGCATGCCCGCGATGACGCCGGGACGCTGGCTCATGCGGTCAGCCCAGGCCGCCAGCGCCGGGAATGCCGCCGGGTCAAGCAGGTTGCGGCGCAGCGCGTAGTTGGGATACAGGATGAAGTCCGCATAGCTGATGGTGTTGGCCAGGTAATCGCGCTTGGCCAGATGTTCCTCGACGATGCGGAAATAGCGGGCGAAGCGCTTCTGGAACAGGTCGATGTGTTCTTGCACTTTCAGCGGCGACACCACTTCCACCTGGTTCATCGAAGCGCTGGTGCCGCCTATATCGGTGCCCGCTTGCCAGGCCCATTGCATTGCTATGGCCCGGTCGGCGGCGTTGTCGGGAACAAAGCGGCCTGCTTTCTGGCAGGCGTACAGCACGATGGCGCCCGACTGGGCCAGTACCAGCGGCTGGCCGCCTGGCCCATCTGGATCGACCATGGCGGGGATCTGGCTGGCGGGATTTATCTTCAAGTAGTCGGGCGACTTTTGCGCGCCGGCGCCCACATCGATGGGGATGACGCGATGCGGCAATTCGCATTCGGCCAGGGCAATGGTGGCACGCAGGCCATTGGTGGTGCGCCAGGCGTAGAGATCTATCATCGAATCTGTCCTTTATGGCAGGGCAAGCGGGTGGCTGACGGGGGGCGGCCACCTGTCACCGTCATTGCACTTTGATGTCGGCGCGCTTGATCAGCGCTGCCCATTCACTAGCTTCCTTGTCCAGCCAGGTCTTGTATTCGGCGGACGACTGGTACACGGGTTCCACCATCATTTTTCTCAGTGTCTCTTTGGTGTCGGGCTGGTTCATGAAGTCCTGCACGGCCTGATTCAGCTTCTGAACGGTTTCGGGGGGCGTATTGACGGGCGCGAACAAGCCTTGGGATATCAGCGCCGAAAATCCTGGTACTCCTGATTCGCTGATCGTGGGGATCTCGGGCGCATACGGGGAGCGCTTGTCGGTAGCGATCGCCAATGCACGCAGCTTTCCGGACCGCAGCAACTCCAACACGGATGGCAATCCCGTGAACACCATGTCGATGTGGCCACCCGCGGTGTCGGTAATCGCGGGGCCGCTGCCTTTGTACGGAACGTGCACGAGTTTGATCTTGGCTTGTTCCATGAGTCTTTCAGCCGCCAAGTGCGTAATGCCGCCCGTTCCAGACGACCCGATCGACAACTTGCCCGGGGACTTCCGCGCGGTTTCCAGCAGATCCTGGAACGTCTTGAAACGCGAGTTCGCGGGCACGACCAGCACGTTCCCGAACGTGGCCAGATTGGCCACGGGGATCAAGTCCTTGCGGGAGTACGAAAGGGGTGTGTATAGCGAGGGAATGATGGAGTAGACAGCGGAATCCGACACCAGCAGCATCTTGTTGGGCGGCGTTGACCTGACCACCGCCTCGGTGCCGATGATGCCCCCCGCGCCCGCGCGATTTTCAACGATCACGGTTTGGTTCATGGCCTTGCCCAGCCCTGGCGCGACCAGGCGGGCGAAGAGATCGGAGCCGCCTCCCGGGTTGTAGGGAACGATCAGTTGTATGGGTTGCCCCTCTTGCGCCAGAGCGGAAGCGGGGGCGATAGACAGCCCGAGTGCGACGCAGGTCGCGCGTAACAGTATTTTGAACATTGGTTGTCTCCGTGTTCTTTGTTCTACTGCTTATAGGTACTGCTTACAGAAGGGGAACGGATCAGAACGTGCCTGGATAGGCGCCGCCATCCAGCAGAATGTTTTGCCCCGTCAGGTAGCCGGCATCCATGCCGCATAAGAATGCGCAGACGGCACCAAATTCTGCCGGTGTGCCGAATCGGTTCGCGGGAATCGCCTCGCGCCGATGATCGGTATAGGACTCGACCGACGCATTCGCGCGCCCAGCCATCGCGGTCAGATTGCTGCGCAGGCGGTCTGTATCGAAGGTGCCGGGCAGCACGTTGTTCAGGGTGACATTTCGTCCAGCCAGCTTGGCTTGCCGCGCCAACCCCGCGATGAACCCGGTCAGGCCGGAACGCGCGCCGTTCGATAGTCCCAATGCCGCGATCGGTGCTTTGACGGCCGACGACGTAATGTTGATGACCCGGCCGTAGCCGCGTTCGGCCATGCCGTCGACAGTGGCCTTGATCAACGCAATCGGCGCCAGCATGTTCGCGTCCAGTGCGCGGATCCAGTCGTCGCGCGTCCAATCCTGCATATCGCCCGCGGGCGGTCCGCCTGCGTTGTTGATCAGGATGTCGATGACGGGGGCTTGCGCCAGCGCGGCTTCCCGGCCCTGCTCGGTGGCGATATCGCCAACGGCGGTACGGATCTCGACATTTGGCGCCAGCATGCGTAGTTCTCTAGCTGTGCTTTCCAGCGTGTCCGGGTGGCGGGCAGTGATCACAAGATTCACGCCTTCGGACGCCAACGCTTGCGCGCATCCGCGCCCCAATCCTTTGCTGGCGCCGCACACCAGCGCCCATTTGCCCGCAATCCGCAAGTCCATCTTGATTTGTCTCCGGTGGCAGTCATGGCTACGTTTCATCGTTTGCGCTAAATTACATCATTGTTAAGTTGTAAGGCAACTATTTTGAAGGGTGTCCATCCAGGCCAAATGCGGGGCACAGCTATACTGGCCGCCAATCAGTGCGCCGCCCAGCTCTGGCACCACGCGGCCATCTGATCCCCGGAACTTCTATGTCCAGACCTAAAACAGACAATCGGGCTCCGGCCCCGGAAAGTGAATCTTCCGAAGCGCAAGACTTGCGCGCTCAGCGTCCGCCCCGACTGGCCGACCAACTCTACGATCGGTTGCTACAGCAGATCACCTACGGAAAATATCCGGAAGAAAGCCGGCTGCCTTCCGAGATGGATTTGTGCGCGACTTTCGGCGTCTCCCGCCCCGTGGTGCGCGAAGCGCTATTCAGGTTGCAGGCCGACGGCGTCATTATTTCCCAGCGCGGCGCCGGCTCGTATGTGCGTCGGCGGCCCAGCCCTGAACTGGTGAAACTGGCGCCGATAGGCGGGCTGGCAGAGCTGGTGCGCTGCATGGAATTGCGCAGTGCGCTAGAAGGTGACGCTGCCTGCATGGCGGCGACACGTCGCAGCGAAGGTGATCTGCAAGCCATGGCTACTGCGCTGGAAGACATGCGCGTCGCGTTCGATGCTCGCCAGGTGGGCAACGAGGCTGACTTCCGGTTCCACCAAGCGATCGCGAACGCCTGTGGAAATGACTTGTTCGTGACGATGCTGCAATCGCTATCCAAGCAGATATTCGATTACATGCGTGTGATGCGCAGCCTGGCGTTATCCAGCGCGGTCACTCGCGGCCAACAAGTGCAGCGAGAGCACGAGCGCATTTTTCAAGCCATCAGCAAGCAGCAGCCCGAAGAGGCGCGTGACGCGATGCGCGAGCATATCTACAACTCCAGAATGCGGACGCTGGACGCAAGCTTTTCGCCCACGGTCGCGCGCAAGCGTTAAGGGCACGTCGTTGGCCGGCGGTCCGCCGACGCGCCCGTCGACATGGGCTACTCGCTGATATGGGCGAACTGAATCGAATCAGGTGCGATACCCCCCTGGCGCAGGCGCGCGTCCACGTCCTCTTGCCCACCATCGGGAACGCCTGCTTCAGGCAACTCCAGCCAGTTCGCCAGTTCGCGCTTTGCCTGGCTCATTTCCGAAATGCCGCCATTGACCAAGGCGACACCGTCGCCGCCGTCAAGTTTGCGATAGCTGATCTGCGTTTTCATTTTTCTCTCCTGGTGCGTGGGTTATTCCGGCTTGGGCGCCGGCAGGCCTAGTTCTCGGTAGTCGCGAAGCTCCGGGCTGCCTTCGGGCGGCGGATTCTTTTCCAGGTCGGCGATAAGCCGTTCCATTTCGCCTATTTCCTTGACCTGTGCCCGGATGATTCCATCCGCCAGTTTGCGAACGCGCGGGTCGCGGATGTGCGCGCGTTCACTGGTCAGAATCGCAATGGAGTGGTGGGGGATCATGGCCCGCATGTACGAAATATCGTCCACCGTGGCTTGGCTGCGCACCAGCCACAATGCGGCGGCGAAGGCGACCACGCTGCCGATGACGATGCCCAGGTTGATGCGCCGGTTGCGATACATTGACAGCATGAATCCCAGCATGACCACCGCCATGACGGCGCCCATGATCACGGCCATCCACAGCCGCGGTTGGCTGAAATAGATATGCGACAGGGCATAGACGTTCAAGTACATCAAGCCGTACATGATGGTCGTCGCTACGACGATCATCAGTGCGAAGCGGGCGTAACCCCTCTTTTGAGTGTTGTTTGACGATTTGTCCATGGGCCGACTCCCGCGGGTATACACATGCCCGCCGCGCAGCAAGTTCTGTTCCGAGAGGAATTGAGCGCTTGGAATCCAGGCGGTCCGGAATTGCCCTCTACGCCGGCTTGAACACCATCAACCAGAAAATGCCCAGAAAAGCGCCCAGCGCGGGAAAGCCCAACACGAACCAGGCGCGGAAATAGCGCATGAACGTGGGCGACAGTGGTTGCCCGGCTTGCGCCGAGGCCGTGGCGCTGTCGCGCATCAGCATTTGAAGCCTGACCACGGGCAGCCAACATGCGATGGCGATCGCGTACAGGATCAAGGACGCGGACAGCCACGGCGTGCTCCATGGAAGCTGCATCAGGTGCACCAGATACCAGCCCGTCAGCGGCTGGATGACCGCCGTGGTCGCGGTGAACAACCAGTCGGCCATCACCACCAGGCGGGCCACGGCGGCTACCACCTTGGGGTCGCGGCCCCGCACCACGCAAAGCAGGTAGAAAGCGGACCCGACGCCGGTGCCGAACAGCAGCGTCGAGGACAGGATGTGCAGCAGCTTGAACCAAAAGTAATCCATCAACGTCTCCCCGCCCGGCTATCGCAGAGATACAGCAAGGCCAGCACGGCCAGCATCGGCAGGTTCTTGGAGAGGGGTCCGAATGGATGTAGCCATTGTTCGGGCAAGCGCAAGCTGATGATGGCGGAATAGCCAAGAATCAACGCTATTTGCGCCACCCAGACCCAGCGTTTGCGTCCGCCCAGATTCATCAGGGTCAGCACACCCAGCGCCAGATCCAGCCCCGCGGCGCTTGCCAGCATTGCCGGTGCGAGCGCGGGGGGGATGCCGGCGCGCGCCAGCAGCGCCAGGCTGTCGGCGATGGGGTACAAGCCCAGCGATACCGCGGCCGTCCATAGCCAGACGGCGGCAATGCACAAGCGCATGATCGGCAGCATGAGACGCAGGCTGGCCTCGGCGTGAAGCGGGCCTTGCTCTTGCGCCTTGATGAAGGCGCTAGGGGCGGTGGGGGAACGGCCGAGCAAGGCGGCAAAGGGGGCGGGGTTACCAGTGTTGCCACGATTCAGCATGGCAAGGCTATCGGGGTGGATCAACGACCCCGGTAGCCATTGCGCGGCCACGGCGATGGGGTGCGCAAGGCCAGTGGGCACGGCGATGATCCATTGGCGCCCCGCGATCCCGAAGCCTTGCCGCAGCAACGCCAGGTATTTCCGAACCGTCACGGGTTCGGGGCCGCAGAACGCAATGGTGGTGGGGGCGTGCGCCGGTTGTGCGAGCATCGCCCGAACGCCATCGACGACGTCGTCGACATATACGGGTTGAATGCGTTGCCAGCCGCCCGCCGGCAACGCGACGACGGGCAGGGCGGCCAACAGGTTGAATAGTGCCGCGCTGGCCCCGCCCGTTCCGTATACCAACGACGGCTGCACGATGTACGCGGCGGAACCTGCCGCCCGTAGCGCATCGTCCGCCACGCGCTTGCTCAGATGGAAGCCGGTACGGGCGTCGGCGTCCGCGCCCAAGGCGGAAAACTGGACGATCTGCGCGCCGCATTGCCGGGCCGCTGCGAATAGCGCGATCGCCGCGTTTCCGTGCACATCTGAAAAGTGCGCGGTGCGGGTTTCGCGGAATACGCCCACGGTGTTGATGACGGCCTGAACGCCTGACAGGTGCGGCAACCAGTCTTCAATGCGGGTCAAACGGGCAAAGTCGGCGGGCACGTATCTTGCTCGCGGCACGTTCAGATCGTCGGCGCGCGGCGTGCGAACCAGGCAAACCAGATGATGGCCGTCGTTGCGCAAGGCGTCTGCCAATCGACCGCCGATAAATCCATGAGCACCAGTCAGCAGAATTTTCATTGGCGTTCCCTTTTGTCGCTAGGGCGGAGTCAGGGGCTGCAACGAGCAGCAATCGCCATACCCGCGGGTACCAACAAGGATCAAACTTGGGAGACTGACATGCACGAATGGCGCCAGGCTTTTCGGGAAGGAGTGCGTAGTGGCAGTGCCGCCAGCGCGTTGTCGACGTTGGCGCTGATGGCCTTGTCGCGGCGACAAGCCGGGCATATGGCTGCCGCGACCAATGCCACCAGCCAGTGGGTGTGGGGGGATCGCGCGCTGCATCAGGACGACATAAGCTGGCAGCACACGGTGCCGGGCTTGCTGATCCATCACGCGGCCTCGATTTTCTGGGCGACCCTGCACGCGCGCGCCAGCGCAAGTGCGCAGCAGACCTCGTGGGGAAAGCGGCCGTGGGTGGAAGGGGCGTTGGTGGCGGCGACGTCCTGCTTCGCCGACTACCAGCTCACCCCCAAACGGCTGCAACCTGGCTTCGAACAGCGGCTGACGCGCGGCGCGCTGCTGTTGGTCTATATTGCGTTCGGCGCGGGCATCGCGCGGGCGTCCGGTGGCTTGTCGCGGGGCGAGTCTCGAACCCCGCGTCGTCCGCCACGCCGAAGCCTGCGCCGAGCCCCGTGACGAATGCGACGGGATTGCCCCGACCCTGGCTTCTGCTGCTTATTTCGCCTTGCCCGCCTGCGCGGCTTCCGCATTGGTTTGCTGCAGGGCAAGCATGCTGAGCTTCTCGTCGGTGGCCTTTTCCTCGGCCAGCGTTTCCTTCAACAAGGTCAGCGCCTGGGTCATGCCAAGTTGTTTGGCGAAGGTGCATAAGGTGCCGTAGCTGGCAATTTCGTAATGCTCGACCTTCTGCGCCGCCGCGATCAAAGCCGCGTCGCGCACCGGGCCTTTTTCTACGTCTTCCATCACGTCGCGGCCTTCCTCCACCAAGCCTTCCATCGCCGCGCACTTGATGCGCTTAAGACGAAAATCGGCCGATTCTACAATCTTGTCGATGCGTTCCACCTGACCCCGTGTTTCCTCCAGGTGCTGAGTGAAGGCGGCTGCCAGCGAGGGTTCGCTGGCAGCGCGGGCCATCTTCGGCAGCGCTCGTGTCAGTTGCTTTTCGGCGCTGTAGATGTCCGATAGTTCGTGAATGAAGAGATCCTGCAAAGTCTTCTGCGTCATGTTCTGCTCCCGTGGGTGATAGACGGCCATGATTGGCCCAGCCGCTTTCAGCAAACACCATGCCTGTGTGCGCTTGCGGTCAAACCCGGTCAGCTTGCCGGGGCTTTGATCGCTTTGCGCAGCGCGCGGGCCATGTCCAGATGGCGCTTCAACAGGGGCAGCGTGTCGGCGGCGAAGCGCTTCAGATCGTTGTCCGTGGCGTGTCCGGCGGCCTCTTCGAATAGCTCGATAGCGTCCTCGTGCGCCGCCACGCCGATCTCATCGCCATAGGCTTCGTCAAAGCCGTCGTCGCGCAGCTCCAGCGCTTTCAGCTTGGCGGCCTGGACCAGCGATGGTTGCTTGGGCGTCTCGTAACCCTTCTTCTTGACCAGCGCCTGGATTTGCTCGCCCAGCCTTGTGTGCTCGTCGATCATCTTCTGGGCGAATTGCTTGACTTGAGCGTTGCGGGATTTTTTCAAGGCGAGCTTGCCGCCCGCGATTTCCATATAGCCGGATTCCGCCGCCTTGGTCAGAAAGCCTCGGTCCTCACTGTTCAATTGCGTGATCGATGCGGACGAGCCGGGTGCGCTGGGGTCGGGGGCGGGTTGCGCAAATGCGAAGCCCGGCGCGGCCAGGAATAACGCGATGCATAGGCTTGCGCTCAACACGGGCTTGTTCATTTCCTATCTCCTGGGTGATACGCGCCGGCAGAACGTGGCCGCTGGTTCCGGCAGGATTTGCCGGCCGCGCACCGTGAGAGAGCAAGCCGCGTACCTGCTTGGCCAGGATCCGCTGCGGCCAACGCTGGCGAGGCACGCCAGAGGCACGATAGTTGCTGCCCATTCCCCGCGACCGCAACCCTGCGATTGCATGTCAAAGGGGATACACATGAAAGCACTCTGCTGGCACGGCAAACACGATGTCCGGTACGACACCGTTCCTGATCCAACCCTGGAACATCCAGGCGACGCCATCATCAAGGTAAGCGCCTGCGCCATTTGCGGTTCGGATCTGCATCTATTCGACGGCTTCATGCCGCAAATGAAGTCCGGAGACGTACTCGGGCATGAATTCATGGGAGAAGTGGTGGAGGTGGGCAGTGAAGCCAAGCGCCTGAAAGTGGGGGACCGCGTGGTGATTCCGTTCACCATTACTTGCGGTCAATGCGAGCAGTGCCTGCGAGGCAATTTCTCGGTCTGCGAACGCACCAACCGGAACGCGGATGCGGCGGCCAAGATGTTTGGCCATACCACGGCCGGCTTGTTCGGATATAGCCATTTGACGGGCGGTTACGCGGGCGGGCAGGCAGAATTCGTGCGGGTACCGTGGGCCGATACCACGCACATCCCGGTGCCACCCGAACTTAGCGATGATCAAGTCTTGTTTCTGGGTGACATCTTTCCCACGGGTTGGCAGGCGGCGGTGCAATGCGAGATTGAACCCACCGACACGGTTGCGATCTGGGGCGCCGGTCCGGTGGGCCAGATGGCGGTGCGCAGTGCGGTCTTGCTGAATGCCAAGCAAGTAATCTGCATCGACGACGTTCCCGAACGCTTGAAGATGGCCAGTGATGGCGGCGCCATTCCGATCAACTTTCAAGAAGAAAGCGTGGTCGACAGGCTGCAAGCGCTGACGCAGGGCAAGGGGCCGGAGAAATGCATAGACGCCGTCGGCATGGAATCGCACTCCAGCCACACCATGGGCGAACTGTATGACCGGGTCAAGCAAGCCGTGGGCGCCGAAACCGACCGGCCGCACGTGCTGCGCGAAATGATCTACGTGTGCCGGCCGGGCGGGGTCTTGTCGGTGCCGGGCGTGTACGGCGGCTTGATCGACAAGATTCCGTTTGGGGCATCGATGAACAAGGGGCTGACCTGGCGCATGGGCCAGACCCATGTGCGGCGCTGGACCGACGAATTGCTGGATTTGATTGTCGATGGCCGCATCGATCCGTCGTTCGTGATTACCCACCACGAACGCCTGCAAGCCGGCCCCGATATGTACAAGACGTTTCGAGACAAGCTGGACGGGTGCATCAAGGTGGTGTTGAACCCTTGAGGCCAGGCGCGCGGGCCCCTAGGAGCCGGACGGCAGCAACTGCATCCCCGTGCGGCGGACGAATTCTTCGTAGCTGATCGGGGCGCTTTCTTTTGCGCTGGCGTTGTTGGCCTGCCAGTGCACCCATGAGCGCCGGGTAGTGGCGTCGTACACCACCTTGTAGACGTGGCTGGGCACCGCCACGCCGAAGCCGATGGATGCAGGCTTGCCGGCGTAGTAGGGGCCGGTATAGACATACACATCGCCCGCCGCGCGCATGACGAACTTGCGGGTGTCTTGCTCGATGCGGCTCCAGGGGCCGGCGTTCTGCGTCTGGTCTTGCGGCACCATGTTGGCAAGCGAAAAGCTTTGCGCCATGGCGTCCCGGGAATACATGTCGCCGGCGGGCGCCATGTGGCCGCGCGAGTAGCCGGACCCCTTGTAGTCGTCCAGGCTGGCGCGTTCGCCGCTGGGCAGGCGGGCTTCGGCGTAGAACTTGTCGGTGCGCTGCAAGCCCTGCGCCTGCGTCAGCAGCTTGCGGTTCAGGCGTTCGGCGACAAATACCGGCGTCTTCGTCTGTCCGTTGTGCAAGACGGCAAAGGCTGAAAAGCACAGCTCGCGCAGCGCGGGGGCCGAGGGCACGACGGGCAGGTTGCCGGATGGGAAAAACTGCGGGCAGTCGGCGAAGCGAGTGTGGGTCAACGCCCCGGAAGGGATGGCAGCCGGGGCAAACTTTTCCTGGGCCGGCCACCCCAAGCGCGCCAGGATGGCATCCGGCGAGAACTGCGCGGGCCATTGCGGCTTCAAGACATAGGTGGTGGCGCCGAAGCTGGCCAGTGACGAAACCAGAAGCGCCCTGAAGAACCGATAGGCACGGCTTGCCGATTTGCTATTGCCCCGAGCTACCGGGCGTTTTCTTGTTGATGCTGTTTTCTTCGCGCGCGTCATGCTACCTGTGTGTTGCGGGCTGGGCCACCGTAGGGCCAGCGTCGCCGAATTGTAGATGACTGACTGCGGGCGACCGCAAGCTCAGTCCGCTACAACAACAGTTCGTCACAACACCAGTTTCAATCCGATCGCAAACATCGCCACGCCCACGCAGCCGTCCAGCACCCGCCAGGCGTTGGGGTTCGCAAACAGCGGTCGCAGCAGCCGGGCGCCATAGCCCAGCGTGAAGAAAAACGTGAACGACGCGCACATGGCGCCCAGCGCGAAGGCGGTTTTGGCGCCGTCGTACTGGCTGGATATCGACCCCAGCAGCACCACGGTGTCCAGGTACACATGCGGGTTGAGCCAGGTGAACGCCAGGCAGGCGGCCAGGGTGGCGGCAAGCCCGGTGGTTTGGCGGGCGGAAGGCGCCAGGCTGTCGTGCTGGGCGCGCAAGGCCGAGCGCAAGCTGCGCGCGGCGTAGAGGAAGAGGAACAACGCGCCGCCGTAGCGCATGGCGGGTTCCAGCCAGGGCAGTGTGTCGGCCGCCAGTCCAAAGCCCGCCACCCCCGCCGCAATCAGGATGGCGTCTGAGGCGGCGCAGGTCAGGCAGACCGCGAACACGTATTCCTGGCGCAAGCCTTGTCGCAGGACGAAAGCGTTTTGCGCGCCGATGGCGACGATCAAGCTAAGGCCGAGCAGGAACCCGGGAATGAATGCGGTCGTCATGGCAACTCTCGTGGCAACCCTTATGGAAAGGCCGACAGACTAGCCGCTGACAGGGGATTAGAAAAACTAAATAATCTAAATCAACATTAGTTCGTCTACACAACATGGTGGCCAGGTGTCACCCCGACGCCCGGCCCGCCGCGACCAGATGGTCCAGCAACAGGCTGGCCGCCGCCGACAGCGAATGCGCGTCGCGCATGCAGATGGCAAAGCGGCGATGGCTCCAGGGGTCATGCAAGGGCAACACGCGCAGGCCATGGGCCAGGGCATAGGGCGTGGCCACCTCGATGGGCGCCACGCTGATGGCCAGGCCTGCCAGCACGACGCGGAACGCGGAGTCGAAATTACTGACGGTGACGCGGTGGCGCAAAGACTTGCCGCTTTGGTTGGCGGCGGTTTGCAACATGCGCAAGACCGCACTAGCGGCGGGCATGTTGACGTGCTCGTAGTCCAAGGCCTCGTCGAACCAGACCGCGTCGCGTTCGGCCAGCGGATGATCGGGCGCCGTGACGACAGCCAGGCGGTCGCCCCGGTATGGCCGGGTGTCCAGCCCATGAAAGTCGGCCGCGTCCCAGCAGATGCCAGGCTGGCGATGCCGCCCTTGACCTCTCGCACGACGTCCTGGCTGACGCGCTCTTCCATGTCTACGCGGATGTTGCGGTGGGGGGCGGCTTGCAGGAATGCCGCGATGTCCTCGGCCAGGGATTCCGCCAGAATGGACGCGGTGGCCAGGATGCGCACCTGCCCCTTCACGCCGCTGGCGTAGGCCGACATGTCGCGTTCAATGCGTTGCGAACTGGCCAGTATCGCGCGCGCGTGTTCCAGCAGGGTTTCGCCGGCCTCGGTGGGTTCGACGCCCCGACGCTTGCGCGTCAACAGCTTGGCGCCCACGGTGTCTTCCAACTGCGCCAGGCGTTTGCTGATGGCCGAGCCGACGATGTTGGCGTGTTGGCCGGCGCGGGCGATGTTGCCGGTTTCACAGACGGAGATGAACAGGCGCAGGGTGGTGATGTCCAGGTCGCGCATGGCGGGGCCGCCTTATTAAGAAGTTCCAGAATGGAATATTAGTCGTTCCAGAATACCGCTTGTGCGTGAATCGAGAATATCTAAACTGGCTTGGTTGCTTGATGAAGCCCTACTGGATAACGCCGCTGCCATGCCGATCGCCCCGTCCTCCTGTTTTCCGAACCGCGCCACGGTGCGCGAAGTGGGGCTGCGCGACGGCTTGCAAAGCCTGTCCGTCGTGATGCCCACGCAAACCAAGCTTGAATGGATCGATGCCGCCTACGCGGCCGGCCAGCGCGAGATTGAAGTGGGGTCATTCGTACCCGCCCGCTTGTTGCCCCAGTTGGCGGATACCGAGACCTTGGTGGCCCACGCCAAAGGCCTGGACGGATTAACGGTGTCGGTCTTGGTGCCCAACTTGAAAGGCGCCGAACGCGCGCTGGCCAGCGGCGCGGACCTGATGCTGGTGCCCTTGTCGGCCAGCCATGCCCATAGCTTGGCCAACCTGCGCAAGACCCCGGATGAGGTGGTGGCGATGGTGGGCCAGATGCGCGCGGCGCGCGATGCGGCCGGGTCGTCGATGCTGATTGAAGGCGGGGTGGGCACGGCCTTTGGCTGCACCTTGCAGGGCCATGTCCCGCCGCAGGAAGTATTGCGGCTGATGCAGGCCTTGCTGGATGCGGGCGCCGACCGCGTCAGCCTGGCCGATACGGTGGGCTACGCCGACCCCGCTGCGGTGCGGCGGCTTTTCGACGAGGCGCGCCGCCTGGCGGGCGACCGCCTGTGCTGCGCGCACTTTCATGACACGCGGGGCTTGGGGCTGGCCAATGTGCTGGCCGCGTTGGAAACGGGCGTGTCGCGTTTTGACGCTTGCCTGGCGGGCATCGGCGGCTGCCCGCATGCCCCCGGCGCCAGCGGCAATGTCAGCACGGAAGACCTGGTTTTCATGCTGGAAAGCATGGGCATCGCCACCGGCGTGGACATCTGCCGATTGCTGGCGCTGCGTCAGAAGGTTGGCGTCTGGCTGCCGGACCAGCCCTTGCACGGCGCGCTGTGGCAGGCCGGCCTGCCCAAGACGTTCCATTCCCTATCCGGCGCGGCTGCCTGATTGCGCCCGCCCAATATCTTTCGAGCTTACCCATGCCACAACCGATTCAAGATACTGCTACGCCCCCGTCTCCCCGTGCATTGCCGCTGGCCGGCTTGCGCGTGGTCGAATTCACGCACATGGTGATGGGCCCGACCTGCGGCATGGTGCTGGCGGACCTGGGCGCCGAAGTCATCAAGGTGGAACCGGTGCGGGGGGATCGCACCCGGCATCTGCTGGGTGTGGGCGCGGGCTTCTTCCCGATGTTCAACCGCAACAAGAAGAGCATCGCGCTGGATATCCAAAGCCCCGAGGGCGCCGCCGCCGCGCGCAAACTGGCGGCCAGCGCCGACGTGGTGGCCGAGAACTTTCGCCCCGGCACGATGGCCAAGTACGGGCTGGACTACGCCTCGCTGTCGCAAGACAACCCCCGGCTGATCTACGTCAGCCACAAGGGCTTTCTGCCCGGCCCCTACGAGATGCGCACCGCCCTGGACGAAGTCGTGCAAATGATGGGGGGGCTGGCCTACATGACCGGCCGGCCTGGCGACCCGGTGCGCGCGGGCACCAGCGTCAACGACATCATGGGCGGCATGTTCGGCGCCATCGGCGCCATGGCCGCGCTGATCCAGCGGGGCATTACGGGCCGGGGGCAGGAAGTGCAGTCGGCCCTGTTCGAGAACAACGTCTTCCTGGTGGGCCAGCACATGCTGCAGTACGCCATTACCGGCCAGCCGTCCGCACCAATGCCCGATCGCGTATCCGCCTGGGCGCTGTACGACGTATTCACCGTGAAGGATGGCGAGCAGATCTTCCTGGCGGCCGTCAGCGATGCGCAGTGGATCACCTTCTGCGACGCCTTCGGATTCGATGACTTGAAGCGCGATCCGGCCATGGCCACCAACAATGACCGGGTGCGTCTGCGCCCCACCTTGTTGGCCGACCTGCGCGAGCGTTTGGCCGGCTACAGCGCGGCGGAACTCTCAAGCGTATTCGAACGCATCGGCTTGCCGTTCGCGCCTATCGTCAAACCCGAAGCGCTTTATGACGACCCGCATCTGCGCGCCACGGGCGGGCTGGCCGACATCCGGCTGCCCGACGGCGAACGCGCCGGCCAGACCGCGGGCGCGGCGTTGTTCCCCTTGATGATGGACGGACACCGGCTGGGGGTGCGGCTGCACCCGCCGACCTTGGGCGTGGACACGGACGCCGTGCTGGCGGACCTGGGTTATGACGCAACGCAGATTGCGGCGCTGCGGGAGCAGGGCGCGGTAGCGTGATGGGAAACAAAAAGCCAACAGGAGACAAACATGAGCAATCAACGCGCGGGGTGGAGCCGCCGACAACTACTGGGAGCGCTGGGCGTGACGATGTTGGGCGCGCCAGCCCTGGCCAGGGCGCAGTCGGACCGGCCCATCAAGTTCATTCTGCCCGTGGGGGTGGGTTCAGGCGTGGACACGATCACGCGGTCGGTCGGCCCGGCGCTGTCCGCTGCGCTGGGCCATACGGTCGTGGTCGAAAACCAGCCGGGCGCCGGCGGCATCGTGGGCACGTCCGCGTTGGTGCGGTCGGCGCCGGACGGCTACACGCTAAGCATGCTGTCGAACAACCATGTGATTTTTCCCAGCGTCTATAAGTCTTTGCCGTTCGACCCGCTGACCGACATTACGCCGATCAGCATGGTGGGCATGACGCCGTTTCTGATCGTGGCCAACCCGAAGCAGATCGCGGCGGGCAACCTAAAGGAGCTGACCGCGTTGCTGTCGGCCGAACCCGGCCGCTATAACTACGCCTCGTCGGGCAACGGCACCATCCTGCATCTGGCCGCCGAGATGTACGTGCAGCAGGCGGGCGTCAAGGCGCGCCACATTCCTTATAAGGGCGTGGGCCCCATGATGGCGGACCTGATAGGCGGGCAGGTGGATTTCGGCGTCTTGTCGCTGCCTTCGGTGCTGCCGCAGATAAAAAGCGGTGCGCTCAAGGCACTGGCGGCTTGTGGTGGCGAACGGATGGCGGCCTTGCCTGATTTGCCCACGGCGCGCGAGCAGGGGCTGGAGAATTACGAGATCGGTGGCTGGTTCGCCGCGGTGGGGCCGGCCAAATTGCCGGCGGCCGATGTGCGCCGCATTTACGACGCATTGGGTCGGGCGTTCAATTCGCCCGAGGTCAAACAGGCCATGGCGGCGCAGAACACCCGGATTCTGCTGATGCCCCCCGACCAGACGGCGGCGTACTTTCGTTCTGAAATGGCGAAGTACGCGGTCGTGGTGCGGGGGGCGGGGCTGGAGCTGATGTAGGGCAGGTAGCCGGTGGCGGACAGGCTGGGGCTTAGCCGGTGTTCTGGTCGGCCGCCCTTAGCAGGCCGTAGAGCTTGTCCTTGAGCAGCAGTTTTTCTTTTTTCAGCACCTCGATGTGGGCGCTTGAGGACGGCACCTTGCCGTCCTCCATATTTTGGATTTCCTGGTCCAGGTCGTTGTGACGCTGGAACAGGGCCGAGAAATGCGCGTTCTCGGATTTCAGCTGCGTAATGAGTTGGCGATATTCAGGGAACATTAGGGCCTCTCTCTTGGGAACCCGTTGACGGGACCGGCACGCGCCAAGCGCGGCGAGCGTCGGCGTCCCCATGACACGCCAACGACTGTTCATTGTCAACCCGCCCCCTGCCAGGGCGGGGCAAGCGGGTTGAGCGCGCGCAAGGGCAATGCGACCGTGCGCTGAATTTGTCGTTGATATTCACGTTTGATTACATGACCGGGGTTGCGCGGGGATACACTCTGGCCCCCGTGGTCAGTCATATCGCAGACATGAAACAGCGCGCCTCCGGTGTTCGGCAAGTTCTAGATCTTTTCAGTAAGGACGGGCGCATCAACCCGGGCACCGGCATGATCAGCGGCGTGATTGCGCTGTTCCTGGCCATTCTGGCCGTGCTGGGGGTGCTGGCTTTTCACTTTCCCGCCTATCTCACCACGCCGGAACTGCGCGCCTTCTACTCCGTGGAAGCGATGCGCACGCTGCTGTTTTCCGCGCTGCTGGTGTCGGGCTCCATTGCGCTTGCCAATACCGTGCTGGGGCGTCAGCGCTGGCTGAACATCTCGGCCTTCGCGCTGGTTTGCTGCGCGGTGGCGGCGGGCGGCAGCCAAGTGGTGGTGACGTCGTCCAACACCGGCAACCACCCGTACCTGGGCCTGGACTGGTTCATCCTGGACCTGCTGGCGTCCAGCATGGTCTTCATCATTGTCGAGAAGCTGACGCCGCTGTATCCCGGCCAGCCCGTGTTTCGCGGGGAATGGCAGGTGGACATGAAGCATTTCCTGTTCAATCACCTGTCGGTGGGCGCGGTGCTGCTGTGCATCAACTTTTTCATCCACCGGCTGTTTTCCTGGGCGGCGTATGAGCCCTTGCAGGCGGCCATCCAGTCGATGCCTTATGTGCTGGAACTGTTCGTGGCGGTGCTGGTGGCGGACCTGGCGCAGTACGCGGCGCATCGCGTCTATCACGAGGTGCCGTTCATGTGGCGCTTTCATGCGGTGCATCACAGCACGCGCACGCTGGACTGGCTGGCCGGTTCGCGCCTGCACATCGTTGAACTGCTGATCACGCGCGTGGCCGTATTGGGCGTGCTGTTCGTGCTGGGGTTTTCGAAGGCGGTGCTGGACGCCTACATCATCATCGTCGGGTTCCAGGCTGTATTGATCCATTCCAACGTGAAGCTGCCGTGGGGCTGGCTGCGCTACATCATCGTGACGCCGGATTTCCATCACTGGCATCACTCGTCAGACACCGAAGCCATCGACAAGAACTACGCCGCGCACTTCTCGTTCATTGATTACGCCTTTGGCACCGCCGTGCGCGGCGTGGGCAAGCGCTTGCCCGAGAACTACGGGATTCTGGACAACGACATGCCGGGGACGTTCCTGGCGCAGCAGGTGTATCCCTTCGCGCGCAAGCGCTAGAGGTCTCTGCCCGCTACAGCATCTTGACCGCGCGCCCGATGAATTGAATCGGGCCGGTGGGCTTGCCGATGGGCGAGCCGGTCTTGGGTTCAAGCGTCAGCTCGAAAAGCTGGTTGGGTTCCAGCGGCGGCAGCTTGTCCAGCGGGATCAGGACCGGTTCGCCGGGCTTGACCAGGCCCAGCGATACGGGGCCGGCCCAGCCGTCGGCCTTGGTCCAGAATTCCAGCGCACGATCCGGCGGCACTTCCGTTGCGGTGATCGGCACCAGTTGCACGGCGCTTTGGCCGGCCTGCGCCTGCACCACCCAGCCGGGCGCCTGCGATTGCGGCGCCACCAACACCACCACGTACTGCGGCGCATCGGGCGTGGCCACCGGGCGTAGCGCCAGCGTGCTGCCCAGGATCAGCACCGCCGCCATGCCGCCCACGGCCAGGCTGCGCCAGAAGGCCAGGCTGTCCCAGAGCCCGGGCTTGGGCGCGCTGCTCGACTTGAGGCCGACAGCGGGCCGCGCCTGCGCCTGTGCCGAATCCAGTGTGCGGGTAATGCGAGGCCAAAGGCTGGTGGATGGTTCGATCGGTTCGGACAGGTTCGTCAAAGGCAAGAGCCGGGCTTCCCAACGTGCAACCGCCGCGCGCAGGTCGGCGTCGTGCGTCATGCGCGCTTGCGCGTCGCGGCGTTGGGTGGCCGACAAGGTGCCCAGCACATATTCGCCGGCGAGCTCGTCGATGTCGTCGTGGGAGGAGTGCGGAGCGCTCATGCCAGGCACTCCTTAAGCGCTTGCAGGCTGCGCTTGATCCAGGCCTTGACGGTGCCCAGCGGCGCGCCCAGTCGCTGGGCGATTTCGCTGTGCGTCAGCCCCTCTACGTAGGCATGCAGCACGCAGTTGCGGCGTACCGGTTCCAGTTCTTCCAGGCAGGGGCCGATGCGTCCGGCGCTGGCGCGCCAGTCGAAGGCGTCACGGGTGTCGTGCCAGGCTTCGATGGCGTCGCGCGCGTCCAGGGCGGCGGCCGCGTCGTCGTCAACGTCGGTTTCGCGGGCGGTGTCGCGCAGCGCATTCAACGCCAGATTGCGGGTGATGCTGTAGACCCAGCCGCGTCCCGATCCGCGCGATGCGTCGAACGTGTCGGCCTGGTTCCAGATCTTGACGAAGGCGTCATGCACGATGTCCTCTGCCCAAGCGCGATCGCGCAGGAGTCGTTGGGCCACGCCCAGCAGGCGCGGGCCTTCTTGCCGATACAGCGCTTCCAGCGCGGGCCGGCGACCCGCCGCGCACGCCTGCAGGGCAGCTTCGTAATCGAAATCCGGGGTCAGGCGGTTCGGCATGCGAGAGCAGGGACGGTAAGGGAGCGGCCGCGCGAATCCGCCATGCGCGGTTGAAGGTTGCGCCATCTTACCGGACTCTCCCACCGCTGGCCCGCCGATGGGGGCGGCGGGCCGGCGGGCTTAGTTCGCCTTCCAGAAAATGTAGTCAGCTTGGTACTTCACCACGCTTTTCTGGCCCAGCATCGCCGTGGTGCAAGGCGTCTTCGGCGCCACGCCGCCCTTGAGCGCGACGCGCTGGATGTAGGTCACGCCCGTCATCGCGCCCGCGCCCATGGCCGGATTCGCCTGCACCAGTTGGTAGGGGATGTTGCCGTCGCCGGCGGGCGCCACGGCCAGTTGCTTGCCGGTGACTTTCGAGCCGTCCATGGCTTCCCAGGTGGCGGGCGGGCCGTAGTATTTGCCGACTTGCTTGCCCATGCGGTCATTCAGCGCGGCGTTGGGACCGGCGAACACCCATTCGGCCTGGTCTTTCATGTCGGCCTTGGCGCGGCATTCGTAGGTGATTTCGCCCACGCCCACGGTTTCCCAGGCCACCTTGTTGCCGGCCGGCACCTGGATGCTGGCGGGCAGGTTGGCTTGGGAATAGGCCATGGATTTGGAACTCATCGAGCCGCAGGCGGCCAGGAGCGACACGGCGAACAGGCCGGTAACGACGGGGATGCGGTGCGAACGTTGGGTCTTCATGAGCGGTCTCCAGCGACGTGAAAGGTCTGTAGACGACGCGCACCATGCGCGCCGGTACAGGTACTACACGCGGGAGGCCGAATTGGATGCAGGCCGGATGCAAATATTTCTGCATCCGGCCTGCGGGGGAAAAGCGCGGCTTAGTTGGCCTTGCGGTTGGCCGAGTACGACGCCATCAAGTTGCGGTAATCAGGAATGTGGTTGGCGAAGAGGGTGCCCAGGCCTTCCACGTCGTTGCGCCAGTCGCGATGCAGTTCGCAGGCTACGCCGAACCACGACATCAGTTGCGCGCCGGCTTGTTCCATGCGGCTCCAGGCGGCGTTGCGGGTGACTTCGTTGAAGGTGCCCGATGCATCGGTCACGACGAACACGTCAAAGCCTTCTTCCAGCGCCGACAGGGCGGGGAAGGCGACGCACACTTCGGTGACCACGCCGGCGATGATCAGTTGCTTCTTGCCGGTGGCCTTGACGGCCTTGACGAAGTCTTCGTTATCCCAGGCGTTGATGTTGCCGGGGCGGGCGATGTAGGGGGCGGTGGGGAATTTGTCTTTCAGTTCCTGGACCAGCGGGCCGTTGGGGCCGTCTTCGAAGCTGGTGGTCAGGATGGTGGGCAGCTTGAAATATTCGGCCAGGTCGGCCAGGGCCAGCACGTTGTTCTTGAATTGGTCCGGTTGAAAATCGCGCACCAGGGAAAGCAGGCCGGCCTGGTGGTCAACCAGCAGGACGGCGGCTTCGTTCTTGTCCAGTTTCACGTAGGGCTTGGTCATGATTTTTGCTCCGTTATGTCTTCAAGGTGGTGCGCGGTGTTGCGCGTTGAGTGCATGAACAGAATTCTAAATATCAGCCTATAACCCCGGTAGTCGGTCAAATTGCGCTTCAGCGTTCTATTTATCGGACGATTGGGTGGGCGATGGGAGGGAGATTGCGAGGGATTTGTGGCCGGTAATGCCATGGCGCTGCTGCGTATCGCATTCGCGCCGGGCCGTTTCACCATACTCCGCCGCCATGAAATCCAATAGTTCCCGTACCGCCGGCAGCAGGCCGCGCCGCGACGGGAAGACGGCATGGACGGCCCCGGGCTCGGGCACCCAGGGCGCGCCCACCGGCACCAGCGTGCCGGCGTCCAGTTCGTCGCGGATCATCATCAGCGGCAAGGCGGCTACTCCCACGCCGCGCAGGGTGGCTTGCTTAAGCGCCAGCATGTCGTCGGTGACCAGGCGCGGCGTGAAGGGCACGTTCAGTCGGGCGCCGTCGGGTCCGTCCAGCCGCCACTGGCATTCACGTTGCTCGGTGCCCAGCGCCAAGGTGGGCAATTGGGCGAATTGGGCCACATCGGCGTTGGGCGGCAGCGAGCGCGCCAGCGCGGGGCTGGCAACCAGGCTCTGGCAGCTCATGCCCAGGTGCTTCATCACCAGGTCGCTGCTTTCCATGGGGCCGAAACGTACGCGCACGGCCAGGTCGAACCCTTCGCGCAGCACGTCCACCGAGCGTGAAAAGCTCTTCAGGTAGACGTGTACCTTGGGGCAGCGTTCCATGAAGCGCGCCACCACATCGCCCAGAAAGTAGTAGATGAGCGCGGGCGGCGCGCTCATGCGGATGGTGCCTTGCGGCTCGGCGTGCGTGCGGTCGATCACGTCTTGCGCGGCTTCGGCCCCGGCCAGCATCGACAGGCATTGGTCGAAATATTCCTGGCCCAGTTCGGTCACGGCAAAGCTGCGGGTGGAACGCTGGATCAGGCGTACGCCCAGCCGTTCCTCAAGCAGGGCGATGCGGCGGCTCAGGCGGGATTTGGGGATGTCCAGCGCGCGGCCGGCGGGTGCGAAGCCGCCGTTCTTGACCACCTGGACAAAATAATAGAGATCATTCAAGTCATGCATGACCGTTTCCGCGATTTCCGATTTCTAGACGTAGCGGCGAGCATATAACGGCGCCGGTGCGTGCCAGAAGACGGAAAGCGAATGGCCGCGCGGAAATCCTGTCAGGCGGCCGCGCCCAGCGATTCTTCTTTCCAGCGCTGCTTGTCGCGCAGCGGCGGGGTGCCGAACAAACGGCTGTATTCGCGGCTGAACTGCGATGAACTTTCATAGCCCACGGCATGCGCGGCCAGCGCCACGCCCGCGTCATCGCTCAGCATCAGGCGACGCGCTTCCTGCAAGCGCAGGTGCTTCTGGTATTGCAGCGGGCTCATGGCGGTGGCCTGCTTGAAATGGTGGTGCAAGGACGACACGCTCATGTGTACGTCGCGGGCGATTTCCTCCACGCGCAGCGGCTGGGCGTAGTTGTCGCGCAAAATGCGGATGGCCTTGGCCACGCGGTTCAACTGGCTGTCTTGCAGCACCGACTGGCGCAGCACCACGCCCTGGCCGTTCATCAACAACCGGTACAGCAGCTCGCGCTTGACCATGGGCGCCAGGATGGGGATGTCGCGCGGGCTGTCCAACAGGCGCAGCAAGCGCAGCACCACGTCCAGCAGCGAGCCGCCCAGCGGATTCACGCTCAGCGCGCGTGACGCTTCCGCGGGGACCAGCGGCGGCAGGTTCTCGTCGCTGATCAGCTCGGCGATTTCCTCGGGGTTCAGATCCAGCCGCAGGCCCAGGTAGGGCAGCGTCGGGCTGGCCACCGACACCTTGGCCACCACGGGCAGGTCCACTGAGGAAATCAGGTAATGGAAGGGGTCGTACTCAAAACTCTCATCGCCGATCAGCAGGCGCTTGGAACCCTGCGCGATGACCGCCAGCGCGGCTTTTTGCAAGCCCGGCTTGGCGCCGGTGGGCTGCGACAGCCGGTGCAGATAGAGGCCTTCGATGGGCGTGTCCAGCGATCCTTCCAGATCGCCCGTCATCCGGTCCAGCGTGCAAAGCAGCTCTCGACGGGCCGGTTCGTACGCGATGTCCAGAGAAGCGACGTTGACGGCATCGTCGGATCGATCGGTAGCGGATCGATCGGGGGCGGGGCGAACGGTACTGGACTGAGCGGTAGTAATAGGCATGGGAGCTCCGGAAGGCGCGCCGTCCGCGGGGTAAGCCGGCGGCGCCGCAGAGGGTAGGACGGTTTTCAGTGTATGCGTGGTCTTGCTGCGGTGCACAGCCCACTTTTTCGGTCTGGAGAAATGGGCAAAAAATCAGGAGGATCGGGCGCATGCCTGATTCTCCTAAGGGCGTGCCAGAGAATCAGGCAAAAAAAGGGCAGGATCAAGCAGCGTGCGCCGCCGCTAGTCGACGCATACTGTTCCCACCCCGGCAAGCAAGCGTCCGGCGTCCCATCCCGGGGCGCGTGGACCCCGCGACGCCGCTGACAGGAGCTCAACCATGCGATACAAGAAATTCGGCAGCACAGGCCTTTTCGTTTCGGAACTCTGCCTGGGCACCATGACCTTCGGCGGCGAGGGCGAGCTGTGGAGCAAGATCGGCAACCTGCAACAAGAAGACGCCAACCGGCTGGTGGGCCGGGCGTTGGAGGCGGGCGTCAACTTCATTGACACGGCGGATGTGTATTCGGAAGGCCGTTCCGAAATCATCACCGGCCAGGCGCTGCGCGATTTGAAAGTGGCGCGCGACGACGTGGTCATCGCCACGAAGGTGTTCGGCCCGACCGGCGCGGGCGTGAATGCGCGTGGCAATTCGCGCGTGCACATTCTGGATGGCGTGAAGAAGAGCCTGGCGCGCTTGCAGTTGGATCACATCGACCTCTATCAGATCCACGGCTTTGATCCGGCCACGCCTATCGAGGAAACCGTGCGTGCGCTGGATACCTTGGTCCAACACGGTCACGTGCGTTATGTGGGCGTGTCCAACTGGGCGGCCTGGCAAATCATGAAGGCGCTGGGCATTGCCGAACGCCTGGGGCTGGCGCGCTTTGAATCGCTACAGGCCTACTACACGATCGCGGGCCGCGACCTGGAACGCGAACTCGTGCCCATGCTGCAAAGCGAAGGTGTCGGGCTGATGGTGTGGAGCCCGCTGGCCGGTGGCTTGCTCAGTGGCAAGTACGGTCGCGGTGGCTCCGTTGAAGCCGGTAGCCGCCGCGCCGCCTTCGACTTCCCGCCCGTGGACCGCGACCGCGCCTACGACAGCATCGACGCGCTCAAGTCGGTGGCCGATGCGCGCGGCGTATCCGTCGCGCAAGTGGCGCTGGCGTGGCTGCTGCATCAGCAAGTGGTCACCAGCGTCATCATCGGCGCCAAGCGGGTGGACCAGTTGGACGACAACCTGGCGGCAACCGCCATCAAGTTGACGCAAGACGAGCTCGCAGCCTTGAACAAAGTCAGCGCGCTGCCGCCGGAGTATCCCGGCTGGATGCACGTGCGCCAGGGCGAGTTCCGCCGCCAGCAGTTGATGGAGTCTGGCGCGGTGTAAGCACGAGGGGGCAGGGCCGGGCCGGCGCGCGCGCGTCAACAATGATCGCCGGCCCGGCGGCAGCGCATGCGGATGGCGCGGGCGCTAGTAGAATCCTGGCAGCTTTAACGAATGAAGACGCCAGATGACCCACCCGTTTTCCCCCGACGATGTGCGCGTCTTGCGCGAACACGGTATTGCGCTGTTCGCCGACCGCGTGCTGATCGCGGTGCAACCGCCCTTGTCCGATGCGCGCATCGCGGAGATTGAATCCGCCTGCGCCGGCCCCTTGCCACAAGCCTTGCGCGACCTGTGGCGCCTGACCGCCGGCGGCGAACTGGCCTACGACTTGCACGCGCGGATGAACGGCAATGAAGAGGCCTTGAGCTGGGCCGAACTGTTCTACGACGGCAGCGACCACTATCGCGATCTGCAAGGCTGGATCGAACACGAACAAGAGTGCGCCGAAACCGCCGCCACCGAAGACGGCGAGACCTGGAACGGCACGCTGCGCTATCTGCCCATAGGCGGCTTTGAATACTGCGACCGCATCTACGTGGCGGTGGAACCTGGCCCTCGCGCCGGCAGCATCGTGGCGTGGAAGCAGGGCCTGCCCGGCTGGACGCATGCCTTGCAACAGGATGGCATTGCAACGATTGCGCCGGATCTGCACGCCGCCTTCGCCGCGCTGTGCCTGGAGACAGATCCGGAAGACGACCTGGATAGCCCCGGCGTGCGCTTACTGGAATATCTGGACGAACGGGTGTCGGATCACGGCATGCCGCAAGCGCTGGCCGATGCGCTCGTCGCGTTCTACCGGCGCGCGCGGGTGGATTGGCGTGGCCCGCTGGCGGCCGGCACGCTGATGCAATCGCCGCGGCTGGCTGGCCTGGCCTTGCAGCACGCCATCAGCAAGGATGACGCGGCGCTGGTGCGGCAATTGGCAGAGCAGGGCATGCGTTTCGACGAGCCCTTGCGTGGCAGCGCCACGCCGGTGGACGTGGCCTTGATGCAGCACGCTTGCGCCGCCGCCCCCGCCTTGTTGCAAGCGGGGGCGGCGGCCAGCCCGACGGCCATTCATCGCTTTGATCGCAAGCCTCCGGCGGAACTCGTCGAGCGGCTGCTGGCGCAAGGCGCCCAAGCCGATGCCCTGGGCGTGGCCCGCTGCGTGGCCTGCGGCGCACCCGAAGCCGCGCGCCGCGTCGCGGTAGCCTGCGGTGACGGGATTGCCGCCGCTTACGCAGAGGTCCGTGACGCCATGGCCAACAGCTACCAGGAGGACCTGCGCAAGGTGCGCGCGGGCAAATTGAGCCACTACCTGGGCGCGGACGGCCTGGCCGAACGCGTTGCCAATCTGCGGGAATTCTTGCTATGACGTTGCGGGTGTCTATCCAGCGTGGGTGATGCCCGCATTGCCCTCGTCCACGGCGCGTCGTCCCCGACTAGAATGTGCTTCGCGTTTCCGTGAGCGCTCTTGTTTTGAAGCGACGTTTCGACGGGACGTTTTGAAGGGAAAAGCGTGGCCATTCCGTATCTGCGCAGACTGACGGCGGTCAGCCGTAGCCCGCAAGCCAACAGGCATCTTGCCTACTTCCTGACCTTTACCGCCGGCGCGGTCAACGCGGGCGGTTTTTTGGCCGTGCAGCAATACACCTCGCACATGTCGGGCATCGTTTCCATGATGGCCGACCACATGGCGCTGGGCGGCCTGGTGGTGGTGTTGCAGGGGGTGGCGGCCTTGCTGTCGTTCCTGGCGGGGGCGGCCAGCTCCGCGTTCCTGATCAACTTCGGGCGGCGTTCCC
Source organism: Achromobacter colocynthidis (assembly GCF_057334535.1). Classification (NCBI taxonomy): domain Bacteria; kingdom Pseudomonadati; phylum Pseudomonadota; class Betaproteobacteria; order Burkholderiales; family Alcaligenaceae; genus Achromobacter; species Achromobacter colocynthidis. Next base: position 164,603 of record NZ_JBHFIZ010000002.1, read on the forward strand.
ACCTGGCCAGCGAATACGCCTTGCCGCTGCTGCTGGAAGCCGTGCTGCTACTGGTGTTTGGCCTATTGGGCGCCAACCTGGAAACGCTGCGCTGGTTCTATGTGCCCGGCACCGTGATGCTGCTGTGCTACATCATGGGCCTGCAAAACGCGATGATCACCAAGGTGTCGCGCTCCGAGATCCGCACGACGCACGTCACCGGCATGGTGACCGACATCGGCATCGAACTGGGCAAGCTGTTTTACTGGAACGTGGCCAAGAGCGACACGCAACACAAGCCGCCCGTGTTCGCCGACCGGGGCAAGCTGATTGTGCTGAGCCTGATGGTTACCCTGTTCTTCGCGGGGGGCGTGACTGGCGCGTACTCGTTCTTTCACTTCGGCTTCGGTTCCACCTGGCCGCTGGCGCTGCTGCTGACCTTGCTGGCCGCGGTGCCGGTCATGGACGACATCCGCAGCTTCATTCGCCGCGCCTAGCGCGGCGGCCTCACCGTTTGGCTTTGCGCGCGACGGCGTGGCCCAGGAAGACCTGCAGCGCGGCCAAGGTTTCGTAATGCAGCTTTTCCAGCCGGGCGTCCTTGGCCGGTTCCGTGATGGCGTAGCCCTTGGCGTCCAGGGGGTAGGGCTCACCCAGCAGGCGCGCCATGTCGACCTGGTAGTAGCTGGCGTCGCCATACGGCCGCTTGCCGTCGATCAGGGGCGCCGGCCAGAACTGATCTCCTTCGCGTAATACGGCTTCCAGTTGTTGCGGGCTTGCCTCGCGCCAGACGGCGGCGCGCAACAAAACCAGGTGTTCGGCGCGCAGCGTGAAGCCGCCTAGCGCGTCCATGCCGCTTTGCGGAAAGTCGAACGCTGCTTTCATCTCGGTCGGCAACGGGTAATGGCCGGGCGCGAGTTTTCCCACGGACGCCACGAAGTCGGGCAGCACGCGGCACACTTCGGCCAGGCGCCGGATGGCCAGCGCATCGTCCGACGTCTTCAACGCGCGGCGCGCGATGGCCAGTGTGTCGGGCCCGCCCAGCAGCGGCTGTTCGAAATCAATACCCGGCGCACCGGATTCGATCGGCATCCATTGCACACGCAGCAAGCGGATCAAAGCGGCGTGCTGGGACGAGATCGAAATGGCGCCGGGCGGCAGGGCGAACACTTGCCGAATGATTGGCTTGCGGTCGGTGGCGGCCAAGGCGCGCAAGGGCGCCATCATCAGCCCGCCCAAGCCCAAACGCAGGCCCACCCCCAGACCCACCCCCAAACTCCCACCCAGACCCAGGCTCTTCAGCAGCGCACGGCGTTTCATCATGACTACCGGATTACTTGCGCAGATCGGCCAGCGCCGACTCGGCCAGCGGGTAGCCCGGCTGGATTCGCAATGCGTCTTCGTAAGACAGGCGCGCGTCTGCCTGCCGACCCAGGCGCCGCAGCAAATTACCCTGATTGGTCAGAATCAACGCGCTGGCGGGTTTGGCGCGCACCGCTTTTTGGTAGGCAGCCAGCGCCTCGTCTTCGCGGTCCATGCCGTCCAGCAACGAGGCCTGCAGGTTGTAGCCGATGCTCCAGTCCGGAAAGCGATTCGTCAGCGCTTGGGTCGTGGCCAAGGCATTGGGCAAATCCCCGCGCTGCGCCTGCGCGCCGGCCTTGTTGACGTATGCCCACTTATGGTCCGGATTCAGCTTGATGGCCTCGTCGAACAGGTCTTGGGCGGCGGGCAGCTTGCCTTGCTGCGCTTGCAGCTTGCCCAGGAACAGCCGGACGTCGGCGTTGCGCGGATCTTGCTTGGCCATTTCTTCTGCCACGCGCTGCGCCTCCTGCGGATCGTTCGCGCGCAAGGCGGCCGAGATCCGCGTGTTCAGCGTTTGCATGGCGGGCGGCAGTTGCTTGATGCGGGTTTGCAGCGCCTCGTTTTCCGCGCGCAGTTCGGATTGGTACGCGTGGTCCAGTGGCGCGGCGGGTTGCGCATTGGCGGCCGACACGGCAAGGCCGATGCAGCAGGCAAGGGCCGGCCCGAGCAGGCAGGCAGGCACGCACACGGCGGCTCAGTGTTGCAAGCATGGCGGTCGATGGTTCCTTGAAAGAGGGATGTGCTGGCGTCAGGGCGGGGACGGATGCCTACGATACCGGAAGCGCGGCGCGCCGTAAAAAACAAAGGCGCCAAACGTAGAAAGTCCAACGCAAAAAGCCCGGCGCGCAGGCCGGGCTGGAACGCTGGCCCCGTGGGGCCGCTTTTAATCAAGCGATCAGTTCGGCATCAACACGGTGTCGATCACGTGGATCACGCCGTTGGACTGATAGACGTCATAGGTGCTGATGGTGGACACGCCGCCCTTTTCGTCCTTCAGGGTCAGGTTGTGCTTGCCGTTCATCATCACCCACAGTTTGCCGCCGCCGGCGGTCGTCAACTCGGTCTTGCCGCCGCCCTTCTTGATACGTGCTGCCAGCGCGTCGAAATCCATCTTGCCGGGCACCACGTGGTAGGTCAGGATCTTGGTCAGCGTGGCCTTGTTTTCCGGTTTGACCAGTGTATCCACGGTGCCCGCGGGCAGCTTGCCGAAGGCGGCGTTCGTCGGCGCGAACACCGTGAACGGGCCCTTGCCTTGCAGCGTATCCACCAGGCCCGCCGCCTTCACCGCCGCCACCAGCGTGGTGTGGTCCGCGGAATTCACCGCGTTGGCGACGATATTCTTGGCGGGCATCATCGGCTGGCCGCCCACCATGACGTCCGCCGCGAACGTGGGCGACAGGGTCAGGGCCGAGCAAGCGATGGCAATCGAGGCTAGCAATTTCATGACGATCTCCTTTTGTGTGGCCGTCATGAGGAGATACGTGGCAAGCCTGCGATTGGATGCGTGTTCAGCCTAAGGACTAACCCTGGTCAGATGACCTTGCCGCTCAAGACGACCGGGCCGGTGGGGATGCCGCCGGGCGCGCCGCCCGCCGGTTCCAGCGTAATGGCGACCGTGTCGCCCTGTTGCGGCAGCAGGCTGGGGGCCAGCACCGTGGTCTGGCCGGGCAGTACCAGGCCCAGCGAGCGCGGCGCCTGTCCGGGCGTGATGGACCACAATTCCAGCGCGCGGCCATCGGCCAGCGCCACCAGGTCTTGCATGGGCTGCACGGCCAGGCGGTTGTCCGGCAACGTATTCACGACCATGGCGCCGGGCGCCTTCTCGCCGGACAGCACGGCAACGGTGCGTACTTCGGTCGGTGTGGGGGCCGGCTTGAGCATCAGGAAGGCCAGCACCACCACGGCGGTCGCCAAGCCGGCCGACAAGGCGCGCCACCAGGACAGGCCACGCGGCGCGGAAGGCGTGCGCGTGGCGGCGGAGGTAGGTACAGACTTGGGCGCCGCTGCAATGCGGGCGGCAATTGCCTGCCAGACATGCGCGGGTGGCGTCTCGGGCGGCAGGGCCATCGCCAGCGGCAACAGCCGGTCTTCCCATTCAGTAACCGCGCGCCGCAGGCCGGCGTCATCGCGCATCAGGGTAATGAAGCGCTGCCGCGCACCCGCGCGCAAGCCACCCAGCACGTACTCGGCGGCCAGGCGGTCCTGCAGTTCGGGGTGGCGGTAATTCATTCCAGGCACCTTTTCAGCCGTTGCAAGCCACGGCGTATCCAGCTCTTGATCGTTCCCAGCGGCGTCTCCAGGCGGGCCGCGATATCGGGATGCGCCAGGTCATCAAAAAACGCCATGGCAATGGCAACCCGTTGCGGCCCTTCCAACTGGCCCATGCAGTCGGCCAGGCGGCGGCCGTCCTGGCTGGCTTCCAGACGGGCAAGCGGGCCGGGGCCGTCGTCGGCCATTGCCAGCGTCAGCGTGTCGTCCGGGTCCGGCACCACGACGTCGGGCCGCCTCAGGCGGTCGATGCAGCGGTTCCGGACGATGCGGGTCATCCACGTCATGGGTTGGCTCTGCTCGGCCTGGTATTGGCCGGCCTGGCGCCAGATCGATACGAAACACTCTTGCAGCACGTCTTCCGCGGCGGCCTGGTCTCTCAACATACGTCTGGCCAGGGCAAACAGATGCGGGGACGCAAGGCGATAAAGCTCAGCCAGTGCGGATTCGCGTTTTTCCGCGCACTGGACAAGCAGGGCCTGCAGGTGTTGAGCGTCGGGCATCGGTTCCTAAGAGGGAAGGGCGCGCTGGTGCAGAGCATACCGGGCCAGGGCGCCGGCGTCACTATTGAACGGGGCCCTGATCAGCGCACTACAATGCCCGGCACACTTGGCAGCGTCAGGCAAACCGGGAAACCCCGGCAAACTCGGCATGCCGCGTGCACACCCCCCCCGGGCCCCGGCTGGCCCGGACAAAAGCGTAGAGCTTGCAATCGACACACAGGAGGAGCAGACAGGACATGGACGCAGAATTCTGGTTGGAACGCTGGCGCGAAGGGCGCACGCACTTTCATCAGACCCGGATTACGCCGCTCTTGCAGAAGTACTGGCCCACGTTGGCCGTACCGCAGGGTGGACGGGTACTGGTGCCGCTGTGCGGCAAATCGCTGGACATGGTGTGGCTGGCGGCGCAGGGGCACTCGGTGCTGGGCATCGAGCTTTCCCAGCTTGCGGTGGAACAGTTCTTCACCGAAAACGAGCTGCGACCCGTCACGCATGAATCCGTCTACGGCAAGCACTACGTGGCGGGCAATATTGAAATCATCTGTGGCGACATCTTCAAGCTGGATTCGCAACTGCTGTCGCACTGCGTGGGCGCTTACGACCGCGCGGCGTTGGTCGCGCTGCCGGAAGACATGCGGGCAGACTACGTGCGTCACGTCTACGGGCAGCTATCGCCCGCCAGCCGGGGCCTGCTGATCACGCTGGACTATCCGCAGGAAGAGATGGCGGGGCCGCCATTCTCGGTGGTGGACAGCGAAGTGCAGGCCATCTTCACCGGGGTGGCCCCGGCCGTCATCATCGACCGCCGCGGCATCCTGGACAAGGAGCCCAAGTTCCAGAGCGCGGGCGTCAGCCGGCTGGATACCGTGGTGTACCGGCTGGGCGTGCAAGACGCCTGATCCCGGAACCCGGATGTGGCGGCGCGGTGCGAAGTGGGCGAAGGCCTTTCAGGTCATCAGCCAGCCGCCCGCCACATCCAGTACCTGGCCGGTAACGAAGCGGGCCTGATCGGACGCGAAGAACAGGCAGGCGTCGGCCACCTCTTCCGGGGTGCCCAGGCGGCGCAGCGCCGTCACCCGCGCCACGGCGTCGTTGATTTCCTGAGGCACGCTTTTCAGCAGCGGCGTACTGATGCGTCCGGGCGCCAGCCCATTGACCGTGACGTCGAACTCGCCCAGTTCGGCGGCCCAATGCCGGGTCAGGCCGATCAGCCCGGCCTTGGTGGCCGCGTAATGCGCCGCCACGATGTCGCAGTACGCCTTGCCCGCCACCGACGACATATTGATCACGCGCCCCTGGCGCTGCTTGACCATGTGCGGCGTGGCCAGGTGCGTCATGTAGAACACGCTGTTCAGGTTCACCGACACGACCTTATCCCATTCGCCCGGCGGCATCTCCCAGACCTTCAGCGCGCGGCCGTCGGTCTTGGGGGAAATGCCCACGTTGTTCACCAGGATTGTGGCCGCGCCCAGTTCGGCCGTGATGCGGTCGTAGGCGGCCTGGCACTGCTCGTAGTGCGCCACGTCGGCCGGCACGAACACCACGTCATGGCCGCGCTTTCTAAGCGCCTGTTCGTAGGCCGCGCCTGCCTGCGCATTGAAATCGATCAGCCCCACGCGCCCGCCTTCGGCCAGAAAGCCTTCGACGATGGCCGAGCCGATGCCGCCTACCGCGCCCGTCACGATGGCGACCTGGCCATCGAAGCGAGCCTTCATGTCTGCACTCATGCACCCACCTTCAACATGATCTTGCCGATGTGCTGGCTGCTTTCCATCAGGGCGTGCGCGCGGGGCGCATCCGCCAGCGGGAATACCTCGTGGATCAGCGGCAGGCATTGCCCTTGTTCCATCAGCGGCACCACCTTCGCGGCCAGCGCCTGGGCGATGCCGCCCTTGTCATCGTCCGAGCGCGGGCGCAGCGTGGATCCCGTGAATTGCAGCCGCTTGGTCATGATGGGCAGGGCATCGATGTCGGCCTTGCTGCCTTCCAGGAAAGCAATCTGCACCAGCCGCCCGTTCACGGCCAGCAGCTTGATGTTCTTGTTGATGTAAGACCCGCCCACCATGTCCAGAATGACGTCCACGCCCACGCCTTGGGTGGCCTGGCGCACCTCGGCTTCGAAGTCGGTGTCGCGATACAGCACGGCGTGATGCGCGCCGGCTTTCAGGCAGGCCTCGGCCTTGGCGGCGTTGCCCACGGTGGTCCAGACTTCGGCGCCAAACGCGCGCGCCAATTGAATGGCGGTCAGCCCGATGCCGCTGGAGCCGCCATGCACCAGGAATTTTTCGCCGGCCGCCAGGCGCGCGCGGTCGAACACATTGGTCCAGACCGTGAAGTAGTTTTCGGGAATGGCCGCGGCGGTCAGCAGGTCCATGCCGCGCGGCACGGGCAGGCAGTGGCGTTCGTCGGCCAGGCAATACTGGGCGTAGCCGCCACCGGGCGTCAGCGCGCAGACGGTGTCGCCCACCTTCCACGCGGTGACGTCGGGGCCGACGCCGATGATGGTGCCGGACACTTCCAGCCCCAGATACGGCGACGCGCCGGGCGGCGGCGGATACGAGCCCGAACGTTGCAGCACGTCGGGGCGGTTGACCCCGGCGTAGGCCACTTCGATCAGCACCTGCCGGCCGGTGGGGGCTTCCATGTCGCGTTGGGCAACCTGCATGCAATCAGGCGTGCCGCCCTTGCCATGGTCGATGAATGTGCAGCGTAGGGTCATAAGCGGAAGATCCTGGTTTCAATGGCCTAGATAGGCCTTCTTTACATGCGGGTCGCTAAGCAATTCGGCGCCCGTGCCGGTGCGCACGATGGCGCCGTTTTCCAGCACGTAGCCACGGTCGGCCAGGCGCAGGGTGCGGAATACGTTTTGCTCGACCAGCAGCACCGTCACGCCATGCGAGGTGACGTCGCGGATGATGTCGAACATCTGCTGCACCAGCAGGGGCGACAAGCCCAGCGACGGCTCGTCGAACACCAGCAGCTTCGGATCGGCCATCATGCCGCGCGCGATGGCCACCATCTGTTGTTCACCGCCCGACAATGACCCGGCGTACTGCGACAGGCGTTCTTTCACGCGCGGGAAAATGCGCAGCACCTCGTCCATCTTCTGCTGCACGATGGGGCGCGCGGCGCGCTTGTATGAACCCATCAGCAGGTTGTCTTTCACCGTGAAGTGGGGAAACAGTTGGCGGCCTTCTGGAATCATCGTGATGCCGGCGTCCACGATGTCGTAGGGGTTGTGGTTGGTGAGGTCGCGGCCTTCGAATTCCACCTTGCCTTGCAGCGTGGGAATGACGCCGCACAGCGTTTTCAGGGTGGTGGTCTTGCCCGCCCCGTTCGCGCCGATCAGGGTCACGATTTCGCCCGCGTTGACCTCGAAGTTCAAGCCGTTCAGCACTTGGCTCTTGCCATAGCCCGACGTCAGATTCGACACCTTAAGCATCCTGGTACTCCTTGCCCAAATACGCCTCGATGACGGCGGGGTTCTCGACCACGTCCTTCGGCGCGCCGCTGACCAGCACGCCACCTTCGTTCAGGACGATGATGCGGTCGGACAGTGCCATCGTGGCCTGCATCATGTGTTCGATCAGCAGCACCGACACGCCGGAATCGCGGATGCGCCGGATCATCTGGATGGACTTCTCGATGTCGGTCGGGTTCAGCCCAGCCATCACTTCGTCCAGCAGCAGGATGCGCGGCTTGATGGCCAGCGCGCGGGCGATTTCCAGACGCTTCATGCCGCCCACCGTCAGGCTGCGCGCCTCGGTGTTCAGGTACTTGGTCAAGTCCGTCTGCTCGGCCACCTTCAGCGCAATCTGCTCGGCCTCATCACGGTTCGACGTGCGGATGAACGCGCCCAGCATGATGTTTTCCAACACCGTCAAGCCAGTGAAAGGCTTGGCGATCTGGAACGTGCGGCCCAGCCCCTTGTGTGCGAACTCGTCCGGCGTCTTGCACGTGACCCAGTTGCCGTCCGCGTCCAGCATCGAAATATCGCCCTTGTCTGGCGACAGAAATCCGGACAGCAGGTTGAACACCGTGGTCTTGCCCGCGCCGTTCGGCCCGATCATGCCCAGGATTTCGTTCTGGTTCAGCGTCAGCGACACGTCGTTGGTGGCGCGCAGGCCGCCAAAGCTCTTGAACAGCTTGTCTGCCTTCAACACCGGCTGCTCGGAGCGGGTGGCGCTGTGCAGGCGCAGTTCGTCAGCCAATTGCCGCTTCTTGCGAGGCGTGCCCAGATACGGCAAGCGCGCCAGTCCGCGTTCGATGGCGGGGCCGAACGCTCCGGCCAGTCCGCGCGGAATGGTCAGCACCACGGCCACCAGGATCAGGCCGTAGATCAGCCCGTGCATGCCGTTGCCCACGCTGGACAACCAGCCGCGCGCCAGCTCCGCGATGGGCAGCACCAGGAAGGTGCCCGCGATGGGGCCGGCCACGGTGCCCAGGCCGCCGATAAGCGCGAACATGGCAACCTGGATCGACAGTTCCAACGAGAACGCCGAGCTAGGGTCCACGAAGGTCAGGTAGGTGATGTGGAAGGTGCCGATGATGCTGGTCAGCATGGCGGACACCACGGCCGCGATGATCTTCACCCGCACGGTATGGATGCCCACGGCCAGCGCGGCGTCTTCGCGTTCGCGGATGGCGATCAGGTAATGGCCCAGGCGTGACTTGCGTATCGCCCACGACACCCAGGTCACGAACAGGAACAGCCCGAACGCGATGATCACGTAGTTGAGCTTTTCGCGGAACACGATCCATGCCCAGCCGATATTCAACGGCAGGCTGATGCCGCTGGAGCCGCCCGTCCAGCTTTCCTCGTGGATGACCAGCAGGCGCACCACTTCAAGAATGGCGATGGTGGCCAGCGCGAAGAACGGGCCGCGCAGCCGCAAGGTGGGATAGCTGATCAGGATGGCCACGGCCGCCGAGATCGCCGCGCCCGCCAGCATGCCGATCCACGGCGAGATGCCGAAGTTCTGCGTCAGCAGCGTGGCGGTGTAGCCGCCGATGCCGTAGAACACTGCATGGCCCAGCGAAAGCTGGCCCGCATAGCCGCCCACGATATTCCACGCCACGGACAGCGAGGCGAAGACGAACAGCAAGACAAACAGGTTGGTCCAGAAAGGCGTGCCCATGACGACGGGCACGAGGAACATCACAATCAGCAGAATCAGGCTGACGTAGGCTTTGGGGCTTCGAAAGTCGGGAAACACGTCTCGCTCCTTGTGGCTCTGATCACTCTGTACCGACGCCGAACAGGCCGTTCGGTCGCAAGACAAGGATCAAGAGGAAGATCCCGAAATACACGACCTCTTTCAGGTCGGGGGCGATGTAATAACCGGCCAGCGTATCCACGATGCCGATGATCATGGAGCCGGCCACGGCGCCGTACAGGCTGCCCAGTCCGCCCAGCACCACGATCACGAAGGCCGTCAGCACGAAGTACGTGCCCACTGTCGGAAACACCGGATACTGCGGCGCCAGCAAGCCCGCCGCGATGCCGACAAACGCCGTGCCCAGGCCGAAGGCGATGGCGTAGACGTTGTTGACGTTCACGCCCATCAGCGTGGCGGCATAGCGATGCTGGGCCACCGCGCGCAGCGCACGGCCCAGATAGGTGCGATGCATGAACAGATGCAGCAATATCGCCAGGCTGATGCCAATGACGAAGGTGATCAGTTGGCCCGTCACCATCGAGAAATTGCCCACATCGATGGCGTTCGTGCCCAACTCCACCGGCGCGCGATACACGTTGGCGCCGAAGATCACCAGCGCCAGGTTCAGCAAGATGGTGGACACGCCCACCGTGGCGAAAATCTGGATGTGCTGGTCGGCGTTCAACAGCGGCTGGATGATGCCTTTTTGCGTCAGCGCGCCCAGCGCGAACAGAATCACCGCTACCGGCACCAGGCCCACATAAGGGTGGACGCCGAATTGCGCGGCAATCAAATAAACCAGGTACATGCCAACCATCAGGAACTCGCCATGCGCGAAGTTCACGACGCGCACGACGCCGAAGATCAACGTCAGCCCCAGGCTGATGATGGTGTATGCGCCGCCCAGCAACAGGCCGTTGATGACCAGTTGAATGAAAATATCCATGGTGCAACCTCTTAGAGCGGGACGCGGCCCCGGCGTGGCCGCTGTGAAGTCGGCCGCGCCGGGGCGCGACAATCCCGGGAAACGTCAGGCGCCCCCGAGCGCCTGATCACTGGCGTCGCGCTTACTTCTTGAAGATGGGCTTGCCAAGTGCGAGGTTGCTGGGCGCAATGGTGACGAGCTTGCCGTCCTGCCACTGCATGACGTAGAACGTCGACGCGTTGTTCTGGCCGTCTTCGCCGAAGTCGAACGCCCAGCCGTTGGCCGTTTGGCCGGCCGGCTTCTTGTAGGCCAGGACAGCTTCGCGGATCTTGTCCTTGTCGGTGGACTTGGCGTTGCCGATGGCTTCGAAGAAGGCCTTGGCGCCCACGTAGTTCGTCAGGCTGTGGCCGGACTGAGGGTCGCTCTTGTAGGTGGCTTTGTAGGCGGCCAGGAATTTATCCAGGCCCGGCGCGCCGGCCGGGTTGATGGACGATTGGGGAAAGTCCAGGTCGAACACGCCGTTCATGTCGGCGCCCACGGCCTTGGCCGTGTCGGCCAGGGAATAGCCGCCGCCCGCGCCAATCACGACCTTGGGCTTGAAGCCCGCCGCGCGTGCCTGGCTGAAGTACAGGATGGCGTCGTTCTGGTAGGCCGTTTGCAGCACGACGTCGACCTTGGCGCCCTTCAAGCGCAGGATCAACGACGACAAGTCCACCGTCTTGGCCGAATAGGGCAGTACTTCGGCCACGGTGTAACCCAGTTCCTGCGCGCGTTTTTTCTCGGTGGCCGCCACGTCGGTGCCATACGGCCCGTCTTCGTGGATGATGCCGATCTTGATGTCCTTGGGGTTCAGACCCATGCCCGGGGCGATGGTGTCATGCAGCGCGTTGACCACCGACACGCCGTACAGCGCCGTGTTGGGGTTGCTGCGGAACAGGTACTTGTAGCCGCGCGTGGTGATCTTGTGGGCGGTGGCGCCCAGTTCGAAATAGGGCACGCCGGCCAGTTCGGTCACGGGCGTGGCCGCGTACGAGATGCCCGAGGCGTAGCTGCCGAACACGCCCACCACGTTGGACGAGATCAGGCGCTTGGTTTCCGACACGGCTTGCGTCGGGTCCACGGCGTCCGCCTTGATGAGTTCGATCTTTTCTCCGTTGACGCCGCCCGCGGCGTTGATTTCGTTGACGGCAAGCTCCAGCCCGCGATAGCTCTCTTGTCCCAGAAGCGCAAGCGCGCCGCTGAACGGGAAGAGGGCGCCCACTTTCATGTCGGCCGCCGCGGTGCCGCTTGCCAGTGCGCCGCACACGCCCAGCGCCAAAATAATCTTGTTGAACTTGAACACTGTCTACGCTCCTTTGTCGGTATGGGATGCGGACTGTTTTGAGTGTTGTCCGTCTTTTTTAAATATATGATATATGTGCCGGCCAGGTACAAAAACCCCGAATTGGATTCTAGTGGGGGTCGCTTCAAGCCGAATCGGGGAATTCCCTAAAGCCGCATGAATAAAGCCTTAGCGGCCGATAGTATGGGAAATAAAGCGCAAAATTCCGTCAGGCGGACGGTGCCGTTCCGGGGGGGGGGGGGCGCG
>NZ_JBHFIZ010000002.1:176414-205266 GCF_057334535.1 Achromobacter colocynthidis
CCCCCCCCCCCCCCCCCCCCCCCCCCGCGTCATCATGCCAGAAAATATTGCGCTCCGTCATATATCGTATATGATCAAACGCGCGCTTTTCCATAAGAACCAGGAGACAACAGCATGTTCGAGGAAGTCGATTTCGCCGGAAAACGGGTCTTGATCACCGCTGGCGCGGATGGTCTGGGCTTGGAAATGGCCAAGGTTTTTCGCCACGCCGGCGCAACGGTTTTCGTGTGCGATGTGAACGAGGCGCGCGTGGCCGCCATCCCGTCAGAACTGCCCGGCGTGCAGGCCATGGTGGCGGACGTGTCGGACGAAGACAGCGTGGGCGCGCTCTTTGCCGCCGTCAAGCAGAAACTGGGCGGGCTGGATATTCTGATCAACAACGCCGGTGTGGCGGGCCCGACGGGCTATGTCGAAACGCTATCGAAGGCCGATTGGGACCGCACCTTGGCCGTCAACATCACCGGCCAATTCCTGTGCGCGCGCCAGGCCATCCCCATGCTGAAGGAATCCAAAGCCGGCGTGATGATCAATCTGTCGTCCGCCGCCGGCCATCTGGGCTTTGCCGGGCGCTCGGTGTATTCGGCGTCCAAGTGGGCGGTGATCGGATTCACCAAGTCGTTGGCCATCGAATTGGGTCCGCACGGGATCCGGGTGAACGCGATCTTGCCGGGCGCCGTCGAAGGCCCGCGCATCCGCGCCGTGATCGCCGCCAAGGCCAACACGCTGGGCCGTCCCGTGGATGAGATCGCCGCGCAGTACGAAGGCCAGGCCGTGCTGGGTCGCATGGTCACCGCGCGCGACATCGCCAACACGGTGTTGTTCAACGCCAGCGAGGCGGCCCGCAGCGTGACGGGCCAGGCGCTGGTGATCGACGGCTTTACGCAGAAGCTCTACTGATGGGCGCCGATTCCGCAGTCCAATCTGCTCCCCACACCGCCGCCATTATCGGAACGGGCCTGATCGGCCAGGGCTGGGCCATCGTGTTCGCCCGCCAGGGCTGGCAAGTGCGCCTGCACGACGTCAACGCAACCATGCTGGCCGAAGCCCGCGCGCTGATCCTGCAGCAATTGCGCGAGCTGCAAGCTCAGGGTTTGCTGACGGACGCCGACGCCATCATCGGCCGCGTCCACATTGCCGACAGCCTGGCCGATGCCGTCAAGGGCGCGTGCTACATCCAGGAAAATTCGCCCGAAAAGCTTGAGATCAAGCGTGCGCTGTTCTCGGCGTTGGATGCGGTGGCTGAGCCTGACGCCGTCATCGGCAGTTCCACGTCCAGCATTCCCGCCAGCCAGTTCACCGACCATCTGCCGGGCCGCCACCGTTGCCTGGTCGCGCATCCGGTCAACCCGCCGTATCTGATTCCCGTCGTGGAGCTTTGCCCCGCGCCGTGGACCAGTGCGGACGCGCTGCAACGCGCCAGCGACATCATGACGGCCATCGGGCAAAAGCCCGTGCGGCTGCGCCGTGAAATCGAAGGCTTCATCTTGAACCGCCTGCAAGGCGCCTTGCTGCACGAGGCCTTCCGGCTGGCCAAGGAAGGCATCGCCAGCGCCGAAGACATCGACACGACGGTCAAGGATGGCTTGGGATTGCGCTGGTCGTTCATGGGGCCGTTCGAAACCATCGACCTGAACGCGCCCGGCGGCATCGCGGACTATTGCGCGCGCTACGGCGGGCTGTACCAGTCCATTGGCGCGGACCAAACCGAATGCGTGGCCTGGGACGAACCGCTGGTGCAGGCGCTGGCGGACGAACGCCGCCGCTTGCTTCCGCAACAAGACCTTGCCAAGCGCCGCTTCTGGCGCGACGAAAAACTGATGCGCTTGATGCGCCACAAACAACAGGATGGAGACAAACATGGCTAAGCCCAAACAGAAAGTCGTCATTACCTGCGCCGTGACGGGCGCGATCCACACGCCCAGCATGTCGCCGCACCTGCCGGTCACGGCCGACGAGATTGCCGACGCCGCCATCGGCGCGGCCCAGGCGGGCGCGGCGGTGCTGCACCTGCATGCGCGTGACCCCGAAACGGGCAAGCCGTCGCAAGACCCGGCGCTGTTCAAGCCGTTTCTTGAGCGCATCAAGAACGAGACCGACGCCATCATCAACATCACCACCGGCGGCAGCCCGCACATGACGGTGGAAGAGCGCATGCGCCCGGCCACGACGTTCAAGCCGGAGTTGGCGTCGCTGAACATGGGGTCGATGAACTTCGGTTTATTCCCGATGCTGGATCGCTTCAAAGAGCTGAAGCACGACTGGGAACGCGAACACCTGGAGAACAGCCGTTCGCTGATCTTCCGCAACACCTACCAGGACATTGAATCCATCCTGACGCTCGGCAACGCCAACGGCACGCGCTTTGAGTTCGAGTGCTACGACATCAGCCACCTCTACAACCTGGCGCATTTCGTTGACCGTGGGCTGGTCAAGTCGCCGCCTTTCATCCAGTCAGTGTTCGGTATCCTGGGCGGCATTGGCCCGCACCCGGAAGACCTTATGCACATGAAGCGCACGGCCGACCGGCTGTTCGGCGACGATTACGAATGGTCCATCCTGGGCGCCGGCCGCAATCAAATGCCGTTGGCCACCATTGGCGCGGCGATGGGCTCTAACGTGCGGGTGGGGTTGGAAGATTCGCTGTGGATCGGGCCGGGTCAGTTGGCCGAGTCCAACCGCTTGCAGGTCGAACGCATCCGCACCATTGTCGAAGCGCTGAGCCTGGAAGTGGCCACGCCTGACGAAGCGCGCGCCAAGCTCGGCCTGAAAGGCCGGGACAACGTGGCGTTCTGAGTTGGAGTTCTGATCAGGCAGGCGCCTCGCCGTCGCGTTCAGGCGTGGCGGCGCAGCGCGTCGGCAAGCGTGGCGACATCCAGCGGGCGGTCGAAGTTGGCGGCGTGGCGGGCGTTCAGTGTCAGTTCGGCCGCCAGCGTCAAGTCCGCATCGCTGGGCATGTCGGCCGCGCCGAGTTCGCGCAGCGTGGTGGGCAGGCCGACCTGGGCGTACCACTGGGTCAAGTCCGCCAACATGCCGTCGTTGCGCTGTTCCAGATCCAGTTGCACGAGCAGGCCGACCGCGACTTGCAAGCCATGCAGCGCGGTGGCCACGCCGCCGATCTTGGGTAGCCCGCGCGTCAGCGCATGCGCGATGGACAGGCCGCCGCTTTCAAATCCGAGACCGCTCATGAGGATCATCGCTTCCACCACGCGCTCGAAGGCGGGCGTGGGCTGGCCCGTGCCGGCAGCCGCCACGGCGTCCACGCCGTCGGCCAGCAGCGTGCGCAAGCAGCCGTCGGCGATCAGTTGCGCCGTCAGCAGCGGGGCGCCGTCGTACATGTTCTTGCCGCCGTTGCGCTGGCATTGCTCGGCTTCGAATTTCTTCGACACGGCGTCGCCCAGGCCAGCGCGGAAAAAATGCACGGGCGCGGTGGCGATGATGGCCGTATCCACCAGCACGATCGTGGGGTTGAACAACATGTGCTCCACCGCCAGGAGGCTGTGATGCGCGTCGTAAAGCACGTAGTTCTTGCTGGTGGGCGCGTCGTTGGACGCCACCGTCGGCACCGTGATCAGGTGGCAGTGCGACGACTTCGCCACCGCCTTGCCCGCGTCCAGCGACTTGCCGCCGCCCACCGCGATTACGAAGTCGATGCCCGCGGAGTCGGCCTGCGCGCGCAGGTTGGCGATCAGCTCGGGCGTCAGGTCGCCTTCCACGATCAGTGGCGCGAGCGCCACGTGGTGTTCGGCGCACAGGGCTTCGATTCTTGGTCCCAGCACGCCATGGACGTAGCGGTCGATGACCAGCGCCGCGCGGCGCCCGAACAGGGCGGCGGTTTGGCCCAGGCTGTCCAAGGCGCCCGCGCCTTGTATGTAGCGGCCGGGCGCGCCAAAAATCTTCAGCATGACGTCTTCCTATTTGCGTGGCACGGGAGGGCGGTAGTCGAGCTCTTTTTCGCGTTCGACCAGCCAGTCGATCATGATCTTGCCGCCCCAGACCAGGTCGGCCTGAATGGCGCTGCGCGCGGCCTCGGAGTCGCGCGCTTCCAGCGCTTGCAACACGGCTTCGTGGCGGTGTTCGTTTTCGGAATAGTCCAGCCCCGCGGTCTTGACGTGGAACACCTTCAGGATGGGGCCGGTGATGACCCAGAACGATTCCACGGTGGCGCGCAAGATGGGTTTGTTGCTGGCTTCCAGGATGGCGAAGTGGAACTTGCGGTTCAGGTAGCTGGCGCGCTTGGGGTCGGTCGACGTGCAGGAAATGAAGTCCTTCTGCAGGGCGATCAGGTTGTCCAACTGTTTGCGCGTGATGTGCTGCGCGGCCTCGGCCGCGCCCATGCCTTCCAGATGGAAACGAATCTGCTGAATTTCACGCAGCTTTTCCGAATTCACGTAAGGCACATAGACGGCCGTGGCCGCCTGCATTTCCAGGCCCTGTTCGCTGATAAGCCGGAAGATGGCTTCGCGCACGGGCGTGATCGACACGCCCATCTCTTGGGCCAATTCGCCAATGATCAGGCGTTCGCCGGGTTCGTACTGCCCATTGATCAGGGCATTGCGGATTTCGTTGTAGACCCTGACGGAGAGGTTCTCTTTCTTTACCGGTTTAAGGCTGGGCATGACGTTTCGGGCTTGCTGAAATGAAGGGAACGGGTTGAATCCGGGTGAATTCTAGCCCGCGATAGCCAATCCGAGCGCAATGGGTATATTATATATCATATATCCTAACGAAGAAAGGACGCGCCATGCGCCATCACCAGGAGGCCCCCACCCAGGGGGAGGTCGCGATGCTGCGGGAAAAGGCCCGCCACATCCGGCTGGAGACAATCAGGTTGATTGAAATTGCCAAGGTCGGGCATTACAGCTCGGTCTTTTCTTGCGCCGAAATATTCGCGTCGCTGTACTACGACGTGATGCGGCTGCGCCCGGGCGAGCCGCATTGGCCGGACCGCGACCGCTTCCTGATGGGCAAGGGCCACGCGGCGGTCGGCCTGTTTCCGGTGCTGGCCGACCACGGCTTCATTGACCACGCGCTGCTGGATGGCTACACCCGCTTGGGCAGCCCGCTGGGCGACCACCCCGACATGAGCAAGGTGCCGGGCGTCGATTTCAGCTCGGGCTCTATCGGGCACGCGCTGTCCAATGGCGTCGGCATGGCGATGGGTGGCCGCATGAGCCAGCGCGACTTCAACGTCTTCGTGATGCTGGGCGATGGCGAAATGCAGGAAGGCCAGGTATGGGAAGCAGCGCTGTTTGCCGCGCACAACCGGCTGTCGCGCCTGGTGGCCATCATCGACCGCAACGGCTACCAGTTGGACGGCAAGGTGGATGACGTGATGAGCGTTGAATCGCTCAAGGAAAAGTGGCTGGCGTTCGGTTGGGAGGTGCATGAGGTGGACGGCCACAACCTGCACGACCTGACCGCGCTGCTGCGCCACCTGCGCGCGGACGACACGCGTGACAAGCCCGCTTGCGTGATCGCCAAGACCATCAAGGGCAAAGGCGTGTCCTACATGGAAACCGAGCCCGGCTGGCACCTGGGCTACCTGGCGCCGCAAGACGCGCAAAGCGCCGTCGACGAAATTCTTTCCCGCGAGATCTGAATGGCACAGGCACAAGTTCTTTCTTCTGACTCCTGGCAGTACCGCGCCCTGAACGCGGTCAACCCTGGGCTGTCTTATCTATCCGACGCGTTGATCGAATTGGCCCAGGCCGGACACCCGGTCGTGGCGGGCTCGGCCGACCTGCAATATTCCAACGGCCTGAACCGCTTTGCGCAGGCTTACCCCGACCGCTACATCCAGTTCGGCATTTCAGAGCAGAACATGGTGTCGGCGGCAGCGGGCCTGGCCACCACCGGCATGATGCCGTTCGTGGCCACGTTCGCATCTTTTCTAGGCCTGTTGTGCTGCGAGCAGATCCGCATGGACGTGGCCTACACCAAGCTGCCCGTGCGCTTGATCGGCCACCACACCGGCATCAGCCTGGGGTTTTACGGCACCTCGCACCACGCCACCGAAGACATCTCCACCATGCGCGCGCTGGCGGGCCTGACGGTCGTGTCGCCCGCCGACGGCCCGCAACTGGCCTCGGCCATCAAGGCGTCGGTGAACTGGCCGGAACCGATCTACTTCCGCATCGGCCGTGGCCGCGACCCGCAGGTCTATGAAGACGGCGCGCCATTCGAATTCGGCCGCGCCATCGTGCATTCGCAAGGCAGCGACCTGAACATCATCGCTTGCGGCATCACCTTGCACGCCGCGCTGACGGCCGCCGAGCAATTGCGTGAAGACGGCCTGTCGGTCGGCGTGATCGACATGCCCACCATCAAGCCCCTGGACCGCGACGCCGTGTTGGCCGCTGCCGGCCAGGCGCGCTTGATGATGACGGTGGAAGAGCACAATGTGCTGGGCGGGCTGGGGTCAGCCGTGGCCGAGGTGCTGGCGGACGCCGGTACGGGCACGCGCTTGCGCCGCCACGGCATCTACGACGAATACAGCCTGATTGCACCGCCCACCACGCTCTACGCGCACTACAAACTGGACGCGGCCGGCATCGGCGACGTGGCCCGCGAACTGCTCGCATCCTGAAGATAATGCTTGAAACCTTGGAGACCCCCATGAAGGAAATCACCGGCAACACCCGTCTGTTCGGCATCCTGGCCGACCCGATCCATCACGTGAAGACGCCGCAGCGCATGAACGAGTTGTTCGCGCAATTGGGCTATGACGGCGTCTGCGTGCCGTTTCACGCGCGGCCCGATAACCTGCCCGCCGTCGTGGAAGGCCTGCGCCGCCTGGAGAACCTGGGCGGCGTCATCGTCACCATGCCGCACAAGACCGCCATCCTGGACCTGGTGGACGAGGTAACGCCGGTGGCGCAAAAGATCGGCGCGGCCAACGTGGTGCGCCGCGATGCCGACGGCAAGCTCACCGCCCATATGCTGGATGGCGAAGGCTTTGTGCGCGGTTTGCAGACCGCAGGGGTGGACCTGAAGGGCAAAAGCGCCTATCTGGCGGGCGCAGGCGGCGCGGCCAATGCGATCGGCTTTGCGCTGGTGCAGGCCGGCGTGTCGCGGCTGACCATCGCCAATCGCACACCCGCCAAGGCCGAAGACCTGAAGGCGCGCATTCTGTCACTGCATCCCGAGGCCAACATCGCCGTCGGCACGCCAGACCCGTCGGGGCATGATCTTGTCGTCAACGGTACGTCGCTGGGCATGAAGGAAGGCGACTCGCTGCCGCTGGATACCGCACGCCTGACGCCCGACCAACTTGTCTGCGAAGTCATCATGCAGCCCAAGGACACCGCGCTGTTGCTCGCCGCGCAAGCGAAAGGCTGCAAGGTGCACTACGGCGCGCCGATGCTGGTTTGCCAGATTGCGCTGATGGCCGAAATGCTGGGCGTGGCGCCCACCAAATAAGGCCGTGCAACTAAGAGCAGGCGACTAAGACCCGGCAACCCAGACCAGGCAACCAACATCAGGACGTGGCGAGAAACGATGGGCGATTACGATTTCATCATTGCGGGCGGGGGCACGGCGGGCTGCATCCTGGCCAACCGGCTCAGTGCCGACGGCAAGCATCGGGTCTTGATGCTGGAGGCCGGCCAAGAAGCACGCAGCATGTGGATTTCCATCCCGGCGGGCTTCTCCAAGCTGCTGGTGAACCCCGACTACAACTGGCGGTTTGCCACCGAGCCCGAAGACAACGTCTATGGCCGGACCATCGCGGTGCCGCGCGGCAAGGGCGTGGGCGGCTCCACCTTGATCAACGGCATGATCTACGTGCGCGGCCAACCCCAGGATTACGACGCCTGGGAAGCGGCCGGTGCGACGGGCTGGGGCCATGCGCAGGCCGAGCGCGTCTTCCGCAAGATCGAGCATTACGAAGCCGGGGGCGACACGCGCGGCAAGAACGGCCCGATGCATCTGGAAGAAGTGGCCGAACGGTTTCCCGTGTCCGACGCCTTTCTGCGCGCGGCGCAGGAAGACGGCCAGCCCTTGAACGCCGATTACAACAGCGGCAAGCAGGAAGGTGTGGGCTACTACCAGGTGCTGCAACGCCGGGGCCGACGCTGGAGCGTGGTGGACGGCTACCTGAAGCCGGCCGCCACACGCAAGAACCTGCGCGTGGAATGCGGGGCGCACGTGACGCGGCTGGTGTTCGAAGGCAAGCGCTGCGTAGGCGTCACCTACCGCAAGAATGGGCAGGAACACACCGTCCGTGCCGGCCGCGAAACCATTCTGTGCATGGGCGCGGTGCAGTCGCCGCAGTTGCTGGAGTTGTCGGGCATCGGCAACCCTGCCTTGCTGCAATCGTTCAACATTCCGCTGGTGCACGCGCAGCCGCAGGTAGGCGAAAACTACATCGACCACTTCGCCACGCGCATGAACTGGCGGGTGAAGGGCACGGTGACCTTGAACGAGATGTCGCGCGGGTGGCGCCTGGCGCAGCAGGTGGCGCGCTACTACACGCGCCATACCGGCATCTTGACCTTGGGTACGGGCCTGGTGCACGGCTTTGTGAAAAGCGCGCCGGATCTGCCCGCGCCGGACGTCCAGTTTTTCTTCGTGCACGCCAGTTATGCCAACGCCGCCGAACGCATCCTGGACCGCCAGCCGGGCATGACGATCGGTGTGGCGCAACTGCGTCCGGAATCGCTGGGTTCGATCCACCTTAAGTCGGCGGACCCGACCGCCGGCCCCGCCATTCGGCCCAACTTCCTGTCGGCTCAGATCGACCGCGACAGCCTGGTGGGCGGCATGAAGGTGGCGCGCCGCATTGTGGGGCAGCCCGCCATGCAACGCTACGTTGAATCCGAAATCAGCCCCGGCGCCGCCGTTGAAAGCGACGAGCAATGGCTGGACTTCGCGCGGCGCAATGGCCAGACCATCTATCACCCCATCGGCACCTGCCGCATGGGTTCGGACGCCGCTGCCGTAACCGACGTCAGGCTGCGCGTGAACGGCGTGACGGGTTTGCGCGTGGTGGATGCATCGGTGATGCCGAAGATGGTGTCCGGCAACACGCAGGCCGCCGTCATGATGGTGGCCGAGCGCGGCGCGGAACTGATCCTGGAAGACGCGGCAACGGCGTGACGCGTTGTGGAAAGGGGGGGCAAGGCAGTGGTGCCTTCCCCCCCTTCTTGCGAGCCGATCGGTAGATCAGCTAGATCAACGAATCAACGCATCAACGGATCAAGAACCCAGCACCCACCGGGTCGTTGCGGTCAATCACCCAGCGCGCGGTGCCCAGGATGCTGGCCGTACCCTTCACCGTGGGGCGCACGGCGCGCGTGCCGTTCAAATCCACTTCGCCCAGCAGGCAGCCTTCAAAGGTGCCGCTGCCCAGCAGCCCTTCCGACTTGATCGGCTGGTTCAAGCCCATCTTTCCGCGCGCCTCGAACATGGCCATCATCGCGCTAGTGCCCGTGCCGCCTGGCGAGCGGTCCAACTGCCCCGCGCTGAACACGTGCACGTTCTTGTAGAACGCGCCTTCGATCGTGGGCTGGTGCCAGAACGTGATGAAGTTCAGATTGTTGATGTGCGCTTCGGTGGGATGCTGGATGCGATGGCGCGCGTTCAGCTGGTCGCGCACGATCAAGCCCATGCGCGACAGCTCGGTGCCGTTGTCCGGCGAGATCCGCAGGTCGCAGCCTGACAAATCGACGATGCCGAAGTAGTTGCCGCCCCACACGATGTCGGCGTGCAGCTTGCCGTAGCCGGGAAGTTCAACAGGAATGTCCTGCGCGGCCACGTAGGCGGGCACGTTTTCAAAGCGGGTCCACAGTACGTTGTCGCCCTCGGACGCCACTTCCGACACGACCAGGCCCGCCGTGGTTTCAAAGCGGATCTTGGTAATGCCGTCCTTGCCGCGCGCGACCAGGCCGTTGGCCACCATCGCCATGCTGACCGCGATGGTGCCGTGGCCGCACATATGCGAGTACTCGGTGCCGTCGATGTAGATCAGGCCGGCGTCGAATTCGGGGCTGGACGGCGGCGTGAGGAACACGCCGAACATGTCTTTGTGGCCGCGCGGTTCGCGCATCAGCGCTTGGCGCAACCAGTCGTAGTTCTGCTCCAGAAAAGCCCGCTTTTCCAGGATGCTGGATCCGGCGGGGTAGGGGATGCCGCTATGCACGATGCACAGGGGCTCGCCTTCGGTATGGGTATAGATGACATCGAACGCGTCTTGCTTGCGCATGACTGTGGCTCCAGACTAAGTAGGATGAAAGGAAACTGCGGAAGAGGGGGGGAAACTATTTGCCGCGTTCGGACAGCATGTCCAGGCCGACGGTCAAATCCAGAATGACGATAGCGATCACCGCAACCACAATCGTGGCGCCCGATACGGCTGCGATGGTCGGATCGATCGTGTACTGCACATAGTTGAAGAGCTTGACGGGAATGGTGTTCAGGTCCGCCGTGGTGTTGAAGATGGATAGCTCCACGTTGATCCATGACGAGATGAACGCGAAGATCGAACCGGTGACGATGCCGGGGCGGATCTGCGGCAGCACCACCAGGAAAAACGTGGTCCAGGGGTTGGCGCCCAAGTCAGCCGAGGCTTCCTCCAGCGCGCGCTGCTCCGGCGTCAGCAGGGTCAGCGTGGACCGCAACACGAAGGGCGCAATGATGACGATGTGCCCGATCAACAAAGACAGGAAACTGCGCGTCAGGCCGAAGTACGCGCCGTACTGCAGCAGCGCCGCGCCCAGCACGATGTGCGGCAACACCAGCGGCGACATCAGCACCGACGCCAGCGCCGCCTTGCCCGGAAACTCGTACCGGGCAAGGGCCAGCGCGGCCGGCACCGTCAGCAGCACCGCCGCGATGGTTGCCGCCAGCGCCAGCACCGTGCTGGTGGTGAAAGCGGCCATATAGCCGGCTTCGACCAGCAGCGTGCGATACCACTCCAGCGTCCACCCTTGCGGCGGAAACGCCAGGTACGGCGTGGCCGTGAACGACGAGCCCAGGATCACGATCAGGGGCAGGGCCAGGTACGCCAGCACGGCCAGCGCGATCAGGCGGATCAGGTGGCGGGCGATCATCGCGCGGCTCCGGGCAAGGTGGCGGCGCGGTTGGCCAGCGCCACCAATATCAGGGTGAAGACCAGCAGCACCATGCTCAACGCGCCGCCGTAATGGAAGTCGAACACCGAGCTGTATTGCTGGAAGATCAGCATCGACAGCACCGATATCCGGCCGCCGGACAGCAGCGCCGGTGTGACGTAGGCGCTGACCGCCAGGGTGAAGACGATGATGGCGCCCGACATCACGCCGGGCAGCGTCAGCGGCCAGGTGATATGAAAGAACGTAGCCGTGGGGCTGGCGCCCAAGTCGGCGGAGGCGTGCTCGCAAGCCGGATCCACCCGCGCCAGCGCATTGCCCACCGCCAGCACCACGAAGGGCAGCAGCACATACACCATGCCGATCAGGATGCCCAGTTCGGTGCCGATGAAGCGCACCGGTCGGTCCGCCGCGCCCACGCCAACCAGGGCCTGGTTGACGAGTCCATTGCGGCCCAACAGCACCATCCAGCCGAACGCGCGCACGATGTTGCTGGTGAACAGCGGCACCACCAGCAAGATCACGCAAAAACGCCGCCATGCCTGCCAGCGCACAACGCGCACCAGATACCAGGCCAGCGGATACCCCAGGATCACGCAGACGAGGGTGGTGAAAAACGCCAGCCGGAAGGTCGTCAGGATCACGTCCCAGTGGTACTGGTCCGCCAGCACGCGCAGATATTGCTGGGTGGTCAACGACAGGCCCGGCTCGCCGCTGGTGACGCTGGCCAGCGCCACCACGGCCAGCGGGGCCAGGAAGAACGCCGCGAAGAACAGCACGGGCGCGGCCAGCAACAGGCCGGGTGAGAGCCAGGCGCGCCGGTTCATGGCTGTTCACCGATCAGGTGCAGGTGTTCGGGCGCGAACGTCAGGCTGACGGGCGCGCCGGGCCGCAAGCCGGATGGCGCGATGCCACCATGGCGCGACACCACGGTCTGCCCGTCGATGTCCACGTGAATCATGCTGTGGCTGCCCACATTGATGACGTCGGCGACCGTGCCGGTCAGCATGCCCGTGGCTTGGCCATCAGCCAGACGCAGGTCTTCGGGACGCAGCACCGCCACGCCGCGCGTGGGGGTGGGCAGGGTCTTGACCGTGTTGTTGACGGTGTTGTTGCCCGCCAGCGGCACGCGCAAGTTTTGCAAGTCCAGTTGCAGCGTGTCGCCGGTGGCCGACGTGGCAAGCGTGTACGCCATGAAGTTCGCGTCGCCAATGAACTCCGCCACGAAGCGGGTGGCGGGCTGGCGATAGATGTCGGTGCCCGCGCCCACTTGCTCGATGCGCCCGGCGTGCATGACGACCACGCGGTCGGCCATGGTCATGGCTTCTTCCTGGTCATGCGTGACAAAGATGAAGGCGATGCCGAGCTTGGCTTGCAGGTGCTTGAGTTCCAGTTGCATGCGCTTGCGCAGCTTCAGGTCCAGCGCCGAAAGCGGTTCGTCCAGCAGCAACAGCTTGGGCTGGTTCACGATGGCGCGCGCCAGCGCCACGCGCTGCTGCTGGCCGCCGGACATCTCGCGCGGGTAACGCGGGCCGAAATCCGCCAGCCCCACCATGTCGAGCGCGGCGCGGGCGCGGTCGGCGGCGTCAGCCTTCGACGCGCCTTGGCGTCGCGGGCCGTACGCCACGTTTTCCAGCACGGTCATGTGCGGAAACAGCGCGTAGTTCTGAAACACCGTGTTCAAGGGGCGGTGGTGCGCCGGCAGGCGGCTGATGTCTTGGCCGTCGATCAGGATGCGGCCCGATTCCGGCTTCAGAAACCCGGCTATCGCGCGCAGCAACGTCGTCTTGCCGCAGCCGCTGGGGCCCAGCAGGGCCACGAATTCCCCCTGCTGGATGTCCAGGTCGATGCGGTCAAGCGCCTGGTAGGCGCCAAAGCGCATCGACACGTCTTCGATGGTGAGCAAAGCGGACATGTTCAACCCCAACCTAGCGCTTGCGAGCGACTTGGCGGTTCCAGGCGTCGGTGACCTCGGCGCGGCGGCTGTTGATGAGGTTCCAATCGAACAGGCTCAAGTTCTCCACCGAGCCTTCGGCGCCCCACGGCAGCTTGCGTGCCACATCCTTCGGCACCTGCACGCCCTTGACGGCCGGCCCCAGGTACAAGCGCGTGGCCAGGCACGCGGCGGCGTCCGGCGTCAGGGCGGTGTCGATGAACTGCTTGGCGGCGGCCGCGTTGGGCGCGTCCTTGACCAGATGCAGGCGGGCGTCGGTGGCCCAGGCGCCTTCCTTGGGCACGGCGAAGCCAATAGGCAGGCCCTTGTCGATCAAGTCCCACGCACCCACGTTGAAGTGCGCGCCGATGATGGCCTCGCCGCTTTGGTAGGCGTTGCTGGCCGCGCCCGAGCTATCGAAATAGAGCGCCGTGTCCAGCGAGGACAGCTTGGTGTAGAGCGGCGCCAGATTCGACGGGTCTACCCCCCAGACGCGCGCCAGGAAGAACACGAAGGGCACGCCGGATGAATTCGCGGGCGAGGGCACGGCCACCGCGCCGGCGTACTCGGGCTTCCACAAGTCTTTCCAACTGGTGGGCGCCTGCGGCACTTCCTTGGTGTTGTAGGTGATGCCCAGCGAGTAGTAGCCGGTGCTGACGGCGTAGGCCGCGTTGCCATGGCGGTACACGCCCTGGTCGATCACGTTTTTCAGGTTCGGGATGGCGGCGGGGTCCAGCGTGTCCAGCACGCCGGCCTGCTGGGCCAGCTCACTGATGCCGCCGTCCATCCAGGCCACGTCGATGGTGGGCGCGTTCTTCTGCTGTTGCAGCTTGGCCAGCGTGGTGGTGGATGTGCCCACTTCCGGCACCACGGTCACACCCGTGGCCTTGGTGTAGGGGGCGGCCACGCAGGTGCGGAAGGCGTCGCCCCAGTTTCCGCCGTACCAGGCGACGGTGATCTTCTTGTCCTGCGCGCCTGCCGTGCCGGCCATCAATAGCCCGGCGCCCAGCAAGGCGGCGCTGAGTGCGCTGCGGGTAAGTGTTGCCATGTTGGATTCCCCTTGTCGATTTGTCGGCGTGTCTTGCAGTCTGACGCAATGGAAGCGGCACAGGACATCGCCATGGATGCATCTTGGGTGATCCGCGGGAAAACGAGCTTGAAGGCGCGGGACAAAAACTTGAATAATTGCGTCATGAACACCGTCGTCTTCCCGCCCGCTGCGTCGTCCTCCTATGACGAGGATGCCGACGCCCTGCCTCGGGAGAAACCCGCACTGAACGTCGGCATTGTGCTGATGGACCAGTTCACGCTGGCCGCCTTCGCCGGTCTGGTGGATGTGTTGCGCCTGGCGGGCGACCACGGCGGGCGCAGCCGGCAGATCCATACGTCTTGGCGTGTCATGAGCTGGGATGGCAAACCGCGCTGCGCAAGCGCCGGGCTGACCATAGATGTGGCCGACGGCCTGCCCGCGGACCCCGCCGAATTCGACTACGTGGCGGTGTGCGGCGGCAACGACTATCACAACGGCCGTATGCCGGAACCCCTGCGCGACTGGCTGCGGCTGGCGGCGGCGCGGCGCGTGCGCTTGCTGGGCATTTGCACGGGCACCTTCGCCTTGGCGCAGGCCGGGGTGGTGGGCCCGCGCACCGTCTGCGTGCATTGGAATGTGCTGGACGCCTTCCGCGAACGCTTTCCGCAGACGCGCGCCGTGGTGGACCGCTTGTTCGTGGACGAAGGCGACCTGATTTCCTGCGCGGGGTCCACGGCGGCCATCGACCTGGCCTTGTACCTGGTGGCCAGGCATTGCGGGCGCGACAAGGCCCAGCAGGCCATGCGGCACATGATGTTGCAAGGCGTGCGCCCGGGGCGTGTGCCGCAAGCGCATTTCCGCACCGATCTGTCCGGCATTCAAGACCTGCGGGTGCGGCAGGCCGCGCACTTTATCGAACAACGCATCGACAACCCGCCACCGCTCGACGCCATTGCGCGCTATGTCGGGGTGGGGCGCCGGCAGTTGGAGCGGGCGTTCCGGTTGGCCACGGGCAAGTCTCCCATGGCGTTTCAGCGGCAACTGCGCCTGGAATACGGAAGCTGGTTGTTGCTGAATAATCCTTGCAGCATCACGCAGATTGCGTTGGACTGCGGCTTTGCGGATGGCGCGCACTTCTCGCGTGACTTCCGCGCGCACTTTGGTTTGTCCCCACGGCAGTATCAACAGGCTCGCGGCTTGCTGGCCGTGGGCCAAGAGGGCGGCGCCGACGATTTTCCCGCCTGACCCTCGCCCTGACGCAAGGAGACGGCATGACCTATGACCTTTGGTATTGGGAAAGCATTCCCGGACGCGGCGAATTCGTGCGCCTGGCGCTTGAAGCAGGCGGCATTCCGTACCGCGAGCGGGTGCGCGAACCGGACGCCTCGGACGAGGCCCTGATCGAAGACATGCGCGCCCCGCGTGCGCATCCCCCGTTCGCGCCGCCGTATCTGGTGGCCGGCAAGGTCACGCTGGGGCAAACCGCCAATATCCTGCTATTCCTGGGGGAAAAGCACGGCTTGGCGCCGGATTCCCTGGAAGGTCGGTTGTGGGTGAACCAGTTGCAATTGACCATTGCCGATATGGTGACCGAGGCGCACGACACCCATCACCCCATTTCGGCAAACGATTACTACGAAGACCAGAAAGAGGAAGCGGCACGGCGCGCCCGGGGCTTCCGGGAAGAGCGCATTCCAAAATTCCTGGCCTATTTCGAGCGCGTGCTCGCCGGGCCGTCCGCGTGGCTCGCGGGGGGAGACGGCTGGACCTACGTTGACCTTTCGCTTTTCCATTTGGTGGACGGGCTGCTGTACGCATTTCCGAAGCGCATGGGCACGGTGGCGGCGCATTATCCGAATGTCATGGCATTGCATGCGCGGGTCGCGGTGTTGCCGGCGTTGCAGCCCTATTTTTCCAGCGGAAGGCGGCTGCCATTCGGCGAATGCATATTCCGCCAGTATCGCGAACTGGATGCGCCATGAACTAAGCAGCGCCTGTTTGGTATTAATAATTAGGGCCAGTTCCGGTATCGGAGCTGGCCCTTTTGATTAATGCGACGGGGTCTAAACGTGACTTTGCGGTAACCCGATTGCACCTCAGGTGATACCGGGTTTATACGGAGAGAACTACTCCCTATAAATGACTTTTGTGTCCTGGTTTTCAAGTTTTTTTCACGGAGCACGTGTCAATAGGTTGAGAAACGTACATTTATAGGATTAATATTTTCGACTGGATACATTCTGCAGGGTTTATCTTCTTTGTAGGTTTCGGCGCCGTTGGGGCGACGGACAAACGGGGTAGTGCATGCGGCGCGGCTTGCATTGCTTGGCTTGGGTTGGGACGCGCCAGTCAGTTCTGCTTTGAAAAACCTTTTGGTCATTGTCAGCAACTTTGTCCCATCCCTGGCAGGAGACGCCACTATGCAATGGACTACATTCAGCCGGTTGTTCCGTGGAAATCGCGGTATGCAAAAGGCGGACCTATACGGTCAGATATCCGCCATTCACAAGGCGCAGGCCGTGATCGAATTCGATCTCCAGGGCCATGTGCTGATGGCAAATCAAAATTTTCTGAACACCATGGGATATTCCCTGGACGAAGTGCTGGGCCAGCATCACGCCATGTTCATCGACCCGACTGAGCGCGAATCCGCGGAATACGCGGCGTTTTGGCACAAGCTGGGGCAGGGCGCCTACGACGCCGGACGTTATCGCCGTGTTCGCAAAGACGGCAGCGATGTCTGGCTGCAAGCCTCCTACAACCCCATCTTCGATAAGCGCGGGCAACCGCTGAAGGTGGTGAAGTACGCCACCGACATTACCGACCAGCAACATCGACAGGCCGACACCGAAGGGCAATTGGCGGCGATATCCAAAGTGCAGGCGATTATCGAATTTGAACTCGACGGCACCATCATCCGCGCCAATGAGCTGTTTTTGAAAACCGTGGGCTATCAAGCCTCGGAAGTGGAAGGCCGCCACCACAGCATGTTTGTGCGCCCGGAAGAGGCGCGCGGCGCGGCCTATAAGGAATTCTGGCGCAAGCTGCGTGCCGGCGAATACGACACCGGGCAATATCTGCGTATCGGCAAGAATGGCCGCCAGGTGTGGATCGAAGCCAGCTATAACCCAATCTTCGACGCCGAGGGCCGCCCGTTCAAAGTGGTGAAATTCGCCACCGACATCACCACGCGCTTTACCGCCGCGCAGACGCTGAGGGTGGCGGTGCAGGGCCTGACGGAAAACGCCGAGCGCGCGAGCCAGGCCAATGCCCTGGCGCTGGACGCAAGCCAGATTGCCGAGCAGGGCGGCAAGACCGTGCAGGGCGTGGTGCGCACCATGAGCGCCATCACCGAAAGCTCGCGCCGTATTTCCGAGATCATCGGCGTGATGGACGGCGTCGCCTTTCAAACCAACATCCTGGCGTTGAATGCCGCCGTGGAAGCGGCGCGGGCCGGCGCGCACGGCAAGGGGTTTGCCGTGGTCGCGGCCGAGGTGCGCAGCCTGGCGCAAAGCAGCGCCGCGGCCGCCAAGGAAATCAAAGGCCTCATCACCACGTCGGTCGAGCAGATTGAAAGCGGGGCGGGCCAGGTTCAATCGGCGGGCGCCACGATGGAAGACATCGTGGCGTCGTCGCGCCGGGTTACCGAGATCATGGCGGAAGTGGTGAATGTGTCGCTTGCCCAGTCGGCCAAGCTGGGCGGCGTGACGGAAGACATCACCAAGATGACCGCCGAAGCCGAACAGACGTTGCGGGCCACCCAGGCAGCGGCCGATGCGCTGGAGGCGCGCCAAGCCCGCCAGCATCCCGTGGTCAAGCCGGTAACGGCCTCGGTGCGCGCCAGGCAGGCGGCCAATACCCCGTTGCCTCCGCCGCCGGTTTTGGAATACGTGCGGTATTGAGCGTGCGGTACTGAGCATGCGGTGTTGAGCGTGCCGCGCTGAGCCCCACGCGAGTGCGCTATAAAGACGGTTCTGTTTGAATCCCAGGCCTGGGCCGGACCCTTACCCGCCCAGGCCGATTATTTTTGCGGCCACCGTCCATGACTGAATCCGAAGCCCTGGCTCTTGCCTCGCACCGCCACTACAAAGGCGGCCTTTACCTGTATGTGGGCACGGCCCGCCACTCTGAAACCGAAGAGTCGATGGTGGTGTACGAACATCTGTGGCCGCACGAGCGTGGCCTGTGGGTGCGCCCCGCGTCGCTGTTCTTCGGTCAGTTGGCCGACGGCTCGCCGCGCTTCGCGCCCTTGCGCGCGGGGCAGTGACGCCGTGACCTTCTATAACCGACGCCCGCGCACGGGCACTGCGACCTCACGCACGGCAGGCAAGCCCACCCAGGCGTCGGCGGCGTTGACGTCGGCCTTGCAGGCGCTGCGTGGTCCCTTCATCGTGGCTGACTTGGAAACCACGGGGCTGTCTACCGCCACGTGCGAGATCCTGGAATTCGCGGCGGTCCGCGTCGAAACGTGTGGCACCTTGGCGCGCGAGTACACGCAGGTGGTGCGCACGGCTTCGCCCGTGCCGTCCTTCATTACCCGGCTGACCGGCATCACGCAGGCCGAAGTCGACCGACACGGGGTGCCGGTGATGCAGGCGTTTTCGTCTTTCCTGGCGTTTGTCGAAGACTTGCCGGTGTTCTTTCACAACGCGTCGTTCGACCGGCGCTTTCTGGGGGCGGCGGCGGATCGGACGGGCTTGCCGTTTCTGAATCCCACGCATTGCACCCTGGCGCTGGCGCGGCGCGCCTGGCCGGAATTGCCGTCGCACAAGCTGGATATCCTGGCCCGTCACGTGGGCGCTTCGAACCCCACGCACCGGGCGCTGGCCGATGTGCGCACCACGGTCGCCGTGGCGCTGGCCGCCAATGCGCGCCTGGCCTTGGGGCAAGCCGCGCCGGCGTAGGCCTCAGATCACTTGCTGTTCGTGATGCACCAGGGGCGGCTCGACGAAGAACCCCCCGACCAGCTTGCGCCACTCTTGAAAGTCAGGCGATTCGCGGAAATCCACCATGTGGTTTTCAACCGTTTCCCAGGTGACAACCAGGGTGTAGCGCTGCGGTTGTTCGATGCTGCGGTGCAGTTCCATCCCGTGGCAGCCACGGGCACGCAGGAACAGGGGCTTGGCTTCCGCGACGCCTGCCTCGAACAGCGCTTCCTGTCCTTCACGCACATGGATGCTGGCAATTTCCTGGATCATGACGGGGTCTCCAATGAATTGGGGCCAGGTGGGTCCTGGCCGGCCGGAGTAGTATGGCGGAAATTTCTTATATCAGCCTGACCGATGAATTCCCGAGCCGCCGTCCTGACTCGCCTTGTTGCCCTTCGCCTGCTTTGGTATGTGGCGATCGGCGCCATTGCGCTGATGGCCCTGGTGCTGCACACCCAGTTCAGTGTGGCCGTGGTGCTCTCCGCGATTGCCATCTACATTCCTTTGTCGATGCTGTGCCTGCCGCTGATGGCATGGCTGTGCGTTGGCCGCGTGACGCCGGCAGCCGGGCCTGGGTTGCCGCCCGTGTGGCCGGCGTGGCTGGCAGGCGCGCTGGGCATGTCGCTGCTGGCCAGCTACCACGTGCTGGCCGATCCAGTCTTGGCGGAGTGCGGTTTCCTGCTGCTGTTGGTGGGGGTTGATCTTGCATTGGCCCGCCGCGAGGCGGGGCTGTTCATCCAGGCGCAGTTCCTCCGCGTGTAGTCAATACGTGCCTGTCGATACGTGCCTGTCGATGCGCGCGTAGTGAGTCCGGGCGTAGTTAATCCACGTCATGCGACATTCGCAAACTTCTCAGTAATCCTAAAGGCCATCAGCGCCTGGCCACCCGGGCGTGCGCGCTAGGCGCCTTGCCTGAGCCGCTCGCGCCTTTTGCCATCCTTAGAGTTGAACCCGCGTCCGCGCGCGTCGACATCGACTGCGCCTTTCATCGGCCATATGCATGGTTTGATGCGGCGCTGCTCGTCATTTTTGCGCTTCGTTTCATGCGTTGCGCTCGTCCACAAAGACGCGATCGACCGTTTAGCCGATATCGACATGCCTAGGACGGAGCAATCATTCCGTACCAATACGAAAGTCCCACGCCCAGCCTTGTTGCCAGGCGCATGGCAGGACGTAGCGGTCCGCGCCGGTCGGCCACCGGCACCTGTGTATCCGCATGAAGCGGGTCAGGAGGAGCTCAAATGAAAAAGCTCGCAGCAGTCGCAGCCCTGTCATTGTTTGCCGCATCGGCTTATGCCAGTGGGCCGAACATCTCGTCCGTGTCGATCACCGGCCATGCCGGCACGATCAACGGCACGGCCTCATCCATCTCGAACGGCAGTTCGGTGGTGGCCACCCAAGTCAACGGCTATGGCTCTTCCAGCCAGACGTCGTTCGGCGAAACGGGTGGCGTCGCGCAAGTGGGCGGGTCGTTCAACCATGAGGGCACGACGGTGGTGACCAGTACGCGCCAGTACGCCACCAGCGAAACCTACGGCAGCGTGTCGGGCAACGCGCCGATCATGGTCGGCGACAGCATCGCCAACGGCGGCGCCACGTTCGGGCAGACGGAAACCGTGGCGTCGGCCGCAGGCACCTTCAAGGCCGCCAACATCGGCGCGTTTGGGGCGATTGGTGGGGTCGGATCGATGGGCCACGTTGGCGGCTTCAATCGCTGACCCAATTATCCGGACGGCTTCGGCCGTCCGCTCGAGGGGACATCATGAAGAAAATCGTGTTTGCAATCACGCTGTCGCTTGTGGCCGGCTCGGCCTTCGCGCAGACCAGCAATTCAAGTTCCACTACCTCTGCAACGTCGGGGTCAACCAACGCCGGCAACAACCAGGGCATTACGTTCAACTCAAGCAACAACGGCTCCAGTTCGGTGAAGACGGTGCCCCCGGTGGGCGGCCAGAGCTTCTACGGGTCGTTTTCGTCGGATAGCTGCATGGTGTCCGCTGGCGGCGGCGGCTCGGTCATTGGCTTCGGCATGAACGTGGCGGTGCCGATCGAAGACCAGAAGTGCAGTTTGCGGCGCAATTTCGAACGCACCATGCAGGCAGCGGCCTCCACCAAGGATGCCGACCGTTCGCGACGCCTGGAAACGGCGGCCATCGACATCCTGTGCCAGACGGACGATCGCACCAAGGCCGCGCTGGTGGCGCAAGGCCTGTGCACCAATCCTGCCTTGACGACGGCGGACCATCGCTTCGATACCACGGCCGTGGCGCAAGCCGCGCCGACCTCGACGGCAGCCACCGCGCCAGCCGTGCCGATGCAGAGCCGGGTGCAGGCACCGCCACTGGCAACCGTGGCCGCAATGCAACCGTATCCGGTGCAAACCGCGCAGACCACCGCGCTGGCGTCGCCGCCCTTGCGCAACCCGCGGCTTGAACGCCAGCAGTTCGCCGCCCTGTATTCGCCCGGTTGAAGAGACGGGGGGCGGCGCCTACGCCGTGGGCGGCGGCGCCACTCCCTTGGTCTCCTGCTCGGTGCTGAACGGCGAGGGCGACGACAGCAACATCGTGGGCGGCGAAGACACTTCCAGCCCGGCGTCATGCAAGCGCTTCAGGACAGTGAACAGCAGGGCGCTGCGTACCCCGTAGGCGGCGCGCGGCGACGAGACGTAGCCCCTGGCGTTGAAAATCAGATGCCCGTTTTCAATGCCGTCCAAAAACACGTTGGGGGCGGGGGTCTCCAGCACGTCCTCATGGTCGGTGAAGGCTTGCAGGATCAGTTCTCGCACCGCTTCGGCGTCGGTCGAGAGCGGCATCGGCAGCTTGATCTGCACCAGCCCCAGCGGGTTCGAGTGCGTCACGTTGCGCACGGTCTTTGTCACGAATTCCGAGTTCGGCACGATCACGGTAGACCGGTCGCCCATCTGGATTTCGGTGGCGCGCACGTTGATGCGCAGGATGTCGCCTTCGACGCCGCCCAAGGATACCCAATCGCCCACTTTCACCGGCCGTTCGGCCAGCAGGATCAGGCCCGACACGAAGTTCTGCACCACGGCTTGCAAGCCGAAACCGATACCCACCGATAGGGCGCTGGCGATCCACGCCACGCGCTCCAGGCCGATACCGGCGGCTGACAACGACAGCGCAAAAGCAATCACAAAGCCCGCATAGCCAAACAAGGTGGCGGCGGATAGCTGCATGCCCGGATCCAGTTCCGTGGTGGGCAGATAACGGTTCGACAACCAGCGCTTGAGCAATTTGACGCTGAGCAGCGACAAGGCCAACACCAACAGCGCTTGCAGCACCGCGCCGGGGCGGATCTGCGCTTCGCCGATCGACAAGCCCTTGTGCAGTTGGTCAAAGCGCTGCACCAGGTCCATCGGGCCTTCGCCGAACGGGGCCAGCAGCAAGATGATGGCCAGCAAAGCGACCAACACGCGGCCCACGCCGGAAAGCAGCACGGCCGCCTGGTCGCGCAGGCTGGCGCCTTCTCGTTCTCCTTCGCGGTGCGTCGTGCCCAACAGCGTGCTGAATCCATCTTCGATCAGTATCGCCACCAGGTAGGCGGAGGCCAGCACGATCAGCACCCACAACGCCTGCTTGACCAGGAAGGCGCCGAACGCGACATAGCCCGCCAGCAAGCAGGCCAGGCTCAAGACCAGCACCGCCCAGAGGATGCCCAACAGCAGCGAAATCCAGAAGGGCGCGGGCGCCTCGGTTTCCTGGATCAGCTTCTGCCGCAGGCGACGGCCAATCACCAGCACGGCGCTCATGGCCGCCATGATCAACGCGGCAACGATGCCGGTCAGCGTGATCGTCGTGGTCAGGCTGGCATTGAGCAACACAGGCAGGCGTTCAGCCAGCCAAATCATCACCACCAGCGTGCCCAGCAGATTCGGCAGCCATTGCAAGCGTGTGGCCGCCGCATTGCTGATGGGCGGTAAGCGCCACGAGGGGCGCCGCCGGGACAGCAGCGCATTGCCAAGGCCCGAGACGAAGCCGCCGAAACAGACGGTGGCCACCAGGGTTGCCAGCAACGACACGGTGTTGTCGGACAGTTGCGAATCCCAATCCAGGCCGGTGTGGATCAGCAAGGCGATGATGCCGGGCGTCGCCACCGACAACATCACTTGCGCCACGGCCAGGAACGAGCGGCGCAGCCGGCCGGGCGGCACGCGGGTGGCGGTCAGACGAAGGATCAACCGGCCGATCCAGATGCGCAGCGCGATGGTCAGCGCGGCGGCGCCCGCCAGCAACAACCAGCCCCACTTCGGCGTTTGGCCGACGGCGGTCGCCAGGTCATCGCCCAAGGCTTCCAGGCGCTGGAGGTCGCGCGGAAACTCTTCCTGGAATTCGGTCCAGAACTGGCCCGACAGGAATGAATCGCGGCGTTCGCCCAGGCGCGCCTGAAATTGCGTGCGCCGCTGTGCCGAAATCTGTTCGGCAGTCTGGCCCGCGTCCACCGACAGCAGCCGGGCCAGCTTGATCTGCGCATCCAGCGCACGGCTGTTTTTTTCCAACTGCGCGCGCTGGGCCGCCACGTCGGGCGCTTCCTTGGCGCCTTCCGGCGCCGCACCCAGTTCGCTTAAGCGGGCGGTCACACTGGCCAATTGCGGGGTCAACGCCTCGCTGACCGCGTCGGCCTTGGACTGGATGTCGAGCGCGTCGCCACGTTGCTTGACCAGTGTGGCGTCATCGGTTTCGTCGGCGACACGCTTGCGCATGTCGTCGATCTGCTTGCGGGCAGCGGCCAACTGCGTTTCGAATTCCGCCGGGTTCTGAGGTGGCGCCGCAAAGGCGGGCATCAGGCAGAAAGTCAGCAGCATTGCCGCGATCAGCGCCGCGAAAGCTGGCATGCGCGAACGGCGCTTGCAGAAGAGCAGGAGGGGGGCGGTGTAGGTCATTTTCCGGGGGCGAGATACTCGCGTCGAGGCGGCAGCATACCAAGGCCTTGCTTTGCCCGTTGCAACAAAAATAGTGCTGTGTCCCCGGTATATCGACCGCTCTTGATAGCCGGCAAGCAGACCGCCGTCAGGGCTATAAACAGGGGCGGATCAGTTTCAGCGGTGCGGTGGTGCTTTGCGTGGCTTGCCCCGCGCAATCCCTCTTTACGAGCCCTACGTTTGGAATCAACTCGGCCGTGATGGCGCACCCCGCGCCACGGCTTTTTTCGGTTTGCCCAGTACTGCATCGCAGACGTCCAGCCATGCCCGCGCGGCGTACGACAGGTAGCCCGATTGCAGCCAGATATGCCCCACCTCCCATTGCATCCCCGACTTCGCCAGCTTGGCGGTGCTTAAGCCGCGCGTCTTCATGCGCTGCATCAGGGGTTCGGGCAGCAGCGCCACGCCCAACCCAGCGGACGCCATCGCGACCAGAAAGTCCCAGTGCGCGCTTTGGGCGGCGATGCCAGGTTGAAAGCCCGCGTCGGCAAAGGCCTGGCGCAAGCGGCGGGTGATGGCGAAGTCGTCGGTGGGAATCAGCAGGCGCGCGTCGCGCAGGGCGCTCAAGGGCAGAGACGTCTTGCCGGCCCACGGCGCGTCCGGCGGCCCGATCACCCAGATGGGGTAGTTGCCGAACGGCTGCGCGGCCAACCCGCCATCGGGCGCAATGGGCAGGATGGTGGCGCCTATCTCGAGTTCACCGCTGGCGACCAGGCCTTCAACCGCTTGGCCGGTGCCCTCGCGCAGCGTCAGATGAATACCGGGATGCAGTTCGCGAAAGCGCTTCACCACCGGCGTGAACAGCAGGTTGATCATGGGCGGAATGCCAACCTCCAGCGCCCCGCGCCGCAAGTCGGCCGTCTGGCGCATTTCTTCGCTGAGTTGGCGCATGGTCTCCAGCACTTGCAGCCCGCGCTGGTACATGACGCGCCCGGTGTCGGTGGGCCGGGCGGTGTGGCCGTCGCGAATCAGCAGCGGCGTTCCGGCCTCATCTTCCAATTGGCGAATCATTTTGCTGACCGTGGACTGCGTCACGAACAGCGTCTTGGCCGCCTGCGTGAAGCTGGCATGTCTGACGGTTTCAACGAAATACCGCAATGCGCGCACGTCCATGGCGGCGGGTTCCCTGTGGCGCGATGCGCATGAAGGCAATTCAAACTATGAAAAAAACGACTGGATTGGATGATTTTAAGTCATTACGAGATTCAAGCGCGCGTTTCTATACTGCGGAAAATTCTTCCGGCGCGGGCGTAATTCGTCTGCGGCGGGATATCGGGAAACGCCGCGTCAGACGGTGTCCGGGTGCTTGTGCGGTATCGCCACGCCCGGCCGCGAGCCGTTGGCCTTTAAATCTGGAGACACCATGCATCTCGACCGTATTCGCCATCCTGGCCTGCTCGCCAAGATCACGTCCGCCGACCAGGCGGCATTGTTGATTCAGGACGGCATGACCGTTGGCATGAGCGGGTTCACCCGTGCGGGCGACTGTAAGTCTGTGCCGGCGGCGCTGGCCTGCCGCGCGGAACGCGAGCCGCTGTCGATCACGCTGATCACCGGCGCGTCGCTGGGTCACGATACGGACAAGATGCTGGCCCAGGCGAATGCCCTGGCGCGCCGCATGCCGTTCCAGGTCGACACCACGTTGCGGCGCAAGATCAACCAGGGCGAGATCGCTTTCATTGATCAGCACCTGTCTGAAACGGTGGAGCAATTGCGGGCCGGCCATATCGGACCGATCAACGTGGCAATCATCGAAGCCGCCGCCATCACGGAAACCGGCGCGATTGTGCCCACGATGTCCGTAGGCAATTCGGCGTCGTTCGCGCAACAGGCCGACAAGATCATCATCGAGCTGAACGTCGGCGTGCCCGCCGCCATCGAAGGGCTGCACGACATTTATGTGCCGGCCGAGCGCCCGGCGCGCCAGCCCATCGGCCTGATGTCGGTGGACCAGCGTATCGGCCAGCCCTTCATTCAGGTCGACGCTGACAAGATTGCCGCGATCGTCATCACGCACAAACCCGACAGCCCGTCCAACGCCTTGCCGCCGGACGAAGACACCAACGCCATTGCCGGCCACATCAATACGTTTTTGCGGGGCGAAGTGGATGCGGGTCGCCTGACCAATGCGCTGCTGCCGCTGCAGGCAGGCATTGGCACCATCGCCAACGCCGTGCTGCATGGTTTTGAATCGTCAGACTTCGACGCGCTGACCATGTATTCCGAAGTGCTGCAAGACAGCGCCATCGAATTGCTGGACCAAGGCAAGCTGGCGTTCGCGTCGGCCTCGTCCATCACCGTGTCCAAACCGGTGTACGACAAGATCCTGGCCAACATGGAGCACTACCGCGAACGCATCGTGCTGCGCCCGCAGGAAATCAGCAACGCGCCTGAAGTCGTCCGTCGCCTGGGGGTCATCGCGATCAATACGGCTTTGGAATTCGATATCTACGGCAACGTGAATTCCACGCATGTGGGCGGCACGCACATGATGAACGGCATCGGCGGCTCCGGCGATTTTGCGCGCAACGCTCATCTGGCAATCTTCGTTTCCAAGTCCATGGCCAAGAACGGCGACATTTCCAGCGTGGTGCCGATGGTGTCCCATGTGGACCATACCGAGCACGACGTGGACGTGTTGGTCACCGAGTGCGGTCTGGCGGACCTGCGTGGGCTGGCACCCCGGGAGCGCGCGCGCGCCATCATCCAGCATTGCGTGCATCCGTCCTACCGCGCCGCCTTGCAAGATTATTTTGACCGCGCGTGCGAACGTGGCGGGCAAACGCCGCATCTTCTGGAAGAGGCGTTTTCGTGGCATCAGCGTTTCAACGAAACGGATTCCATGCTGCCGGCCAAGCCCTCGGCCCGCAAGGCGGCCTGAGCGCGCGTTAGTCGGAGGGCTGTTGCGGGTGAGGCGTGACAAGCGCGCACCGCGACAGCTCCAACTCGTCATGCAGCCATTGCTTCAGCGCAACCAGTGGCGCCCAGTCCCGCAGGCTCGGCGGGTAAACCAGGTGGTAAGTCTGTGCTTGCTCGTAGTGCACGCTCATGGGCGACACGCGCACCAGGCGCCCGGCACACAGTGCGTCGGCGGCAAGTAGCTCGCGGCCCAGCGTAATGCCCAGTCCTTGCTCGGCGGCTTGCAGCATCATGCCGGCGTCGTTGAACGTCGCGACCGGCGTAACGGGCGTGCGCAACCCCGCCGCGTTGAACCAGTGCTGCCACATTTCCCGCTCGCCCAGGAGCGGCTGGCGAGCCAACGTTTCAGCACGATCGTCTTCAAGCTGGGCCGCGGTCTCCGGCGAGGCTAAAGCGATCAATGGCAAGGGCATGTCGAACAGCGGCTCAGACTCCACGCCCGCCCAGGGGCCGCGCCCAAATCGCAAGGCGGCATGAAAGCCGTCGCGTACCAGATCGACAACTTGCTGAGACGTTTCTATCTCTAGCGAAAGCCCCGGATTTCGCGCGCGCCAGCGTGCCATGCGAGGCAACAGCCAACGCTGCGCGAACGAGGGCAACACCGACACCCGCAGCCGCTGCGCACTGCCCGTGGCTGACGCCGCCGCAGCCATAACGCCCTCATCCAACAGCGCCAGTGCGCTCTGCACGCTGCACAGCAGCGCCGCGCCTGCGCTGTTCAAGACAATGCCACGTCCGCTGCGCTCAAACAGCGGAAAGCCCAACTGCTCTTCCAACCCTTTGATCTGCTGGCTGACCGCGCTGTGCGTCAAGTGCAGCCTTTCGGCAGCCGCGCGCAAGTTCTGCAGTTCGGCCACCGCGCGAAAGGCGGGCAAGGTATTCAAGGGCAAGCGCATGGTGAGCTATCCAGGGCAAAAAACGTTCGGTTAGCGTAACTGACCAATAGGCGGAAAACAATTGGATTTTCAGGGTTGGTTTGGGCGATTACGCTTACCAAAACGTCGAACGTCACAAGGAGGCGCTCATGCCTGCCCAAATTTCTACTCCCTATTCCTTCGCCGCCGCCGCATCAGCCCAGCAGCACCCCATGCCCGCGCCGAGCCAGGCTGGGCTGCTTAGCCTGATGTGGGCGGCGTTTTGCCAATGGCGGCTTCAGTCCCGCCTGCGCAATCTCGCCGCTGATATGGACCCGCACATCATGAAAGACATGGGCGTGCCCGAGTGGCTGATCCACGAAAGCACGGTTCAACGCCAACTTGAGCGCATGCGCCATGCCGACTACCTGCGCTGGTAGAGGTGTAGCGGTTCGTCAATGGTCATCGGCTCCTCTGGCTCTCTCTATATATAGAAGGCGTTTTGATGATGCGCGGCCCTCTATATAGAGGGGAGGAGTGAAAGAGGGCGTTAGACGCAGGCTTGGCTCAGATTTTTGCTTCCCCGTCATGACAGCCCAAAAACTTGTGCTATAGTCTCGCTCCTTCGCAGTTCAGGCAGTTTTTGAACCGCGAAGCCAAGCAAGCACAACAGGCCACCCGGCAAGCGATCCGCAAGGAAACCTACCCCGGCCTGCCGCGAAGCAGCCAGCAGTAGTTACGCAGGCAGCCAAGCGGTTATTGCAAGGATTGCAGCAAATCAGGCAAAAGCCAGTTGCGCAATCTGCAAAAATCGTGCTATAGTTTTGGGCTTGGCTGGTGATGACGAATCAGGGTTTACCCGGATCAATATCGCAAGCCACCTGGTTCAGTAACCAACCTCTGGATTCCAGAGCCAACGCAAAGCGTAAGCGAGCGGCGGGGTTGCAAGATAGGATGCAAATTAGGCAAGAGCCGGTTGCATAATCTGCAAAAGTTGTGTTATAGTTTCAGGCTTGGCAGTTGCCGAAAACTTAGGGTTAACCCGAATGGGTGTTCTGATGTTTCGATAGCTGCTAAGAGAGGGTGATCTGAAGGGGTCGCAAGCAAGAAAGCGGTGGCGCGAAAGCGAAACGAAGCTGACTTGACAAGCGATAAAAACTTCTTCATAATCTCGCCTCTCTGC
>NZ_JBHFIZ010000003.1:0-1014 GCF_057334535.1 Achromobacter colocynthidis
CGCTCTGGTCGACCGCCTGGGGAAAGGGTGCGGAGAAAAGATCGGCGACGATCCCTACGCTGCCACCCGCCGCGCCGTCGTCCGAGCAGCAGCAGAAATAGGAAAGACCCGCAGTGACTGACGTTATTGAGCAGATGCTCAGAACCACCCGCAAGAATTGGATGAAACAGCCCGCCTAGCGCGGGCTTCGTTTTGGAGGCGATATGAACAGCGAATTCCTGCTGCTCGCGAAGTACCAGAAGCCCCGACTAAGCCTGGCCGAGTTGGCCGACTTCATGGGGGTCAGTTTGCACCGGGCGCAGAACATGAAGTCTGCCGGTGAACTGCCGGTCCCTGTATATAAGGAGGGTCGAAACGTCTACGCCGACCTGCGGGACGTGGCCGCA
The DNA here is from genome assembly GCF_057334535.1 of Achromobacter colocynthidis. Taxonomy (NCBI): domain Bacteria; kingdom Pseudomonadati; phylum Pseudomonadota; class Betaproteobacteria; order Burkholderiales; family Alcaligenaceae; genus Achromobacter; species Achromobacter colocynthidis. Next base: position 387 of record NZ_JBHFIZ010000003.1, read on the forward strand.
TACCTTGACGCTATGCGCGAGTCCGCCAAGCTGGAGTACGAGGCAACCCGTGTTTAGCAGTGCTACGGCAGTGCTACGCGGTTTGCTACAACCCAGGCTTTATGCGGCTCTCCGACCAATGAACTTACCATCAATCATCGGGGCGACGCACAGCCGCCAGTCGGGGGAGTCCAAGAATCACTCTACAAAACAAGGGGATGCGGTATTTTACGGGCTTCGCGGCAATATGTCCGGCAGCCTGTCCACGCCTGCCCAAGCCCCTCCCGAACGGCCCGGGCGCTATGTGGTCTAAAATTGCGCCGCCGCCGCCGCACCCGGCATGTCCGAGCGTCCGTTAACTCCTTACCCTGTACATCAATGGCCGTATTCACTCCCGTATCCGACGACGACGCGCGCGCCCTCCTGGCGCGATTCGACCTGGGCGAGTTCGTCTCGCTTCGAGGGATTACGGCGGGTATCGAGAACACCAATTACTTCTTGTATACGACCCGCGGCGAATTCGTGCTGACGCTGTTCGAGGTGTTGACGCACGCGCAACTGCCTTTCTACATTGAATTGATGTACCACCTGGCGGAACGCGGCGTCCCGGTGCCGCAACCGCAAAACCTGCGCGACGGCACCCGGCTGA
>NZ_JBHFIZ010000004.1:0-75601 GCF_057334535.1 Achromobacter colocynthidis
CGCGTGCTGAGTGCGGGGTTCGACCAGTCGGTGGCCTCACTGGCAGGAACACCGCGCTGGCGGCTCGCATCAGCAGCCACGACGCTGGCATCGACAGCGAAGCCTTCGCCTTTGACTAGGCCCGCAGCCATGCAACGGTGGACCACTTCATCGAACAACCAGCGGAAGGTATCGCTGGCGCGGAAACGTCCATGTCGGTTCTTGGAGAAGGTCGAGTGATCGGGCACTGCATCCTCGAGGCCGAGACGACAGAACCATCGATATGCAAGATTCAGTTGAACCTCTTCGCACAGACGACGCTCGGAGCGGATGCCGTAGCAATACCCAACGATCAGCATACGGATCATAAGTTCGGGGTCAATGGACGGACGGCCCGTATGGCTGTAGTGCTTCGCCAGGTGTTGGTGGAGTTCCTTCAGATCCAGACAGCGATCGATGGCTCTAAGAAGATGGGTCGGCGGAACGACGTCTTCAAGGTTGAAAGCGTAGAACAGCCGCTCTTGCCCGCTCGCTTGATGACCCATCATGTCGGTGCTCTCCGAACTCGTTGGCGCTTTGCAAATTCTGCCAGACGACCGAGACGGCCGCGAGTTTTTCAACAGAATCAGCCAGAAGCTGCCGTTGAAGTCATTGCTGGCTGTGACAGTATCTAGCTGGAAGCGGATGCTCACCAGCGTCCGCTTTTCAGCAACGTCGCGGCGAAAAGTGAGTACGACGCCAGATCATCAATTAGCGAATTGCCAGTGGAGCCTACGGGACGCAGAGATATTGGAATCCGACAAAATAGTTATGAGATAACTGTTTCAAGGCCTTCCCTGGCTATTAGTAGCTTCGCGCTTCGGGTATCGTTACAAAAAGTACACACCAAGGGGGAGGATGCGAAATGCACATTGAGTTCGTCGAGATCGCAAATTTCAGGAAGTTATTGTCGGCGCGCGTGGACCTATCGCCGAAGACAACTCTATTCGTCGGTGCGAACAACAGCGGCAAGACTTCAGCCATGCTAGCTCTGCGGCGCTTCTTGACACCGCGCCGGTGCCCGTTTGAGATCCATGACTTCACGTTGTGTCACTTGCGGTCCCTTGTAGAAATCGGGGAAGCTTGGGTTCAAGCCCACCACGCAGGTAAGGCGGCAGACCTCTCCTTGGACTCCTGGGTGCAAGCACTTCCCGCCCTTGACCTGTGGTTGCAGATCAAGGAGGACGAAGTTCACCGGGTCCGGGATTTGGTCCCCCTCATGGAGTGGACTGGCGGAAGATTAGGGGCCCGGCTCCGTTACGAGCCAAAGGATCTCAATGCACTCTTCAAGGATTTCATAACCGCAACCACCGAAGCCAATGCGATGCGTGCAGCAGCTGCAACGGCTGCGGCTGCAAAGGGTGCTGCTGGCGCCAAGCTCACCATATGGCCTGAAACCCTAGTCGATTTCCTCACTAGGCGGCTAAGCTCGATGTTCACGATTCGGGTGTATCCGTTGGATCCAGCCCTGCTGGCGTCTCCTGAGAAGCTTCGGGCCTTGCCGCAGGTGCTATCTGCGTCGGCGCTGCCGATCGAAGGCGATCCTCTCAGCGGCCTCATCAAGGTGCATGACATTCCCGCACAGCGCGGTTTTGGCGAGGTCCCGAGTGCGGTCGAAGACGAAGGAGAGCTGCAAACTTCGGCTGGCGGGACGCGGCTTTCAGAACAGCTCCGCAGCTACTACGCCAAGCATCTGGATCCCGCCAAGGGCCCGGATCCGATGGATTTGGAGGCTCTCCAGGCTATGGAAGCGGCCGAGGATGCATTTGACCTGAAGCTAATGGAGAGCTTCAACGAATGCTTCACCGAAGTGGCGGGTCTAGGCTATCCAGGTGTCAGCGACCCGCGGCCACGCGTATCGACACGCTTGCGTGCGATCGACGGTCTGAATCACAGCGCAGCGGTCAATTTCGAGGTAGACGTGGTTTCGGATGCGGGGGCGGTCACACCCCTCCTGCTATTGCCTGAAGGCAGCAATGGGCTGGGATATCAGAACCTCATCTCAATGATCTTCCGGCTGATGAGCTTCCGCGATGCTTGGATGCGTGTTGGTAAGGCATCCAAGGGCGCAGAGGCTGCAAGCATTGAACCACTTCACCTAGTCCTCGTGGAAGAGCCTGAAGCGCATCTGCATGTGCAGGTGCAGCAAGTCTTCATCAAGAAAGCGTATGAGGTGCTGCGCAGGCGCCCAGAGCTGGGAGAAAAAGACGCACTCTGCACGCAGCTGATCGTCAGCACGCACTCGAGCCATGTAGCGCATGAGACGCCTTTTGCGAGCCTGCGGTATTTCCGGCGGCTGCCGGCCGGTATGGCAGCCAAGGTACCAGTGTCGACGGTGATCAACCTATCGCAGGTGTTCGGGGAGGGCTCGGAGACCGAGCGCTTCGTCACCCGGTACTTGCGCGCACAACACGCCGACTTGTTCTTCGCTGATGCTGCGATTCTCGTAGAGGGTCCGGCTGAGCGCATGCTCATTCCCAACTTCATCCGGGCTCACTACAAGGTACTGCATCAGAGCTACGTCACTCTGCTAGAAATTGGCGGTAGCCACGCGCACCGTCTACGCCCACTGATCGATCATCTGGGCTTGTTGACGCTAATCGTCACCGACCTAGACAGCCTGACGGAGACGGGTGGCTCATCGGTTCAGCCCGCTTTAGGCGCCGGCCAGAAAACCGATAACACCACCCTAAAAACCTGGGTGCCAGCCCTGGAAGACATAGACGCGCTCATCGGCGCGAAGCCTGCCGCAAAGACAATCATAGGTGCAGGCGATACGCTGTTCGCCGTTCGCTCGGCGTACCAATTGCCCGTTGAGGTCACGCTGCCGGACGCCACCGCCAAGGAGATCGCCTACCCCTACACGTTTGAAGACGCGCTCGTGTTCGAGAACGTGGACTTCTTCGCTGCGTTTGCGGGACCGGGATTGAACGCAAAATTCCGGATGGCAATCGCCAATGGTGGCGGTGCAACCGCGATTGGCGCAAGCATGTTCGCCGCACTCAAGGATGGCAAGAAGGCGGAGTTCGCTCTCGACGTATTGATGGCGGAAAACTTCAACAATCTGAAGGTGCCGCGGTACATCGCCGAGGGGCTGGAGTGGCTGCTGGAACAGATGAAAAAGAAGCAGGTGGAAATCTTGATGCCAGCGCCGGAGGGGACACGATGACTGCCGCTGACGATCAATTCGATGCTGAGGCTGACGCAACGATCATCGAGTGTCTCGACCTGGGCAAACCCAGGAGTTTCTTCCTATACGCAGGTGCCGGATCAGGAAAGACGCGGTCGCTGGTCAGCGCAGTTAGACACGCGATAGAGGGCACGCATGGTAGGCAGCTGACTCTGACGGGCAAGAAGATTGGCGTCATTACCTACACCAATGCTGCCTGTGACGAAATCAAGCAACGTCTCGATTTCGATCCCCGGGTCGAGGTCATGACGATCCACGCGTTCTCATGGTCGCTAATCGAGGGCTTCAACGCCGACATCCGCCAGTGGGTAGCAAAGAACCTCGGAGAGGAGATTTCCGAACTCGAAGAACAGCACAAGAAGGGCCGCTCCAACACAAAGGCGGGCGCGGAAAGGCTTCGATCCATGGAAAGCAAGCGTCGCCGTATGGCACGTTTGGATTCCATCGTTAAGTTCATCTATAGCCCGACCAGCGACAACCGCACGCACGACTCTCTGAACCACTCGGAGGTTATTGCTATGACAGCGGCTTTCCTGGTCAGCAAGCCCGGATTACGACGGATGTTGATCAGTAGGTGTCCAGTCTTGCTCATTGATGAGAGCCAGGACACGAACAAAGCACTCATGGATGCGTTCCTCCATCTCGAGGAGGAGTTCCACGGACGGTTCAGCCTGGGCTTGTTCGGCGACATGATGCAGCGCATCTACTCGGACGGGAAAGACCGGCTGGACAAAGCTATCCCGGCCAGATGGGCAATGCCGCGCAAACGGATGAACCATCGGTGTCCGTCCCGCATTATCGAGGTCATTAACAGTATCCGCCAAGATGTTGATGGCGAGGAACAGGTCCCACGCAGCGACGCTGAAGAGGGAGTGGTGCGAGTCTTCATTGCACCTCAAGCAGGCACCGATCCCTTCGCCATCGAAGCGACGGTGCGCCAGCGGATGGTGACGAGTACTGGAGATCCAGCTTGGCAGAACTCGGATACAGTGAAAACACTAGCCCTTGAACATCTGATGTCTGCCCGGCGCTTTGGTTTCGTGGAGTTTTTCGAGCCGCTTTGGGGAATCGATAACCTTAGGACCAGTCTCCTCCAAGGCGCAGGCGCAGGTCTTGGATTCTTCATCCGGGACGTTTTACCGCTGGTCAAGGCGCTTCGCGCCAACGACCGGTTTGGGGCTACGGCGATCATCAAGGCGTCATCGCCACTTCTGGCGCGCGCAACGCTTCAAGGAGCAGGATCGAATCAGGTTGCACAATTCAGTAAGGCCAAGGCGGCTTGCGATGAGCTTCTGGAGCTGATCACGGAACAGCCTGAAGTTACTGCTCAGGCTGTGCTCGAGTTTGTGGCGCGGACGGGGTTGTTTGTGGTCCCGGACACGCTGACTCCCTTCGTTCCAAGTGACGCCATGGCTGCGGGGGCCGAAGACGACGCAATGCAGGGCGATCAAGCCGACGGTCGCGAGGACGACGAAGCCGGAGACACAAGCCCTGAACTAAGCGCGTGGAGTAAGTCGCTTGAGGCCCCGTTAAGCCAGATCGAACGGTATGACCAGTACGTGCAAGGACGGTCGCAGTTTGGAACGCATCAGGGCGTCAAGGGGCTCGAGTTCCCACGAGTGCTGGTTGTGATCAACGACGACGAGGCACGAGGCTTCCTCTTCGCCTACGACAAGTTCTTCGGCACCAAGGAGAAAACAAAGACGGATCTTGAAAACGAAGTCGCTGGCCGAGAGACCGGCTCAGACCGCACCCGCCGCTTGTTCTACGTGACTTGCAGCCGGGCTGAGAACAGCTTGGCCATCGTTTACTACTCGCCTGATCCAGCACTAGCTCGCAGGGCCATCCTCCAGTACGGATGGTTCGAACAAGGCGAGGTCGAACTGATCAACTGATTCGAGGCAATCGACCAGCTACGCATGTCACCACGAACACACAGACACTTCTCGCAGACATTGACTCGTGTAAATCGCAGTCACTGTCTTCGTGTGCTCTATGACGATATGCCTTTACGCATCACGGAAGGACGGCAAGGGAGCCCAGCGCAGTTGCACCGCTCTAAGTTAGAGCAAATCATGTTGGTCTATCGGGTTGGCTACAGCCTGAGCGCGCAATCTCATCGTGCCGATACCTCAATGCTAAGTGTCTGCTTTCCAGCCACGCGTTCGTAGATTTGTGTCGCATCCGCAGCAAAACGGTCATCTTGATTTTTCCGCCGAACTTCCGCTCAGCGTAGAAAGCGGGCGACGTAAATAGTCCTGACTGACCTGTTCCGTAGGGGAGGACTGAACGGCTTGGTATTAGCTGTTACCTGATATGGCTCGTGCATCACGCTCGAAGCTACCCAGCCTAAACGAAGTCGGCTAGACAACCAACCTCCATCCGGTTGGGCAGCCTCCCTCGCTTGTTCACCCCACCATACGTGCAGTTCCGCATGCGGCGGCTCAGTGGGTCCTCATAGGTGCCTCCAATGCGCCCATCTAGTCCCGGTGGACCGGCTTACATCACTCCGAGCAGGTCCTTCCAATAGGCAGCGAATCACGCTCGCTCAGTGGCGCGCTTGGGCTAGGCTCATGGTGGCATCTACGTGCTGATGGCCGTGTAGCCAGTCCGCGAACTTGCATTAGCGATAACTATGGGGGGAGCAGGTCACACCCTCTCCGTCGAATAGGCGAGAAACGCTCCAAGTCCGCTGTTACCTGATATGGTTCGTGCATCACCCACACTCTTGCCGAAATCCGATCAAATCAAAGCATTGAAGCTTGATTGCGTGCCTACTGACATCGGAGAAAGCAAATCGTGCGGCGCTTTGAGTGGTGAGGACCCAAAAACCGAAGCAGGCCTGAACTTCCAATCACCCAAAGGAAAGGCCCACGCTATGCATGGGCCCTGTTCAACTTTTCGGAACGGCGCCCGCAAAATGCTATTCGCAAATTGCGCCTCATTGAGGCACCCCGTTCGACTGGACAGCTACGCTGAGTGACTCCAGTCCTGCTCCACAAGCCTCGACCGTAATGTCACTTCGGCCGGACTCATCGTCGATTTCAGCCCCATCAGTATATCAAGGGAGGTCGGCGAGTGCGCAGACACACGTGATCGATTGCCGTCAACATCCACAGAGGCAAACCCGGGTAAGCCCATCTCAAGCCTCACCGGAGCCTTTAGCCCGCAGCCATCTGACCACGGTGGATTGATTCACTTCCAGCTGTCCCGCCACTTGCCGCGAGGTCAAGCCTGATGCGGTCAGCATCGCAGCCCTCTGCCGCAGCTCTTGAGTGGCGAACCTCCGCGCTACGCCCGAGGCCCGCCCTCGAGCTGCCTGAATAGCCCGGAAGCCACTTGGCGTAAATCGCTTCCACACCCAACGTGTGACGCTGCGTGCAATGCTCTTCACCTCTCCGAAGCCCAATGGGACAGGGAAAGTTTGGTTCAGGGATTTAGCCTCCAGCAAGAGCCATTCATAAAAAAGCTCGTCTCCTGCCGGTCGCCAGAACGCCTTTACTCGCAAGTACGCCTGCTGTCTCAAGCCTTCGAATAACCAGCAATTGCGCCCCAAGGCGGCATAGTCCGGATTGATTCGATCTGCTCGCATCTCCTCCAAGCGAGGCAGCTCAACATGCTCAGCAAGTTCACTGAGCTCGTATTGAACGTCGTTCGCGGGCTGCCATAGATGCCAGTTGGCGTGCAGGGGATTCTTCGCCAAAGGCCCACGAAACGCGCGATCAGCTTCAAGCTTACGGTTGTAGGCGTACTCAATGGCCGCAAGATAAGCCAAGGGCTTTTGACGACCGGCGTCCGTCTTGCACACTGGACTGGCAAGTGCATATCCGTAGTGCGCATGCCCATTGGAGGGATTCACGGCAACATAGGTGGGCGGAGGGAGATTACAGTCCGCCCAGGTGTGAGACGCTTCCCCCTTGTCGATATCAAACTGGAGCCAGTACACATGCGCCGGCGGGTTGAGTTGAATGTAGGGTTCCGTTAAGGCAGTCGCTAACGGCCGAACACGGCAACGGTCTTTCTCTGGTCCACACCACGGCCGACGTGGCGCAGACGCTTCAATGCGAGCAAGCAAAGCTGCTGACATGGCACGCCTAAATGACGTGCCGCAACGAAATCAATGTTTCCTAACTGAGCAGCAATATGTCCTCGCCGCTGCGGCGGGTTTTATCTCGAATGCTGGCTGGCGAGCAAACCTCTTCCGCTGCCCGCCAGCAATCCCCATCAGATGCCCAAACTAGGCAATAGCGCGAGTCCGCGATGGCAGATCACGCAAGAACTGCACTCGAATGACGTTGCTCGTGGTCGGGTCGCCAACGCGCTGGACAGGCACACCCAGCGTCGGCCCAGAAGCCAATTCGATAGCCCTGGGCACAGCCAGAGCATTCGGCGCACCGGGTGACGGTTCCGATCTAGCCGCCTCCACGGCACGCATTCGCGTCGCCAATTCCTGTGCGGTCGGGTTGTAGTACCTCATGGCCATTTGCAGCGTTTTCCAGCCCATGATCTTGGCCAGCTCCTGAGGCATCATGTGCGGAGCCAAGCGAGTCGCCGCTTCGTGACGAAGATCGTGAAAGTGCAAGTCGACCAGACCAGCGGCAATGCAGGCTGCCTTGAAATCGCAATCCAGCTTGCCGGTCTCGTGATAGCCCTTGATGACCTTCTCGGCCGAACGAGGAATGTTCTGAAGGACGCGTACAGCCTCGAGGTTCAAGCCCACTGACCGCTTGCTGCCATTGCGGGCCTTTGTCAGGTTCATGACGCCGCCTTTCAGATCAACCTGTGACCACTCGAGAGTCAGGAGCTCACCGGCACGCAACCCCGTGGCCAGCGAAAGTCGAATGCATGCTTCCAGCCAGACGGGTTGCCGAACGCGCTCGTCGCTGATTCCCGAGAGGAGCCAGGCCTCTTCATCCCCACGAAGCCGACGCTCACGGCCCTCGGGCGCCGATGGCCGCCTCACATCCTTCAAGGGATTGTCGAGTGGCCAGTTCCACTCCTTCTTGCCAATCGTGTACAGGTGCGAGAGCAGCGCCAGCTCCAGCCGCACGGTGTTAGCGCTGCCTACTTGTGCGGTCCGCTCATTGCGGTACTTGGCAAAGTCAGAGGACTGAAGGGTGCTCAGCTCACGCCTGGCCAGTGGATGCTTCTTCAGCAGTCGAATTCGATTGCGCTCGTTACGCTGCCCGCCTACGGCCTTGGTCGGGACGACTTCTTCCATATAGCGGTCCAAGGCGTCGCCAAGGGTCAGTTTCGCGACGGGGCGCAGGTCTCTGAATTTCCCCTCGTCCATTTGCCCTTCGGGCTTTCGCACCCACCGTTCGGCGTCGTCTTTGGTCAAGAACGTCTGGGTTTGCCGCGGGAAGCCTTTGCGACGAATGTCTGCCTGGTACTGGTACTCACCGCGCTTCTGAATGTTAGCCATGCTGCTTATCTCACAATTTGAGGATTGAGGTATAAGCGCCAGCGCGGGAGGGCCCTTGCTTCGCGGGGCTCCGTTTCGCCAAAACCACCAGCAAATGGAGGCAGAAATTTTTTCTGTAACAGCGCTCGAAGGTCGCTGCCACAGTCCGCCAAAACACCGGAGTGCGTTAGAAGTGCGGTCAAAATTCCCAGAAAGCAAAAAGCCCACCGTTTCCGGTGGGCTAAGCGCTTGATACTACTAGAGAATTCTGGTGGGCTGTGAGTGGCTCGAACACTCGACCTACGGATTAAGAGTCCGCTGCTCTACCAACTGAGCTAACAGCCCTGCGCAATTCACGCCACTTTGATTCGTTTTCAACCGCGCCGTTTAGTCGATATTTGCTATCGGTATTCGGTGCCGCTGGCTGCGTTTCGTTGTGTGTGCAGTGCGAAGAAGCAAGATTATATGTAGGTTTTTTCGTTTGTGCAAGTCACACGCAAAAAACTTTCATCTCCGCGACATCAAGCCGCGTATCCGCCGTCCACCGACAGGCTTGCGCCCGTCACATAGCGCCCTTCGGGGCCGGCCAGAAACGCGACCATGCCGGCGATGTCGCGGGGGTCGCCGTAGTGCGGCAGGGACAGCACGGCCACGAGTTCGCTCGCGTGGTCACCATTTGCCGGATTCATGTCGGTGTTGATCGGGCCGGGGTGCACCACGTTGACGGTGATGCCGCGCGGGCCCAGGTCGCGCGCCAGGCCTTGGCTCAGGCCGATCAACGCGGACTTGCTGGCGGCGTATAGCGCCACGCCCGGGCGGCCGGCGCGCATGGCCAGGCAACTGCCGATGTTGATGATGCGGCCGCCGTCGGGCATGGATGCCTGCGCGGTGCGGATGGCGACGAAGGGTGCGCGCACATTGATGTTCATCGTGCGCTCGTAGTCGTCCAGGCTGGTGTCACCGATTTCGCCGGTGACGAATATGCCTGCGTTGTTGACCAGCACGTCCACCGGCCCCAGGGCGCTGATGGCCTGCTCCACCGCTTGCCGTGTCGCCAGCGCGTCTTCGGCGTCGGCCTGGATGGCGACGGCGCGGCGGCCGTCCACCGACAGTTCCTGGGCCAGGACTTGCGCCGTGTCGGCGGAGGACACGCTGACGTAGGTGAAGGCCACGTTGGCGCCGTCGGCGGCCAGGCGTCGCACGATGGCCGCGCCAATGCCGCGGCTGCCGCCGGTAACGAATGCCACTTTCCCGTTCAAGTTGCCCATGCTTCATCCTTAATTTGTAGTGATCAGTACAAATATCATTGCCGCACCCGATTTCTTTCGTCAACCATTTTTTTATCGATCAACACAAAATAGGCGACGCGGGTAAAATCCCGCCATGGCAGAACGTGGGCGTCCCCGGAACTTCGACCGAGACCAGGCCTTGCAAAAGGCCATGGAGGTTTTCTGGTCGAAGGGATATGAAGGCGCATCGCTTGCGGATTTGACCGAGGCGATGGGGATCAACTCGCCCAGCCTTTACGGCGCATTCGGCTCAAAAGAAGGACTATTCCGCGAAGCCGTGGCGCTGTATCGCGACACAACGGGCGGGTCGTCGCGGCGCGCGTTGCAAGATGGCGCCACCGCGCGCGACGGCGTCCAGGCCATGTTGATGGCGGCAGCCGAACGCTTTACCGCGCCCGGCACCCCGCCCGGCTGCATGATCGTGCTGGGCGCGCCGTCCGGCAGCGTGCACCACGACAGCGTCGGTGGGTTCCTCTGCGATAGCCGCCGTGAAATGCAAAGCCGCATCCAGGCTCGCTTGTCTGCCGGCATCGATAACGGCGAATTGCCGACCGGCGCCGACGTGAAAGGCCTGGCGGCCTTCTACACGACGGTGCTGCACGGCATGTCGATCCAGGCGCGCGATGGCGCCAGCCGCAAGACGCTGCAATCCGTGGCGCGCCAGGCCATGTGCGCCTGGGACGCGCTGACGGGCAGCCGCCCGCCGTCGGGTGTTCCGCCGGCCGGAAACGCCCGTTCCTGACGGATACCGCCATGTTCCGCCTTGACCTTCGGCGCCTGATCCTGTGGATCTGCTTGCTGTCGGTGGTATTGGTGCTGGCGGGCGGGCTGCATGCCAGCTATCTGGTGCAGCGCGATCTGTTGTTGCACAACGCGCTTGAGGCCAACCGCGCCTACGCTTCGAAGCTAGCCGTCACCACCGACCTGTTCCTGGCCGACCTGCGCCGATACCTCGCGTACAGCGCCGACGTGCTGGCCGACATGGAAGCGCGCCCCGAATTGATGGTCGAGGAAACGCGGCGACAGCAAGCGCAGCTAGGCCACTTCAATTCCAGCATGGTGGTGTCGCCGGCCGGCAAGGTGATCGCGGTGTCATCGGCGTACCCGCAGTTGCTGGGTCAGCATCTGGCCAGCGATGCGTCGCAACACGCGATCAGTACGCAGCAGCCTGCCATCAGCGAACCCTACCAAGCCAACTCCGGCCGCTGGGTGATTCTGTATTCGCATCCGATCTTCTCGCGCGACTACCGCTACCTGGGCTATATCGCCGGCACGCTGTACCTGCATGAAGACAACGTGCTGGATCGCCTGCTGGACAAGCACTTCTACCGTGACGACTCCTATCTTTACGTGATGGATCGCAATGGCACGTTGATCTATCACCCGGATCGCAGCCTGCTTGGCCGCAAGGCGCCCGACAACGAAGGCTTCGCCGCCGCGCGGCGCGGTGAAACCGGCGAACGACGCTTCACGGACACGCACGGCAACGACATGCTGGCCGGCTACGCGCCCGTACCCAGCACCGGCTGGAGCATCGTCGCGGAACGGCCCGTGGCCAGCACCTTGCGCCCCTTGGTCGACTTGCTGATCGCCACCGCCCGCAACACACTGCCCTTGCTGCTGCTGTCCATCGCCACGATCTGGCTGTTGTCGGGCTGGATCGCGCGCCCGCTTGGCGAGCTGGCGGGCATTGCCCGGCGCATGCAGGACCCCGATTCCGCCGATAGCCTGCGCGGCGTGCGGTCCTGGTATTTCGAGGCGGCCGAGCTCAAGCGTGCGTTGCTCATCGGCCTGGCGCCGATACATCACAAGATTCGTGATCTGCGCCGCGAAAGCACGACGGATACGCTGACGGGCCTGCTGAACCGCCGTGGCCTGGACGAAGCGATGGCGCTGCTGCAAGCGGAGGGCTCGCCCGTGGCCTTGCTGGCCATCGACATCGACCGTTTCAAGACCATCAATGACCGCTTTGGTCACGTCGCGGGGGACCGCGCGTTGCAGGCACTGGCCGCGGTCATGAACGAAGGCTCGCGCGCGGGCGACACGCTGGCGCGCGCCGGTGGCGAAGAGTTCGTGGTGCTGATGCCGGGCGCATCGCTGCGATCCGCGGCGGCGGCCGCTGAACGCCTGCGCCACCGCATTGCCAACCAGCAGATGCCCGACGCCATTGGTACGCGCATCACGGTATCGGTGGGCGTGGCGCGCTTTCCCGACCATGGCGCCACGCTGGAAACCGTCTACCAACGCGCGGACCAGGCGCTTTACCACGCCAAGAACCACGGCCGCGACGGGGTCTACGTCGTCGACGACACCGCGCCCGACGGCGCGCGGCGGGTGACGCCGGGGGAATAGCGGGGGCGCCAAGCCGGGGGCGCCAAGCCGGGGGCGCCAAGCCGGGGGCGCCAAGCCGGGGGCGCCAAGTGGCGGCTTTCATTCCACCTGACGGCTGCCGCGCAAGCGGCCTATTTTCCCTTCGGCGCGGGCGCGGTCGGCGGCTTGCGCATCTGTTCCAGCAAGGGTCCGCAGGCGTTCTCATCGTTCGTGCTGGGTGCGATCAGCGCCAGCAAGCCCGCCGCCGGCGTCAGCAACACGCCCAGCGCCACCATGCCTGCGCCGCGCGCGGCAAGCGGCCCCACGTGTACGCCCACATCGGGGTCGCCGAAGGTGCCGCGCACGTACAAGGGCGAACGCAGGGAAAAGATGCGGAAGCCCTTGCTGTCAGGCGTGATGTCCATATCGATCTTTTCGTTTTTGAAGTCGGCGCTGCCGGTAATGCTAATCAAGGCATTTTCCGTGTCGAAGACAAAAACGCGCGGCGTCATCTGGCCGTTCTTCATGACAAGGTCAGCGGCGCCGCAATTGATATTCACCTCATCGTCGCCGAACAATTTGGATACCACGTAGTTGGCCACGTTCAAGCCGGCAATCTCCATCAGGCTGCGGCTGATGACGCCGTCGTTGACCAGCATCTTTACGTCGCCGGTGGCCGTGCCCAACAGCGCCGCCACAGAATTGCCGGTGCCGCTGACGGCCATGTCGCCATTGAGTTCACCCAGCGTCTTCTGCATGGCGTCGGTGGCGGGAAACAGTTGCTTTAGCCGCAGGCGGCGCGCGCGCAGGTCCACGCGCCCATCCATGACTTCGCGGGCGCCGTCCAGCTTGATGGTGCCACCGATGGTGCCGCCCGCGATGCCGAAGCGAAACGGGTCCAGCGTCAGCTTGCCGTCCTGAAGCAGCACATGCACCGACAAGTCGGACAAGGGCAGCTTGCTGTCGTGAACAATGCGCCCCGCGTCGAGCTCAACGTCCGCATCCATGTCGCGCCAGCGGTCGGTGCGGAATGCCTGCGTGGGCAACACCTTGCCACCCTTGGGCTTGGCCGGCGCGTCCTTGGCCTTGTCCGCGGGAGCGGCCTTGGTACCGTCCGCCGGCACACCGATCAAGGGCCCCAAGTCCACCATGCGCAGTTGCTTGGATATCAATTTGCCGGTGAGCTTGGGCCGAGGCGCGCCCAGTGCGAACGTGATGTCGCCGTGCAGGTCGCTATTGCCGACCTTGCCGTTGAAATCCTTATAGTCGAACACCGCGCCGCCGGGATTTTTCAGCTTGGCCACCAGGTGACCGTCCGTGGAATACGGCGGCGTGTCAGGCAGCGTCACGCCGGTCAGCGGATACAACTGCGCCATCGACGCGCCCGCCAGTTTCAGGCGCAGGTCCAGCGCGCCCAGGTTGGCGGGGTCGGTCAAGGTGCCGGTGACCGACGCCTTGGTGCCGCCAATGGCCACGTCGGCCTGTACGGGAAACGGTTGCTTGGGATCCTGCATGGCCAGCATGCCGCCGACCTTGCCTTCGCCCTGGGTCGTCAGGCCCTTGAATTTGCCATCCACTTTCCAGCCGAAGACGTAGTCGCGGGGCGCGGGCGCCTGCCCGTCCTGCGGCACGAAGGCGGCGCCGGCCACGTCCGCGAAAGGCACGGGCTTGCCCAAGGGGTCCACCAGCACCGTCAGATCCGCCTTGAGGACTTCGTCGACGTAGCCGACCCGGCCCTTGTCGAATCCGATTTCGTTGATGTCCAGCACCCACGGCGACGGTTCGCCGGATTCGGGCAGCGTGAAGACCCAGTTCGCGCGGCCATCGGCCAGGCGTTCCAGGTCGGCGGCGGGCTCGGTCAGTTGGATCTTGCGGATGACCACGCGCTGGCGCAGCAGCGGCAATGGCGCCAAGCTGAATTCGCCGCGCTTGAGCGTGGCGAAATGCGGCGCCTTTGCCCACGGCGCGTTGCCCACCGAAATATCGTTGGCGACAACATGCGGCCATGGCACCCAGGCGCGCCATCCGCCCTCTGCCGGCTCGCGGCCCCATTCAACGCTCAGGTCGCCATTGATGGCGAAGGGGCGTCCGATGGCGGCGCTGGCGCGTTCGTTGATCATGGGCTTGGCCCGGTTCCAATCGAAGGTGGCTATCACCACCACGAACACCAGCACGATGAGGGCCAGAGCCCCTACAATCCCGATCGCTATTTTTCTTGTGCGCGTCATGGTTATCATCCTTGGCGTTATGGCCAGCCTTTGACCGCCGGCGCTCGTTACCATCAAGGGTATCGCGGCCCATCAGAAGGATTAAGCTTCCCGGCCCCATAATGTGTGCGGATCTTTCCAGATGAATACGGCGCGGGCGGGGTGACAATGCACGGCAACGCCATGCCGTCGCGTCTGCGCGCAGCATGCGGCGTGCCTGGCGCGCTCGGCGCACTGCCACGCAGTTACAAAGCGAAATGGCTTCGGTCGTTCTGCATAACCTGGAGGCCCAATGCGGCATTCAACCTTGATTTTTGTCGTGGCGGCGTTTGCGCTACTGACGCTTAGCCGCCTGGCGCTGGCCGCCTGGCAGTGGCAGCGCGTGCGCAATGCCGGCGGCTTGGTCCCCTTGCTGCTGGGCGGGCTGCGCATCGACGCGCACCAGATCGCCGTGCTGGCCGCCTTGCCGGCGGTGTTGTCCCCCTTCCTGGGCCACTTCCCCATTGCCGCATCAATAGCCGGCTACTGGTATCTGGTCGCCTTCATCCTGCTGGCCTTCCTGGAAGTGGCCTCGCCGCCCTTCATCCTGGAATACGACTCACGCCCCAACCGGCTGTTCGTCGAATACCTGAAGCATCCGCGCGAGGTCTCGGGCATGCTTTGGCGCGGCTACAAGCTGGCGCTGTTAGGCGGTTTTGGCGCCCTGGCCATCATTGGATGGGGCGCATTCAATCTGTTCGGCCACGCCCAACCCGATGCGCAGCTTGCGTGGTGGCAAATGCCGATCGCCAGCGTGGTCATCCTGGCGGTCGTCATTCTTGCCATACGCGGCACGCTGAGCCACCGGCCCATCAACCCGTCTTCAGTGGCCTATTGCTCGGACGGCATGCTCAACACGCTGGCGTTGAACTCGCTGTACAACGTGTTCTACGCGGTCTACAGCATGAAGAACGAAAAGTCGGCGTCGGCGGTTTACGGCGGCATGGACGAAGCCAAGATGCATGATCTGGTGCTGACGCAGTCCGGCCTGCCCAACCCGCCCGCCAACCCCGACTACCCCAGCCTGCATCGCCAGCCCGCCACGCGCAAGACGGCGCGCCCGCTGAACCTGGTGATCATCCTGGAAGAAAGCCTGGGCGCGCAGTACAGCGCGGGGCTGGGCGGCGCCAACCTGACGCCGGAACTGGACGCGCTGGCGCGCGAGGCCTGGACCTTTACCCGCGCCTATGCCACCGGCACCCGATCGGTGCGCGGGCTGGAAGCGGTAACCACCGGCTTTCTGCCAACGCCGGCCCAAGCCGTCTTGAAACTGCCCCGGTCGCAACGCGGCTTTTTCTCGTTGGCGGACCTGCTGGGGCGCCATGGCTACCATTCGCGCTTCATCTACGGCGGCGAATCGCACTTCGACAATATGAAGGGCTTTTTCCTGGGCAACGGCTTCAAGCAGATCGTTGACCGCGCCGACTTCGTCAACCCCGCCTTCGTGGGCACCTGGGGCGCCTCGGACGAAGACATGTTCAATCAGCTTGACCGCCTGCTGCGCGAAGACGGCGACAAGCCCACCTTCACGCTGGCTTTCAGCGTATCGAACCACACGCCGTGGGAATACCCCGCCGGGCGCATCCAGACCGAAGGCAACCCGGCCACCGTGGAAAACACCGTGCGCTATGCGGACTGGGCGCTGGGCCAGTTCTTTGAACGCGCCAAGGCCTCGCCCTATTGGGAGAACACCGTGTTCCTGGTGGCGGCCGACCATGACTCGCGCGTGTTCGGCGCCAGCCTGGTGCCCGTGCGCCACTTCCATATTCCTGCCGTGATTCTGGGCGGGGGCATTGAAGCGCGCCGCGACGACCGCCTGATCAGCCAGATCGACCTGCCCCCCACCCTGCTGTCCTTGATTGGCGTGGACACCGAGCATCCGATGATTGGCCACGACCTGACACGCAGCACCCCGGGCCGGGCCATCATGCAGTACGACAGCACCTACGGCTATCTGAAAGAAAACGACCTGCTGGTGCTGGCGCCCAACAAGACGCCGGTGCAGTACCGCTACACCGCGCCGGAAGACTACGCGCCCGTCGCGCTGAACCCTGAACTTGCCACCGAAGCGCTGGCGCATGCGCTGTGGCCCAGTTGGGCGTATCGCGAAGGCCGCTACTGCCTGCCGGGGCTCACGCCCGAAACGGCCACACCCTTGCCGACAAGCTCGCAATAACGACAGCGGCCTTTGATAGCGGCGCTTAGATAGCGGCGCTTAGATAGCGGCCTTAGATGCGAGGGCCTTCAATACAAGAGCCGTGACTACAGCGGCCTTTTGAAACCCCGGCGCGCCTTGTCACTAAGCGCGTGGCAATGGCAGCCCGGGCTGTGGTCATTGACCATGCCCACCGACTGCATGAACGCGTACACGGTGGTGGGGCCCACGAATTTCCAGCCGAGCTTCTTCAGCGCCTTGGACAGGGCGATGGACTGTTCCGAGGTTGAGGCGCCCAAGGTGGGCGGCGCCCCCGCCGGCGCCTCGAAGCGCCAGAAGAACGCGGCCAGCGACCCTTCTTTGTCGATCATTTCCAGCGCGCGGCCTGCATTGTTGATCACGGCTTCGATCTTGCCGCGATGGCGCACGATGCCCGCATCGGCCAGCAAGGCCTGCACCTGCTTGTCTCCAAACGTCGCCACCCTGGCGGGATCGAAATTGGCGAACCCACGGCGGAACGCTTCGCGCTTGTTCAGGATGGTGCGCCAACTGAGCCCCGACTGAAAACCTTCCAGGCAGAGCTGTTCGAACAGCGCGCGATCGTCGCCCTGCGGGCGGCCCCATTCGGTGTCGTGATAGGCCATGTATTCGGCGGACGTATCCACCCAGCCGCAACGGGCAAGGCCATCGGGAAAATCGTTTTTGGCGTTCAAGGCATAGCTCCAGGCGGCGGTCAGGCACCGATGCTACCGCAGCAACGTCCCTGAAAAAAGTCGTAGCGGCCGCAGTCGGAATCCCGCTACTATTTGCAGCGCAGATCCCGCGCCGGCCATGTCCCAGCGCGCCCCGGATCCCCGACGGGCTTGCGCCGATGCAAGCCCGTTTTGCGTCTACTCCCCCCACATGTCGCCACCCCCAACATGTCGCTGCTAGAGACCGCTGTCCTTACGTTCGTGTCGCCCGCCGTTCTGGCCGGTGACAAGCCGGACGCCAACCCTTGCCTGGATTGCGGAGCCTGTTGCTCGCATTTCAGGGTGTCGTTCTATGTCGGCGAACTGGCGGGTGAAAACGGCGGCCAGGTGCCGTTGGAACTGGTGACCCAGATGAGCCCATT
This sequence comes from Achromobacter colocynthidis, assembly GCF_057334535.1. Lineage (NCBI taxonomy): Bacteria > Pseudomonadati > Pseudomonadota > Betaproteobacteria > Burkholderiales > Alcaligenaceae > Achromobacter > Achromobacter colocynthidis. The sequence continues at coordinate 17,727 of NZ_JBHFIZ010000004.1, forward strand.
GCGAGCCTGCATGAAGGGCACCGAGATGGGCGGCGGCCGCTGCGTGTCGTTGCGCGGAGAACTGGGGCAGCCCGGCATCCACTGCGCCATCTACGAAAATCGCCCCACGCCCTGTCGGGAATTCGATATCTGGATGCCGGACGGCTCACCCAACCCGGATTGCCAGCGGCTGCGGCTGGGCTTGGGCCTGCCGCCCGTGGCGCCCCGCCCCGATGCGGAAAACGACCCGCAAGGGCCGATGCATCCGGATCAGCCGGCGGCGGCATAAAGCGGGTTGAAGCAGCTCAGCAACTTAAAGTTAAAGCGGCCGCAATCCAGCTAGATAGCGCGTGGGCGTCATGCCGAAGGCGGCGCGAAAGCTGCCGATGAACGCGCTGGTGCTTTCATATCCAACCGACAACGCAGCCTGCGTCACCGAGCCGCCCCGGCACAGCATTTCCAGCGCGCGCAGCAAGCGCGCCTGCTGGCGCCATTGCCCCAACGTTACGCCCGTCTCTTGGCGAAAGCGCCGCATCAAGGTGCGCGACGACATGTTCAGCCGTTGCGCCCATTCGTCGATGCCCGCCGTGTCATCCGGCGTATCCAGCAAAGTATGGGCAAGATCCTGCAAACGCGGATCAACCGGCATGGGCAAGGGCTGCGGCGCATGCGCGCGCGTATCCAGTTCATGCAGCAGTACATCGAACAGCTGCGCCAGATAAGCGTCGGAGATGTCGCCGGGCTGACCGCTGGTGAAGCGGTCGATCAGGGCCTCGATCAATTTGGACGAGGGCCACGACCAGCAACGCGCCGGCAAACGGCCGCAGACGTCTTGCCGCACGTACAGGAACGAGCCGCGCGCCTCGCCAAACCAGCGCGCGCCATGCGGCGTGCCGGGCGGAATCCAACCCAGGCTGCCGGGCATCACCGTCCATACCTCGGTGCCCGCCTGCACCACCACCAAGCCTTCGTGCACCAACACCAGCATGCCCTCGTCATGGACATGCGAGGGCACGGCAATTCCTTTGGATTCCCGCCGGCCCTGCACGCTGAACGGAGTCAGCAGCATGTCTGGCCGGGCAGGCGCGATAGCCACGTGAAGCATGGTTGGCAAGTTTGAGCTACAGGTTGACGGGTTCCCGTTAGCGGGCGCACATGAAAATGTACATCATTCTCATTAGTCGGGCATCAGCCCCCCGAATGGAGAAATCATATGGACACCACGCGGCTGCGCGACGCCGGCATCAAAGCCACCTTCCCCCGCCTCAAGATTCTTGACCTCTTTTATCAGCACGCGAATCAGCACATGAGCGCGGCCGACATCTACCGCAACCTGCTTTCAGAGCGCAGCAATATCGGCCTGGCCACGGTGTATCGCGTGATTACGCAACTTGAAGACGCCGGGCTGCTCAAACGAACGCAGCTTGACGCCCACACCACGGTGTTCGAACTTAACGACAAGGGACACCACGACCATCTGGTCTGCACGCACTGCGGGCAGATCCTGGAGTCCAGCGACCCCGCCGTGGCGCAATTGGTGCGCAAGATCGCCAAGCAGAACGGCTTCCTGCTGGACTCCTACAGCCTGGTGCTCTACGGAAGCTGCGGCTGCAAACCCGGCGCACCCGCCATTGCCCACGGAGAATTCGAATGAACCGCGACCACTTTTTCTTTCACGACCTATCCCGCTTTCCCATCGTGACCGCCAAGCACGGCGGCGCCCCCAAGGGCTACGCCGCCACCTGGATACGCGAAATGGAGATGCTGGTGGACAACCCGCAGTCCTTCGTCATGGTGGTGCCGGACATGAGCCAGGAAGCCGGCCACGACGACCGCAAAGCCATGATCGAATGGCAGACGCTCAACATGCCGCGCTTGAAGGCACGTTGCCGCGCCTTCATCGCCGTGGAACGCGAACCGCAGGCGCTGGACAAGATCCGCAAGCGCGGCGAAAAAATGGCGCGCGCCTTCGGTATGCCATTCCTGGCCGTGGCCACGCCCGCCGAAGCCTTGCAATGCGCGCGTGAGCTGCTGGGGCACAGCGGCCCGGGCGGATTTGTCGTGGATTGATCTACCCCTTGAGCAGAAGCTTTTCTCGCGAAAACGCTCGCGGCAAATCTCAACCTTTTGCATTACGACATTCGTCCTAGGGCGAATGTCGGCTTAAGAGTTGGCCCGGCAGGCCGTTGTCTAAGGGTAGGCGCCGCGACTCCGCGGCGCTCCCCGCCCACCGACAACGAGCCGCCCGCCGCATGAATCGCGCACTTGCCTGTATTTTTTGCCATTCGACGCTGGCACAGGGCGCGCCGCTGCTTGAAAAAAACGGCGCCGCCATCTGCAAAAACTGCGTGGATCAATTCTCGGAACGTTTTACCGAACGCGCCTGGGTGATGGCGGCCACGCTGGAAGAACAGTTGGATGTGCTGTTGGAAGAAAGCCGGCGCGCATTGGCGCAAAGTGAATCGCTATCCGAACGCGCCCGCAGTTGCGGATTAAGCCTGCATGCCTTGTCGGGCGCGTCGACGCGCACACCGTCCTGATACATAACAAATATCGACAGACATTATTTTTTTAGGGACGCATTATAAATCGATATATAGGCACCTGAACCTGCCTTCTTTAAGGCTTTGAGCCTGTCAGCTATCCGTAAGATTGTTTGCATCGGTCGCCCATCAACCCTAATAAAAAGCGAACAATGCCTCCTTACGAACTAAAAAAGCGGGCGATCGTTCTCGCCTTGCAAGCACTTAGCCTGGCCGCCGCTACGCCGGTGCTTGCCCAGAGCATTACGTGGAACGGTACGCAAAGCAATGATTGGCAAGACACACTGAATTGGTCGACGGGGGCGCTTCCCGGCTCAAGCGGCAATCTATTTATCAATAGCGTGACGCCTAATGTACCGATTATCGAGAACAGTAGTGCAGTGGCAGGCGTCATTTATATTGGCGCAATCGGAGGGCCATCGCTTACGCTGCAAAATGGCGGGCAATTAACCAGCAACACCGCCATTATCAGTAACTCCACCAACGGTATGACGCCCGGAGTTTCTGAACTTCAATCGGGCACGGCCACCATCAACGGCGCGGGTTCCCAATGGAATGCAAACGCCTTCAATGTCGGCTTTTATGGCACGGGCACGCTGAACCTTACGGCGGGCGGCAAAGCCATCGCGACCAACACTGTTTCGTTGGGATCCCACGTGGGATCCCACGGCACCTTGAATATCACGGGCGCGGGTAGTTCTTTGCAGGCCGGGCAACTTACCGTCAGCGATAACGGCGTCAGCCTTGTCACGATATCCAATAACGGCACGGCGCAAGCTTCCGGCTTGCTGATGGGCAATAGCGCAGGGTCTGAGGGCACAGTCGAAATCACCGGCCCCGGAGCGTCGCTGACAACCAGCGGCGGCATGACGATCGGCTTACGCGGTACGGGCACCGTGGACATCAAAGGCGGCGCCTCGGCCTCGTCCGGCAACCGAACCGATGTGGGGCAAGAGGCAGGTGGTATTGGCAAGCTATCGGTTTCAGGCACCGGCAGCCAGTTTTCATCGTTGAACCATTGGATTTCCGTTGGCTACAACGCAGGATCAAAGGGCGAATTGATCGCAACCGATGGCGCCCTGGTCGATGCGCTCCAGATCATCGCGGGTTTCAGCGCATCAACCGAAGGCACCATCATCGCCGACGGCCCGCAAACCAAGCTCAGAACCTCCAGCCTCTTCCTCGTTGGCTATAACGGCGATGGCACCGCCACCGTGTCCAACGGCGCCACCATCGAAACGGCAAACCGACTCCGGATCGCCGATGTCGCAGGTTCGACCGGCACCGTGAATATCGGCGCCGCCGCAGGCGATGCCCCCACGGCGCCGGGTGTGCTTCAGGCAGCACTGGGCGTGCGCTTTGGCAACGGGACCGGCAAGCTGGTCTTCAACCATTCCAGCACCAACTACGTCTTCGCCCCCGCCATCAGTTCCTTGTCGCCGGGCATGGGCACTATCGACATGCTGGCCGGAACAACCATCTTGACGGGTGATTCAAGCGCTTTCAGCGGGCACACCAATGTGCTGGGCGGCGCCTTGACGGTGAATGGCACCTTGGGCGGCACCCTGAACGTGGCCAGCGGCGCATCACTGCACGGCGTGGGCCAGGTTGGCACAACCACGCTGCAAAGCGGGGCTACGCTGGCGCCGGGCCAAGTCGGCGGGACCTTGAACGTGGCGGGTGACCTGACGTTCTCGCCGGGCTCCATCTACCAGGTGGCGGCCGATTCGCAATCGTCGGCAAGCAGCCGCGTAGTGGTCAGCGGCACGGCGAATCTGGCGGGGTCGGCCGTCCATATCGGCCCAGACAACGGGTTCCAGACCCAGCGCGAATACACCATTCTTAGCGCGGGCGCGGTCAATGGGCAGTTCGACAGCGTATCGTCCAACTACGCCTTCCTGGACCCGGCCTTGCACTACGACGCCCAGAACGTCGTGATGCAGCTTGGCCGCAAGCAGGTGCCCGTGGACCCGGGCACCCCGGAATCGCCCGGAACGCCCGGAACGCCTGAAACGCCGACCCGTCCCATCGCCTTCGCCGACGCGGCGCAAAGCGGCAACGAGCGCGCCGTGGCCAACGCCCTGGACAGCCTGCCCGCCGGCAACCCGCTGCACGACTACATCCTGACGCTGCCCGAGGGCGCGACGTCTGACGCCTTCAACAGCCTGTCCGGCGAAGCGCACGCCAGCGTGACGTCCAGCTTGACGGGCTTTAACAACACGGTGCGCGCCATTCCCCTGGCCTACCTGCGCGCCAATCTGGGCGCGGGCATGCGGCCGGGCGCCCCCACCGCGCAAGCCGGCGGCACCCCGTCCGCCTCGGCCTTGCCATCCTCGAACGCGCAGCCCGCCTGGGCCGAAGTCATCGGCAATTGGCAGACCATGAAAGGCAACGGCGATTCCGCGCAAGTGCGCCAGAAGACAGGCGGCGTCTTCGCCGGCGTAGACCATGCCTTGGGCGGCGGCTGGCGCCTGGGCGGTGCGCTGGGCTTCACCGACAGCAACATTCAGGTGGACGACCGTTCGTCCAAGGCGGACGTTGGCGGCTACAGCGCGGCATTGTTTGGCGGCAAGGTATTCGATGTCGGCCCCGGCAAGTTGAACCTGATGGCCGGTACGGCCTACACCTGGCACGACATCTCCACCGAACGCCACGCCAGCGTTTCCGGCGTGTCCCAGAAGCTGACTGCCGACTACGGCGCCAGCACCACCCAGTTGTTCGGCGAACTGGGCTACACGCTGCCCGTGTCGGAGCACGTCAGTATCGAGCCCTTCACCGGCCTGGCCTGGAGCGACACGCGCACCCGTGGGTTCTCGGAGTCTGGCGGTTCCGCCGCGTTGCGCGGGCAAAGCGACAGCACCAAGCAGACCACCAGCACGCTGGGCTTGCGCGCATTGACGAACTTCACGGTTGGCCAAACCGAAGGCCGTCTGCAGGCCACCTTGGGATGGCGGCACGCATTTGGTGATGTGCAGCCGCAAACCATCATGTCCTTCGATGGCGGCCAGGCTTTCAGCGTGGCAGGCGCGCCCATCGCACGCAACGCCGCGCTGGCCGAGCTTGGCGTCGAAACCGCGATCACCAAGAACGCCACCCTTGGCCTGACCTACAGCGGCCAATTCGGCGGCGGCAACCGCGAAAACGCCGGTTCGCTTCATATGACCTGGCGGTATTGATTACCCGTCCCCGCAATCAGGAAACTGAATGCGGGGATGAGTAAATTTGACATGGCTTGCGTCAAAACATTTCAGCGCTAATTTGTCTTTCAATAATAATTAATGTTTCAATTCACCCAATATATGTAGTACGGATGGTATCCAACATTTATTAATTAACGCTGCGGTTGGTATCCGTTTTCCCTGGGGTTTTTAATCAGGATGGTATCCATTCATTAATCCTTGGTTATATAAAAAAACTGGTATAAATTGCGTCCTTTTTTTCGGGTAGCCCATTTGGCTCAAGCAGATTGGCCTGTTACGTAGCAATACGTTTAAAGCAATCCAGCAATGTTTGAGCCTCGGATTATTAATCGAGATAAAGGATGCAGTTTTGAACTACGGCACGAAGAAGTGGCTGACGGCGACGCTGGCGCTGGGCACGACTTACTGCGGCGGCGTCATGGCCGCCGACCTGACGGTTTCCCCGGGGAATACCCAAGTATTCGATGGCTCGGTCAACTTTCCGGGCGGGGTCGATGTCAACGGCGGCACGCTGGTGATAGGCGGCAACGGTGGCGGATCCGGCGTCACGCTGGGTGGAAACGTCAACGCGACATCAAACGGCATCGTCGCGGGCTTCGGCTCCATCAACGGCGACCTCAACGTGAGCGGCGCGCGAGTCGCCCCCGGCTACGAAGTCGGCACGCCGACCGGCGTCTCCAACGGCAACCTGGTCGTCAACGGCAACCTGTCGATGAACAACGCCGAGTTCGCCTTCGAGACCGGCTACGCGGGCTTGCCCATTACGCAGCCCGGCACCGGCGACAACATCACGGTCGGCGGCAACGCCACCATTAACAACACGACGTTGAACGTCACGGTCAATACCTTGGGCGTGAACGCCGGCTATTACCGGATCCTGTCGTACGGCGGCACCTTGAGCGGCAACGGCCTGACGCTGGGCAGCGTCAGCGGCGACTCCACGCCCGCGGCCACCATTCAAACGCTGACGGGCGACAAGCATATCAACCTGATCCTGGGCCCCAGCACCACCAATCTGTGGAACGGCGACGGTGCGGCATCTGCCTCGCGCGCGGGTGGCGGCAACGGCACCTGGAGCGCTGCCAGCACCAACTGGAACAGCCCCAGCAATGCCACCGGCGCGCTGCCCGACGGCGGCTACGCCATCTTCACGGGCGCGGCCGGCACGGTCACCGTGGATGGCAGCGCGGGCCCCGTCCGCGTGTCGGGCCTTCAATTCGCCACCGACCGCTATCGCCTGCAAGGCGCGCCCATCACCCTGGTCGGCAGCGGCGGCAACCCGCCGGTCATCGTCGTTGGCGACGGGACCTATGCGTCGGGCCAGTTCGTCGACATCATCGACAACCCGCTGCAAGGCACTGAAGGCTTCGTCAAGACCGGCCCGGGCTCGGTGATCCTGACCGCCGACAGCAGCGGCTTGACCGGCCCCATCCTGATCGCCGACGGCGCGTTGGAAATCGACGGCAAGTTGAACGGCCCGATGGATATCGGCCGCGAAGTCGTACTGGCGGGTGTCGGCCAAGTGGGCACCACCACCCTCTACCCCACCGCGGTCATCTCGCCGGGCAATGATGGCTCGCCCATGGGCACGCTCACCGTCAATGGCAACCTCAGCTTCGGCCAAAACGCCATCTATCGCGTACACGCCGACCCCACCAGCAACACCAGCGACCGCATCCACGTCACCGGCGTGGCCACCCTGGATGGCAGCGTGGCGCACGTGGGACCCAACGGCAACTATGCGCCGCGCACCACCTACAACATCCTGACGGCGGACGGCGGCATTCAAGGCACGTTCACCGGCGCTTCCAGCGCGTATGCGTTCCTGACTCCCACGCTTAGCTACGACGCGAAAAATGCCTTCATGACGCTGACGCGCAACGACGTGCCGATCGGCAGCGTGGGCGAAACCGGCAACGAGAGCAGCGTGGGCGGCGCACTGGACCAGGAAGATCCGCCCGTGAGCGGAAACGGATCGTCGACGGCTGGGAATGGATCGACGTCGAATGGGAATGGATCGACGTCGGCGGGAAATGAGTCGTCGTCGGCTGGGAACGGATCGTCGACGGCGGGATCTGAGTCGTCGTCGGCCGGAAATGGATCGACGTCGACCGGGAACGGCAACGAGACCACGACGACGGCCCCCGAAGCCGGCTCGTCGGTCGTCGCCAGCGGCAGCACCGCGGGCAAGAATACCGGCGCCAGCCAAGTCACGACAGCGGTTCTCTCCATGACGCCGGAGCAAGCACGCTCGGCATTGGCCATGCTTTCCGGCGAAGCGTACGCAAGCACCGCCAGCGTGTTGCAAAGCCAGGCGGACACCGTGCGCACGCTGCCGCTGGCCCACTTGCGCGGCAACCTTGACGCACCGATGCAGGCCGGACGGCCGACGGCCCAATTGGGTTCTCCCTCATCCGACGCGCTGCCGCAAAGCGGCGCTTATCCCCTTTGGGCGCAAGCGTTTGGCAATTGGAGCAAGTTCGACAGTGACGGCAACGCATCCAGCGTGAGCCAGTCGGCCGGCGGCTTCTTTGTGGGCGGCGACGGCGCGGTGGGTAACGGTTGGCGCCTGGGCGGAGCGGTGGGCTACACCGGCAGCCATAGCTCGGTCGCGGATGCCGCGTCGCGCACCAGCGTCGACAGCTATACGGCCACGATGTTCGGCGGACGAAACTTCCCCGCTGGGCCCGGCCACATCCGCTTCATGGCGGGCGCGGCCTACACCTGGCACGACATCGACACGAAACGCGACGTCGCGGCCGGCAGCCTGAACCAGCGGCTGAAGTCGTCGTATAACGCCTCGTCGACGCAAGTGTTCACGGAACTGGGCTACAAGCTGCCGCTGAACGACGCGACCAGCATCGAGCCCTACGCCGGCCTGGCCTGGAACCAGTTGCGCACGCGCGACTTCCAGGAATCGGGTGGTACGGCAGCCCTGCACGGGTCGGGCGCCACCGACGACGTGACCAGCACCACGCTGGGCTTGCGCGGCGCTTGGGAGTTCGGCGCTGATCGCGCACCGGGCCGATTGACCGCGTCGTTGGGATGGCGCCATGCCATGGGTGATGTGAAGCCCAAGCAGCAACTGGCGTTTGACGGTGGCAGCACGTTCTCGGTGACGGGCGTTCCCATCGCGCGTGACGCCGCCGTGGTGGGACTGGGCGCAGAAGTGTCCATCACCCGCAACACGACGGCAGGCGTGGCCTACGATGCGCAGTTTGGTGGCGGCAACCGCCAGCAGTCGGGCATGTTCAAGCTGGCCATGCGGTTCTAAGGCCGGCGCCAGACGAAAAAAAACGCCGCTAGTAATAGCGGCGTGTTTTCACTGCGGCGTTTTTTCATTCCGGTGTTCTGTGGTGGGCTGAGCGAGACTCGAACTCGCGACCAACGGATTAAAAGTCCGCTGCTCTACCGACTGAGCTATCAGCCCGACCGAAGCCAGAAATTATGGCGGATTTCTCCGGGCTTGTCAAAACGTTTAACGTCGCGTGCCGGTGAGCCCCTGTAGCCGCCCAGAAAAAACGGCCGCTTGCGGCGGCCGTCCCGGGGCTTGCGATGGACCTGGATTACCAGGCAGCCACCACGGCGCCCTTGTACTTGGTCTGGATGAATTGCTTCACGGCCGGGCTGTGATAGATGCTGACCAGCTTGGCGAATTCAGCGCGGTCCTTGTCCTTTTCGCGCACGACCAACACGTTGGCGTACGGCGAATCCGGCGATTCCTGGGCGATGGCGTCCTTGGCCGGATCCAGGCCGGCTTCCAGCGCGAAGTTGGTGTTGACGGCCGAGGCGTCGGTGTCATCCAGCGAACGCGGCAGTTGGGCGGCGTCCAATTCAATGAAGCGCAGCTTCTTCTTGTTCTCGATGACGTCGATCGGCGTCGCCTTCAGGCCCGCTTCCGGACGCAGCTTGATCAGGCCGTTGGCTTGCAGCAGCAACAGGGCGCGACCGCCGTTGGTGGGGTCATTCGGCAAGGCGATGCGGGCGCCGTCCTTCAGTTCCGACAGCGACTTGATCTTCTTGCTGTAGATGCCGATGGGGAAGATCACGGTCTTGGCGATGCTGACCAGCTTGTAGCCACGGTCGGCGTTGGCGTTGTCCAGATAGGGCTGGTGCTGGTAGCTGTTCATGTCCAGGTCGCCCGCGGCCAGCGCCACGTTGGGCTGCACGTAGTCGGTGAATTCGATGACCTGGATGTTCAAGCCCTGCTTGGCCGCTTCGGCCTTGACCACATCAAAGATCTGCGCGTGCGGGCCGGCGGTAACGCCAACCTTCAGCGGCTTGTCTTGAGCCAGCGCGGGCTGGGCGATTACGGCGGCGCCGAGGGCGAATGCAGCCAGCGACTTCAAAACCTTGATGCTCATGTTGCGATATCCCGAGTAACGGAAGTAGAAAGAAGATTGCAGCGAAAACGAAGCGGCGCCGGGGCGCTCAGCGATGCGACATGCGGCGCACGAAGCGATCGCCAAGGCTTTGGATTGCCTGGACCAAAACGATCAGCACAATCACGACCGCGGCCATGACGTCCGATTGAAAACGTTGATACCCGTAGCGGATGGCCAGGTCGCCCAGGCCACCGCCGCCGATGGCGCCGGCCATCGCGGAATAGCCGATCAGGCTGACCACGGTGACGATGGTGGCGGCGATAAGGCCCGGCAAGGCCTCCGGCAACAGCACCTTCAGGATGATCTGCATCGGCGATGCGCCCATGGCGCGCGCTGCGGTGATCAGGCCCGGATCCACTTCACGCATGGCGTTTTCGGCGATGCGGGCCATGAACGGAATCGCGGCCACCGACAGCGGCACGATGGCGGCCGTGGTGCCGATGGAGGTTTGCGCGATCAGGCGCGTAAACGGAATGATGGCAACCATCAAGATGACGAAGGGCACCGAACGCGTGGCGTTGATGATGGCGCCCAGCACGTGGTTCACGGGCTGGTTTTCCAGCATGTTGCCGCGTGCGGTCACGGTCAGCGTCACGCCCAGGGGGATGCCGATCACCACCGCGATGGCGCTGGCCACGCCCACCATCAGCAGGGTGTCAAGCAGCGACGTAATAAGCAGATCGATCAGTTGCGGACTCATGAGCTATTTCTTTAACGGTAATGTCACGGGCGGCCAACGCGGCAATCGCGTCCTTGACCGCTTCGGGCGCGCCTTGAACCAGCACGAACATCGTGCCCACGGCCACGCCCTGGATATCTTCAACGCGGGCCTGCACCAGGCCCACGTCCAGCGAGAACTGCTTGGACAGATCGGTCAGGAACGAGCCCGACGAATCCGTGCCGGTCAAGGACAGGCGCAAGAGGCGCACGGCCTGGGTGGGCGCGGCGGCAACCAGCGTGGCGATGCGTTCCTTCACGGCCGCCAAGGTGGCGTCGGTCAGGTCGGATGCGGTGGCGGCCGACACCATGCCGCGCGTGACCTCGTGGCGCGGCTGCGCGAACACTTCGCGCGTGCTGCCGATTTCAACCACTTCGCCTTGCGACAGCACGGCCACCCGGTCGCACACTTCGCGCACCACTTCCATCTGGTGCGTAATCATGACGACCGTCACGCCCGTCTTGCGATTGATGTCGCGCAGCAGGGCCAGGATGTTGTGCGTGGTTTCGGGGTCGAGCGCGGACGTGGCTTCGTCGCTGAGCAGCACGTCGGGGTTGTTGGCCAGCGCGCGGGCGATGCCCACCCGCTGCTTCTGGCCGCCGCTGATCTGGCTGGGATAGCGATCACGCAGATGCTCCAGCCCCACCAGGGCCAGCAGGCGTTCCACGCGGGCCGGGATCTCGGCCTTGGCGACGCCGGCAATTTCCAGCGGCAGCGCCACGTTGCCATAGACAGTGCGGCGCGACAGCAGGTTGAAGCCCTGGAACACCATGCCGATGCGGCGGCGCTGGCCACGAAGCTGCGCCTCGTTCAGGCCGGTAAGTTGCTGTCCACCGATGGCAATCGTGCCTTCGTTGGGGCGTTCAAGCAGGTTGATGCATTGGACCAGCGTGCTTTTGCCGGCCCCGCTGGGGCCGATGATGCCGAAGACCTCGCCCTGCTCGATATGCAGGTTGATGCCTCGCAGCGCCTGGAATTGTCCATGCGGCGTGGCATAGGTCTTGGATAGGTTCTCGATGTGAATCATGGCAAGCGATTTTGTATCTTTTCTCTTCTAAAGAGAACGACCGTTTTTTTCATTTTTAATAACTACAAGTAATATGCTGCGCCCTCATGGCCCGCCCGCTCGTCACCAAGGGGTGGCTACACACTGCAATCGGGCGTCGGCAAAACGCGCAAAGGGCAGTCGGAAGGAAAGCCTTCCTGACTGCCCCTTTTGATGACGGTAGCCGGCAAGCCGGCCGCGTCGATATCAGCGAGCGCGAGAAATGCGGACTTCCGCCCCCCGGCGCTTGACCTCAAGACCTTCGGACGGCGAGATGCGCAGCCCTTCCAGCCCCTTGATGTAGCTGGAGCCCTGCATCTGCATCACGCGGATCTTGTTGCGCATGACAACCGGGTTATGCACCGGCATGCCGAACATCCAGACCTCGTCCAGGATGCGGGCCGAGTTGAACTCGCCCGTATGCTGCGCGGCGGGTCCCAGACAGAGCATGTGCCCTTCGCGGCCAAAAACCGGGAACTGGCCCAGTTCGCAGTCGATCGTCCAGGTGGTGCCGCCTTCGTAGCGATGCCCGGTGTTCAAATCCCACCAGGCCTCGCCCTTGGGCAGATACACGCGCACCTGCTTGCCGGGTTCGGTAACCGGCGCTACCAGCAAGGCGGGGCCAAGCAGGTATTGCAGGTCCCACTCGTGGGCATGCGGATCGTTCGGGAAAGACAGGGCCATGGAACGCTGCACCGGCAGGCCGGTACGGGCGGAATCCTCGATGGCGCCCAGCACATAAGGCACCAGGCGATAGCGCCACTGCATCCAGGTCTTGGCCTGCGCCAGGGTTTCGTCGCCGAAGTCCCAAGGCATCAGCCCTTCCACGCCCTGGAACGAGAAGTTCGCGGAGAACACGCCCACGGTCAGCCAGCGCAAATACAGTTCAGACGTCATGCCCGCGCGGTCACGCGATGCCGAACCGATGCCGTGCACCTGCACGGGCACGCCGCTGGCGCCGATCGACAAAGCGGTGCGCAGCGTATGGCGCAAGCCGTCCCAGGAGTTCTCGGCTTGCGGCCCCACCTGCCACGGCAGGCGTTGCGCGGCGGGGAACAGGGCGGAACTGGGCACGACACCTTCGGGCGGCACTTTGAGGCCGGCCACGGCATCGAAGAGCGCGCGGCGCACCAGCAGCGGATACATGCTGCGCAGCGCCGGGCCGGTTTCACCGTTGCGGGCCGTCACGCCGTCAGGAATGGCAAGCTGGGCATCGCACGCAGGCGCGTCCAGGCCATCTTCGATCAGTTGGCGGTGACGCTCGACCCACATGTTGTAGATGTCGCGGTAAGTCAGGTCCAGCAGGCCGAAGGGCTGGCCCGAGGTGGCGGCGATGCCGTCAAACACCTGGGCGGCGCCGTCTTCCTTGGCCAACAACCAGCCGCGGTCTTCCAGTTCTTCGAACAAGGGGCTGGTCTTGAGCACGCCGGGGAAACCGGATGCCGCGACATGCACGTTGTGCTTGTGGAACAAGGCCAGCATCTGCTTGGCGTCGGGGAAGCGCTGGGCGTCCCATTCGAACACCGCCTTATCCGACTGGAAGCCCCACGCCGCCGGCTGGGCCAGCGTCACGGCATCCACGGGAATCTGGTTTTCGCGCATGCGAGCCAGCAAGGCGACGGTCTGCGTGGGCATTTCGCCCGTGGCCTGTTGCAGCCACGCGCCCATCGCCCACAGCACGGGCTGGCCGGCGCGGCCGGTCAACGCGGTGTACTGGTTCAGGATTTCGGCGGGCTCGCCGGCAAAGAGGAACACGTCCAGCACGGCGTCGTCAACGGTCAGCACGTAGGCCGAATCCGCCGGGGCGACGCCCACGGAATGTTCAACGCGGCGCATCGTATTGACGTAAACGCCCCAGCCACGCGGGCTCCATGCCAGCGGCAAGGCGCGGTGCTCGGGGTCATCGGACACCACCGATTCTTCGCGGCGGTTCAGGTCGCCCGGTGTTTCCCCCAGGCCGAAGATGCGTTCGTCGGCCAGCAAGGTAAAGCCCGCCGTCCACACCGCATCGTCTTCCTGGTCCAGCGCGTTGTGCCCGAATGCGGGCGTATGCGCGGAAACCTCGGACTCGAACACCCGTTCCTCGTTGCGATAGATCGCAACGCGCACCGGGTTGGACTGGATCTCCAGGGCAACGTCGCCCTGTGTGATCCGCCAGCCGTCCCCGCCTTCGCGAGGGGCAATAGAGGCTTCGCCCACGGCCTCTTGGCGCGCGAGCAGCATCTCGGCCACGGCGCGCGCACGCGCGCCGGGCTTGTCATCATTCAGGTGGTTCGCCTCGCCGCAGCGCAGGCGAAAAACACCAGGCGCATGCGCCTCGACTACCAGGTGCAACCCATCGCCCGCGTCGAAATCGAAGCGACTGGGGCGGGACGTCAGCAGCTCGATGGTGTCGAGCTGGGTAGTATGGGCAAAGTCGAACTTGGGCGGCACAGAGCATCCCCCGGCTTAAGCCAAAAACCATCAAAAGACGCTATTTTGACGGATTTGAGCTTTGAAATAAACTCGGTCCCTCTTCTGGATGGGTTTCTCATCCATAAAAAGGGGTCATAAAGCCCTCGATCAGCGCCTGTCGGCCTAGTGCCGCGCGCCGCCGAAACGCCAACAACGAGGCCATTACGGCCTATTTGGCGCCAAATCCTGGCAATTCCCGCAATTCTACGCCACCTGGGTCGAGCCCCCATTCGCGGCCAAACTTTTTTTCACCGTGGTGAAATAAGTTTGGACAGATCGGTTTCCAGCAACGCGGGTTCGCCCGCCAGCCGGGCGCCGATCAAATCGCCCATCAAAGCCGACCACGACAAGCCGCGCGACGCATAGCCCACGGCCAACCACAGGCCGGGCGCGTGCGGTAGCTCCCCGACTGCGGGCAGGCGCCCGGGCAACACAGCCCGCCATCCCGCCCAACCGGGCAAGGTGCCGGGCACCAACGCATCGAACGCCGGGAAGTGACCGCTCAGTAGCCCGGCTGCCTTGGCTAGCGTGGTGTGTTGCCCTTCCGGGCTGATCACCGCTTGCGTGGCGCCATGCACGTAAGTACTGCCGACCACGCAGCCCGCGCCCACGTCCGGCAGCAGATAGCCCTCGCCACCGACGATGCAGCGCGGCCCGCCCGCAAGCGCCTCGCCGGGCACCAGCGTGACCTCGCCTGCCAGCGCGTGCATCTGCTCCACACGCGGCAAGGGGTCCAACAGCCCGCTTTCGGCCAGCACCGCGCGCGCGCCAAAGGCATTGGCCAGGATGACGGTGTCGGCGTGCGCCAATTCCTCGCCTTGCGCATCGCGCACGCGCCATCCCTGCCCCTGGCGTTCGACCCGGGCCGCCTTGCCCGGCAACACGCTCACGCCGGGGGTTTCCAGCAAGGCGTCGATGAGTCGGTTCGGTTGAACCAGCATGCCTTGCGCGAAGTACACGCCGCCGCGCGCCACCGGCAAGCCGGCCAAGGCGCTGGCTTCGTCGCGATCCACCTGCCGTACCCAGTCGCGCGGAAAAGCCAGCGTTTCCAATGTGCTCGCCAATGCAGCGGATTTGCCCGCGTCGCGCTCGACCTGAAGCGTGCCGCACACGCGCGGTGCGGCGTCGCCAGCCAGCCCTTGCCATCGCGCAAGCGCGCGCTGGCTCCCGGCGCGCGACAGGCGTGCCCGCGCATTGTCATCACGCGCCACCACGGGCGTCAGCGCCGCGGCCACATGCCCGGCATGCGCCGGCGCCCCCAGCGCCCGACCCGCGTCCAACACGGTGACTCGCCAACCCCGCCCGGCCAGCACTTGCGCGATGCCGGCGCCCGCCAGCCCGGCACCCACCACCACCGCATGCTTGACGGCCGCAGCCGTCGCGGCAGCCCCGGCCGCTCGGCCCTGCACGCGGGCGGTGGCTTGGATCATTTGCCGCTTGCCCCCGTCGATCGGCACGCAGCGCGCGTCGAATCCCGCATCCTGCAACGCACGCCGCAGTGCTTCCGTGCCGACCGCAGCCGTCAAGGTGGCCCCGGACGCCGCCAATTGCGCCAGCGCGCGTAGCAACGGCGCTGACTTCGGGTCGGAATCGCGTTCTGGCATGTAGCCGTCCAGAAAGAATGCATCCACGCGCGCGTCCAGGCGTGGCGCAAGCACCTGCGCATCGCCAAAACCCAGCGTCAGCGTCACCGCGCCGTTCTCGAATTCCAGCCGATGCAGTCCCGGCAACAGCGTGGGCCACTGCTCCACCAGACGCCGCGCCAACTCGGCCATGGGCGACGGCGCATAACGCACCAGCAATGCCGACAAGTCATCCCGAGAGAACGGATGCGCTTCCATCGACACGACATGCAAGGCCGAAGGCCGCTGCGGGTCTTGCCGCCACGCATGCCACAGCGCCAGAAAGTTCAGGCCCAGGCCGAAAGCGGTCTCGCAGACAGTGAATACGTCGCATCCGCGCCAGCGCTCGGGCAGCCCGTTGCCGCGCAGGAATACCTGCTCCCGGTCGCTGAATGACCCGGCATACAGGGGGTAGACATCGCCGGACTCGGCGTTATGAAGCTTGCCGTCGGCATCAAAGTCGACCACTGCGGGGGTCAGGGGAACGTAAGGCGCGGACATGGGCTCTTCGAAGAAAGGATCAAGGTTGTGACAAACGCGAATTATCGACTGGCCACGGCCCGGGCGTTGGATAGACGCCACGCGGCGGCGCGGATTCCCGTGGCTGCCGCGGATTTGACGCATACCTGGGCTTACACTGGTTTACATGGACACCTATGATCAGCCCCGCTCACTGGCCCAACCCATCGACCTGTGCGCCGCGATCGACGCGGCAGTCACTGCGGCGCATGCGGGTGCAGCCATCCTGCAATCCTACGCGCATCATCGGGCCGACCTCGTGATCGACCGCAAGGCGCGCAACGATCTCGTATCGCAAGCAGACCGCGAAGCCGAGGCCGTGATCATCCAGGAACTGCAAACGCGCACGCCCAAATTCGGCATCGTGGCTGAAGAGACGGGCGGCAAGCCCCAAGGCCGCGCCACCTGGTACATCGACCCGCTGGATGGCACCACCAATTTCCTGCACGACATCCCTCACTATGCCGTGTCGATCGCGCTGATCGCGCATGCGGGCACCGCGGTGTCAGCCACGGAAACCCTCACTGAAGACACGCCCGTGGCCGGCGTGGTTTACGACCCCAACCGCGAAGAACTGTTCACCGCGGTGTATGGCATCGGCGCCTGGCTGAATGGACGCCGCATCAAATGTTCGCGCACGCAGACCATTGAAGATTCCGTGCTGGCAACGGGCTTTCCGTTCCGCGACTTTTCTTTCGCCGGGCAGTACATGCCCATGCTGAACGACGCCATCAAGCGCGCGCGCGGCGTGCGCCGCATGGGCGCAGCCGCGCTGGACCTGGCCTGGACGGCTTGCGGCCGCTACGACGGTTATTGGGAAATGGGGCTGGCGCCGTGGGACGTGGCCGCCGGCACGCTGATCCTGCGCGAAGCAGGCGGCACGTGTTCAGACATGCACAAGCTGGATCCCTGGCCTATCGGCGGGCGCGTTGTGGCGGGCAACCCCGCCATCGAACGCGCCCTGCACGAGATGATTGCGCCGCACCTTGGCGGCGAGCCTCCCGCCGAAGCCTAAGACGCTTTGGCCGGCGCGTCGGGACGCAATTCCCGACGCAGAATCTTGCCCACGTTGCTCTTGGGCAGTTCATCGCGGAATTCCACAAAGCGCGGGCGTTTGTAGCCCGTGAGCTTTTCGCGGCACCAGTCCTGCACCTGCGCCTCGGTCAATGACGCGTCGCTTTTCACCACGAACACCTTGACGGCTTCGCCCGAGTGCTCGTCCGGCACGCCGATGGCCGCGCACTCCAGCACACCCGGCATCTGCGCCACCACGGCCTCGACCTCGTTCGGATAGACCTTGAATCCGGACACCGCGATCATGTCCTTCTTGCGGTCCACGATGCGCGTATAGCCCTTGTCATCCATGATGCCGATGTCGCCCGTGCGAAAGAACCCGTCCGCCGTCATGGACTGCCGGGTTTCGTCGGGCTTCTGCCAATAGCCCAGCATGACCTGCGGCCCGCGTATGCCCACTTCGCCGCGTTCGCCCAACGGCACTTCGTGGCCGGCATCATCAAGAATGGCCACGTCGGTGGACGGCAGCGGCAGGCCGATAGAGCCGGAATAGGCCGTGGCGTTGGTGGGGTTCACCGTGGCCACGGGCGAGGTTTCCGACAAGCCGTAGCCTTCGATCAGTGGCCGGCCGGTGATCTTCAACCAGCGTTCGGCCACGGACTGCTGCACGGCCATGCCACCGCCCAAAGTCAGGCGCAGCGCCGAAAAATCCAGCTTGGCGAAATCCGCGTTATGCGCCAGCGCATTGAACAAGGTGTTGACGCCGGGAAACAGATTGATCGGCACCTTGCGCCACGCGCTGATCAGCGAAGGCTGGTCGCGCGGGTTGATGATCAGCACGTTGCGCATGCCCGCATGCATGCCATACAAGCCGCAGACGGTCATTGCAAACACGTGGTACAGCGGCAGCGCGCTGATGATCGTAAGTTGGGTATTCGACAAGTCATGCACAACGGGCTGCGCCACGGCTTCGGTCTGCAGCACGTTGGCGGTCAGGTTCCGATGCGACAGCATCGCGCCCTTGGGCACGCCGGTGGTGCCGCCCGTGTACTGCAGCACCGCAATATCGTCCATCGTCAGCGTGGGTGGCGTGAATGGCAGGTTCGCGCCCGCCCCCAAGACCTTCGGCAACGTGTGCGCGCCGTCGATGCTCCAGGCCGGCACAATCTTCTTGATGCGGCGAGCCACGAAGTTGACCAGCGGCGCCTTCAGGCCGCCCAGCAGGTCGCCCGGCGCCGTCACAACCACATGCTTGAGCTGGCCGCGGTTCTTCACGGCCTGCAAGGTGTGCGCAAAATTTTCCAGGATCAGGATGACGGACGCGCCGCTGTCCTGCAATTGGCGTTCAAGTTCGTCGGCTGTGTACAGCGGGTTCACGTTCACGACGACCAGCCCGGCGCGCAGCGTGCCCAGCATACCCACCAGATAGGCCGGCACGTTGGGCATCATCAACGCCACCCGGGCGCCCTTCTCCAGGCCCAGGCTTTGCAGCCATCCGGAAAACGCGCGCGCATGCCGATCCAGTTGCGCATAGGTGATATCGCTGCCCATCGCCGTGCAGGCGATGCGGGTGGCGTACTGCTTGCAGGCCCGGTCCAACAGGTCGGCCAGCGAGGAATAGCCCTCGGTGGAGATCTCTGCCGGCACCCCCTGCGGATAGTGAGCAAGCCACGGTCGCGTCATGGTGTTTGTCTCCATTAAACAGATTTTTGAATGATGATAACCTTGTTGCGTTCCCTTTTTCCGCCCCCCTTCTCCCATGAAACTGCTCGAACCTATCGTCGCCTGGCACCAGGATATTTCGAAGATCCGCCGCGACATTCACGCGCATCCTGAATTGGCCTTCGAAGAATTTCGCACCGCCGACGTCGTGGCGGCCAAGCTTGAAGAATGGGGCATCGAGATTGATCGCGGCCTGGGTGGCACGGGCGTGGTCGGCATCATTCGCGGCAAGCTGCCCGGTGACCGCGCGGTGGGCCTGCGCGCCGACATGGACGCGCTGCCCATGCAAGAGGTCAACAGCTTCGCGCACGCCAGCAAAAACGAAGGCAAGATGCACGCCTGCGGCCACGACGGCCACACCGCCATGCTGCTGGCCGCGGCGCAATACCTGTCCCAGCATCGCGATTTCGCGGGCACGGTGTATGTGATTTTCCAGCCGGCTGAAGAAGGCGGCGGCGGCGCCAAGCGCATGATCGACGATGGCTTGTTCAAGCGCTTCCCCATGGAAGCCGTGTTCGGCATGCACAACTGGCCCGGCATGAAGCCCGGCCAGTTCGGCCTGACCCCCGGCCCCATCATGGCGTCCAGCAACGAATTTTCGATCGTCGTCAAAGGCAAGGGCACCCACGCGGGCATGCCCAACCTGGGCATCGACCCCGTCATGGCGGCGGTGCAGTTGGCGCAATCGCTGCAGACCATCATCACGCGCAACCGCAATCCGCTGGATGCCGCGGTGCTCAGCATTACCCAGATCCACGCGGGCAGCGCCGACAACGTGGTGCCCAACCACGCGGAACTGCGCGGCACCGTGCGTACCTTCACGCTGGATGTGCTGGACCTGATCGAACGCCGTATGGAAGAGATCACGCGGCACACCTGCGCGGCCATGGACTGCGAAGTGGAGTTCACATTCCAGCGCAACTATCCGCCCACCATCAACCATGCCGAAGAAGCCGCGTTCTGCGCCGACGTGCTGCGCGACATCGTGGGTGATGCCAACGTCAACGACCACGTGCAAGCGACCATGGGCGCGGAAGACTTTGCGTTCATGCTGCAGGAGCTGCCGGGCTGCTATGTCTGGATCGGCAACGGCACCGGCGAACACCGCGACAGCGGCCACGGCCTGGGCCCCTGCATGCTGCACAACGGCAGCTACGACTTCAACGACGAGCTGCTGCCCCTGGGCGGCACGTACTGGGTCCAACTTGCCTTGAAGCGCCTGGCCAAGGCCTGAGCCCTAACCGCCGTCTGCCGCCCCGACCGCCAGGCACATCGCCAAAAAGCGTTCGGCGGCGCGGGCGGCGGCATCGGCGTGCGGCACCAGAATGCTCAGCGTGCGTGTCAGCGGCCTGGGCAACAGGCGCAACGCCGCCAAGGCGCCGTCTTCGTGCCGCATCGACATCACCGACACGAACCCCACGCCCAGCCCCGCGCGCACCGCCTGCTTCACGCCTTCCACACCGGCCAGTTCCAGCCCTACGGACGGGGTCAGCCCGGCATCGGCGAACGCGCGCTCAACCAGCCGGCGCACCCCGGAGCCCGGCTCGCGCATCACCAGCGGCGAAGCCGCCAGATCCCGCAAGGTCACCGCCCCCTTGGCCGCCAGCGCATGATCGGCCCGCACAATCGCCACCACCTCGTCCTGACGCCAGGCATGGACCGCCGTGTCCGACGGCAAGCCTGACGGCACATCGCCTTCAATAAACGCCAGATCCAGCGCGGGCAGGCGCTCGACGATTTCCCGGGTGTTGCCGTCCGACAGGTGCAGGCTGACCGCCGGAAACGCCGAGCGGAAATCCGCCACCAGGCGCGGCAACAGGTAGCTGGCGGGCGTAGTGCTGGCACCCAGGCGCAAGGCGCCCGTTTCCAATCCCCGCCAGGATTCCCGCACCGCCTGGGCCTGCCGGTAGACCTGCCGCAATTGCCGGGCCTGCTCCGCCAGGCGCTCGCCCGCCTCGGTCAGGGCGATGCCGTGACCACTGCGGCGGTACAGGGGTTCGCCAAACCAGTCCTGCAGCGCGCGCAATTGGCCCGATACGGCCGGCTGCGACAAATTCAGCAGCTGAGCGGCGCGGCTGATGTTGCCCGTGTCGGCCACGCATGCAAACGACAGCAACTGATCTGGCGTCATAGCGCCCCCTTTAATATCAGAATTTCCGATATTAAATATTCAAAATAAAGATTTTTCAAATAACGATGCGGCCTCTAATATTTCGGGAAGTTATTTAGATATGCCCAAAGGGCCGTCATGAGCACTTCGACCAGCACCACCGTTCCCCTTACCCCCGCTGCCCCGGCCCCGTCGGCCAGCAGCGCCAACACCTTGGCCGCCGTCACCGCCACCCCCTGGCGCGACAAGCTCAACGGCGTGCTTTTCGTCGGACTGATGGCCGCCGCCGTGATGCAGTTGGCGGACCTGCCCGCCATTCGCCAACTGGGCTTTTCGCCTCTGGTGGTGGGCATTGTGTGCGGCATGCTGTACGGCAACTTCCTGCGCGGCACGATGCCGGCTGACTGGGGTGTGGGCGTCAACTTCACCGCGCGGCGCCTGTTGCGCATTGCCGTGGCCTTCTACGGCCTGAACATCAGCATCCAGCAGATCGCGGCCGTGGGCTTGCCGGGCCTGGCCGTGTCGGTGGCGGTGGTGTTGGGCACCTTGCTGATCGGTACCGTCGTCGGGCAACGCATTCTGGGCCTGGATCGCGATACCGCCATGCTGACCGCCGCGGGCAGCGCCATTTGTGGCGCGGCCGCCGTGCTGGCGTTCGAACCGACGCTGCGGGCCGCCCCCCACAAGAGCGCGGTCGCCGTCGCCACCGTAGTGCTGTTTGGCACGCTGTCCATGTTCCTGTACCCCATCCTGTATCACGCGGGCTGGCTTGGCCTGGACACCCAGGCCTTGGGCATCTATATCGGCGGCACCATCCATGAAGTGGCGCAGGTCGTGGGCGCCGCCAGCAATATCGACCCCGCCACCACCGAAGTCGCCACCATCGTCAAGATGACCCGCGTGGCGCTGCTGGTGCCGGTGCTGCTGGTGCTGGGCATGTACCTGCGCAGCGCCGCCAGCCAAGCGGGTGGCCAGGCCAAGGGCGGCAAGCTTCCCATTCCCTGGTTTGCCGTCGGCTTCCTGGTGCTGGCCATTATCAACTCGCTGAATATCATTCCCGCCGACGCCATTGCAGCCATCCGCCGCCTGGACATCTTTGCGTTGACCATGGCCATGACCGCGCTGGGCATCGAAACGCGCTTTGCCCAGATCAAGAAAGCGGGCCCCCGCGTAATGGCCCTGGGCCTGATTCTGTACGCGTGGCTGTTGGTTGGCGGCTACGGGATCGTGAAGTTGGCCACCTGATTTCCAAGCCGTCGCGGCAAAGCGCCGCGACGGCTTGCGCCACGCACGCCGCTGTCTCGTTTTTCCTGCATAATCGGCTGATTCCCATGCATTGGAGTCGGCCGCATGACCTCCAGCCCCAAATCCCCGTTTACGACTTTGCCCGCCAATCGCGACGCGGTATTGCGCGTCATGCCGATGCCGGCCGATGCGAATATCCACGGGGACGTTTTTGGCGGCTGGATCATGGCCCAGGTCGACATCGCCGGATCCATTCCCGCCGCGCGCCGCGCCGCCGGCCGGGTCGCCACGGTGGCGGTCAACGCCTTCCAGTTCAAAGAGCCCGTCTTCGTGGGCGACCTGCTCAGCTTCTACGCATCCATCGTCAAGACCGGCAACACGTCCATCACGGTGTCGGTTGAGGTCTACGCGGAACGCCAGCGCCTGGACGCCGAAGTCGTCAAGGTCACCGAGGCCACCCTGACGTATGTCGCCACCGATGAAGCACGGCGCAGCCGCCCCCTCCCTTCTCTTTGAGCCGTAACGCATGACGCAGTCCGCCGCCGCGCAGAAACCGCCCGCGACGCCCCGCCGCCTCGACCCGGAAGACGCACAGACCGCCCTGGCCGAAGTGCAGGAACGCCTGCGCCGCCAACAACTGGTGGCCGACCTGGTGCATCGCCAGGAAGAAGGCGATGCCAAGGCCACGCTGGTCGAAGACCTGGTTCACCGCCAGCACGAGGCCGAACTCAAAACGTTGCTGGACGGCCTGCATCCGGCCGACATCGCCTTCATCCTGGAATCGCTGCCCAAGGATGAACGCCAGGCCATCTGGAAGCTGGTCAGCCCCGAGCACGACGCCGACGTGCTGCTGGAAGTGGAAGACTGGGTTCGGGAATCGCTGATTGAAGCGATGGATCGCCAGGACCTGGTTGCCGCCACCGGCAACATGGACGCGGACGAACTCGCCGACCTGGCGCCCGACCTGCCGCCCGACGTGGTGGCCGAAGTACAAAAGGGCCTGACCGAAGAAGAACGCGCGCAGTTGCTGGAAGCCATGGGCTATCCGGAAGACAGCGTGGGCGCGATCATGGACTTCGAAATGGTCCGGGTGCGCGAGGACGTCACGCTTGAAGTGGTGCTGCGCTATCTGCGCCGCCTGCACGAACTGCCCGACCACACCGACCAGATTTTCGTGGTGGACCGCCAAGACAAGCTGCAAGGCATCCTGCCGCTGTCGCGCCTTTTGGTCAGCGAACCGGAAACCGAAGTGCGCGCCGTCATGAACGCCGACTTCCTGACGCTGAACCCCCTGGATTCCGACGCCGACGCGGCCGGGGCCTTTGAACGTTACGACCTGGTCTCCGCCCCCGTGATGGACGACCAGGGGCGCCTGATCGGGCGCGTCACCATCGCCGATGTGGTGGACGTGATGCGCGAAGACTCCCAGGAACAAGCGCTGTCGCGCGCGGGTCTGCAAGAAGAAGACATCTTCGCGCCTGTCACCACGGCGCTGCGCAACCGCGCGCCGTGGCTGCTGCTCAACCTCTGTACCGCCGCCACGGCGTCCTTCGTGGCGTCGCGGTTTGAAGGCACCGTCAGCCACATCGTGATCCTGGCTTTCCTGATGTCGATCGTGGCCGGCATCGGCGGCAACTCCGGCAACCAGACCATGACGCTGATCATCCGGGCGCTTGCCATGGGCCGGATCACGGGCCGCAACCTGTGGCAATTGGTCAAGCGCGAATTGTTCGTGACCTTGCTGGTGGGCCTGTGCGGCAGCTTGGTGGCCGCCTTGTTCGCCTGGGTGATCTCGCGCTCGCTCTCGATTGCGCTGGTGATGATGGCGGCGATGATCTGCAACATGCTGGTCGGCGCCTCGGTGGGCGTGCTGGTGCCGATGGTGCGTGCGCGCTTCGGCAAGGATCCCGCCATGGGGTCGTCAGTGCTGCTGACTTTCGCCACCGACTCATTGGGGTTCTTCATCTTCCTGGGCTTGGCCACCATCTTCCTGCTGTAGCACGGCCACCACAGAAAATTCTTGATTTTGCGTTTGCCTGACCGCCCCTTTCCTGGGGCCGAGGCCACGAACGCCGTTTGATGAAAGCGTACTGACAGGGATCGAGCGATGACAACAAGTACAGTCATGAAATTGTCATCTTCATCCTTCTGTACCCGTAATGATCACCGCATTTCGAGCAGCCCTTCTTTGCCTGCTGCTCTCGACTTTCACCGCCGCCGCGCAAGCCTGTGAAAGCATGCCCTCGTGGGCACAGTCCGCTTGCAATCGCCTTGACCAGATCTGGACCGAAGGGGGCAACGACCTCTACGTTTCCGGCTATGCCTGGCACAACCGCGCCATGTATAGCAAAGAAAAAGTCGACAGCTTCAACGAGCTGGCGTGGGGCGCCGGCTATGGCCGCAGCATCTACGACGAAGACGGCGACTGGCAGGGCCTGTACGCGATGGCGTTCCTGGATTCGCACAGCAAGGTCGAACCGATTGCCGGCTACGGATTCTTGAAAATCGGGCAAGTCAGCGAAAACTTCCGCCTGGGCGCGGGCTACACGGTATTCCTGACCGCGCGGCACGACATCATGAGCTACATGCCGTTCCCCGGCATCCTGCCGCTGGTGGGCGCCGGCTACAAAGACGCCATGTTCTACGCGACCTACATCCCCGGCTCAAGCGGCGCGGGCAACGTCCTGTATATGTTCGGCCGCTGGCACTTCTGAGCCAAGGCGCGAGGGCCAACGCTCAGAAAGCCTGGCCCAGCCTGCGCACCAGATCACCCAGGCGCCAGTCGTCGATGCCGTGCGCACGCAAGGCGCGCTCGGTCTCCACCACGTAGTCCAGACAAGGCCCAGATTGGCCGACGGCATTGCGCACGGACGCGATCAGGCGGTCGTCGCTGAGGTCGGCCGCGTACTCATCGCAGGCGCGATTCAGCAGGAAGACCAGTCCGCGCACCGGCGCGGCTTCGGTATGGCAAGTAATCCAGCGGGGGGTGTAGGCGCCGGTCACCATCTCGCGACGCCACAGCGCCTGGAACACATCGGGCACATCGGCCGCCGCGATCTGGTAGGCCACGCCCCGGCAGCAACCGCCCCGGTTCAAGCCGAAGACCAAGCCAGGGTTGTCTGGCGAGCCGCGATGATCGTGCGACCACAGGCACAACGAGCGGTGATAGCCACGCACGGTCGCCAGACGGCGCTCGCGCCACGCAAAGCCGGGATGCCAGATCAGGGACCCGTAGGCGAACACCCATAAGTCGTCAACGCCGTTCCAGTCGGCCAAAAGGTCGTCCACCGATCGCGCTTGTCGCGCTTTTGCCATACCGGCACAGCCGGCGGGTACTGCGAACGACATAGGGTCCTCTGATATCCCGATTCATTCCCTGATGGGAACGAGAGATATCCTACGCCGCACACTGCGCAAAAGCATTGCGAGATAGGCCTTGTGCAACACGCCGAAAGAAATTTGCATCCGCCGCAGTGGCCGGCCGCGAAAAATTTTTGCTCAATAGCCACAACGCTGCCGCAACAACGCCGCTACACCGCGTCCAGCGGCAGTTCCGTCGTGCTTTTGATGATCTCCATCGAGAAGCTGGCGCTGACGTCCAGCAGGTCCACGGCGCCGATCAGCCGACGGTAGAAGCGGTCATACGCCGCCATGTCCTCGACCACCACCTTGAGCAGGTAATCGATATCGCCCGCCATGCGGTGAAACTCCACCACGTTCGGCAAGGCCATGACGGCGTTGATCAGGCTTTGCGTCCATTTCTCGTTGTGCTGGCTGGTCTTGATGGACACGAACACCGTCAGGTTCAAGCCCAGCGCACGCGGGTCAAGCAAGATGGCGTTGCGCGCGATAACGCCGTCATCCTTCAGCTTCTGGATGCGGCGCCAGCATGGCGTCACCGACAGATTCACCTGTTCGGCGATTTCAGCAACCGAACAGGTAGCGTCTTTCTGCAGCAACGCCAGGATCTTGATGTCGGTCTGGTCCATGAGTTTTCTCGAACGCGATGGGAGCCAATCTTGCCCGTTAGTCCGGCGCGCGTCCAGCCGGAAGCCGCCGCCGCGCGCGGCGGGATTCAGTACGTACCGGGGTAGCCGCCCCCATCGATCAACAGGCTTTGCGCCGTCATGTAGCCGGCTTGCGCCGAACACAGATAGGCGCACAACGCGCCCACTTCTTCCGGCTGGCCAAAGCGCCCGGCCGGGTTGGCGCGCCCACGCTCTTCCCACAGTTGGTCGAAGGTCTTGTCCGACGACTGTTCCAACATGCCCCGCACGTGCCTGACCTGCGCGTCGGTGGCAAAGGCCCCCGGCAACAGGTTGTTGATGGTGACGTTGTGCCGCACCGTCTGCCGCGCCAGGCCGCCCACGAAGCCGATCAGCCCCGAACGCGCACCATTGGACAGACCCAGCTCGGCATGCGGCGCCTTCACGCTGCGCGACACGATATTCACGATGCGGCCAAAGCGCCGCTCGACCATGCCGTCGACCACGCGCCGGATCATGTCGATGGGCCCCAGCATCATCGCGTCCAACGATGCGATCCAGTCCTCACGCGTCCAGTCCCGGAAATCGCCGGGCAGCGGGCCGTCGGCGTTGTTGATCAGGATGTCGGGTTGCGGGCACGCGGCCATGGCCGCATCGCGACCGTGTTCCTGGGTCAGGTCGGCCGACACCCAGCCCACGCCGATGCCGGCTTCCTTGGAAATCTCGGCCGCGGCCTGCGCAAGCGTCTCGGGATTGCGCGCGGCGATGGTCACCGCCACACCCTCGCGCGCCAACTGCAGCGCACAGGCGCGGCCCATGCCACGGCTGCCGCCGAACACCAAAGCCGTCTTGCCACTGATCCCCAGATCCATGCCCAATTCCCCTTTGACGTGTTGCAAGCCACGCGGCGACGCCGCGCCAAAGCGAATCAGTATAGGACCAGCCGCAGGCACCTTGGACCAAAAAAAAGAGGCCCCGAAGGGCCTCTTGTGTTGACTGCGCCGTCAGGCGCTTATCAACCCATCCACTGGCTGACCGGCGCCGCCGTATCTTGCAGCGGCTGCGCCACCACGTCGATCAGCGCCGGGCCGTCGTGTTCCATGGCGGCCTTGATGGCGTCGTCCAGCTTGGCCGGGTCTTCCACGCGCCAGGCCTTCACGCCGTACGCTTCGGCGATGCGGGCATGGTCGGTGCGGTTGAAGTCCACGCTGTAGTAGCGCTGGTCGTAGCCCGCCTTCTGGCTGGCCTTGATCCAGCCGTAGACCGAATTCGAGAACACGATCATCAGCAGCGGCGCCTTGTGGCGCACGATGGTTTCCAATTCGCCCACGGTGAAGCCGAAGCTGCCGTCGCCCATCACCGACACGCACTTGGACTGCGGCCGGCCAACCCAGGCGCCCAACGCGGCCGACATGGAAAAGCCCAGCGCGCCGTGCGCGCGGTTGGTGATGAAGTGGCGGCCGGGGCGCGACACATCGTAGTAGGCCGAGAAGTACGGGCAAGGCGTGCCCGGGTCCGCGCACACCACCGCATCGTCGGGCAGCAAGCGGTTCAGCGATTGCACTACGCGCTCGGGGCGGATCGGCGTTTCAAGGCTGTTGGCCAGCGGCTCCAGTTGCGCCAGGCGCGCGGCCTTGGCGCGGCCGGCCAGCACCGCGCCGTCCACCGCGTCCGAATTACGGTGCGCCAGGCGCGCCTGCACTTCGGCGCCCAAGGCTTCCAGCGCCAGCTTCGCGTCGCCCACCAGGCCGACTTCGGTCAGGTAGTTGGCGCCGATCACCATGGGATCGATGTCGATGTGCAGGATGGGCACGTCGCGGTTCGGGAAGCGCCAATGTTCCGTGGACGTCGAACCGGCGCGGCAACCCACGAACAGCACCACGTCGGCTGCGGCCACCACGTCGCGGGTGGCCATCACGCCGCCGTTGGAGCCCACCACGCCTGCATTCAGCGGATGCGTGTCGGCCAGGCTGCCTTGCCCGCTGACCGTCACGCACACCGCCGCCTTCAAGCTTTCCGCCAGTTCCTGCAAGGCGCCGCTGGCGCCCGCGATGACCACGCCGCCACCGCAGATGATCACGGGCGCACGCGCACCGATCAAACGCTGCGCGGCACGCGCCACATCGGCGGGATCCGGTGCGAAGCGCATGGCCGGGAAGCGGCCGTGCTCGGGCTGCGCCCAGATATCGGACGCATCCACCTGCTGCTTCATCACGTCATATGGAAAGCACAGGTGCGCCGCGCCCGGCTTGCCGGTGGTCATGGCGCGGAATGCCGCGCGCACCATGCCGGGAATCTGGTCGGCACGGTCAATGGTGCGGTTCCACTTGGTCAGCGGACGGTACAGCGCTTCCTGGTCCAGCTCGGTCAGCGGGTATTTCCCGCGCGACCCCACCGCCACGTCCGAGGTGATGCCCAGCACGGGAATCGAGGACTCATTGGCTTCGACCAGGCCAGGCAGCAGATAGGTGGCGCCGCCACCGCTAGGGCCTTCGCACACGCCGACCTTGCCGGTGACGCGGGCGTAGGCGTCCGCCATGTACCCGGCGCTGCGCTCGTCGCGCGTCAGGATGTGCTGCATGCCGTGATCCAGGCGGTACAGCGCATCGTAAAACGGCAGGCTGGTGTCGCCGCACAGGCCAAAAATATGTTTGACGCCGTTGTGCTGCAGCATCCGCACCATGGCTTCGGCGCCGTTCAGGTTTTCCATATCATCTCCACGTAGTTAGCCGACAGGACCGGGCGGCGCGCCACCCGGCCAACCGTCGCTCAGTTATCCAGATTGATGTTGTTCTTCTTGATGAAGGCGCTCCACCGGTCGTATTCCGATTTCACGTAGGCATCCAGCGCGGGGCCGTCCGAGGCCACGATCTCGAAGCCCGCTTCAGTGATCTTCTTCTTGATTTCCGGGTCCGCCAGCACGGCCTTGAAATCGGCCGTCAGCTTTTTCACCGTGGCCTCGGGCGTGCCCTTCGGGGCGAACATGCCGCTCCACGAGTAGGCAACAAAGCCAGGGAAGCCCGACTCTTCCACCGTCGGCACGTTGGGCAGTTCGGGCAAGCGCTTTTCACCCGCCACCGCCAGCGGCTTGATCTTGCCGGCCTGGATCTGGCCGCGCAGCGCCGCGAAACTCAACCACGTCATATTGGCCTGCCCGCCCACCACCGCCTGGATGGCCGGCCCGCCGCCGCCATACGGCACGTGCAGCAGCTCGACTTTCGACAAGCGCTTGAGCTCTTCGGGCGCCAGGTGATTCAGCGAACCGACCCCGGTCGAGGCGTAGTTGAATTTGTTGGGCGATTCTTTCGCGGCGGCCGCCAGGAACGCTTTCAGGTTATCCCCAGGCACGCTGGGGTTGGCGCCAATGACCAGCGGAAAGCGCACGGTCTGCGAAATGGCGACAAAGTCCTTGAAGGTGTCGTAGGGCAGCTTGGGCTTCACGGCGGGGTTGATGCCGTGGTTGTCGAAGCTGACCAAGAGCGTGCTGCCATCGGGCTCGGCGCGCGCCACGTGCGCGGTGGCGATCTGGCTGGCCGCACCGGGGCGGTTTTCCACGATCACCGTGCGTCCGCCCAGTTGCTGCGACAGACGCGGTTGCAGAATGCGCGCCAGGATGTCGGTGCTGCCGCCCGGCGGGTAGGGCACTACCAGCACCAACGGCCGTTCCTCGGCGGCGGCGGGCGCGGCGACAAAAGCGCCCCCCGCGGCTGCCAGCGTGCATAGGCCCGCCAAAATCCGCTTCATCGTGTGAGTCATTGTTTTTCCCCTGCTGTTGTGGTGTTGGCCGGCGCTACCGTGGCGGGTTCGGCCTGGTCCCGCATGTAAATCGTTGAGAACCCCGTGCGGATCACGTCGGTGATCTGGTCCAGACGGCGTCCGATGTGTGCGCTGATCAGCGCGGACAAGGCGTCCAGATCGCGCTGTTCCAAAGCCTGGACGATACGCAGATGCTCGCCCTGCGTATGGCTGCGTCGGCCCTGCTGCATGTCGATCCAGCGCACGAAATGAATGCGGGCATTCACGCTTTCCAGCGCACGCACAAATTCTTCATTACGAGACAGGCGCGCCAGATGCAGGTGAAAGGCTTCGTCCAGTTCCAACAGCCGTGTGGCGTCGCTGTCTTCCGGCACATCGCGAGACCGCTCCACGAACTGGCGCAGTTCGGCCAGTTCCTCGTCGCTGGCGCGCTCGCAGGCGGCACGCACGATGCCGGCCTCAAGCACCGCCCGGTACTCGTACAAACTGTGGATCTGCTTGGCGTCCAACAACCGGGCGATGAAGCCGCGGTTCACGGAACGAGTCAGGAAGCCCTCGACCATCAATTGGTTCAGCACTTCGCGCAGCGGCGTCCGGCTGACATTCAAGCGCCGCGCCAGATCCACTTCGTTGATGCGCTCACCCGGCTTGAAATCAAACCGCACCGCCATCGCCTTGACCGCGCCATACAGCTCGGCCTGCCCGGCAGACGTGCGGGCGGCGGGGCGAATCGCTGAGGGGGGCTGCGTCATGGCTGGTCGATTTGAGAGGGGATGATCAGCGGGTATGAAGTGCATACTAAAGTGCATACACTTTGCGACGCAAGCAGGGTTTGCCCCGATCACGAATGGCCGTGGCCGATGATGAGCAACATCGCCATGCCGCTGCCACGGCCACGGACCGTTGCCATCGTAGGATGGGTGCAGCGCGAAGGATTTCTAAACAGGAAACCAGTATTGAACGCGCGAAACCCATCAAGCAGCGATTGCGTCATGGCTGATCCGGCCAAGAATTCAATCGTTGCTTGATGGGTTTCGCGCGTTGTTATGTCGGAGTGCTAGCGGCGAGATTCGCGCGCTCCACCCATCCTACGTCCTGGGTCTAGGGCTTTGGTGTCCCGGTGTCCAGGGTGTAGTGGGCGCCGTCGCGGTTTTCCAGGGTCAGCGTGGACAGCGTGGGAGCTGACGCTGTCGGGTCAGTGTGCACGTGAATGCGCAGGTTGGCCAAGGGCACGTCCCAACCGCCATCGACAGCTTCAGCCGTGACGTCCGCCACCAGCGCCAGGCGCTCGGCCACGGCCCGGGCATCGGCCGCGCGTGCATCAATGCGCATCAGGCTGCGTGCGCCATTGGGATGCGCCATCAGGTCCGGCGACCAGACACACTCGGGTGTCAGATGACGGCAGAAATACATGCGGATGCCGGGCAAAGGCTGCTCGGCAAAGCGCACGGTGTGGAATCGGGCCTGCACTTCCTGACCGTCCAGCATCGCCGGGCGCGTCAGTTCCTGTACCGGGTTCACCGCAAACCCGGCCGCCTTCAGGCGTTCGTAGGTAGCGTCGGCGTCATACGTACGGAACACCAGCGCTTCCAACCCAAACGGCGAATCAGCGATTTCCTTGCGGGCCGGCGGGGCGCCCGTGGGCCATCCCAGCAGCTCGACATACGTGCCTTCCAGCACGATCAGGCGATTGCACGACCCCAGGTTATGCACCGCCTTGTCGCTCAGGTGAAACCCCTGGCGCTCGAAATGCGGCGCCAACGCATCCAGCCGGTCGCGCACCATCACGACGGCGTGGTCGAATTCGGTGCGGCCGACAGAATGCAGCATGGCGTTATCCCCTGATCAGACCAGTTTGCCGTGGCACTGCTTGTACTTCTTGCCACTGCCGCACGGGCACGGATCGTTGCGTCCGACCTTGGGCAAGGCATTGCGCACGGGTTGCTCGCCCTCTTCCGATTCCGTCTTGGCCAGCGCTTCGTCGTAATCGGAGTGGTGGTACTGCACGTTTTGCACATGCGGTTGCGCGGCTTCGGCTTCGGCCTGTTCGACTTGCTCCGACGACTGCACACGCACCGTCATCAACACGCGCACCACGTCGTCGCGAATGCGGTCCAGCATGCCCGAGAACAGTTCGAAGGCTTCGCGCTTGTATTCCTGCTTGGGATTCTTCTGCGCATAACCGCGCAAATGGATGCCCTGGCGCAGGTAATCCAGCGACGACAGGTGTTCGCGCCAATGCGTGTCGATCGACTGCAACATGATCGAACGTTCAAACTGCGACCAAGATTCGGCCCCAACCTGGTCAACCTTGGCCTGGTAGGCATCGCGAGCCGCCTTCACCACGCGCTCACGCAGGTCTTCGTCGGTCAGGCTGGTTTCCTTGTCCAACATTTCGGTCAGCGGAAGGTGCAGGTTCCAGTCCGATTCCAGAGCCCTTTGCAGGCCCGGCACGTCCCATTGCTCTTCCACCGATTCCGGCGGCACATAGGTGTTGAACATTTCCACCACGGCAGCGTCGCGCAGGCTATTCACCGTGTCGCCCACGCTTGCGGCTTCCAGCACGTCGTTGCGCTGCGAATACAGCACCTTGCGCTGGTCGTTGGCCACGTCGTCGTATTCCAGCAATTGCTTGCGGATGTCGAAGTTGCGGCCTTCCACCTTGCGTTGCGCGGTTTCGATCGAGCGCGTGACCATGCCCGCCTCGATCGGCTCGCCCTCGGGCAGCTTCAGGCGTTCCATGATGGCGCGCACGCGGTCGCCCGCGAAGATGCGCATCAGCGAATCTTCCAGCGACAGGTAGAAACGGGACGAACCCGGGTCACCCTGACGGCCGGCACGGCCGCGCAGCTGGTTGTCGATACGGCGCGATTCGTGGCGCTCGGTACCGATGATGCGCAGGCCGCCCGCGGCCTTGACCTGCTCGTTCAGCGGCTTCCATTCGGCGCGGATCTTCTCGATGCGCGCGGTCTTTTCAGCTTCCGACAGCGATTCGTCAGCGCGGATCAGGTCAACCTGCTTGTCGACGCTGCCACCCAGCACGATGTCGGTACCACGACCGGCCATGTTGGTGGCGATCGTGATGTGACCCGGCTTGCCGGCTTCGGCCACGATCTCGGCTTCGCGGGCGTGCTGCTTGGCGTTCAGCACTTCGTGCGGCAGCTTGGCCTTTTTCAGGAGGCCCGACAGCAGCTCGGAGTTTTCAATGCTGGTCGTACCCACCAGCACCGGCTGGCCACGCTCGTGGCAGTCGCGGATGTCTTCGAGGATCGCGTTGTACTTTTCCGGATCGGTCTTGAAGACCTGATCGTTCTGGTCCTTGCGGATCATCGGCTTGTTGGTCGGGATGATGACCGTTTCAAGCCCGTAGATTTCCTGGAACTCGTACGCTTCCGTATCGGCCGTGCCGGTCATGCCGGACAGCTTTTCATACATGCGGAAGTAGTTCTGGAACGTGATGGATGCCAGCGTCTGGTTTTCGTGCTGGATCTTCACGCCTTCCTTGGCTTCGACGGCTTGGTGCAAGCCATCGGACCAACGGCGGCCCACCATCAGGCGGCCCGTGAATTCGTCGACGATCACCACCTCGCCATCCTGGACCACGTATTGCTGGTCGCGGAAGAACAGGTTATTGGCGCGCAAGGCCACCATCAGGTGGTGCATCAGCGCAATGTGGCGGGGGTCGTACAGCGATTCGCCTTCCGGCAGGATGCCCAGGCGGGCCAGAATTGCCTCGGCATTTTCGTGGCCGGCTTCCGACAGGTAAACCTGCTGGCTCTTTTCGTCGACCCAGTAGTCGCCTTCGGGTTCCGGCTCCTGCGGCTTGGGTTCGCTGGCCATGCGCTTGAGCAGCGGCGGCACCGCGTTCATGCGGATGTAGAGCTCGGTGTGATCTTCGGCCTGGCCGGAAATGATCAGCGGCGTGCGAGCTTCGTCGATCAGGATCGAGTCCACTTCGTCGACGATGGCGTAGAACAGCACGCGCTGGCGGCGGTCCTCAACACGGAATTCCATGTTGTCGCGCAGGTAGTCGAAACCGAATTCGTTATTGGTGCCGTAAGTGATGTCGGCGGCGTAGGCTGCCTTCTTCTCTTCGTTAGGCTGCTGCGGCACCACCACGCCCGTGGTCATGCCCAGGAAGTGGTACAGGCGCCCCATCCATTCCGCGTCGCGGCGGGCCAGATAGTCGTTCACCGTAACAACGTGCACGCCCTTGCCGGCGCAAGCGTTCAGGTAAACGGGCAAGGTCGCCATCAGCGTCTTGCCTTCCCCCGTGCGCATTTCGGCAATCTTGCCGTTGTGCAGCGCGATGCCGCCCAACAACTGGGAGTCGAAGTGCCGCATCCCGAACACGCGCTTGCCCGCTTCGCGCACAACGGCGAAGGCTTCCGGCAGCAGGTCGTCCAGCGACGTGCCCTGCGCGTATCGAGATCGAAATTCGTCAGTCTTGGCCGCCAGCTCCGCATCGGAAAGCGCGGAAATCTTGGGCTCCAGCCCATTGATCTGGGTTACCAGCTTGCGATACTGCTTAAGCAGCCGGTCGTTGCGGCTACCTATGAGTTTTTTGAGCAGAGAAACCATGCGTATGTCGGCCGCACGAGCCACGCCGCGCCTGCAAAAGGCAAGGGCAGCGCTTCCCGTGACTTTGATGTTATTGGTTGAGCGGGGGTCCGCTGGGAAACGAACCAGTTTAACGCACCTGGCGCGTAATAGCCTGGACCTATTGCCAGAGTACTTATGTTGTGCGGTTTGACCGGTCAGCGCACCACAGGTTCAGTCCCTGCGGCTTGCGCCACGGCTGGCGGCGCATTCTGTGGCGTTCCCAGGAACAATCGAGGGTCGAGCGGTTGCCCGGCAAGGCGGACTTCAAAGTGCAGATGGGGTCCGGTCGAACGGCCCGAACTGCCTACGCGGGCCACTTGCTGGCCGCGCTCTACAAGCTCGCCCTGCTTCACCATCAAGGACGAAGCGTGGGCGTAGCGGGTGATCAGGCCATCGCCGTGGTCGATCTCGACCATGTTGCCAAAGCCAGGCAAATACTTGGCTTCGAGCACGACGCCGCCGGAGGCGGCAAGGATCGGCGTGCCGGACGGGGCCGCGAAATCCAGCCCTTCATGCATGGCGGTGCGCCCCGTGACCGGGTTGCGGCGCCAGCCGTAGGACGAACTCAGATACGGGTAATCCGTGATCGGCATGGCGGTCGGCATGCGCGCCTGATCCGCGGACCGCTTGGTCAGGGCAGCATCAAGCAGCTTCAGATTGTCGGACTGCTGCGCCAGGCGCGCCTGGATTTCGTCCAGTTGGCGCCCCAGCGCCTCGGCCGATGCCGCGCTGGGTGGCGGGTGGTCGGTAAACAGGTCGTCCATGACGTGGGTGGCTTCAGGCTGCGTCATCGCCTCGGGCTGCGCCACGGCCAATTGCTTGGCCAATTCGGGGTCGGTGTACGCCACACCCGCCACCTTGGCCACGCGCTGGCCCAGGCCGTCGATGCTGACCAGCTTGGCCTGCAGTGCCCCCACCTTGGCGGCCAGCAGGTTCATGTTTCCCCGCAAGAAATCGGTGTCACGGCCGGGCTGCTGCGCCAACGGCCAACCCACGGCGTGTACGGCCGGCAGGATGGGAGTAAGGTATCGCTGAATGGCGGCGCCAAAGATGGCCGCCGTCATCAGCGCCGCCCCAAGCAACAACGCCAGCCGCGCACCGCCCAGGGTGAAATGCCCGTCCCGCCCGTCACGGGCGTGCATAATCACGATTTTCAAGATTGCTTCCTAATTCTATAGAGCCGGGATGAATAGACCCTCTTCATACCGTCAACGTTCCGGTTCCAGCCGGCGGAAAGAAAATACCGCCCTGGGATGGCTGGGTCATGACATGCGGGGCGCCGGTGTGTTGGCGACTGCCCGCAAGCACTTGCAAATTCAGTATGCGGTGGCGGCGGTTCTGCCCGCCCCGCTAGGTGCTGTCTGCCAGGTCGGCAAGCTGGAAAACCAGTGCCTGCATCTGGTGGTGCCCAGCGCCGCGCATGCAGCCAAGATGCGGCAATTGGCGCCGCGCGTGGCGCGCGCCCTGGCCGATCAAGGCTGGAACCTTAACGAAATTGCCGTCAAGGTACAAGCGGGGTTACCGAAGCCCGGCGCCCGTCAGGCGCGCCCTCCCAAAGAGGCGCAACCCCTGGGCGACAAGGCCCTGGGCGCGTTCGAGACGCTGCACGAAAAACTACGTCCAGGCCCATTGGCCGACGCGGTCGCCAAGCTCTTGAGGCATCACAAGAGTAGCTGAAGCCATCCGGCCCTGTCCGGCGCCACGGGCGCCTGGAAACGAAGCGAAACCAAGTTCTCGGGGGTTTAGATCCGATGGTTTGCAACCGGATGGGGATTTTTTCGCTAACGGATGGAGCCAGCGCCATCCTTAAGCAGGGACCTGATGTGAATACCGGGGACACTCCCCCGGTTCAGACCCGATCAGGAACCTGGCGTTATGCCAGTTTCCACTCGTGGCGGAAGGCCTGCGGCGCTTCTGCCTGCGATTCGTAGGTGACCATTTCCCAGGCGTCTTGCTGAGCAAGCAGCGCACGGGCCAATTGGTTGTTCAGGCTGTGACCCGACTTGCACGCCACATAGCGCGCCACCAGCGGTTTGCCCAGTAGATACAGGTCGCCGATGGCGTCCAGGATCTTGTGCTTCACGAATTCGTCGTCGTAGCGCAGCCCGTCGCTGTTCAGCACCCGGTATTCGTCCATGACGATGGCGTTGTCCAGGCTGCCGCCACGGGCCAGGCCCATCGAGCGCAGCGCTTCCACTTCATTCACGAACCCGAAGGTGCGCGCGCGGGCGATTTCGCGCACATACGAGTGCGTCGCGAAATCAATCTCGGCGAAATTGGCGGTGGAATCAATGGCGGGGTGGCGGAAGTCAATCGAGAAGGCCAGCGCGTAGCCCTCGTGGGGTTCCAGCCGGGCCCATTTCTCGTTGCGGCCCTCGCCCTCGCGCACTTCCACGGTTTTCTTCACGCGGATGAACTGCTTGGGCGCGTTCTGCTCGACGATGCCCGCCGAGCGCAACAGATAAACAAAGGTTGCCGCACTGCCGTCCATGATGGGGACTTCTTCGGCAGTGAGGTCGATATGCAGGTTGTCGATACCCAGGCCGGCCAATGCCGACATCAGGTGCTCTACCGTGGAAACGCGGACGTTGCCCTGTTGCAGGACCGACGCCATGCGCGTATCGCCCACGCCAGTGGCCTGAGCAGGCAGGTCCACGACTTCAGGCAGGTCCACGCGGTGGAAAACAATGCCCGTATTGGGCTGTGCCGGACGCAGAGTGAGTTCTACCCGCCGTCCGGAGTGGACGCCGACGCCTGTCGTGCGGACTAGATTCTGAATGCTGCGCTGTCGGAACATGGTGCTTGGGTATTAGAGCCAGGAAGCCGGCACGTAGAGTACAGATTGCCGGCGTAACTGACGTATTGTAACGCTGTCCGATCCTTGGCGCCATCAAGCAACCCGGATCGACCGATACTTCCGTCCCTTAAAAGAACCGTGCAAGGGAAACACGGACCGCTCCGCCTCCGGCTCGCCCGCGGGGACAAGCGAGCCGGAGATGAGGGAGTGCGATTAGAGCCTGTGATCGGCTCTTTCGTTCAATCTGCCTGCTTGCGCAAGAACGCCGGGATGTCGAAATGATCCATTCCCGAGCTTTCCAGAGCACGCACTTGAGCCGACGCCTGGCTGCGCGGATTGCGCATGACAGACGGCATGTCCAGATTGCGGTAATCGCCGCCTTGACCGGCCGGCATCGTGCCCATGGGCATGTTGTCGGTACCGGTGCGCAGCACCTCAGCGGTGTTTTGCACCAATTGCGGACGCGACTGCGCACGGCCCAGGCCGGTTGCAACCACGGTCACGCGCAGGTTTTCACCCATGGACTCGTCGTAGGCGGTACCGAAGATCACGGTCGCGTCGTCCGAAGCGTAGCTGCGGATCGTTTCCATGATTTCGCGCGTTTCGCGCATCTTCAGCGTGCGGCTTGCGGTGATGTTGACCAGCACGCCACGCGCGCCGTTCAAGTCCACGCCTTCCAGCAGCGGGCAAGCAATGGCGTGCTCGGCGGCGACACGCGCGCGGTCTGCGCCCGATGCCGATGCCGTGCCCATCATGGCCTGGCCCTGCTCGCCCATGATCGTCTTGACGTCTTCGAAGTCGACGTTGACGTTACCTTCGACGTTGATGATTTCGGCGATACCGGCGCAAGCGTTGTGCAGGATATCGTCGGCCGAACGGAAGCAGTCTTCCTGCGTCGCGTCCTCGTCCATCAATTCATAGAGGTTCTCGTTGAGCACCACGATGAGCGAATGCACGTGCTTGGCCAGTTCGGCAATGCCGTCCTCGGCCATCTTCAGGCGCTTGTTGCCTTCAAACGTGAAAGGCTTGGTGACCACGCCAACGGTCAGGATGCCCAGTTCCTTTGCCACTTCGGCCACGACCGGACCCGCGCCGGTGCCGGTGCCACCGCCCATACCGGCGGTGATGAAGACCATGTGAGCGCCGTTCAGCGCAGCACGGATCTCCTCGCGCGCGGTTTCAGCCGACGCACGTCCTTGCTCGGGCTTGGCGCCCGCACCCAGGCCGGTACGGCCCAGACGAATTTGCACCGGGGCATTGGTTGCCGCCAGTGCTTGCGCATCGGTGTTGGCGCAGATGAAATCCACGCCGTGCACGCCGCTGCGAATCATGTGCGCGACGGCATTGCCGCCCGCACCGCCCACACCAACGACCTTGATTACGGTCCCTTTGGTGTTGTTCTCAAGCATCTCAAAGTTCATCATGATGACTCCCTCACAAGTCCGATTTTGCAAATCACAAAAATTCCCCAACAACCTATATTTTGTGAATCGCCTCAAAGCCGATGCCGACTGCTATGGCCCGCCACGGGTTTGAGACGCCTCCCCGTTCTGGCCCGCCCCGCAATACCGCCGCGATGCGTGCCAAGGAGCAGGCCCCAACCTGCCCCTTCCTCTTTAATTCATGAACCATTCCTTCATGCGCGCAAGCAGGCTCTTGAAATTGCCTGTCTGAGCGGCGACCTTGCGACCGCGCACCCGCTGCATCCGAGCTTCCTGCAACAAGCCCATCACCGTCGAGAAGCGCGGGTTGCGCATCACGTCGGCCAAGCTTCCTTCGTATTCAGGTACCGCCACGCGAACCGGCTTCAGGAACACGTCCTCGGCCAGCTCGATCATGCCGGGCAACTGCGCGGAACCGCCGGTCAGCACTACGCCTGACGCCAGCAGATCTTCGTAGCCGGAATCGCGCACCACCTGCTGCACCAGCGTGAACAGTTCTTCGACACGCGGCTCGATCACGGCGCCCAACGCCTGGCGCTTGACCTGGCGCGGACCGCGATCACCCAGGCCCGGCACTTCCACGGATTCGTCCGGGCTGGCCAGCACCTGCTTGGCCACGCCGTAGCGCAGCTTGATTTCTTCGGCGTCCGGCGTCGGCGTGCGCAGCATGGCCGCGATGTCGTTGGTGATCTGGTCGCCGGCAATCGGCAACACCGCCGTGTGGCGAATAGCGCCGCCGGTGAAGATGGCGACGTCGGTCGTGCCGCCGCCGATATCCACCAGCACCACGCCCAGTTCTTTTTCATCGGCCGTCAGCACGGCCAGGCTGGAGGCCAGCGGTTGCAGGATCAGGTCCTGCACTTCCAGGCCGCAGCGGCGCACGCACTTGACGATGTTCTGCGCGGCGCTGACCGCGCCCGTCACGATGTGCACGCGCACTTCCAGGCGCAGGCCGCTCATGCCGATCGGCTCGCGGATGTCTTCCTGGCCGTCGACGATGAACTCCTGCGTCAGCACATGCAGCACCTGCTGGTCGGTCGGGATGTTCACCGCCTTGGCGGTCTCGATGACGCGGGCAACGTCGGTGGCGGTGACTTCTTTGTCTTTCACAGCGACCATGCCGCTGGAATTGAAGCTGCGGATATGGCTGCCGGCAATGCCGGTGTAGACGTCGCGAATCTTGCAATCTGCCATCAGCTCGGCTTCTTCAAGCGCGCGCTGAATGGAATTCACAGTGGTCTCGATATTGACGACCACGCCCTTGCGCATGCCGCGCGATTCGTGCTGGCCCAGGCCGAGCACTTCGAATCGCCCTTCGGGCAAAATTTCAGCCACCACAGCCACCACCTTGCTGGTGCCGATATCGAGGGCGACGATAAGGTCCTTGATGTCACGGGTCATGGCGTTAGCGTTTCTTGGGAGGTTTCGGTGTGGATTTGGATTTGGTTTCCGACGCGGGCAACGGAGCCAGCGCCAGGGCGAAACCATTCGGATAGCGCAGGGCGGCCTGCGTGATGGTGCGCCCTTCCAGGCGCCCCGACACGGTGGGCCACGCCTGCACAAAGCGTTGAATACGTGCCGCGAACGGCAAGGCGCCGGGCAGGCCGTGCGGGTCGGGCGCATCGGCGCCCGGATCGCGGCCCAAGTCCAGCAGCATGCCGTTGGACAGCACCACCCGCCAGGCATAGCGCGGGCTCAGCTCCAACTGTTTGACATGCATGTCCAGCGGCGCGAACCAGCGCGCCAGCTCGGCATAGCGCTGCACCACCAGCGGCTCCGTGCCCTCGGGCCCGGAGAACTGCGGCAGCACGGTTTCGTCGTCCACCTCGCCCGTGTTCGCCGTGAACGCTTCGCCCCAGGTGTTGATCATCTGGTTTTCGTTCCACAGCGCCAGCGGTTGCTGTTCCTCGATCCGCACGCGCAGCACATTGGGCCAGATGCGGCGCACCGTGGCATGGCGTACCCACGGCACCGATTCGAAGATCTCGCGCGCGTCGTCCAGGTCCACCGTGAAGAAGTTGCCCTTGAAGCGGCCCGCGATAGCCGAGCGCACCGCTTGCGGCGACACGTAGTGCAATTCGGTGTCCGGCATCGATTCCAGCTCGATGGCCGTCAACGTGAAGAACGGGCGTTGCGCTACCCAGACCACGCCCGCGATGAGCATGGCGCAAACCGCCAGCACGGCTAGCGTGTTGGCGATCAGGTTGGTAGTGCGAGCGTCGTTCCACACGGATTATCCAGGTCAAGCGTTACGCGAGGCGCTGTGCACTTTGCACGAGGCCTCGGACAAAATCGCCACGCACAGATCGGCATAGCTGATCCCCACGGCCTTCGCGGCCATCGGCACCAACGAATGGCTGGTCATGCCAGGCGAGGTATTCATTTCAAGCAGCCACGGCCGGTTGTTGCGGTCGAGGATGAAGTCGGCGCGGCCCCAGCCTTCGCAGCCCAGCGCCACATAGGCCTTGACGGCGATCTCGGCCACTTCTTCAGCCACGCCGTCCGGCAGCGTCGCGGGGCAGAAATACTGGGTGTCGTCCGAGAAATACTTATGCTCGTAGTCGTAGTTGCCGCCAGGCGCGGCGATCTCTATCACGGGCAGCGCGCGCGCGCCCTTGCCCGAGCCCAGCACCGCCACGGTCAACTCGCGGCCGGTGATGAACTGTTCGGCCAGCACTTCGCTGTCAAAGCGCGCGGCCGCGGCATAGGCTTCCTTCATGTCGGAATAGCCCACAACCTTGGTGATCCCGACGGTGGAACCTTCATGCGGCGGCTTGATGATCAGCGGCAGGCTCAGGCGGTCAGGCACCAGGCGCAGTTCAGTGTCGGCGTCCAACACTTCGAATTCGGGCGTGGGCAGGCCGTTTTGCAGCCACACGCGCTTGGTCATGGTCTTGTCCATGGCCAGCGCGGAGGCCATCGGGCCGCTGCCGGTGTACGGAATGCCCAGCAATTCCAACGCGCCCTGAATCGTGCCGTCTTCGCCGTAGCGGCCATGCAGCGCGATGAAGACGCGGTCGTAGCCTTCAGCGGCCAATTCGGCCAGGCTGCGTTCGCCCGTGTCGAACAGGTGCGCGTCCACGCCTGCGCTGGCCAGCGCCTGCTGCACGCCCTTGCCGGACATCAGCGACACCTCGCGCTCGGCGGAGCGTCCGCCGTACAACACACCCACTTTGCCGAATTGCGTGCTCATGCCAGCTCTCCTACTTGGGCGGGGACCTTGCTGATCGAACCCGCTCCCATCACGATGACGACGTCGCCGTTGCGCACGAAGTCGACCACGGCCTGCGGCAGCTCCGTCACGTCCTCGACGAACACCGGCTCAACCTTGCCGGCCACGCGCAGTGCGCGCGACAGCGCACGGCCGTCGGCGGCCACCAGCGGCGGCTCGCCCGCGGCGTAGACCTCGGTCAGCAGCACAGCGTCGGCGGTGCCCAGCACCCGCACAAAATCTTCGAAGCAATCACGGGTGCGCGTGTAGCGGTGCGGCTGGAAGGCCAGCACAATGCGGCGAGCGGGCCAGGCGCCGCGCGCGGCGGCCAGCGTGGCGGCCATCTCCACGGGGTGATGCCCGTAGTCGTCGATCACCGTGAAGGTGCCGCCGCCATGGCTGGCCGGCACCGGGAATTCGCCCGTCTGCGTGAAACGGCGGCCCACGCCCTTGAAGGCGGCCAGCGAATCACGGATGGCGTCGTCGGATACACCCAGCTCGGTGGCAACGGCAATCGCGGCCAGCGCGTTGCGCACGTTGTGCAGGCCGGGCAGGTTCAATTCCACTTGCAGGGGCGGCAGCAGCGTGTCGAGGTGCGTGCGCTGCACGTTGAAGCGCATGCGCGTGCCAGACGGCTGCACTTCGTAGGCTCGCACCTGCGCCTCTTCGTTCAGGCCATAAGTCGTGATCGGCCGCGACACGAAGGGCATGATCTCGCGCACGTTGGCGTCATCCGAGCACAGCACCGCGCTGCCATAGAACGGCAAGCGCTGCGTGAATTCGATAAAGGCGCTTTTCAGGCGGGCGACGTCGTGCCCGTAGGTATCCATGTGGTCGGCATCGATGTTGGTCACGATGGCCATCACCGGCAACAGGTTCAGGAACGACGCATCCGACTCGTCGGCCTCGACCACGATGTAGTCGCCCTGCCCCAGGCGCGCATTGGCGCCGGCCGAGTTCAAGCGGCCGCCGATCACGAAGGTGGGGTCCAGGTCGCCAGCGGCAAGCACGCTGGCCACCAGGCTGGTGGTTGTGGTCTTGCCATGCGTGCCGGCTACCGCGATGCCACGCTTCAGGCGCATCAGTTCCGCCAGCATGATGGCGCGCGGCACCACGGGGATACGCGCGGCACGCGCGGCGATCACTTCGGGGTTATCGCCCGCCACCGCGGTGGACGTAACGATGGCCGCCGCGCCGGTGACGTTGCTGGCCACGTGGCCGATGGCGATCTTCACGCCCAAGCCAGCCAGACGGCGCGTAACCGCCGACTCGTTCAGGTCGGAACCGCTGATCGTGTAGCCCAGGTTGAGCAGCACTTCGGCAATGCCGCTCATGCCAGAGCCGCCGATGCCTACAAAATGGATATGTTGAATTCTGTGTTTCATGATGAACGCCCCGCTGCTTGTTCGCAGACATCGGCGATATGGACCGCGGCTTCCGGCTGCGCATGTGCGCGGGCCCGGACGGCGACGGCCTCGAGTTCTTGTCGGGTACGCTGGGCCAGCCAGTCCGCCAGCCACTCGGGCGTCATGGCGGCCTGCGGCTGCAACCAAGCGGCCTGTGCGTCGCTCAAAAAGCGCGCGTTGGCGGTCTGGTGATCATCGATGGCATGCGGCAACGGCACGAACAGCGCGGCGACACCCGCTGCCGCCACTTCAGACACCGTCATGGCGCCCGCACGGCAGATCAGCAGGTCGGCATCGCCCAGGGCGCCCGCCATGTCATCGATGAACGCGCGGCAATCGGCCTGTACGCCCGCTTGGGCGTAGGCCTGCTGCAACGCGGGCAGGTGTTGTTCGCCGGCCTGATGAACAACCATCGGGCGACGATCTTGCAGCAGGCGGGCCAGCGCCTGCGGAAC
Organism: Achromobacter colocynthidis; assembly: GCF_057334535.1. Lineage (NCBI taxonomy): Bacteria > Pseudomonadati > Pseudomonadota > Betaproteobacteria > Burkholderiales > Alcaligenaceae > Achromobacter > Achromobacter colocynthidis. The sequence goes on from NZ_JBHFIZ010000004.1 coordinate 61,938, forward strand.
CACCGTATTCAGTGCCTGCGCGCCCAGGCTGCCACCCACGACAAGCAGGCGCAACGGACCGGAACGGCTGGCGTAGCGAACGGCCGGATCGGGCAGCGCGCACAGGTCGGCACGCACGGGATTACCCAGCGCTTCACCCTTGGGCAGCACGCCCGGAAAGCCGCTGAGCACGCGGCGCGACATCTTGGCCAGGCACTTGTTCGCGGTGCCGGCCACGGCATTCTGTTCGTGCACCACCAGCGGCGTGCCACGCAGGGCCGCGATCACGCCCCCCGGGAACGCCACATAGCCGCCCATGCCCAGCACCACGTCCGGACGCACATCCGCCAGACGCGACCACGCTTGTGCGAACGCGCGCAGCAGCAGGAACGGCAGCTTCAACAGCGCGGACATTCCCTTGCCGCGCACGCCCTGGAAGCGCAGCGGCACCAGTTCGATACCGCGCGGCGGCACAAGCTTGCCTTCCATCTTGTCCGGGTTGCCCAGCCACAGCACGCGCCAGCCGCGCTCGCGCAGCACGTCAGCCACGACCAAGCCCGGCATGATGTGCCCGCCGGTGCCGCCGGCCATGATCAGGATGGTGCGGGCCGCGGTCATACTCGCCCCCCACGCATCATCACGCGGTTTTCCACATCTACCCGGATCAACATGGCCAGCGCGCACAGGTTCATCACCACGCCCGATCCGCCATAGCTCATCAGCGGCAGGGTCAGCCCCTTCGTTGGCAACAGGCCCAGGCACACGCCCATGTTGATGAACGACTGCACGCCAAACCACATGGCCACGCCATGCGCCACCAGGCCCGCAAACGTGCGTTCCATGGCGATGGCCTGGCGGCCGATATCAAAGCCGCGATAGATGATGATGGCAAACAGCGTGATCACCAGCATGACGCCGGCAAACCCCAGTTCCTCACCTACCACCGCCATCAGGAAGTCGGTGTGCGCTTCGGGCAGGTAATGCAGTTTCTCGACGCTGGCGCCCAAGCCCACGCCCAGCCATTCGCCACGCCCCAGCGCAATCAGTGAATGCGACAACTGATAGGCGCTGCCGTAGGCGTTGTCTTCGTTCCAGGGGTCCAGGTACGCGAACAAGCGCGCACGGCGCCAGGGCGACAGCCAGATCAGCGTGAGGAAGGTGCCGACCAGCACGCCCAGCAGGCTGCTGAAGTACTTGCCGTTGATGCCGCCCAGGAACAGGATGCCGATGGCGATGGCGACAATCACCATGAAGGCGCCCAGGTCAGGCTCCAACAGCAGCAGCATGCCCACACCGGCCAGCGCGAACGCCATGGGCAGAAAGCCGCGGGCAAACGCCTGCATGTGTTCTTGCTTGCGCACGGTGTAATCGGCGGCGTATAGCAAGGCCGCCAGCTTCATCAATTCGGAAGGCTGGAAGTTCAGCGGACCCAGCGGAATCCAGCGGTGGGCGCCATTGACTTCGCGGCCGATGCCGGGAATCAACACCGCCACCAGCAAGACTATCGCCACCATGAACAGCGGCACCGCCATGCGCTGCCAGACGCGGATCGGAATGGCCAGCACCACCGCGCCCGCCAGCAGGCCGGCGCTGACGAACAGACCATGGCGGATCACGAAGTAATAGCGCCCGTAAGAGGCGTAGCGCGGGCCATCGGCCAGCGCGATCGACGCCGAATACACCATCAGCAAGCCCAGCAGCAACAGCGTCGATGCCGCGATGACCAGCGGCAGATCGAAGTTGCGCATCTTGGTACGGCCTGGCCGTACGGCGTTGACGCTGGCGGTGAGATCGGCGATCAGGCTCATGCCACCTCTCCCCGGTCGCGGGCCAGGTCTTCGACCTCTTCCACGAACACTTGGCCACGATGCGGATAGTTGCGGAACATGTCCAGGCTGGCGCAGGCCGGCGACAGAAGCACGGCGTCACCGGGTTGCGCCAGATCGGCCGCACCACGCACGGCGGCATGCAGCGATTCAACGGTGATGCAGTTGACGCCAGTGGGCGCCAGCACACGCGCGATCTCGGGCGCGTCCACGCCGATCAGCATGACGGCGCGCGCATGGCGCGACACCACGGGAATAAGCGGCGAGAAATCCTGGCCCTTGCCTTGCCCGCCCGCGATCAGCACCACGGGCTGGCCCAGGCCTTCCAGCGCGGCCACCGTGGCGCCCACATTGGTGCCCTTGCTGTCATTGATGTAGTCGACACCGCCAATCTGGCGCACAAACGCCGCGCGGTGTGGCTCGCCGGCGTATTCGCGCAGCGTGCGCAACATGGCGCCCCAACCCAGATCCAGGCAACGCGCCAACTGCAGGGCGGCCAAGGCGTTCAGGGCGTTATGGATGCCACGGATGCGCAACGCATCCACGGGCATCAGGCGGCTCATGCGGCCATTGGCGCGCACCGGTTCGGGTGCATCTTTCTTGCGGCGCGTGGGCGGCGCGGGTTCGTCGAAATCGATGGGTTCGCATGCCACCAGCCAAGCCACGCCCTGGCCCAATTCCAGTCCCATGTCGCCGACCAGCTCGGGCATGTCGCGGCCGAAGCTGCGCACATTCAAGGCGTTCACGGTCTTGACCATGCCCACCGTGAGCGGATCGTCGCGGTTGACGATAGCGATGCGCGCCATCGTCAAGATGCGCGCCTTGGCCGCCGCGTAGGCGTCCATGCCGCCATGCCAGTCCAGATGGTCTTGGGTCACGTTCAGCACGATGGCCGCGTCAGCCATCAACGAGCGCGTCGTTTCCAGTTGGAAGCTGGACAGTTCCAGCACCCACACCTGCGGCAGCGCGTCGTTGTCCAGAGCTTCCATCAGCGCCGTCAATGCAGCCGGGCTGATGTTGCCGGCCGCCACGACCGACAGGCCGCTGGCGTCGATCAGGTCGCGCGTCAACGCGGTAACGGTCGTCTTGCCGTTGGTGCCCGTGACCGTCAGCAGGCGCGGACGGTATTCGCGCGTTTCGGCCAGATCGGCCAGCGCGCGAGCAAACAATTCGATCTCGCCCACCACTTCGATGCCACGGGCCTCGGCCTCGCGCAGCAAATCGGCGGCAGGCGCTTGCTTGGGTGCCAGGCCGGGGCTCAGCACCACCTGCGTCACGCCGTCCAGCAGCGCCACGTCGAACGACGCATCGCAGCCCAGACGGTATTCCACTTCGCTTTGCGCCAGCGCGTCGCGCAGCGCGGCCAGCCCACCCGGTTCAGCGCGCGTGTCGGCCACGCGCAAGCGGGCGCCCAGGCGGGCGCACCAGCGTGCGGCGGCGACACCCGTCTCGCCCAATCCGAGGATCAGGACAAGCGGCGCGTCAGCGCGGGAGGTTTCCATCGTATTCATCGCAACTTCAGGGTTGAGAGGCCAATCAGCACCAGCATCATGCTGATGATCCAGAAACGCACGACCACCTGGGTTTCCTTCCAGCCGCCCACTTCAAAGTGATGATGCAACGGGGCCATGCGGAATATGCGTCTACCTGTTCCATAACGTCGCTTGGTGTACTTGAACCAAGTCACCTGGATCATCACCGAGAGCGTCTCCACCACGAACACACCGCCCATGATGAACAGCACGATTTCCTGGCGCACGATGACGGCGATGGTGCCCAGCGCGCCGCCCAGCGCAAGCGCGCCCACGTCGCCCATGAACACCTGGGCCGGATACGCGTTGAACCATAAAAACGCGAGTCCCGCGCCCCCTATCGCCGCGCACAGCACCATGAGTTCGGACGCGCCGGGAATATACGGAAACAACAGGTACTTCGAATAGTCCACGCGACCAACCACGTAGGCGAAGATGCCCAACGCGCTGCCCACCATCACGGTGGGCATGATGGCCAGGCCGTCCAGGCCGTCGGTCAGGTTCACGGCATTGCTGGTGCCGACAATCACGGCCCACGTCAGCGCCACGAATCCCAGCACGCCCAGCGGATAGCTCACCGACTTGAAGAACGGCACGATCAGGTCGGCGCGCGTCGGCAGCGACATCGTGAAGCCGCTTCCCACCCAGGCCTTGAACAGCGGCCAAAGATCGGTGTTGGCGGGCGCCGATACGGCAAACGCCAAGTACACCGCGGCGATCATGCCGATAGTGGCCTGCCAAAAGAATTTCTGCCGCGCGGGCATGCCTTCGGGGTCGCGATAGACCACTTTGCGGTAATCGTCCATCCAGCCGATCCAGCCGAAGCCGAACGTGACCAGCAGCACCACCCACACAAAGCGGTTGGTCCAGTCGGCCCACAGCAAGGTGCTGATGGCGATGGAAATCAGGATCAGCACGCCGCCCATCGTGGGGGTGCCAGTCTTGACCAGATGCGTTTCCGGGCCATAGGCGCGCACGGCCTGGCCGATCTTCATTTCGGTCAACTTGCGAATCACACGCGGACCCGCCACCAGGCCGATCAGCAACGCCGTCGCGCACGCCAGCACGGCGCGCAAGGTGATGTATTCGAACACGCCCAGGGCGCGCACATCATCAGAAAGCAGACGGGCCAGTTCAAGCAGCATGCTGCTCTCCTTGCGCCTTGGCCGTCTGTTCGTCGTTCGTGGAAAAAGCCTTCACTACCCGCTCCATGCGCATAAAGCGCGATCCCTTTATCAATACGCTGGACGGGCGCAAGCCGCGCAAGGCGGCCACCACTTCGTCTACCGATACGCAGGCGTGCGCGCCAGGACCGTAGGCGGCCGCGGCCGCCCGGCTGGCTTCGCCTAGCGTGATCAGCGCGTCAAGCCCTTGCTCGCGCGCATAGTTGCCCACCTCGGCATGCAAGGCAGGGCCGTTGTCCCCGATCTCGCCCATGTCGCCCAACACCAGGACACGTGTGCCGCCGATACGCGCCAGCACATCGATGGCAACGCGAACCGAATCGGGGTTGGCATTGTAGGTGTCGTCGATGAGCAGCGTTCCGTCGCTCATTTGCTTGTGCTGCATGCGTCCCGCCACCGGGGCGAAACCAGCCAGCGCACGCACGGCGCTGTCCAGCGGCACGCCCGCCGCGATGGCGCTGGCGATGGCGGCCAGCGCATTGCGCAGGTTATGCAGGCCGGGCACCGGCAGAACCAGATCCGTCACTCCCACCGGCGTCACGACGCGGCAGCGGGTTGAGCCGACGTCGGCCAGAATGTGTTCGGCGTAGACGTCCAGCCCCGGCTGCAAGCCAAAGCGCAGCACGCGGCGCGGTTCGGCCAGCGCATCCCAGATTTCCGAATACGGCTCGTCGCCGGGGTACACGGCAACGCCATCGTCCGGCAGCGCCGCGATGGCCGCGCCGTTCTCGTGCGCCACCGCTTCCACGGTGTGCATGAATTCCTGATGCTCGCGTTGCGCGTTGGTCACCAGCGCAACCGTGGGCGCCGCCATGGCGGCCAACTGGGCGATTTCGCCCGGATGGTTCATGCCCAGCTCGAATACTGCGGCGCGGTGTTCGGCGCGCAAACGCAGCAGGGTCAGCGGCACGCCGATGTCGTTGTTCAGATTGCCGGCGGTGGCCAAGCGGCCCGACTCGCCTTGCCATTCGGCCAGCATGGCCGAGATCATTTCCTTGGTGGTCGTCTTGCCGTTGCTGCCGGTCACCGCCACCACGGGCAAGGTGAACTGCGCGCGCCAGGCCGCGCCGATGCGCATCAGCGCAATGCGGGTATCGCCCAGCACCAGTTGCGGCAGCTTGGCATCAGGCACGGCATGCGCCACAACCGCCGCGCACGCGCCACGGCCTTCGGCTTGGTCCAGATAGTTGTGCGCGTCGAAGTTCTCACCGACCAGCGCCACGAACAATTCGCCCGAACCAATGCGCCGCGTGTCCGTCGACACGCCTTTGACCTGCGGCAGCAGCAGCGCCAGGCGCGCCCACTCGCGGTCATCGAAGGGCAGCTTTTCACCCGCGATGTCTTGATAGGTTTCGTGCCCCTTGCCCGCCAGCAGCACCACGTCTTCGGGCGACGCCGACCAGATGGTCTGCATGATGGCGCGCGCGCGGTCGACTTGAACCTCGGCATGCGCGGCTTCGGGAATGCCGGCCAGAATCTGTTCGACAATGGCCTCAGGCGATTCGGTACGTGGGTTGTCGCTGGACACCACGACGTGGTCGGCCAGTTCCGCTGCGATGCGGCCCATCTCAGGGCGCTTGCCGGGGTCACGTTCGCCGCCGCACCCGAACAGGCAGATCAAGCGGCCCGATCGCGCAACCGCCACGGCGCGCAACGCGGTCAACGCACGCGACAGCGCATCCGGCGTGTGTGCGTAATCCACCACCACCAATGTTCCCCGGCCAGCGGAAGCCTGGGTAGTGACGGGCACGGTTTCCACCGTTTGCAGACGGCCGTCAACCGGATCCGTCGCGGCCAGCTCACGCGCGATCTGCGCGAACGGCAGACCCAGCTTGTACAGGACGCCCGCCACCAGCAACAGGTTCGACACGTTATGCGCCCCCAGCAGGCGCGTCACGATCTGGGCCTCGCCATGCGGGGAAACCAGCGTAAAAATCTGGCCCTGTGCGGTAGCCTGGAGGTCTCGTGCACGCATCGCGGCGGGAATCTCGGGCGAATCGCTCAGGCTGTAGCCCATGGCGGCCATGCCCGCGGGCAAGTCTGCGATCAGGCGGCGGCCGGCTTCGTCGTCGGCATTGACGACGGCGGCAGTCAGGCCCGGCCACTTGAACAGGCGCGCCTTGGCGGCCTCGTATCGTTCCATCGTGCCGTGATAGTCAAGATGGTCGCGGGTCAGGTTCGTGAAGGCGGCCAAGGCCACGCGCACGCCGTCCAACCGACCTTGTTCGATGCCGATCGACGAGGCTTCCATGGCAACAGCTTGCGCTCCGGCGTCGCGCATCGCGGCCAGTGTGCGGTGCACGGTCAGCACATCGGGCGTGGTCAGGTCACCGCCCAAGGTGCTGCCGTCGGGCAGCACGGCGCCCAAGGTGCCGATGGTGCCGCAAGGCTTGTCGTTGCGGCTCAGCGCATGCGCGATCCATTGCACCGACGAGGTCTTGCCGTTGGTTCCCGTTACCGCCACCACCGCCAGCGCGGCGGAAGGACGGCCGTACCAGGTGTCGGCCAGCTCGCCCAGCAGCGCGCGCAAACCGTTTACCGGCAGCATCGGCGTGCCGGCCGCGGCGGCCAGCATGGCGTCGCTGGCAGGTGCTTCGAACAGCACGGCGCTGGCACCCAGCGCCAATGCCTTATCTATATAGAGACGCCCGTCGCTGGACAGGCCGGGGCAGGCAACAAAGACGTCGCCCGGCTCGATATCACGCGAGTCCAGCTTGAGATGCGCCGTCAACGAGACGTGCGCATGCAACCACGCCACGGTTTCGGCAACCGTGGCGACTGGGGGAAAGAGGAAGCCGTTGGCGCTCATCTGCCTGGCTCCTTGAGACCAGCAACAATCGTGGATTCGAAGGGCGCGTCCGGCCGCACCCCCATCAATCTGAGGCTTCCCCCGACCAGGTGGGAGAACACGGGCGCGGCAATGGCGCCGCCGTAATAGCCACCAACGGTCGGTTCGTCGATGGACACGGCCACGACGATCTTCGGATCCGACACCGGTGCAAAGCCCACGTATGAGCTCCGGTAGCGTTGCATGCTGTATTTGCCGTCAACAATCTTGCGCGCGGTTCCGCTCTTGCCCGCCACGCGGTAGCCCTGCACCTGGGCGGCCTTCGTGCCTTCAGGCCCGGCTGCGGCTTCCAGCATGGCGCGTACCATCGCGGTGGTTTTCGGCGTGTAGATCTTGACGCTGGTGGGGTCGCTGTCGCGCTTGACCAGCGTCAGCGACACCATGTCGCCGTCACGGGCGAAAACGGTATAGGCGCGCGCCACTTGCAACAGCGACACAGACAGGCCATAACCATAGGCCATCGTGGCCTTTTCAATCAGGCGCCAACGGTCCCAGGGACGCAGACGGCCCGGCGCGGCGCCGGGGAATCCCACCTGAGGCGCCTGACCCAGGCCCAATTCAGTGAAGCGGTCCCACATCTCGCGGGATTCCAGCTTCTCGGAAATCATCGTCATGCCAATGTTGCTGGACTTGCGCAACACGCCCGCCACGTCCAGCGTGCCGTTGCGGCTGACGTCGCTGATCGTGCTGCCTTGGTAGCTGAAGCGGCCATTGCCGGTTTCGAACAGCGTGGACGTGGTGATGCGGCCCAGGTCCAAGGCCAACGCCGCCGTGAACGGCTTCATGATCGAGCCGGGCTCGAAGGTGTCGGTGATGGCTTGGTTGCGCAGCTTTGCGCCGTGGAAAGTCTCGCGATTGTTCGGATCGAAGGTGGGCACGCTTGCCAGCGCCAGGATCTCGCCGGTATGCACGTCCACGATCACAGCCGTGGCGCCCTTGGCCTGGTGCTTGTCCATGGCGTCCTTCAATTCCTTGAACACCAGGTACTGCAGTCGGGTATCAATGGACAGGCGCAGATCCCGGCCGTCTACCGGCAAGGTCACGGCCTGCACGTCTTCAATCACGCGCCCCAAGCGGTCCTTGATGACGCGGCGGCTGCCCGGACGGCCTTGCAACTGCTGGTTGAACGTGAGCTCGACGCCTTCCTGGCCCTGATCTTCAACGTTGTTGAAGCCGACCACATGGGCCATCACGTCGCCATCGGGGTAGTAGCGACGGGTTTCAGGCTGCTGGTGCACGCCGGGCATGTTCAGATGCTTGATCTTGTCCGCCACGTCCATCGAGACCTGGCGCTTCAAATAGACGAAGTTCTTGTCTTCGTCCACCAAGCGACGGCGCAGGTCGGCCACGGGCGTGTCCAGCAGCTTCGCCAGCGCATCCATCTGCGCGGGCGTGCCTTGCTTCGCATCTTCGGGAATGGCCCAGATGGCCCGCGCCGGTACGCTGGACGCCAGCACGGCGCCGTTGCGGTCCAGGATCTTGCCGCGCGTGGCGGCAAGGGTCAAAGTGCGTTCATAGCGGCGTTCGCCCTGCTGTTGCAGGAACTCCGTCGACAACCCCTGCAGGAACAGGGCGCGCCCCGCCAGCACCGCGAACCCGCCGAACAGCAGAATCAGCACCAGCCGAGCGCGCCATGTGGGCAACTGCCCGCGCAATACGGGGTTATCGAAGAAGGGAACGCGCTTCATTGCCCGCCTCCGGCAGCGGCGGGCGCTTGATTCACATACAGCGTGCGGTCCGGAACGATGGAAATCATCTTCAGGCCATCACGGGCGATGGCATCCACCCGCGCATTGCGGGCGAGTTCGGCGCGCTCCAATTGAAGCCGGCGCCAATTCGTTTCCAGATCGCGTGCCTGTGCCTGATCACGTCCCAGCTCAACAAAGAGCAGGCGCGACTGATACCGGCTGGTGACCAGGGAAATGGCCGACAGCATCAGTAAAGCCGCAACGATCAGGTTGACACGCCCCATCAGCGACGCCCCCCTTTGCCGCCGCGGCGAGGCGGCGGAGCCAGATCGCTGCCGGGCAGCGAACCGATCTTCACAAATGCGAAGCCGCCCTCGGGAGGCAGCGGCGTCTGCGTACGTTCAGCAACGCGCAAGACTGCGGACCGGGCGCGCGCATTGGCCGAGACTTCATCGTCTTCGGCCAGAACACGGCCCAGCGACCGTAGGACGGGTTGGGGCATTTCACTTTCGCGCAGGGGCAGGCGTGCATGCGCGGCCGCCGGCCGAGCCGCCGCCACGATGCACTGCTTGACCATGCGGTCTTCAAGCGAATGAAAGCTGATCACCGCCAACCTCCCCCCCGGAGCAAGCAGGTCTAGAGCTGCCGCGAGGGTGCGCGCGAGCTCTTCGAGTTCCCGATTGATGTAAATCCGTAAAGCTTGAAAGGTGCGTGTGGCCGGATGCTGCCCCTTTTCGCGCGTGCGGACGGCGCTGGCGACGCACTCGGCAAGCTCGAGCGTGGTGCACAGCGGCCGTGTTGCGCGGCGAGCAGCAATCGCCTTTGCAACCTGAAAAGCAAACCGTTCTTCGCCATAATCCGCTATGACCTCCCGCATCTCATCCACACTGGCTTGCGCCAGCCATTCCGCCACCGTGGGACCACGAGTGGTGTCCATCCGCATATCGAGCGGGCCGTCTCGCATGAACGAAAAGCCGCGCTCGGCGTCATCGATCTGAGGCGACGAAACGCCCAGATCCAGCATCACGCCATCGACCTTGTCGATGCCAAGCTGCTGCAATTCTTCCGCCATGGTGGCAAAGCCACCATGTACTACCGTGACCCGCGGGTCCGCTGCCGCCAACGCATTGGCTACCGCGATCGCCTCGGGGTCCTTGTCGAACACGACCAGCCGCGCGGACTTGCCCAAGCGTCCAAGCAGTTCGCGACTATGCCCGCCGCGGCCGAATGTGCCGTCGACAAACACGCCGCGTTCCGCCCGCGTAGCCGTATCCGGCTCGATCTGGGAGGGCGACCGTGCCGCGCCTTTACCGCCAAAATCAGGCAGCAATAGTGCGTCCACCGTCGGCTCCAGCAGAACGGGCCGATGTTCGAATTCCATAAAATTTTTCAGAACGAAAACTGGTTCAACACATCCGGCATACCCTTGGCCAAATCTTCCGCCTCGCGGCTGGCCAGAGTAGCGGCGTCCCACAGCTCGAAGTGCGCGCCCAGACCGAGCAGCATCACATCGCGCGTCATACCGGAAGCGTTGCGCAGTTCAGGAGCGATCAGGACCCGGCCGGAGCCATCCAGTTCCACGTCCTGAGCGTTGCCCAGCAACAGCCGCTGCAACGCACGAGCCGTCATGGGAAAGGCGGCAATCTGCTCGCGCTTCTTTTCCCACTCCGGCCGCGGGTACACCAGCAAGCAGCCGTCAGGGTGGCGGGTCAGGGTCAGCCGGCCATCGGCCTGCGACATCAGCGCGTCACGATGCCGGGTCGGAATCGAGATCCGCCCCTTCGCATCCAGCGTGAGCGCGCTGCTTCCCTGAAACACCACTTTTACCCCACTTAATTGCACAATTTCCTACTATTTCCCACTCTACGGTATGGCAATGGGGCGGTCAAGCGCGTGGTTGCAATTTTTTCAATCACAACAAGGACTTAGACCAATATGTAAAACCACAAAAAGAAAAACCTCCTGATATATCAGGAGGTTGCGACACACTCTAAAAGTCCTTAGTAAGAAGTAGCGGCTAACGATGCCTTTGCATTGTTTTACGCCGCGCCCTCCGCCCCGGCTGGCAAGGCTTCCCACCGATCGCATGCCGCGGTCGCCAAAAAAAATGGCGGGCGCATGCCATGCGGCCCGGGTTCGATGCCCCGGATCGCACGTGGAGGAGAAATTCGATGCAAGACGGGTCTATAGGCCGGATTCTGTACACCAGGTTTCCCTGGCGGACGATCATTCCTCTGCGCGGATCATTGCTGAGCCGCTCTAGCCACCTACCCGCATGCTTGGACGGAGCCGCCCTTCGCAGCCCGAGGGCCGCACGCATGCCTATTTGATGTTGCTCCGGGTAGAGGTTGCCGCGTTTCACCCTGCGACGCCGCGGTTCGTTGCCGAACCGCGCAATACGGAGATAGCCGTATCGGTGCGCGCAATGCGCGCCCGCTTCCCAGTCTCGTCTCTGTGGCCCTATTCCTCAACCGCGCCCGAAGACGCGGCCGGACGGCCGTTAGCCGTTACCCTGCCCTATGGAGTCCGGACCTTCCTCGATGGATTCGCATCCACCGCGATCGCCCGACCCGCCTTGCGGTTCGTATTCTATTACAGGTCGCGGCACTGTCCCCAAGAACCGCTCGGCGCCCGCCCAACGAGCTGCCGACGTTCCTGCGACAATACGCCCTGATCCACTTGTACGCCGCAGAAAAGACAGACTACATGGCCCTCGCTACCCTCATCACCCTTACCGACATCCAGCTCGCCTATGGGCACCACCCGTTGCTGGATCACGCCGATTTCGCCATCCAGGCCGGCGAGCGCATTGGCCTCATCGGCCGCAACGGCGCCGGCAAGTCGTCGCTGCTGAGGCTGCTTGACGGCCGCACCGTCCCCGACGATGGCGACATCGCCCGCAGCTCGGGGCTGCGCGTGGCCACGGTCGAACAAGAACCGGAACTGGATGAAAACGCCACTGTGTACGACGTCGTCTGCAACGTGGAAGACGACCACGAAGATTGGCAGCGCCCGTCGCGCGTGCGCGCGATGCTGGAAAAGCTGGGCCTGCCGGCGGACGTGCAAATAGCAGGGTTGTCGGGCGGCACGCGCAAGCGCGTGGCCCTGGCGCGCGCGCTGGTCGAAGAGCCCGATCTGCTGCTGCTGGACGAGCCCACCAACCATCTCGACTTCGAAGGCATTGCGTGGCTGGAAGAGATGCTGCGCAGTTGGCGTGGCGCGGCAGTGATCATCACCCACGACCGCCGATTCCTGGACGCAGTCACCACCCGCATCGTCGAACTCGACCGCGGCCGCCTGCTGAGCTTCCCGGGCAACTTTTCGCAATGGCAAGAACGCAAAGCCCAATGGCTGGAATCGGAACGCCTGGAGCAGGCCCGCTTTGACAAGCTGCTGGCGCAAGAAGAGGTGTGGATTCGCAAGGGCGTCGAAGCCCGCCGCACCCGAAATGAAGGCCGCGTGCGCCGCTTGGAAAGCCTGCGGGTCCAGCGCGCCGAACGCCGTGAGCGCATCGGCGACGTCTCTTTGGCGCTGGCCGAAGGTCAACGCTCGGGCAAGCTGGTAGCCGAGCTTGAACACGTGGGCAAGACGTTTGGCGACAAGACCGTGGTGGACGACTACACCACGACCATCCTGCGCGGCGACCGCATCGGCATCATCGGCCCCAACGGCGCAGGCAAGACCACGCTGCTCAAGCTCATCCTGGGCGAGATGCAACCCGATACCGGCACCACCCGCCTCGGCACCAACGTGGCGGTCGCGTATTTTGATCAGATGCGCGCGCAGTTGGATGAAGAAGCCTCGCTGGTGGACATCATCAGCCCGGGCAGCGAATGGGTTGAAATCGGCGGCACACGCAAGCACGTGATGACCTACCTGGGCGACTTCCTGTTCTCCCCGGCCCGCGCCGGCTCGCCCGTGCGCAGCTTGTCTGGCGGCGAACGCGCGCGCCTGCTGCTGGCCCGCCTGTTCGCCCGTCCGGCAAACGTGCTGGTGCTGGACGAACCCACCAACGACCTCGACATCGAAACGCTGGAGCTTCTGGAAGAACTGCTGCAGGAATACGCCGGCACGGTGCTGCTTGTCAGCCACGACCGCGCGTTCCTGAACAACGTCGTCACGCAGACGATCGCGTATGAAGGCAACGGCCGCTGGCGCGATTATGTCGGCGGATATGATGAATGGGTCGCCCAGCGTCCCGCTCCCGCCACCACGTCGCCCGACGAGGATGCAGCATCCAAGCCTGTGGACGAAGGCGCGGCACGCGCCAAAGTTGCCCGCGCCAAGCCGGCCAAGGCCAGCAAGATCAATGCGTGGGACTTGCGAGAACTCGAAGGTCTTCCCGATGCCATCGCCGCACTCGAAGCGAAGCAGGTCGAGCTGGCCGGCAAGTTGGCGGACGGTAGCCTCTACCGCGAAGCGCCAGCAGAAGTGGATCGCATCAACGGCGAACTCGCCAAACTGGAAAGCGAACTAGAAGAGAAGTTCGCCCGCTGGGAACTGCTGGAAGCGCGCCGCGACGGCACGCTCTAATCCGCGCCACTATATATATAGGCACACCGACAAAGACGGCACGGTAAAAGAAACGGGGGGGGGGGGGGGGGGCG
>NZ_JBHFIZ010000005.1:0-66631 GCF_057334535.1 Achromobacter colocynthidis
AGCGCGCGATTCGCCTTCATGGCGATCGCCCTGCGGTGGTCTTTGGGCGCTACCCCGCGCCCTACTCGGCTGATGATCGGGCCGCATGACCTGGAACCGATCGGATCGGAATCGGCCTTCTGGCGTTTCGCAATGCGGCATGCGCTCTTCGGTCAGTCATTCCTGGTGACACGCGGTGGCCACTGGGATGTGGCGGCGTCGGTAGACGGCGACGAGGTCCACGCGTTTGGCCGCAAGTTTGCGCTCAGCCAGTGCCTGTATTAGCCGTTTCTGGATGATGCGCGCGGCGTGCGACTGATGCTTGGGGTGAAGCCCGGCGTTGATAGCCAACGCAGAGGGCCGGGGTCAACGCCCTGTTCACGCACCTCAGCCGGGCTTGCGTTGAAAGGTCGCCATTTCCTCGGCCGTCCAACGCTGTCGCGCCTCGTCTTGGCAGCACGAGCGAAAAACCAAGGCGCCAACGTCCAGGAATCGGTCCACATCCGCATCCGTCAGTTTGCCTTGCACCTGCAACAGGCAATCCGCATACGCCGACAACACGCCATCCCAACCATCCAACTGGTCCGGCGCTACGGGCTGAGAAATCATGCGCGCCATCATTTCACTATGGTCCATTCGATGTCCCCCCTGGATACCGCACTGACGCCGCACCGCGACGACCGTGCGTGCGCAATACCCAGCAAGTGGCATGCCCAACCCCATCCGCCGTGAATGGCATCCGGTCAGGAAGACATCCGGCGCCTACCGCCGCGGCGCCGCATCCGGCGCCCTGCCCCGTAAAAGCGCGTCCGGGTTTGTTTGAAGATAATCGGACAATTCCCGCAACGAGCGGGCCGCGCGGCCCAGCTCACGCAGTGCGGTTTCAGTGCTTAACGGCAACCCCGAATCCGGCGTCAGCAGTGCGCTCAAGACGACCCACGACCGGTTGGCTTGGCGCAGCATTGCCTGCGCCTCGGGAGCCAACTGCGTATCCAGCCGCTTGACCAGACGGGACGCGCCACGCAGCGCACCCGCCAACTCCGTGCCGATGGCATCAAACGGCACCTTGTCCACCTTCGTCAGAATGCTGTTCAACTGCTGCTGCAACTGATCCAGGTTGTTGGGCACCGTGGGAATGAACGGCCGGTCTTCCATCTTGAATGTCACCGGCGGCGCATCGGGAAACTCGGCCAGCGCCACATAGAGTTGTCCCGTCAACAGATTGCCGATACGCAACTGCGCCCGCGTACCGCGCGCCACCATCGCCGTCAGCAATCTGCCGCTGGGGTGGGCGGTGTCGGCGCCCGAGAATTCCCTGATACGTCGGAATGTCTGTCCGCCCAGGCGTTCGGGATACACCGTGGCGGAAACTTCCGCAAAGAACTGTTTGGTGGCGTCGTCGAAATCCAGGTTGATCGCATCGACCTGCCCGATGAGCACCCCGTAGGCGTCAATGGGCGCGCCGACCGCCAAGCCGCGCACCGACTGATCAAAACGCATGCGAATACGCAGCGGCACGCCATCTGGCTGGGCACGGGCGGCCGCTTCATTGGGAAAAATGGTGTAGGTTGCGCCGTCAGCGGCAGCTTGGGGGCCGTCCTGGTCCAAGGTATCAAAGGCCACGCCGCCGATGAACACCGACACCAGGGATTGCGACCGCATTTGCAGGCCACGCGAGTCCACGCTGAAATCCACGCCGCTTGCATTCCAGAAGCGCGTGCTGGGGTTGACGTAGGCGTCATTGGGCGCGTCGATAAAAACCTGCACGTCCACGCCACCGCCACCCTTGGATAGACCGTAGTTCACCACCTGCCCAACGGGAATGCGGCGGTAATAAACGGGCGAGCCGATATCCAGGGAGCCTAGATCCGTCGCATGCAGCGTGAAACGCTTGCCGGCGCGGTCCTGAGTCACTTCAGGCGGCACTTCCAGGCCCGTGAATTCGGTTTTCCGTTCGCCCCGCGCGCCCTCTTTGCCTTGGTTTTCCACCGGGTCCAGGCCAATGTAGGAGCCGGACAGCAGCGTGCCCAGGCCGGAGACACCACTGAGGGTCAAGCGCGGCCGCACCACCCAAAACACGGTGCCCGCCCGCAGCAGGCTGGCGGCGTCATTGTCGACGCGTATCGTCACCACCACGCCGTTGCGTTCCGGATTCAGGCTGACGCGCTCCACCAGCCCAACCGTGACTTCCTTGTACCGGACCTGCGTCTTGTTGGCCTCTAAGCCTTCAGCCGTCTGGAAGTGGATGGTAGCCGTGGGCCCCGCGTTGAGCCAGGCCTGCACCACCAGCAGCAATCCGCCGATCACGGCTATCACGGGCACTAGCCATATCCACGATATGCGACGTGCCTTGCGCGGCGGAATTGCGGGTGCTGCGGAACCAGACTCGGCCATCGAGGATATCTCCTTCGTGTACGCAGCAGACCCAATCGCCCGCCAGCAAGCGCCTGGAATAGCGGGTAGCATGGCCCTCCTATTTGGAGGAAGTCAACGTGAATATCGCCATCCGCCCCGCGGCCACTACGGACGCGGCCCAGATCTACGCCTTCATCACTGAACTGGCCGTCTACGAACGCGCCGCGCATGAAGTGATCGCAAGCGCCGACGACGTCGCCCGCACCCTGTTCGCCCCTGGGGCGCCGGCCAAGGCCTTGATGTGTCTGGTGGACGGCAAACCCATTGGGTACGCCGTCTATTTCTACAGCTATTCCACCTGGCTAGGCAAGAACGGCATTTACCTGGAAGACCTGTACATCACGCCCGAGCACCGCGGTATTGGCGCCGGACGCGACCTGTTGCGCCACCTGGCGCAGGAAGCCGTGGCCAACGATTGCGGCAGGCTGGAG
Source organism: Achromobacter colocynthidis (assembly GCF_057334535.1). Taxonomy (NCBI): domain Bacteria; kingdom Pseudomonadati; phylum Pseudomonadota; class Betaproteobacteria; order Burkholderiales; family Alcaligenaceae; genus Achromobacter; species Achromobacter colocynthidis. Next base: position 2,826 of record NZ_JBHFIZ010000005.1, read on the forward strand.
TGGAGCGTGCTGGACTGGAACCAGCCGGCCATTGACTTCTATGTGTCGATCGGCGCGCGGCCGCTGGATGAATGGGTGCGCTACCGGCTGACGGACGATGCGCTCAAGCAATTCGCCGAAGGCCGCCGCCAGCCCGTCTAGAACTCGGGCAGATCGAACAGCGTGTGCAGCGTGGAGCTGGGCGCGGGCACGGACGCAAGACGCTCGCGTCCGTCGTCGGTCACCAGCACCCGGACGGGGCGCAGCGCCACGCTGGTGCCGTCCACGCTGATGGCGGTTTCGACGTCCGCCCCGGCCTTGATCGCGTCGATCACCTCGGAAGCCGACGCGGTGCCGGGCTCGGTGACCCAGCCCGGTACGCCGCGCTCGGCCTGGCCCCACCGCACATAGGTGATGTGCCCGCTGACGGGCTCTTTTCGAACGGCGACGATCACGTAAAAAGACATCCAGGCCTCCCTAAAGTGGTGTGGCCAGGATCGTATAGCAAGTTGCCGGTGATGGCATACCCGCCCGCGTCAGGGTTCGATATCGATGGCCGCAAAGGATTTCACCAGATCGTCCAGTTGCTTAAGCTGGGTCAGGAAAGGTTCAAGCTTGTCCAGCGGCAACGCGCTGGGGCCGTCGCACTTGGCGTTCTTGGGGTCGGGATGGGCTTCCAGGAACAGGCCCGCCAGGCCGACCGCCATGCCGGCCCGCGCCAGTTCGGCCACCTGTGCGCGTCGGCCGCCGGACGCCGCATCCAGTGCCGAACGCTGCTGCAAGGCGTGGGTCACGTCGAAAATCAGCGGACGGTTGTTCGTCACTTTCTTCATGACGCCAAAGCCCAGCATGTCGACCACCAGATTGTCGTAGCCAAAGCTGGTGCCGCGGTCGCACAGGATCAGCTTGTCGTTACCGGCCTCGGTAAACTTTTCAACAATGTTCAGCATCTGGGTCGGGCTGAGGAACTGCGGTTTCTTGATGTTGACCACGCGCTGAGTCTGCGCCAGCGCCACCACCAGGTCAGTCTGCCGGGCCAGGAAAGCCGGCAACTGCAGGATGTCGGCCACTTCGGCGACCGGCGCGGCCTGCCAGGGTTCGTGCACGTCGGTAATGACCGGCACGCCGAATTCCTTTTTGACCGCTTCGAAGATCTTCATGCCCTCTTCCAGGCCCGGCCCCCGGTAGGAATGGATGGAAGAGCGGTTGGCCTTGTCGAACGACGCCTTGAACACGTAGGGAATACCCAGCTTGCGGGTGACGCGTTGATATTCCTCGCACGCGCGCAGCGCCAGATCCAGGGATTCCAGTACGTTGATACCGCCAAATAGCACGAAGGGGCGATCATTGGCGCAGTGGATCGACGAGGAAATAACGACTTCTGGGGCGGTCATGATGGGCGAATCCTGTATTAATTTTGCGGGTGACAGTGCGTAATGTACAACTAGCCCAAGCCGAAAAACGCGCTTGCGGCCCAAGCCGGCCGTGCGGCGCTGGTCATCGCCCTGCCAGCCATGCGTGGCGTTATCGCTGGACGCGGTGGATATCCCTGTCCACAATGACCCGTCGCGGCCCGGCCATTGCGCCGGCCAGCATTTGAATCAAAGGCGGGCTCATGGGTTTCTTAGACACGCTGTTCCGGCGCACGCCCTCGCCGGACCAGTTCGCCAAGCTGTTCGTGGCGGCGGCGCGCAAGCAAGGCTTCGAGGGCGACGTGGCCTACAAGGCTGATGAATTCCGCCTGCTGCTGGGCGAAGGTTCGTACTTCAACCTGCATAACGCCTACCACGCCTACTGCAACACGCAGGGCGCGCAGCAAAAGCGCGCCTTGCAGGGTTTTGTCTCGGCCTTGGCCGGCAGCAAGCAGGCGACGCCGCAGCAGGCCACGGTGATCAGGCCGATGCTTCGCGCCGTGATCCGCAGCCGTACCGCGCTGGAAGACGTGCGCCTGCATCACGTACGCACCGAAGGCGACGATAGCGCCTTTCACCCTGCTTTTCAGCCGTTTGGAGACGATTGCGTGGTGCTGCTGGCGCTGGACCACCCCGACGCGATCTCTACCCTGACCAACGGCCCCGAGGCCGCCTGGCAGTTGACGTACGACGAGGCCCTGGCCATTGCCATCGATAACCTGCGCGACGCGCCGGACAACTTCACCGAACTTGCGCCCGGCGTGTTCCGTAGCGCATGGGGTGACGGCTACGACATCAGCCGCGCCCTGCTGCCCGACATGATCGAACGCGTGCCGGTGCGCGGCCGGCCGGTCTTCATGATGCCCACGCGCGACGTGTTGCTCGTGACCGGTGACAACGACCCCAATGGCCTGACCACGATGGTTGAACTTTGCCATCAGGCGCTGACGCAAGGCCGTTCGGTCAGCGCGCACATGTACCACTACGAAGAGCGGCAAGCGCTGCGCTATGTGCCCAAGGATTCATCTCTTGCGCAACGCCAGGCGCATCTTGCCCGCCTGCTCGACAAGTCCGACTACGACGCGCAGAAGGCCACGCTGGACCATATCCACGAAGAACAGGGCATGGATATCTATGTGGCCAACTACAACCTGTTCACGGCGGACGACGACCCGGTCATGTCGTTCTCGTTGGCGTCATGGACGCGCGGGGTCGACACGTCGCTGCCCAAGGTAGACCGCCTGGCCCTGGTGCGCCCCGAGGCCGAAGACGAGCTCGGCGAAGTCCGGGTGGTGTCTTGGGAACAGTCGGCACATCTGCTGGAGCCCCTGCTGACCAAAGAACCTGGGTACCCGGTTCGGTATCGCACGCGCGGCTTTCCCGAAGACGCCCAGCTTGCCGAATTGGACGAAGTGCCGTAATCGTGCGCCAACGCGCTGATCGGTAACGCCGGAGGACACCGCCCTCGCACGGACGGCGGCGGCCTCCCGGCCCATCTCAACCCTTGATCTGCCTGGCCTCCAGGCTCCACAACGCCGGGTCGCTTGTGGATACACCCACCGCGCCGTGCTTGATGGCGATGCCGATGTCCGTCTGGTTGCATACGAACCCCGAAGCAACGATGGGCGGCAGGGCTTTCAAGTCTTGCTTTGCCATGTGCGTCAGCATGGGCGCCGGCATCAGCTGAACCAGGTTCGGGTCGCTTTGCTCCAGCGCCTTGACGCTGCGCGGCCAAGTCGAGCGGTCGGTCACGAACACCTTTTGCATGGTGACCATGCCCGCCCGGTTGGCGCGTTGGATGGTGGCCACGCGGGTGGATACCAGGCTGGCCACGCCGATATCGGCCAGGTATTCCACCCCGCCCTTGTCCTGCGACAGGCCCTCGCAACTGTCGATATTGACGATGGCGAATTTGCCCGCGCGGTTCAAGGTGGCGATGACGGGCGCCAGCTTGCGCAGTTCAACGTTGGCGACGATACCGATTTCGGCCACGCTGCCCACGAAGGTGTTGATCTGCTCAAGCCCGTACAGGGTCGCAATGACCGGGTGACGCGCCAGACATGCCCCAAATGACCTATCCATGGTTATCGATCTTCCTGACCGTAAAAGCGCTGATCGCTCAAGCCCAGCTTGCCGGGATTCAACAGGTTCTGCGGGTCCAACTGGCGCTTGACGGCAAGCATCAGATTGAACGCGCCGCCCAGCGATTCCTGCATGTACGGCGCCCGCAACAGGCCCACGCCATGATGGTGGCTGAGCGCGGCATTATATTTAATCAGCACGGCGTTGGCGGCATCCCAGGCGGCGCGATACCACGTGGCGCGCTGCTCCACCGCGACGTCGCCGCGCAACGAAAAATACAGGCAGGCGCCGTCGACGTAGGCATGCGACTGATGCGCGGACCCTGCCAGCGTGCCGGGCACCGCATTCACCGCCGCCACCACCTCGTCGTAGATGGCGGACAGGTCGCTCCAGCGCCCCGACATCTCCAGCGTATCGGCCACGAAGCCCGGGCTGCGCTTGAAGCCTTCGGCGCTTTTCCCGGTCAGGTAGCGTGTTTCCAGCCAGCGTTCGAAGATGGCCTCGCCGTCGAGCTTTTCGCCCAGTTCCTCGCAGACGCCTTCGCTGATCTGCATGACGGCGTCCACCATCTGGCGCGCGCCCTCGTCGGCCACCAGCAACACGTTCAGGTCAGGCCGGTTGAACTGCACGCCGCTTTCCAATTCGTCGTACAGGCGCAGCGCCGCGGGGTTTGCGCCGCGCTGCATGATCTCGCGGCAGGCATCCAGGCCGATGGCAAAGGTCTTGAAACCGTAGGCGATGGCGCGGCCATAGTCGGGCAGCCTATGCAGCTTCAAACGCAGCCGCACAATCACGCCCAGCGTGCCTTCCGATCCGATGAACAACTGCTGAAGGTCCGGCCCCACGGCCGCGCGCGAGTAGCCGCCCACCGTGACCAGGCTGCCGTCCGCCAGCACCACGTCCATGCCGAACACCATGTCTTCGATCTTGCCGTAGCGTGTGGACAGTTGCCCCGCCCCACGGCAGGCCGCCCAGCCGCCCACGGTGCTGATGCCGAACGACGACGGCCAATGGCCCATCGTCAACCCATATTCTTTCTGGATGGTCTCTTCAAACACGTCGCCGAACATGCCGGCTTCCACGTCCACGATCTGGCTGTCGCGGTCCACCCCGATCAGCTTGTTCAATTGGCAAACGTCCAGCACGATGCCACCGCGCACGGGCAAGGCCGCGCCCGTCACGTTGCTGCGTCCGGCGGACACGGTGACCGGAATCCCTCCGGCATGCGCAATGCGCATGACCGCCTGCACCTGCTCCACCGACGACACCGCCACGATCACCGCGTGCGGCGTGGCGGGCTTGCCGCCCGTCTCCGACACCATCGACCCGGCCCACCAGTCGCGCGTCCACGCCACCACGTCGCCCGTGGCGGTCAACACGTTGTCAGCCACGTGGCGCAAGGCGTCAAGCTGCGCGTCAGACACGCGCACGGGGTCGCGCTGCAAGCCGGCTTCACCGCCGGTGCCTGTCAAGGTGGCGGCATAGGCAGGCGGCGTGTGTGCGCCCACCACGTAATTGCCCCGGTTGTAGCCGCGCTTGATGGCTTCTTTACTGATCATTGTTCCTCTCCCATGAGTATGGATTTTTCGAGCTTGATGGCAGCCAGGTAATCACTGACCTGCTGCGTGATGGTGGCAGGCGGCAAACCGAGTTCCGCCTGCAAGATCTGTCCCACCCGGTCGGCCGCTTGCGCCGCGGCGTCGCGCGCCATCAGGCGGGTACGCATGCGCCGGGCCAGTACGTCTTCGACGGTGCCTGCCATTTCATGACGCACCGCGTAAAGCACTTCGGCTTCGGTGTAGGGCAGGCCCTGGACAATGGGCGCCAGCAAGGCCGGCGACGCCTGCATCAGGTCGCTGACAAAGCGCGCCTCGGTGCCGTAGCGTTCGCCCAGATGCGCCGACATGCCGCCAGACGCCACGATGGCTTGCGGGTCGTAGCCGGCCGCCCCCAGCAGATAAGCCTTCTTGGTCTGGCAGGCGTTGCGCTGCCCCAGCACCTGCTGCGCGGCATCGATGGTCTGTTCCGCCATGTGCCGCGACGTGGTGAGCTTGCCGCCCACGATCGTGACCAGGCCGTCGGCCGACACGCGGATCTCGTGGTTGCGCTTGATCTCCAGCGTCTTGCCGCCCGGCGGCGCCACCAGCGGACGGCAACCCGCGATGCTGCCCACCACGTCTTCGGCTTGCAGGTCGGTCTTCAGCGCCGAGCGCGCGCCTTCCAGCAGGAAGTCCAGCTCGCGCCGCGTGCAGTAAACGTCATCCAGATTGCCGTCGTAGTCTTCATCGGTCGTACCCAGGTACGACACATCGCCCCAGCGCGTGATGGTGGCGCGGCGGCTGCGGCCGGGCACGGGGATGGTGACGGTGCAGTCGTTGCGGATCTTCATCCACGGCACGGCCACGTGCACGCCCTTGGCCGGACGCACATGCAAGGCGGGCTCATCGCCTTTTTTCGCGCCGGTCCAGTCGCGCAGCCACACCCCCGTGGCCATGATCACCACACGGGCCCGCGCGCGAATTTCGCGCCCGTCCGCGTGCACGATCACGCCATCGACCTTGCCTTGCGCGTCGCGCGTTACCGCCACCGCCTTGGCGTGGTTGGCCACCGCCGCGCCGTGAAAGGCGGCGGTGCGCGCAACCGTCAGCGTCAGGCGCGCGTCGTCCACCCGCGCGTCGTAGTACAGAAAGCCGCCCAGCAGGCCGTCCTCTTTGAAGGTCGGACAATGCGACAGAACTTCCGCCGCGGTCAGCTTCTGGTGCAGGATGCCTTCGCGCCAGCCGCCGGCCATGTCGTAGGTCCACAGCAGGCTTTCAAAGGCCTTGGACAAGCGCTTGTCGAACACGCCGTCCCGTTCCAGGATGGGAAACAGGAACGGCAAGCGCTGCACCAGGTGCCGCGCATTGCGCCGCAAGCGCTGGCGCTCGTGCAGGGAATGGCGCACCAGGCCCAGGTTGCCCTGCTCGATGTAGCGCAAGCCGCCATGCACCATCTTCGAGGACTTGGACGAGGTGCCCGAGGCAAAGTCGTCTTTCTCGATGACAGCAACGCGGTATCCGCGCAAGGCCGCATCCAAGGCCGCATAGGCGCCGGTGATGCCGCCCCCCACGATCAACATGTCGAATTGTTCACTGCCCAACCGGTCCAAATGTTCCTGCCGATTCAGGCGTAATGGCTCGGTGCTGGTCATGTCGGCCCGGTCCTTTCTGGGCTGTCTGGATAGCCACCCGATCATTTCTGCAATGCCTCCTGGTTGTCTTGCTTGAACTGTTTTACGTGCCCCAATTCCGACCCGACGCGGGCGTGCCACAGGGCACGTCGACGCGCGCGTTCACCGGCATCGACAGCGGGTTCGAACACGGCGTCGGTCACGATGGTCTTGCGGGCTTCGTGCAGCGAGGGCCACAGCAAGCCGGACGCCCCCGCCAGATAGGCGATGCCGCGCAAGCTGGCGCGGTCCGCTTCTTGCATGCGGCGTATGGGGATGCCGATCAGATCGGCCTGGATCTGCAACAAGGGATCGCTGCGCGACAGGCCTCCACCCACCACCAGTTCCGACACCCGAACGCCCGACGCTTCCTCATCCGCCTCGATGCAACTGGCGACCGAGTGCGCGATGCCTTCCAGAATGGCGTAGGCCACTTCGGCCTGCGTGGTGGCCATCGACACGCCGGTCAGCGAGGCGCGCGCGGCGGCTTCCATACGCGGCACGCGCAGGCCGGTCAGGGCTGGCACGAACGTCACGCCGTTTGAAGAGTCCACGGTTTGCGCCAGCGCGCTGATCTCGTGCGCGTCCTTGAACCACTTCAGCTTTTCGCACACCCAGTTCAACGCCGACCCGGTCGTCGCCACAAAGGTCTCGACCGCAAAGTGCGACACCCCGCCCTGGCGGCGCGCCGTCATCGTCAGCGATCCGTCGGACATGCCCGCATTCGCGGGCGGCTCGGTACCGATGATCAGGTCCACAAAGCTGCCGGTGCCATGCACGCACATCGCCTGCCCACGGTCCAGGCAGCCCAGGCCGATGGCGCCCGCGTGCTGGTCGCCGGCAGACGCCAGAATCGGCACGTCGATGCCAAGGAGCTCGGGGCGGGTGCGCCCGAAGTCATCGGCGTCCTGACGCAGCGTGGGCAACAGCTCGTGCGGGAAGCCCAGTTCCTGCGCCCATTCCAGGTAGTAGCGATGGTCGGCCAGCACGTAGGCGCCCGCGGATGTGGCGTTGGTGGGCGTGGTCACGCATTCGCGCCGTTGCGAAAAGTGCCACAGCAACCAGGTGTCCACGGTGCCGAACGCCAGCCGCTTGTCGCGCCACGCATCCACCACCTGCGGCGTATCTCGCAGATGGCGCGCGGCCCACAGATACAGCGAGCGCACACCCACCGGCCGACCGACGCGCTCGCGCAGCCGCGCATCCCATTCCGGCGCCAGCAGGTCCAATTCATCCACAAAACGGGTGTCTTGCCAGACCATGGCCGGCACCAGTGCGCGGCCCGTATGCGTATCCCACAGCACGGCCGTGGCACGCTGCGTGGCCAGCGCCAGCGCAACGATCTCCTGCCCGGCGCGCTGGGCATCCGCGATGGTGGCGCGGCAGACGTCGATGGTCCGGTCCAGGATGTCGTTGGCGTCCTGCTCCACCACACCCGGCCTGGGCGAGTCCACATGCAAGGCCGCGTACTGCAGGCAAGACACCTGCCCATCGGCGGACACCGTGGCGGCGCGCGTGCCGGATGTGCCTTCGTCTATGGCCAAAATCACATTCTTGTTTGTCATCGCGAGGCTTTCCCAATGGCGGGGTCCAGGGCGGGCAGCACAACGTCGTCCTTGAACTGCGGCGCGCCGGCTTCGTTATCGGGGTTGATGGCGGTGCGGGTGGGATCCCACTTGATCACGAAGCAGATGATGCTGGCGACAAGCGGCACGATCGACAGGATCAGGAAGGTCTTTTCCAGCCCGTAGTTCTCGCGAAAAAGCGGGAACACCAGCAGCCCGATCGCGGCGCCCGTCGAACCCAGCGCGCCGATGATGCCGTTGGCGCCCGCCCGCAATTCGCTGCGAAACGACAGCGACGACAGGCTCTTGCCATTGGCGCCCGGACCGCCGGAGTGGAACAGGATGAACAGCGAGGGCACGATGACGGCCACCCACAGCGGCATCTTGCCGTGGAAGGTGCCCAGGATCAGCAGCATCAGGAACACCGCGGCGAAGCCGAACGCCGAAGCGCGCCGCAACCCCAGCTTGCGGCCGATGTACGGCGACAAGAAGCCGCCAAAGATGCCGAACACGTTGAACACCAGGGCGCCGATGGTGGCGAAGATGAAGTCCTTGCCGAACAGGGCGGCGCTGATCAAAGGCAAGTACCAGCCCACGGCGAAATACTGGATCGACTGGCCGATCTGAACGGTGGCCGCCAGAATCGTGCGCGGCAGGTAGACGCCACGGAAGATCAGCAACACGTTGGCCATGCCGCGCTTGGCCTGGTTGGTCACGGGCACCCGTTCATGCACCGGCGCGGCGGCGAAGGGTTGGCCATAAATGCGGGTCATGGCGTGCGCCGCCTGTTCGACACGCTCTTTGCGGGCCAGCCAGATCGGGCTTTCGATCATGTAGCTCAGTTGCAGCACCAGGATGACGACGGCGAAGACAGCGGTGGCCGCCACGGAATAGCGCCAGATCGAATCGCCCACGTCCCAAGAGAAGAACAGCATGGCCAGCAGCAGGTTCGTGCACACGGCCGTGTACCACATGCCCTGCCAGGTGTTCAGCCGGCTTTTGAATTTCAGAGGCGTGAACTCGGCCAACACGGCCATCGCAATGGCGAAGTCGATGCCGTAGGCCGCGCCGACAAAGAAGCGGCCCACCAGGATGACTTCGAAACTGGGCGCAAACATCACCAGCAGCGCGCCGATCACGGCCAGGAACTTGGCGATGATCAAGGGCCGGATGCGACCCCAGCGGTCAGCCATCCACCCGCCGATGGGGTTGAAGGCGATGGCGACCCACGCCGCGAACGACGTCATCAGCGCCACCTGACCGGCGGTCAAACCCAGGTCGCGCGTCATGGGGCCCAATGCCGCGCTCAAAGCGGAATTGGCGAAGGCATCCAGAAACAGTCCGCCCAGCGCCAGCCACCAGATAAGGCCGGCCCGGCCAGTAATACCGGGGCGTGAATCGATATAAGCGATGACATCGTCGATGCCACGTATTTTTACGGTCGATGATTGCACAGTCGTCTCCTCTTGGAATTATTTCTGTAAGAGGTCGACGCAAACTGCGCGCAATAAAAGACCACCCTACAGATGGTCTTTTATCTAAATCTGTGCGGTGACTTTATGGGCTGCGCACAGGGGTGTCAAGAAGAAGGCGTATCGGGATAAACCCTGTTTCCCGACGCTTTTGTGGGCTTGGAAAAAGTATCCAAAGCACCAGAAAAGTATAAGGAACGCGATTAATTTATATGTTTTTTTCTTTATTTTTCAACGACTTGCATTAATTTTGCAAGCAGGCAAACTACGCGCATTCTGAAATTCCACCCAACAAGCCGAAAGAGGATTTCCATGCGCTTAATCACCGATCAAGAACTCAGCAATATGTCGACCGAGAACAAGCGTCGTCGTCATATGGAACTGGATAAGAAGCTTGAAGTGGCGGCCAGCCGTGGCTGGGCCTGCGCCCACCGCATTGAAGCCACCCGCGCCAAGGTGCACGCGGCGATCCAGTCGGATGTGGAATTGGGCCGCGATGTTGAGCAGCGCACGGAAAAGCGGCGCGACCGCGTAAAGTTCAAGAACTGACCGGCTGAATCCGGAGATTCGCGACAGCTCCGCAGGATTCGCGCCTACTCCGCAGGATTCGCGACAGCTCCACCGGGTCAGCCCCAAGCTGGCCCAAAAACAAAAAACCCCCTGGCTCAACAGCCAGGGGGTTTTGTCATATTAGTGGTGCGAAGGAGGGGACTCGGAAACCTACCAAATATGCGGGTCTTCGGGATTTTTGGGGCCATTTTGGGGCCAATTGCCGTCCAGTTGTTGGAGCAAACTCAGCACTTCCTGTTATCGCCTTGATCCACATTGCCCTGTTCGCAGGTCATCACTTGCTGTGTGTTACATTCAGGTGCAATTCACCCTTCCCATCATAACCGTTGCGAACATGACAGCCCCCTTACCGTCATCTTCTAACCTGCCCATATGGCTAATTGACGTGGCTACAGTCGCCTCAATTATCGGACTCGGGCTGACAATCTATGTAGCAATTACGCTTGAGCAAGTTCGTCGGAGATATGCACGTAAGGGACGGCTACCCAAGATCTATGATGAGTTAGAGCGCGCGACGAGCGCGCTCTTGGCGTTTCTAAATGCCCTTCCAGGTGGCGAAGTCGACGACCAGAACGCCGCGTCTTTAGCGGCGCAAGCGTTGAAGCCCCATGTTCTCGATGCGGTGAACTACACAAGTTCAAACGTTAAGGTGAGCGCCCAAGGACTACATGACAGGCTTTCAGATTTGATCGATCTAGCCCGAACTACTGGTATCACGGCCGGCCAGCTATGGACGTGCTACGGCTCTGCCAAAGAGCTAAACTCAATGTTGAATTCGTCGCTCCTGGACGATGCTTGGAGAGCATGAAATGGCAGTTCCCACGACCACAAAAGAAGCGCGCTTAGTTGCCACGCTAACGGAATTGTCGTCGACTGGCCGACTTCGATGGACCCTTAAAACACCGAGCGCACTGCGTGCTGGCAAGGCTGTGCCTGCGCATCTGCGATTTTGTTACGAAACAGACTTCGGCGACAGCTATCTTGTGCTTTACGACAACTCGGCTGTGTCGCCACTTGGGCTAGGAATTGGCGTTGTGGGCGCTAGTCTTGAAGCTTTGATGGGGGGCAAGTATGTGCTTTCAATCGTCAACAAAGCAAGTCGGGACGAAACCTTGCAGCTCAGTGGCCGCGTATTGAACGATCTTTACGCGACTGTCCAATCTAAGGCTGGTGATGCCGACAGCGTCATCGACGACCTCTTGCAGACTGCACGCGGTTTCTAGCTCCTTGGGCCGGCGCAATCCGAAAGCGATATGTGCAGCCATTACCAGACCTTGAAAGACGCCGACCTACTGCTCAAAAAGTTCGGCGTGCGCGACAAGACGGCCACTCCCGGCAAGTACGACATGTGGCCGCGCTACCAAGGCGTGTTCGTGCGGCGACCGGTCGAGCATGACGCGGGTGACGAAGCGGTGCCTGAGCGGGAAGCTGTAATTGGCCGCTGGGGTCTCATCAGCGCCATGACCAAGCCCGATGGGCTGGACAAGGTAGGCAAGCTTTCGACGTTCAACGCGCGCAGCGAGACGGCGCCCAAGTCGTTCACGTTCGGCAACGCCTGGCGCCGTGCCCAGCACTGCATCATCCCGGCAGACGCGATATTCGAGCCTGACCATCGCGAGGAAACCAAGGCCAGGTTCCAGACCGATAAATCGGTGCCGACCAGATTCACACGTGCGGATGGTGCGCCGCTCGGCATAGCCGGCATCTGGGATCGGTACCGAGACGAGGCCGGCCAGTGGCAAGAGAGCTACACCATGCTGACCATCAATGCCGACAACGATCCGCTGTTCCGGCTCTACCATCAGCCCGGCAAGGAAAAACGCATGGTCGTCATCCTGCCGGAAGGCGCATACGGCGACTGGCTGACCGCGCCGGTCGAAGCGACCCGCGACCTCCTGGTCCCCATTCCCTCCGACAAGCTCGTCGCAACGCCGATGAAGTGACCCCGTTTTTGCTGCAATATACTGTTTTTTTATCCAGTATTTAGGCAGCAAACGATGCTCTGTACCGTCACCCGCACCCATTGCCTGGGCGAAAAGCGCCCTGACCGCGATCCCGGCCCCACCATCACCGGCACCGTCCGCATGTACTCGATCATGCGAGATGACCTGAAGAGGTACGTGCGCGTCATGACTATGGACAGCCTCGCCACATTCGGCGCGACCAGGAAAAGCCCTATTCCTGACCTATTGCAGCCAGAACTGCTGACCTTCGCATCCGACCGCGGAATGATGGTCTGCGGCTTTGAAGAGATCGACGGCAAGCGCTATTACCAAGGTTGGTGGATGCAGTGGATCGGCAAGTGATGCGCCCGGCACTTCTCAAATAGTCCTGCAACACTATTGCGAACGTCATTCCAAGTGGGCAATACTGGCTGCTCCAGTCACCATTCTTTTGGAGGAAATGGCAATGCATCGCGATGACATCCAGAAGCTCGGCGCACAAGCCGCCCGAGAGGGTCTTAGCCTGTTGGATTGTCCTTATTTGCGCACTGCGGAGATGCCAGGCCACTGCGGTGGCTCGATTGCCGAGTGGCGAGAAAAAGTGGAGGCATGGGAAGCCGGTTGGCGCAAAGAGGTGCGGAGCCGCCCGTCTGCCGTCAGGAGCCGGGCTCACCGCTTAGTCACTCACCACCGAAGTCCGCCGATAGTCCTCGGCGCGAGCTAACGTTCGATAAAACGAAGCCCCGACAGCAATCAGCCGTTCGCACTCTTCCCGGCTCAACTTCGGGCTGACTTCCACGACACAGTTTGCGAACTCTGTCAGTACATCAGCCCAGTCGTCAAAATTGCGACCTGGGGAAGTTTGAACGATCATCTTGGCAAGTAGTTCGTCTCGTAGCATTGGTCGTACCTCTCAATTTCCGCACCGAGCGCGTGTGCAGCAATTTCAATGCCTACAGCGGGCTCCTGCCCGACTGGCGCCCCAGCGATGGGGCGCTTTTTCTTGCCAAAGCCTGACGCCAGCTTGGCCCTCCACCTCATGGCGGATATGCCGAGCTGTTAGGGCAGTGCTAACAATGAAGTATCACGGGAGAACGCGCCGGCCGCTGGCCATTAAAATCTATCCCGATGCGGACGCGCGAGCTTTAGAAGGGGACATTTATGACGTCCGGCTCACGCTTGTCCGATGTCATCGTCAAGCTGCCCGATCGGTCAATCTGTAGGGTAGAAAGGCGCCTAGTTATAAAGCGCAGCCCTGATTGCGCGCCGGTCCACCAGTACGTTTGCACCCTCCCATCAGGCGAGATTGTCATGTGGCTTGGCGATGGCAAATACCGACTGCCGAATGGCTGCATCGCCGTGGCAGTGGCCCACAAGCGGCCCGTCGATTGATACGCAGGAACACTGCTTGCTGCTCCGCCCGTTCTTACAAGGAGGATTCGCATGTCAGACGATCTTACGAACCGAGGCCCCCAGGACCGTGCCCGGATCAACGTGAACGAAGACCACGAACTGCGCTACTGGACCAAAGAACTGGGCGTGAGCGAAGAGCGATTGAAGGAAGCAGTGAAGGCGGTCGGCGTCTCCGTCGGGTCAGTAAGAGAGCACCTTAGGAAATAGCTACGGCGTGCCACGCACGCTTTCGTAGGCCCTCTCACACGTCAGCCCTGCGATGCGGGCGCGGCCTACATTCTTACCAGCTTTTCTGCTCAGTTACTAATGCGACCGAGGAGCTCAAAGTGCTTACGATGCATCTCCTCCGGTAGCGAGGCAACAACGCCGCCCGCGCCATTAGGCCACACACGACCCTGGGCATAAAACCAAGCTCGCAAAAAAAGCCCCTTCCGAAACGGATGGGGCTTGGCCAGCCTCTAGGCAAAACAGCAAGAAAACAGCGCTACAGCATTTTGTCCCGGTCTTGCTCGGCCCTTGATGCACCAATTGCGGTCTCCACTTTCCTGACTTCTTCCGGAGGCGGTAGCACAGCGGGAAACCCGAGAGCCTCAATCCATAACTCTCGTGTCCACCCCATCGTATGGTAGAGATGGTGGTCCTCATCCTTCTCCACCGCTTCATGGGCCTTTTTTAGAATCTTCGCTTCCTTGCCTTTAAGCTTCTCCGCGACGAGGCCAATGAGCTCCCAGTTTTGATGATCCTTCGTCTCCGCCAAGACCACACATTCAGCGGCTGCGACCTGGGCCGCATCAGAGTCACCCTGTGACTTTGCCAACGAAATGGCCGCAACCAACGAGTCACCGTGATGCTTGACCACTTCGCGGCTCGGTACGGGCTTATCAGGGTCAAGGCCCAGTTCTTCAAAGACGGTAAGCAATACCTGTCGATGAGTCGTGGTTTCGTCGAGATAGCTTTGCCACTCTTTCGCCAAGTCTTCATTCGTCGCACAGGTTAGAGCGGCCGTGTAGACATTGATCCCCCCGATCTCGGTCTCCAACGCTTGATACAGCAAATCATGAATTCGAGCCATGTCACCGGTTTTGTTGGTCGCCATAGGGCTCCTCCTGAGGTTATGGGGGGGGTGGGCAATATGGCGCCACCCTCGCAGGTTTAATTACGGAGTCGGTTGATTTGAGGCCGGCGTGCCTACGGGTTCCTCCGGATCTAGTTCGTCCGACTCGCCCGGCTCATCGTCAGTGGTCGGCGACGACTCGTCGATCTCGTCGTCAGGAAGGCCCGATTTCTTGGGTTCGTAGGTTTCCGGCTGGGCAGGCGTAGTTGGAAGGGGTGTCGTCATTTGATTCACCTTATTCGGCCACATAGCCGAAAACAGAGCTTCGCAAGTAATGATCCCAAAAATCCGCGCTCGACGAATCCCAGCGCATTCCAAAGCTGCCCCGCCCCCTGCCCAGAAAGCGCGTACTGCGCTCGCGACGGGATCTTAGGCGCCTACGGCACGGGTGACGCGAGTGCGCCCACCGACCACCGGCTCGAGCGAAAGCGGCATCAGCGAGGTGCCCAAGGCGACTGCCGAGCATCACAGGCCGAAGCCATCCAAGATCTCTTGACGCAATTCTGATTGAAAATCTCCAACCTTAAGACCTGCAAAGGTTGTGCCAGATTTCGTTCCCTTCCAGCACCTGGCGACGCACCGGCGCCGGCGTCGAATCAACCTGTGCGGCAGAATCGAAATAGATCGGCCGTGCATGGTCACAATACTCAACGCCCACCCTGCCCGGGGCCGCGCACCCAGCCAGACTTGAGCCGATCAGAAACAGCATCGTCGTCCATACGGGCCACTTCATCTTCCACATTGCGTACCTCCTGGCGAGCGTTCTTCGCCTGTTCATTGATCTGCTCGTTGCGCTCCTGCCGCTCGACATGCCGACCAGTGGCTCGGCCCCGGTAGAACACGCTGACCAGCGCGCCCATGAAGAGACCGGCAAACAGCAGCCAGCCCTTCACACGTTCAAACCACATTTGCATTCCTGTCCTCCACTGCCGCGATAGCCTGGGCATACAGCGCTGGCCAGGTTTCCGGATGCGGCTTGCCGGGGCGCCAAGTGCGCAGATAAAGCGACCATGCGCCGTCGGCGTCACCAAGCGAAGGCAGGCGCTGGGGGTCGGTCCACAACAGCAGGCGCGCGAATGCTGCCGCCAGAATGTCGTCGTGCGCCAGCGAGTTGTACACGCCCGTCGAGGTAGGCTCCACATCCCGAATGGCGCACACTGCGCGGGCATCGGCCCAACTCGACGCATGCGCCAGCACACCGCGTACGCCGCCCCCGCGCTCGAATTGCCAAAACCCCACGGCCGGCCCTTTGATCTGCCGGCGGTGCACAAAGCGACTTTCCTGCAAGCCAATGGCAAGAAGCATCACGCGCGCTTCGCGGGTGTCTCGGGTTGCCGGTAGCAGCCCGAGCGCAGGCGCGATCGCGGTATCGATAACGGTCTTCAGATCCACAATCACCCCTCCCCACCAGGCCGCACGCCCAAGATCTTGGCGCGGACCTCGGCCACCCATTCAAGCAGCCCCTTCTGGCGCATGCTTGCCATCCATCGCATGTACGCCCCCAATACCCACCACGCGGGAAGCCCCGCCAGCAGCATGCTCGGCCCCAACACGTAGAACTTCGCCAGCAGCGCGTCATCGCTGCCCGCGCCGTGCTGCGCCAGCCAAATCATGGCGTCCATCAGCCCCGGCTTCCACGCGATCACCGCGCCGGCCAACGCCGGCCCAAACATGAACGAGCATGCGACGGTCGAAATCGTGCGGACGGTGAACTCGCGCGCCGACCTTGGCGGCATAATCAGCAGGCCAAGCATGGCCGCCAGCGCCGCCGGTACGCCATACGCCATCGCGACCTTCAAGGCGGCGAGGCCGCCCAGCCCCGTAGTACCTGGTTCCATAGTTGCACTGCTCCTGTAGACGGTGCGCATGATTGCCTCCCGTTTGGACGAAAAAAGGCCCGCACGCGGCGGGCATAGACAGAGTGAATTTAGATGGATCGTGTCAGAGCCAGCCTGACACATCAATAAACGAAACAGGGCAATTCCCCGCATAGCTGACAAACGAGTTCGAATACAACGGCGCCCACCCAAAAAAGCGCATGCGCCACTCCCCCATGTTCACGTGCAGGCCATTCGGCGTGGCCGACAGGTACTCGGTTTGAAGATTCGACGACCATCCGCCACCAGGCTCCGGCATACAGTTGTAGCCCTGGCGGACATATGAGACGTTGTAGGCGTACTTCGAAGTCGGCAGGCCCGCGTATGTCCATCCGTCCTGGAACGCAAGCCGATAAGCGTCAAAGTACTTGGGAAGATCGATCGTCTGCACGACGTTCATGGGCCGCGCAGTGCTCATGAAAATGTGCCGCCCGTCTTGAGCCCAAATGTCGATGGGGCCGCCGGTCCTCCAGGGTCGATCGAAGACGTAATACTCACACTGTCCACGGAAGCGAAACGTGAAAGAATTGCCGCTTCGACTCGTTGCGACCAGTGCGCCTAAACCCGAAACCGGGCGAATGAAGACGACCGGATCCAAGCACTCCAAGACCACATTATTAAAGCGCTCGCCCCCCGTAATTCCAGAGTGTCGCAAGAACAAGTTGATGTTCCGGCTGTCAACCAGGAGGTCGCCGCTTTGGTTGTAGAGCACCACCGCTGCATCGGCCATTCACCGCACCCCGTAAATTATCGTTGCGGCGACGCGCCCGCCGCTCGGCTGGTTGGGGATAAACCGCCAGGACAATGACCCGCCTACTCGGTTGATCATCGGCGCACTATCAACACCGTAGTCGCCGAAGAATTGCACCGCCATCCAGCCGTTTGCGTCCGCCAGTTCCGCCACGTACTGACTGCCATCGGAAGTGCCTGTTGAAAAACTACCCATCTGCCGCGCTACTCGTGTGTTGAAGTTGAAAAGCGATCGCCCCTGTTCATCCCAAATTTCAAGCGGTGCGATTGCCATATCATTCGCCTCCGAAACGCGCGCCTAGCACGCCGTTGGGGTAGTAATACCGCATCCCCTTGTTGTTGATTTCCGTGCGTGACCCATCCGCACTTTGCCCATTGAACTCAGCGACCCCAGAGCGAAAATTCAGTCGCAACAGAGGCCTTCCGCCATACCCGGTCGCATCAGAGTCCAGGTAGTCGCGGAACTTCGCCGACCCAATGGACGCATTTCTAACCAGCAGATCGTCCATGAAGACTTGGTTCCCCTGGACAACGAACGGCAGCGTGACATTTGCGCCGTTAGGGTGCATAACTGCGAAGCGGTCAGCGGCCACCAACACCTGGGATTCGACTACGCCGCCTGAGTTCTCGACGCCTACGCCAATTCCTGCGATGTAGGTTCGCCCCCCCGAGGTGGTTTGCGTCTTGATGCTCCACATGGCCGCCAAGTCGCCGTTCGTCTTGGCTATCGCCTGGCTGGTCTGTTCAACAGCCGAGAAGGCTTCGCCTGCCGCCCCCTGTGCGTCTTCCGCGACGGCCTGCACCGTATCTACCCTACGCCCGATCGCCTCATCAGCGTTGGCCAGCGCGGTGATCTGTGTCTGGATAGCCGCATTGGTTGTGTCAACCTTCGCGCTGACGGTGCTGATGGTCTCTGCCATCGCGTCGTTCTGCTCCTGCCGTGTGGTCGACTCCTGAGAAATTCGAGTCTCCAACACCGGGATCTTTTCAATCGGCGTCAGGAGGTCCTGGGCCAGCTGAGTTGGTGTGATCCTCCCCTTCAAGTACTCCAGAATTTCCCATGCGTCAGAACTGGATTGCCCCAACACGCCATTGCCGGCCGGGTAGCGCTCCCCAGCCACACCATTGCGATCGCGCAGGATTGCCCAGAAGTACAGCCGCGCTCCCGCCGAAAGACCCATAAGGGTCGCCGTGTCTTGCGGGAAAGCGTAGTCACCCAGCTTCTGGGCCGTCGAAAATGCCTGCGCTTCGCTGTACCAGATTTCCGTGCGCTCGATGATCGACGGAGACGTGGGCAAACCCCACTTCAAGCGGATGGCAAACACCAGGGCCGTGGCCGTCAAGCTTGTCACCGTCGGCGGCGGGGCCAAGATCCCGTCAAGTTGCGTCTGCGTGGACGATGCCCAGATGGAGGCAATATCCAGCGCATTGAGCGCCCGCACGCGGCACAAGAACGCACCGGCATAGATATTGGGAATCTCAATGCTGGTAGACCCTGTACGGGGCAGATTGACCCACTCGGAGTTGTCGCGCCGCCACTGCACTTCATACGCCACTGCATTCGCCGCCGGCTTCCACGTAAACACGGCGGTGTGGCTGGCGTATCCCTGATCAATCACCGGGTACGACGTGATTGTCACATCCGAAGGCGGCGGTTGAACACCGGGCGGGATAACGGTGATGGGCGCGGGGTCCAGGCGTGTGCCGAAGTCCACGTTGTCGAATTTCCCGGGCTCATGCTGTATGGCCGAGATTTCGGCAATCAGCCCGTCCTTGCGCTTCACACTGAGGACGCGGAAGCGCTGGGCCGAAAGCGTTTCCGATTCCAGCGTCCACACACATTCAGCCTCGGGCACCTCGGAAAACGGCGCCGTTACAGTCAAAACCAGGACCGTACCGGGCAATCCCACCATGTCGGCCGTCAGCTCGGTGGAATCAACGGTGAACGTCGTCATGTCAGCCGTCAGCCCCTGTCCGACCGCCGTGCTGATGATTCGGGTTTCCGACACGCCGCTGGGTAGGTTCACCGTCAGACGATCCCCAGGCCTCACACCCAGTTCTGCGTCTACCGTGACAACCGTTGCGGTCGCTTGTCGGATCCGCCCGCCGATACGCCGTCCGGCCAAGTGCTGATCGGCCACCCGAACGATGCTGCCCGGCCGTACCCGGCAAGCGTCCAGCCCGACCGCGAACGACACCGACCGCGTTTCCATCCGCGATGTCAGCAAAAGCCACTTGCCAACGCGATTAGCCTGCCCGCGAGACGTGCACCCGAACGCACTCACTTCGACCTGCTTAAGCCCATAGCGAGCCAGCGCTTGCCGGTCCTCCACGTACTCGACCTTCTGCCGGCCCATGTCGGACAAGTCGTTCCACGAAACCAGCGCCACCGTGTAGCGGGTATTGAGTGGCGACCCGACATAGTTGAACCGTCCGTCAATGACGTTTGCCGACGTGAAGGTGTATACCGGGTCACCCGGCATATCGGCCACCGCGAACACTGATCCGCTGGCCCAATACGCCATTCCCCGAAACGTTGATGCCAGATCCTGCAATACCCGAAAGGCGTCTGCGGCCGTCTGCAAGTAGGCGTTGCACGTGAACCGCGGCTCCTGGCCGCCGAATCCATCCGGCACCAGCTCGTCGCAATACCGGGCTATCTGGTACAGCCCCCACTTGTCCAGCCAACCGGCCGGAATGCGCTCGCCCAGCCCATAGCGGTCATTGCTTACCAGATCAAAGAAAATCCACGCTGGGTTGTCGGTCCAGGACAGCTTGAACGTGCCATCCCACGTACCAGTGTAGGCCCGGCTGTCGGCGTCATAGTTCGACGGCACACGGATAATCCGGCCCTTCCAATCGTATGAGCGCGTGGGAATGTTCTGGAACTGCGAAGCGTCAACCTTGATGCCCACAACCGCAGACATCGGATATCGAAGCTTCGCGTCTATCACCTCAGTGAACGCATCGACAAAAGTGCGGTCCACAATCGTGCTGCTCGCCGCGTTTGCCGTGATGCGCACAACACGAACAGACCAACCGGAGCGCGCGGCAGGTAAGTCGATACGGTGCGAGCGAGCGTATCGTTGCGTGGTCTTGCCGTCGAAGGCGCTGGCCAGTGCAAGCTGATACGCGCCTCCATCGGTGCTTACTTCGATTCGATACTCGACCCGGTATCCAGAAATGTCGCCGTTGCTCGTGTTCGCTTGTGAAAGCCCATTCACCGCCAGCGTAAGCCGCACTGCCGAAAGTTGGGTGTCGGTGAAGGACCGTACCCATGGGGTCGTAGCCGTCAGTTCAACGTTAACGCCGGTCGTGGTTTCGGACGCTGGAAAGCCCGGCAGCGGGTCTTGCGTTTGCGTTCCGGTCCGAAAGTCGATCGCGACGTTTTGAAAGTTGAGCGTTCCATCTTCGTTCGCGATGGGCGTCCCGTCCAGACGCACATCCCGCAATGCGCCACCCAGGCCGTGCGTGGGTCCGTACACCTCGCCTTCTGAAATCAGGTCGATGATCCGCGCGAAGGCGGTGCTGTGCAGACTGTCTGGCGACTCTTTCGGACTGCGCCCGCCGCCCCCGCCTTTGCCGCCTCCGAAACCGACCACCGGAAGGCCGCGCCCGCGAGCCGCGCCAGAAACAACAAGGGCGCCCGAAGGCGCCCTGTTGGCTCGATTGTGTTGCAGTGTCATATCTGGTCCTCGGCAAATATCCCCGCCGATATCACAGCGGATCCAACGATCATCCGGCCGTATAAAACCGGCACTGGATTACCTTGCGCACTGGTGTTGACCGCGCCATTGAAGTTGTACGAAGCCCCGTTCTCCGGGCTGTCCCGCGCGCTCAATCCTCGCTGTTGCGACGAAAGCAACTGCACGGAACCGCCTAGGGCCAGCGTCGCCCCCATACTGGTCATCATCGCCCACCCGGCCGTGGCGCCATAGGCGTTATAGGTGACCGCAGACACCACCAGAATTGCGGCGCCGAGAATCGTTTGAAATAGACCTGCACGTTTTGCGCCCGCTATTACCGGGGCAATCCGAATCGCGTCAGCCCCGACCTGTTTGTGCAAGTCGTCTTCGCCAATATTGTGCTTACCCAAAAAGCAGGCGTACCGCACCCCGTGGGCATCGCTTTCCGCCAGCGCACGCTCAAAGCCCGGCACAAGCACGCAAAGGGCGCGTATGGCCTCCGCTGCGCTGCTAACCGCCAGCATATGGATCCGTCCGAAGCGTGCGCCCAGCCGCCCGTACAGGCGAATCTCTCGCAGCTTTTCGTTCACGTCCCCCCCTTGTATCGCAGCACCAGCCGCGTGGCCTCGCGCCAGTAGCCCCCGTACACCACCCGTTCCGAATCACGCCCATACAGGTGATGGAGCATCGCGTCCGGCACTGGGAATAAATCGGATGCCTCGGTCAACGTCTGCGCGCCGATGAACACGCCGGAGTGATTCGCCCTGTCGGATCGGATCTGCATCAGCACCACGTCGCCGGGCGCCAGCTGCTCGCTGATGGTCAATGGCCTGAATCCCGCCTCGGCGTAATGGTCCATGTATAGATCCTCGCTCTTGCCCGCGTTCCACCAGCCGTCCTCGCGCGGGAAATCAGGCAGCACAATGCCACGCTCTCGTGCGTACCAGTCGCGCACCAGGCTGTAGCAGTCCAGGACGCCATGCGCGAACGGGCGCCCCAGCAACGGCGCGGCATAGCCCTCCGGCGCGAAGCCGACAAACTCGCCGGCCACCACTGCCCCGGCGTCATCCTTCGACACCGCGACAATGAACCACGGCAGGCCTGACGCCTCGCAAGCAACACGGTCGGCTTCGCTGGGTGTGACTGGCACGTCGGGGTGCGAGTGAATGACGGCGGTAATCCGCCCCGCCTCTTCCGCCGCCGCATAGTCCTGCGGGTCAAGGACGAAATGGTCCGTTCCCTCCGCGAGATTGCGGCACGGCCGGTAGGTTTCGCGGCGGTCGCGCACCACCACCAGCCCGCAGCACTCGCGCGGGTACGCCGCCATCGCGTGTGCCCGGATGGCGGCCATAGTCTTCTTGCGCATGTTTATCCCCTGATGCGGTCCGCTGACGGGAACCCGCCGAAGTTGATTACTTCGTATTCGCCGAACCGCTTCTTGCAGTCGGAAAGCAGGCCCGAACATCGATCCAGCGCCGGATCGGAAACCGGGTTTCCGTTGATGTCGAACATCCGCGATCCGGTGTAGGCACAGTACGTGCCGCGATAGCCGCCTTTCGTCAGCCAACCGCACACGCCCGCGATGATCTGCCGGCCCGGTAGCATCTGCCCGCTGAAGTCCAGCGCACTGGAAAGTTCGAACTCGACATACTCGGCGGTCTCGGCCGTCTTCTGCTGGACGATCCAAATTTCCGGCGGCAACTCTTCGTCTGGTGACGCCGTCGGGTTGCCGCCCTCGAAATTGCGCGCATCGAGATACTTGCCCAGCGTGCGGCGCACAACAACGCGCGCCCCCACTAGATCATCCAAAGCGATACAAAGTGCCGAGATCACGCCTGCGATGGGATTGCCATCAGCATCCTGCCCAATATTGCCGACGGACAGGGTCGGCGTGGGCTGTTGCCCTTCCCCCACCTGTTCGAACCCCTCGGCCTTGATGGCCCACGGGTCGTACTGATTGCCCTGCCACCAGATAGGCCCCACCTGCGTGTAGCCGTGAAAGCGTTGAAGCGAACCACCGATGCCGGTAGCGTCCAGTTCGAATAGGTCGACAAGACCCCCGACCTCCAGCTTCTGGACGTCTGCATAGATTCTCATAACGCCCCTTTAAGCCCGGATGCTTGCGGCCAAGATAAACAGCGCATCGATCTGCGCTGCCGTCAGCCCCAGCATGCCCGCGATTGCCGCAAGCATCTCGCTATCGCGACGGAATTCTTGCAGGTCGTCCCAGGCACGGCGATACATGGCTGGCGTGGCAGGATCAGCAAGCACCGCCTCGGCCCCCTCGAACAGCGACACTTCGCCGTGCGAGGTTTGCCACATGGCCTCGCGACCCTGGAAGCGGCTGACGGTTTGCGGGGCGGGCGGCGCGGGTTCCGGCGCGACATCGACCCATTGAGTAAACCGTAGTTCAGGTTGAGGGAAGCTGGAACAGCCTTGTTGCTCGCCTGTTGGGTCTATGTACGGCATAGATTAATCCTCAAACAAATCAACATAACCAATGACTTTAACTGTCGCGAGGATATCGTTCGGCCCCACCAAGAACGAGACGATCGGGTTGGGCACCCCATTCATAGGAACTTCCCATGAGCCGATACTATTCCCCGACGGTCCTGCCACTACGACGTACTGATACGCGGTATCCCGCCCGTTATTTCGGAAGCGCTGCAACAATGAAGCAGTACCACCGGTGGACGAGACGTACCCCGTCATCCGTACTATGTGCGCCACGTTAGGAGGTGTGTAAGTGGAAGGGGAGTACGCACCGTTGGCGATCAGCGGCGCGGTGCTCCACAGATCAAAGCTGGTATCTAGCCAGAATTCGTTTCCATACTGAACGTACTTCCAAAGCTCATTTGAGGCGTTGGTGATGCACTGCCCGATCCGACGATAGTGTGAATGCGTCGCGGGTCGATTTGCGCAGTTAAAAGTTGTGTCGAACGCAACGCACACCGCGCCGTCGCTGTTCCGGCGCAGCAAGAAAATGTAATACCAGGTGTTGGGCGTCCGCGCCCCTGTCAGCAGCCCATTCCCCGTAGCAGCGTGCGTGAACGCCCCGCTGCTTTGAACGGTCCGAGTGTTAGACGCGGACAGTTGCAAGCACGCTGCGCCGTCAGCAGACGCGCACATGCCCGGATAGACCGTGAGTGCGCTCACAGTAGACCATTCGGTTTTCAGACCTTGACGGTGCGTCGGGGTCGGGGGTGCCCACACGTACGACCCAACAGCGGCATTCCAGCGGTGGACACCCGAGCCGTCAACTTCGACATCGCCCGCGTCGGCCGTGGGCAACCACGCAGTACTAGAAACGGGGCTGATGATTTTCCAGGCTTGCCAGGTCGTACCGGAGCCAAAACGCTGAAAAATCCGGGGCTTAGCGGCGGCTGCGGGAACAACCACCGTTTGAATGATGTAGTCGGCCGCCGTCCAGCGTACATCCACGTACCCGCCGGACACGTTGGCGACGGGCGGTCCGTTGGTGCCCGCCGTGACTACCGTTCCTGACCGCCAGGTGTAGAAAGTGTTGTCGGCGGTCAGAGTATTGAAGTCAGTCGCAGCAGTCAGGAAGACGTGCGTCATTGCGTCGTCATAGCGCGCCAATTGCTGCCACAGCCCCCAAACCCCGGCCCCGCCGCCGAAGCGCACACGTTTGTACGTGCGCAGCACTCCGCCCGACCCGTTGCGCGTCGTGTAAGTCTGGGTGATTTGCTGGTTGGCCGACCCCGCCGCCACTTCTGCCGCTTCCACGAACAATGAGCCGGCCAGTTGCTCCGGCCAGTTCAAAACCGCCGTAGCTTGGGCGTCGGAATTGTTGTAGTACAGGCCGGGCGACGTCAGGTTATTGGCGTCGGTCCCCGCCGGGTTGGAGACGGAAAGGGGGAACTGCGTATTCGGGATGCGCCCGTTAGCGTCCAGCCTCCCCACTTCTACCCAATCCGTCCACGTGCTGTTAACCAGTGCCCGAAAGAAAAGGCGGTTTGAGTTCGCCGCGTGGTAAATCTGCGAACAACCCGTAGCCGCCGTGCCTCCGGGGTAGCCCGCCGAAAGAACCGAAAGGTACCCGGATTGCGCGACAGGGTAGTTTGTTCCCGCAGCGGCCGCCGCAGAACTGGCCTGTACCCACGTACCGCGCTGGGTGAGATCATTCAAGTTCACGCCCGAGGCAAGACCGCCTTGGTAGGTGTACGCGATCGTCGTATCAACGACCTCTTTCCAGTTCGACCACGTGGTACTGGTGACGCGCACGCGCCAAAACTGCTGCTGAATAGCAGGCGTTGCGTTGCGGGTCGTGAAAACCTGCAAGACCGGCGTACCCGTCGCCACAACTTCCAGGAAGCCCACCTGCGCCGTCGGGTAGCTCGCGCCGCCCGCCGTTGCGCCAGCGATCGATGCCTGGTACCAGACGCCGGGCGTAACGTAGTCGTTCAGCGTGTGCGTGGCCGTAGGCAGCACGGCTGCATACATGATGGGCGCTTGTTCGGCTGGAAGGTGCCCCGAGGAATCCAGCGAAGCTACACCATTCGCGGCCCCTTTCTGAACGAGAGGGATCGCAGCAGCAACTGCGGTGGACAGGGCATCGAGTTCCGCTTTCTTCGCCACTTCTTGCCAGTCGGACCAAACATTGGCGTAGTACGTGCGCCAGTATGTCGCCTGGGAACCGCCTGGGCCACTGCGGAACCGCGTGTAGAACTGATACAAGAAGTTCGTCGCCGAAGCGCGAACCAGCAAGAGCCCGGCGTAAGGCGTGGGATAGTGGGTGCCGGTCGTCGCGCCCACGTTGGTGTTCTGGTGGTAAGTGCCAGGTGCGATGAAGTCGTTCAGGTCGTGCGCGGATGTAGGCAGCGCCGTCGCGTAGACGATCGGCGCTTGCGCTGCAAGCAGCCGGCCGTTGCCATCGAGGCTCGCAAAGCCGTTCGCTTGGCCCTTCGTGTCCAGAACGCCTTGAATCGCGGTATTGAGCGCGGAGAAATTCAGATTGACTTTCTGCATCGCGTCGCGGAGCGGATCGCCCTTCTTATCGTTGGGGGCCAAGCCAACGTTGATAGTTTCGAGTGTCGGCATAGTCTTCAGGGAATGAACTTTTGTTTGAACGTGACGGACAACGTGAACCAGCCGCCCCCAAGGGGTACAGGCTGATATCCGTCGTCCATGAGAAACACAGCCTGCTTGCCCAGCGGCGGGGTCCAGAGGAACCCTTTGCAGCCGCCGTGACGATCCAGAAAGTCTTTGATCGGCGATATCTCTGCCTCAGTGCCGAAGAACTCCAAGGGCCATTTTTCGCTGCGCGAATTGATTCCGTCCTCGGCAACTTGCGCATACCCGTCACCAAACTGCGCGGTAAGCGTGCGAAAGCTGACGCTGCCCTGCGGATTTCTCCGAGGGCACCAGGTGAAAATTTCCATGTCTATGACCTGCCGTTGCGTGAATTCCAGGCGGCTCCGCCCTGCTGGTAAGACCGCTTTATCTTCACGTCCACGCGGGCATCCACGAACTCGCCAATTTCCTTGCCAAACTGCTCCCAGCCTGGCGTGGTCTCCGAACGCGTTTGCTCGCCGCCTTGAACGTAAATGGTCACTTGCACAGGGCCGCTCGAAGCATTGCCTGCACCGCCGGTAGCGGTATTCGGAATCTGCGCTCGCACGCCTAAGCTTCCGTCCGCCGCTCGCTTCAGGGGGAGAATTGCCTCTGGGCCGGCTTCGCCAAAAACGCCCGCACCCTTAGCGAAGGCAAACACCTGCGGGGTGTCGTAAATCCCGCCCGAGTAGGCGGAAAGGCTGGGCGACGTGTAGACGTTCCCTTTTGCGTTCGCCACACCCCAGCCGTTGGATGCAATCAGCGATCCGATTCCGTCCCCACCCGCGGCCTGGACACTGCTGGCCATGGCCTCAGTACCCGCCGCAGCACCGGAAGCCGCACCAAACAGCGACCCCGCAATACTCGTGACTAGCCCGAGCATTGCTTGGCGCGCTGCGATCTTCGCCATATCGGCAAGAACGCTCCTTGTGAAGTCCCCGAAATTCGCCTTCCCGGAGGTCACGAACGACGCAACTGCGTGCTCCATGCCCGTGAAAAGCGAAGAGAAAACCTGCTGCGACTGCGCCATCAGGTTGGCCGAACCGTCGACCCACTCGTTTACCGCGAGCAGCGCGCCATTCTTCCAGTCCCCCTGCATGGCGACACGTTGCTGCATGTACTCGCGCTCGCGCTGCACCTGCGCTTGCATAGCCGCGTCGATCTGCGCAATGCCTTGTCGGTACTGCTCGGAATCCAACGCGCCCGCCCCGCCCTCGCGGAGCATCTTGTCGGTGAAGCCGTCCTGAATGCGTCTGAAGCGATCCTGCGCCTGATTGACCGAGTCGGCCAACGCTCGATCATTACTCCCCAACGTCAGCGCGTTCATTTGCCGGCTGACCTGCAAATCGCGCGTCTCGCGGTAGTTGGCAATGTCCAGCTGCGTTGCTCGCAACGCCCCGCGGATCTTGGCCTGGTACTTCTCGATGTCGGTCGCTTCTTGCTGCTGCGACCGCGCAATCTGCGCCTCCAGTTCCTGCACTCGGCCGAGATATCGCTCCCGCTCGACCAACTGCTTCTTCCCGCCCGCGATATCCGCCTGCTGACGAACGATTGCCAGTTCATCGGAAAGCGCCGCCCGTTGGGCCGCGGCACGCCGGCGGATGAAATCCTCTTCCGACAGCAGGCCGGCCGCCCGTTGACCTTCGAGGGCGGAGGTCTCCGCGCGTAAGGCTTCCTCGCGCAAGCGCGCCTGGGCTTGCATTGCCGCAAGTTGCGCCGATAGCCCGTTCTGGCCGGCGCTATTGGCGTCCTTGTCTTCGAACTTCTTGCGCGTCGCCGCCTCACGAGCCTTGATCGCTTCCGGCGTAATCCGCTCGTCGCCCGGCTTCACCGCACGGATGGCGTTCTCGAACCGCAGATTCTCCGCCAAGGCAAAATTGAGCTGCTTTACCTTGTTCGTCTCGCGGTCAAGACCATCCAACCGCTTAGCGGCATCGATTGATGCCGCATTCGCGGCGGCATTCACGCCTTTGACCAGGGCTGCGGCTTCCTCCAAGGCCTTTTGGTCTTCGGCGTCCCGCAGCGCGCCCTCGGCATTCGCGACCCTTGCCCGGCCGGCATCGTTCAAACCCGCCGGCCCGTTGTCGCGCGCCTTCATCCGCGCGACGTTTTCGCGCAGCGTATTGATGCGCGCCGTGAGCGGGTCTTGCTCTTGCCCAACCCGCTTCATTGATTCCCAGGCGCCATCTACGGCGCCCTTTACCTCCCGCCAGGCGCGTTCAAGTAGGCCCAGCTTCTGAGGCGCTTCGGTTCCCAGATAGTCGTGCAGCGCCTGCGACGTCTCGCGCATGGCCGCTTCGCGATTACCGCTTTCCTCCAGCGTGCGGATGTAATCCCACTGCGCCAGCGTCATGAAGTTGAGCGAGCGGTTATGTTCTTCCGCCCATTTCGTGACGCCTTCCGGCAGCTTGGCAAAGTCCTTGGACACTTCGTCCATGGCCGTACCAGACACCTTCTGAAACGCCACCATCGTGGCGCTCATCTTCTGGACTGTGTCGCTCGATATCTGACCTGTCGCAACCAGGGACTCAACCGCCTGTTGCGCCTGACGGCGCGAGCCGCCATCCCCAGCCGCCGCGACCGCCATGCTTTTAATCTTGTCGGCTGTCACCCCG
Organism: Achromobacter colocynthidis; assembly: GCF_057334535.1. NCBI lineage: Bacteria > Pseudomonadati > Pseudomonadota > Betaproteobacteria > Burkholderiales > Alcaligenaceae > Achromobacter > Achromobacter colocynthidis. The sequence goes on from NZ_JBHFIZ010000005.1 coordinate 31,585, forward strand.
GCATAGTTGCCCGTCAGCTGAATTGTCCGATTCAGCCGCTTGGCGTCTTCGCCTCCTTGGTACGCCGCAAATCCGAACGCGACTGTTGCGCCGGCGAGCAGCGTAAAGGGAGTGATCATCCCCAGCAGCGTGCTTCCAAGCGCCTTCAAAGCGGGAAGAATCCCGCCAAAGAGATCTTTTAACTGCCCGCCTTGCTGAAGTATCACGGTACCGAGGTTCTGTCCGGCATGAACAGAAACAACCATGTCCGTGACCTGAGCCGAAACGCTTCGCATCGCCCAGGCAGTCTCGCCGGCCGTTTTACCGTACTGATTCATGGAGCGGCTGGCCGCTCCCATTGCCACCTCTTGCTCACGCAGTCGCGCGATCATCGGCGCTGCACGTCCACCCACGCCCAGCTCAGCGGCTTGCAACTCCAACAATTCCGACCGAGTCTTGCCTATCGCGCGCACCTGCCGCTCAAGTGCCTGCACAAACCGCTCAGACGTTTGGGTGAACGCACTTCCACCCGTCGCGCTGGCATTGACGGCCTGCGTCATCTGCCCCGCCGCGGCTCCCATCTGCGCAGCGGCGGCACCCGCCCGCCCAAGCGCCGCGTCAGTCTTGGCCGCGAATTGAGTGGTGGCCGCTTCGGCCGCCCCGAACCCGCGTGTCAGGTCTGCCTCGTTGGCGGTCAGGGTTACGCCAAGGGTCTTGTCTGTCATGTCATTCCGCCCACTGCGGTGCGCTATTGCGCAGCTATGAATACGTCCAGCGCTGCGCTTTCCATCGCCCGGATATCTCTGAACGCCTGGCGGTGGTCAGCAGTTTGAGGCAATAGCATCTGGATCGTGGCCTGTATCTCTGTGGCCGGAATTCCTGCGCGTATCGGCGCCCCCATAGGAGGTACAAGCCAAGACCAGCATGTCGCCAGTTGCAGGAACACTTCCAGGATTAGCCAGTTGTCGTCGAACACTTCGAATTGCGTCTCGGGTTCGCCGACATTGGGCCGCTCCATGATTTCAGCCGGCGCGCCGAGCAGCGCCAAGGCCTCCAGCACGACGTCGTCCGGTTCGAACTCGCCGGCCTGCTGCTCAGCCTTCCCGCCCATGGCCCAATGGCGGGCGGCCGCTACGAGTTTTTTTCGCGCACCTGCTGGTGGGCTTCGAAGAAGCCGCTGAACAGAGGGCCGACAACCTCCGGCCAGTCGCTCAGCACCTGACCCAGCGCCTTCGCGGTAAACGGAATTGCTTCGCCTTGGCTGTCTCGCGCGCCGAGCCAGCCCGTCATCTTGTCCTTGATGAACTCAACGTCGGTGGAGTAAGTCCATTTCGGCGCCGGCTTTGTACGCACGACAGGGGGACGGCCCTGGCGCTCATTGAAGGAGTTGGTCAACGAGTCCTGAAGGTCGGCAACCTGGTCCAGCGTGTGTCGTTTGTACTGAGCAACAAACTCGATGATGACGGCATCGCCGTTTTCGCCATGCACTTGAACCTTGATCGGGCACGCGGCGACCGCGCGCTTGGTTGTTACGAATGCCATGCTTATTTCTCCCAGAATGCAAAACGCCCGGGCATGCCGGGCGCAGAGTTTTGAATTTGATGGACTAGAGTTTGTGCGGCTCAGCGGACGATGATTTCCAGCTCGTCGTTACCGGCAACGCCAGGATTCACGTTCATGTCGAGTTCCAACATCGCCACGTTGTCTTGCTCGGAATACGCGGGGTTGGTCAACTGGGCTGACGGAGCCTTGATTTCGACGATGTTGCCCGCCACGGTGCCGTGCGTAATGGAGACCGGCTTTCCGGCCCCGTCGAGGACCATCGTGGGCCAGTCGAGCTGGGCAATCGAAGGCAGTTCCAGCGCGATCTTTCCAGTGGGCTGGCGATCGGTAATTTCCGCGCCCTCGCAGCCGATAAGGGAGCGCCAGACAAGCTGGTTCGCAATGTCGAAGTTCAGCGATTGAAGGCAGCCCGAGTACGAACCGAGGGACCATGTGGGCGTGTTCTGCTTATTGACACCTTTCGGGATCTGGAAGGCGGCGTAATCGACCACCGAAGGATTTGCGCCGTCGGTGATGGGTTGATACGCACCCATAAAGCGGAAGCGCATGAAGGGAATGCCCTTGGCCGTCAGGTCAAAGGAAACAGTGCCGCGCGCGTCAAGAATCTTGTGGAACAGCCCGTCGAGGTAGTAATGCAGCGTCAGCCGTTCGAAGTTGTCGGACACGGGCAAATACCGTGTGTCGGTGTCCTCCGTGACCGTCTCCGAAAATCCGCAGGCGCGCAGCAGAGGCCCCCAAGCAGGAGCCTTGCCGGCCGTTCCCGAGCCGGCAAGTTCCACCTCGCCCTCAATCTGGGCGTACTGCGTGGTAGCGATCTGCCCCGAATTGCCCATATACGGGCGCAACAGCGCACGCTCCACAAACTCGGCGGACAGAGGCGTGGCCGTGACATTGCGCAGCAGAATGGCATTCGCGGCGCCGGTCGGCACAGGGTCGGTGCCCACTGCGGTCTGGATCTTCGCCAGCAGCAAGGTCTTTCGAATCGATTTTGCCATTTATGGCTCCATGGTTACCGGAGAGTGGTTTCGCTCGGCTTAGCCTGCGCAATCACACGGGCCGGTGCGCTCGATGAGCACGCGCTCCCCTGTCTCGGGGTCGCGCAGGTAGCTGCCGCCCTGCCCGTGGTATTGATCGGGCGAACCGGCGGAGGGTTGGGCAGTAGTGCGGACTCCGGCGCCCGCCTCGGCCTGATTGATCACGACCGCGGCAGCGTTGGTTTTGGGTGTGGACATTTGATGCTCCCAGGATCGGACGACTACCCGCTGAGGGATTGCTCGTCAGTCTGATAGGTGATGCGATAGCGCCGGGTCACGACCTGGCGCCGTAAGTCGCCGTTGGCATACTTCGGTTCGTCGGTGCCGAACTCGGCGACCGCAATGACGTTCGGCCCGCTGTAGCCCATCACCAGCGGGTGGGCCGCCTCAAACACATCCTCTGCCAGTTCCAGATGGTCGTCTCCGCACGTATGGACGATCAGGTGGATCTCGCGAACGCGGGTAACGCGGGGAACTGCCATGCTCTCGACAGATTCCGCCCCCAACTGAACGGAAACCACCCGAGGGTCTTCCCTGGTGATTGCCCGTACTGGGGACGGCTCCATCACGGCAGGGAAGCCCGCCACTTTCAAGGCCGCCCGCAGTTCTTGAACGTAGGTCAGTGCAAGCGTGGTCATGTCAGGCGTTCCAAAAGCGCCCGCGTCCAGTACCCATCGCCAACGGTGACGGGTTCCTGGCGGACTCGATAGCGATCCCCGGCGATATCCAGCTCGCTGTGGTACTCCAGGCCCGGCGCGTCAGCGGTGGTGAATTCGATTTCGTAATCGGTCGAATGCACCATCGTTGCCTCATCGATGACGCCGGGTCGGTCGAACCGAACCTGGAATCTGACCGGGGGGGCCGCGCCGACCAGGTCGGCCGGCTCTCGGATACCCACCGCGTCGAACGCCTCGTCGAACACAGAGTTATCCCATTGCATGCTGTCAGGTGCCCATCTTCAGCTTGATGATCGCCTTCGGCCGCGTCGGCAGATGCAGCGGATTCGATTGGCTCTCGATCTCCAGCCCCTTGCCGAACGGAAGTGGCTCAACGCGCGTGTAGTACGGAAGGCCGTCGGTATTGACGGTTTCCATGTAATCGGCCGGCGCAAATCGCGTGATGAAGAAGTCCGGCACACCATCGGGAAAGGCGTAGGCCTCCTCGTCCGCGATGAAGGGCGTTCCGCCCAGCTTGCCGCGATAGCGTTCGTAGGTAACGCCGCCAATCTCGAACGAATCGGCCGGCTTGCCCCGCAGTTCGGCCGCCTGTGCGGTGTTCAGGTACGTCTCGCGCACGCTCTTGTGGCTGATCAGCTTCTTCCAGAAGACCTTGCCGCACACGGCGCGAATGCCGCGGACAGGAGTCGCACCCAGAGCGTCTTCGATCAGATCGGCGACATCGTCGGACTTCAGGCGGATATCCGTGGTTGCGGTCGACAGTTCCATCGGGAACTGCTGTTGCACGATGTTGAAGGATTGATATACGTCCAGCAGCACAGTTACACCGTCGGCGTCGAGAACCTGCCCCTTGATGCCGCCGATACGCTGAAATTCGTGCGTGAGGTCCAGTTGCTGGCGGTGCTTGCTCTGATACTTGGCCACCCGCGCCTCCGCCACTTCCAGTTCCGTTTGGCTACCGAAGGCGCGGATGCCCTGAATCTCGTCCGCCAGCATCGTGGAACGCTGCGGCAGGTGAACCGTATTGAACGGAATGAGTTTGCGCCCGGCCAGCACGACGGCCTGTCCGACGCCGCCGCGAGGTTTGGCGGAGACCAGGCCAAGAGTCTGGCCGTCGTATTCGATCTGGGCCACCGTGGTGGAAATGCCCTCTTCCGAGTACAGGCCCAACTGGGCGATACGGCCGGGAATGGACTGCAATTCGTTGATCGCGGCGGTCAGCGTGGAAACCGAGAATTTTTCGTCTTCGAAGATGTTGATAGCGGCCATGTAAGGCTCCAGAAATGGAAACGGCCGCCCGAAGGCGACCGCAGATGTTGGAAATGTGAGGGTACGGAGGGCTGATCAGCGAACGAGGATGCCAGCGGCGCCCAGCGTTTCGCGGCCAGGCGTGTCCAAGCCGACGAGCAGACTCGCCGCCAGTTCCGCATCGCGCGCGATGACGACGATCTGCTGATCGGCATCGGAGGCGGGCACATTGCTGTACAGGACAGCGTCGGCCTTGATCGGCGTGTCGGGGTCCGCCCCCGGCCCCGCGTAGGCAACGTACTTGCCATCGCCGCCCAGCGTGAGCAGCTGGCCTGCGGCCAAGGTGACAAGGGTGGCGGCCAACAGCGCGTTCTCGCGCGAGCGCTGACCATTCGCTTCGGACAGGATGAAATCGGCAGTGCGGGCTTTTTGATAAACAAAGGACATGGTGACTCCTATTGGGCAGAGAGGGCTTTTCGTTTGGCGTAGATCGCCTGGGAATTCGGCCCGCTCTGCTTCGGGGCCGATGAATTGGTCGGGGGACGGTTATTGATCGGATCTCCCGAGTCGGCGAGAACCTGATCGAAAAGGCGTGCTCGCGCCTGGTCCACCGTGAGGCCGGCAGACACGAAACCAGCAGCCTTTTCGGGCAACTTCGCCGCCAAGCAGATGCCGGCGATCTCTTTAGCTTGCGCTACCAGTTCGTCCGCACGCGCAAGGCTATCCAGCGCGCCGCTGACCAGCACGCCCTCCGCCAACTCGGCAATACCCTGCTGCCGGCAAGATGCGTACACCCGGGCGGCCAGTGCCGCCGCCGTCGGCAAATCTTCGGGCGGGATGGGCTCGGGTTCCGGCTTGGGTTCGGGTTCAGGCTTGGGCTTGGGTTCGGGCTCGGGCGCCGGATCAGCCCCCTCCAGGGCTTTGAGCATGGCTTTCACATCGTCCGGCAGATTCTTGTGCTTCTCCAGCACTGCGGCTGCGCTGTCCGACATTTGCAGGCGAATCGGATCTTCGATGAGGTCGCAGAAGCCCAGGGCCTGCGCTTCGAGCGCAGTCATCCAGGTGGTCGCGTCCATCATTTCAATGATCTTGTCGCTGTCCAACCCGCTCTTGAGGGAGTAGGCCGCGACCACACCATCTCGGATACGATCCATCATTTCTGCGGTAGTGCGCAGATCCTCGGCCGTCCCGCCGGTGATGATCCATGCGTTGTGCATCATTAGCTGCGTATTCTCGGGCATGATCGTCGGCTGGCCGGCCATCGCGATCAATGAGGCCGCGGATGCGGCCACACCATCTACCCGCGTGGTCACCCGACCGGCATACCGGCGGAGCGCGTTGTAGATTGCAAAGGCGTCGAATACGTCGCCCCCCGGGCTATTCAGCGACACCAAGATGTCGGCACCACCCGCCGCGGCTGCGTCCAGTTCGGTGACGAACGCTTCGGCCGTGGTTCCCCAGAATCCGATTTCGCCGTAAATGCGAATCTCGACCACAGGCTTATCCGCCTGCGCGTTCGCAGTAATCGTGTACCAGGCCTTCTTTGCCATGTTGGCTCCATTCATTGATTGATAGGGTTGGGGCTGCCGCCCCCGTCGGATCCGGTCGCCTTGCCGGCGGTGGTGGTCTGCCGGGGATCGCTATCGAACACAAAGCCCTCGGAATCGGCCGTTTCGTTGTCGGCACGGATCTCCGCTGCCACGTGGTCCGGATCGTCACCCTTCTTGAGAATGATTGACGACCGGCTGGCAAACCCGCTTCGCACAGATTCCTTGTCCGCCTGCACGTCCTGCACCGGGTTGAAATAAGGCCATCCTTGAGGCACCCACAGTACGCGCAGCCATTCGCGACGGCGACGGTGGTAGTCCGGCATCGGAAAGGTGCCGGAGAGCGCCAAGGCATCAATCCATGCGTTCCAGACGGGCCGGCAGAATTGATGAATCACGCAGTGCCATTGGTACTGCTCTATGAGCCGATGAAACTCGTTGACGACCACCCGGAGCGTTCGGTCACTGATGCCGCGAAGGTCGCCCGAGGCAATCTCGTAGGGCATGCCGACGGAAGCAAACGCCGCCATCAGTTGTTGCCGCATGAACCCTTCGTAGTTGCTGCCAGCGTCAGGCGGGCTGGAAAAAGTCACCGATTCGCCCGGCGCCAGCTCCTGCATAGTTCCGGGCTCCATCGAGACGAGCGGCGTGCCATCGTCATCGATCTCGTAATTTCCGGATTCACCCGTGAGCGGATTAATCGGATCGGATTCGGGATCTGGCTTCGTGATGAAACCAGCGAAGAGATTTGCGACCTCCTGCCGATACATCACGGCATCGTCCAGGTTGTCGATGGACTTCAGGCGCAGCAGGATGGTCGCCAGGGCAGTCACGCCGCGGACTTGACCGGGCCGCAGCATCGGATAGGCGTGGATCACCTGCTCCGCAGGCACCCGCACTATGTCCTGTTCCATGCCAGCGCGGCCGAACTCGCCCGGATGGCGGCGCCACAAGTGATAGTCGGTGCGCCGGCCGATAGCATCAAACTCAATGCCATTTACCACTTCACGACCGTTCGGGAGTGAAAATGTTCGCTCTACCGGAAGTTGGTCGCCTTCCAGTAGCTGCACCTGCAAAGGCACGGACAGGCCGTCTTGAGGCCGCCGCGGGCGGAGACGCGCCAGAGTTTCACCATCCTGGAAGATGCTCCGAACCGCTAGGGCCTGCATGCCGTAGAAATCCAGCCGGCCATCAGCATCAGCCTCTTGCACCCAATCCGCCCAAAGTTCCTTCAGCGCTCGCCGCACTGCCGCATCTGGGTGCTTGGGATACGGCTGGATCCCGGTTCCGATCACATTGGTGACCCATCGTGTCGTAGCCGTGAGCGCCCAGGGGTCATTACGCACAGCGTCTCGCGCGCGACGCCGCTGCAATCCAAGATTTTGGGTGGCAGCAGCGTTTGGCCCTGCCCCCGATGGATTCCAATTGCGAGCACGCCTGCCGGTAGCACTGCCGCTTTCATAACTGCTGCTCATTTGCGCGCTCAGGCGACGGGGCACGAGCAAGCCCGAACTGCGCTGCTTGAGGTAGCTCATCGAATCCCCTTTCCGGCACTGCGCAGCCTGAACTGTCGCGGCCGCCCTTTGCCTTTGCTAAGCTCCCGCTCCACATGAGCGCGGGCGCGCATCAATTCGTCCGTGCTACGGAAGCGCACGCGCTTGCCGTCGTACTGGACCTCCAACTGGCTACCGGCGATAGCGCGGTCCAATTTCTCTAGATCGGCCTGGGTGTATGCCATGGAACTGTCCTATTTCATTGTTTTGGCTGCTGGTTCACGCCGTTCACCTCCGCCCCTTCAGATAGCTCGAGGGCGCAGCCCGGCGTCGACCAGGGCGCGCTGGCGCCCTTGGAGCTGGCGCTGGTGACGCTAGCGCCGCCCGCGCCGGCTTTGCAGCCTGCGGGTTAGGCGATTGCGCCGAGTCGTCGTCAGCCTCGGCGGCCGGCGGCAACGCATCCAACTTTTCCGCCATCGCGTCCCACCAGGCATCGGTCTTGCGCGAAAGGCCCAGATGCTCGGCAACCCACAGCGCGTAGACGGTGCAGTCCCACGTTTCCACCCGCTTGCGAATCGCCGTCCAAAGCGTGCGAGTGCCGGTTGCGGTCTTGCGCCCCACCCGCACCTCGCCAGAAAACTGCCTAAACCACTCGTCCGACAGGTCCGCCGACAAGTGGACATAGCCGGCCCCCGGCGCCTCGATTGCCAGGCGGCTATGCAGCAGGTCTTTGGCCAAGTTGGTGCCGACGTGCCAAAGAATGACGCCCTTCTTCAAGCGTTTACCCCGCCAATCGATATCAACCTGGCCGGCGCCGTCCTTGATTGCCTTCTCTCCGAAGGGGCGCCCACGTACCGCAAACACCCGGCGCGCCTTGTTGCGTCGCGCGAAGTCATAAACGGCATTCGAATGGTGGCCGCCGGAGTCGATGGCGGATGCATAAATGCTCATTTGCTGGCCGCCCTCATGCTGGAAACGGCGCTCAAATAGGTATTCCGCCACGCTGGCCCAGACTTCATCCTCGGCTGGGTTGCCGTGAAAAATCTGATGATCAATCGTCCACATTTCCTGGCCGCGTCCAAATCCCCAGACGCCAACCTCGACCCGATTTCCCTGTGTGTCGCAACCAGCCAGCAACAGCGTGCAGCCCATCGGCACCATGTTGTCGCCTTGGCCTGGAAGCCGGTAAGCCTCGATCTCCGCGCGCCGCTTAAGTTCGTCGGCTTCGATCTTCTCGATTTCGCCTTCCCAGGCCTGGCCCAGCGTTGTGTTCCAGAAGGTCTTCAGCGGCTCGTCGTCTCCTTGCTGCGCCTTTGTGTACGCGTCCAGAAACTCCCGCACGAGCTTGGACCAGCTAACCATCGGGCTGTACGCGGTCCAAACCTGAAAGGCGACCCGCTTGTGAGCCGGGATGATCGCGCCGGCTGCATCTCGGAAAACGCCATCACGATCGATCGTCGTCCCGTCCGTGCCGAACCAGAATCCATCCTCCGCCGCGGCCAGATACTCGCCCTGGGTAATCAATACGCCGCAATGCGGGCACAAGTGCCGGACCGTCTCCGGGTCGCCATTCAGCCATTTGAATCCGTGGGGTTCGTCCTTTCCGCCCCAGGTCAATGCGTGATGTTCTCCGCAGTGGGGACAGGCGATGTGATAGTCGTATCGCGCATCCGCGCCGGCCGCACGCTTGTCCATCAGGCAGGTCTCTTTGAGCTTCGGCGTGGATCCGATCACTAGCTTAGGAAAGGTGGCCCCCTCAAGGCGCTTGCTTGCCAGCTGGCCGGGATCGCCTTCACCGTCGATGTTCGAATCGAATGAGCTGAACTCGTCCAGCACGGCAACGCTGATCGACAGACGCCGGTAGTTGTCGCCGGAGCGCCCTCCGCGCAGGTGCAGCACGCTACCGCGGAACTTCTTCACCAGCAGTGTGTTGTCTTTGTGGCGCGCCAGCCGCGACGGAAAAATCGGGTGCATCGCGGTGACGTCCCGGAGCATCGGTTCCAATTCCGTTTTGACGAACTCGTCCCGGGCGCTGTCAGTGGGCTGCCATAAGGCTTGGTTGCGGCGGCGATGCTCCGCGAAGTATCCGAGAGCGGCCAAAACGATTTTGGTATATCCGACCCGGGCGGACTTGATGACGTCAACCTCGTGGACGTCATCGCTTCCGATACAGGCCAGAATTGCGCGTTGGAACGGCCAAGCCTCCCACCGCTGCTCTACATACGACGATTCAGCCGAGAGATAAAAGTGGCGCTCTGCCCATTCCCGCAGCGTCATCGGCTCCGGCGCGCCAAAGGAGGCAAGCCCGCGTCGAAGCGCGCGAGCGACCGCCGCGCGATTGTCGTCTACGAGCATCCCTAGTCCTCATGGTCTTCGTCCGCTTCGATATCCTCCAAGGACAGAGCCGCAACGGCGTTGCGCGCCTTGGCTATTTCTCGTCGCAGGATCGTCAGATCCGCATCCGTCAGGTTGGGCAGCCGGCGCTTCAGGATTGCCGGAATGGCGTCGAGGGTGGCTGCTACCTTCGTGCCGGCGCGGACCAGCACATCCTCCAGGACGCTGACCGGAGCAAGCTCGCCACGCGTGACGGCGTTTTCCATTTCCACTTTGTCCGCCTGAGCGGCATTCAGTCGGGCCTTTTCTGCTGCCGGATCGAGACCGGGCGCGTCAGGATCGGCGTTGCGGCCGGCGGCGCTGCCCCGCAGGTTTCCGCAGTAGGCAAGCAGCCAATTTCCGAGCGTGTCGCCCGCGGTCATCACCCCGCGCATCAGCAAGCCACTGATAACGGGCTGCGTGACGCCCACCAGTTGCGCGAAGCGCGCCTGCGTTGTCTTCTTGTCTGGGTCGATCATCTTGCTGTCGCCAGGGCGGCGTCCCATGCCGTCGAAAACTCCGCGTCGAAGCGCTCGCCATAGACCTCTGTGGCCGTCTCATAGAAGGGCAAGCGCGGCGTGTACGTCGGCGCTTGGATGGCGAGTAGAACGGGTTTCACATCCACCCCGTGTGTGCCAGTCTTGCGCCATACGCCCGCAGGCAAGGCCTGGCGGCGATTGCCATTCATCGAGCCCTTGCCGCGTGAAATGAAGTACTGCACGCCGTTGATCTTGCGATAGCCCTCTTTCGAGGTGGACACCTGCGCAATTCGCGCACGGCTTTTGGCACTCGCGTTCGCGCGGTAGCCCTGCTCGCCAAAGGCCTCGAAGTACGACAGCAGCCGGACGATCTGGCCGCGCGACATATTGCCGTAGGCGTCGAGTTCGGCGCCGGCAGCTGGTACTAGGAAGCTCGCCGCCGGAAGCCCGGAGCGCTGCAATGCCCGCTCCGATCGCTTGTGCCGGCGCCCGCCGCCCAGCACCTGCGGCGAAAGATACCTGTCGGCCCCGATCCCTTTCGCCGTCGCGTCCCGGTAATCGATCCTGGCCGTCAGGTTCTCTTTCGTCGCACGGCTGACCCGTAACGCGTTGAGCGTGTACGGCGTGGGCCGGTCGAACACCTGGCGCGTCTGCTGTACCAGCGCCTCGCGAACCGCTTGGGCCGTTTTGTTGAGGGCCGCCGCAGTCGCAAATGGCAGCTGCCGCTTCGCCGTGGCGTAGTAGTCCGCGCCAGCGCGGAGCGTGGACGTGAACTTCAACATGACGACACCTCAGATATAACCCCCCTCCCGAGGGGAGGACGGCACGCGACAAAGGGTCAGCCGAAGCTAACTCATTGTTTTTGTTTGGAATTACCCCGAAATTATTATTACCCCCCTTAGCGCTCTCGTGACTAGCGAGCGTCTGGGGTTCGAATTACCCTTACCGGACGGATTTCTCCAGGGGCCCCCGGCATTTTTTTTCCCCTCAGATGCCATCAATCTGCTTCCAGGTTCGATGCGAGAGGCACCCCCGCCAATCACAGAGGACACACCATGTTGATCTACTGCTACACCCTGACGCCGGACACCAACGGCACGAACTTGATTCAGTACCCCGACCTGCCTGGAGGCGCATCGGTCAGCGAAGGCGAACACGACGAGCAAGCAGCCGAAGGGCTTGAAGCTATTTTGCAGATGTACATCGACGCGCGCCGCCCTATCCCTCTTCCTGAAGCGGTGGGGGATGGCAGCGTGACCCTTGACGCACTGCCCACCGCGAAGCTCTTTCTATCAAACGAGATGGTGCGTCAGGGCGTGCGAAAAACCGAGCTGGCGCAGCGACTCGGCATCCACAACCCGCAGGTTGACCGCCTTCTGGATCTGGCGCACAGTTCAAAGCTGGAAGCGATGGAGGCTGCGTTTCGAGAATTGGGCCGCCGCTTGGACATTTCTGTTGCCTAAATCGGGGTGGCTCTATGCGCGTACTTATCGTTGACGATGATTCGGACACCGCCGAGCTGACAGCCGAATGCTTGATGGTGGATGGCGACGTCACCGTCCAGATCGCCAGCAACGGTGACGCTGCACTACGCGCGGTTGCCGACTTTGCGCCCGATGCAATTCTTCTTGATGTCGATCTCCGTGGCGGGTCGGGCCTCGACTTGGCACCAGAACTAAAGAAGCTATGCCCGGGCCGGGAACCCCGCATCATCATATTCAGCGGAACCGTTCCCAGATCAAACTTTGGATCGTTTCCGGCAGGCGTAGACGCCTGGCTTGCCAAACCTGCGCACCTTGCGGAAATTCAAGCGTGTATTACAGGAAAACGCGACTCCATCTGAAGGCGCATCGGCAGCCAAGGTCTGCCCCACCAGCTATTGGCCCGACCAACTCTGAATCACAAGTTCGCGCCTGGGCACACCAGCGCCCCCGGCCACCGTGTACCGGATGTCCAGGAAGTGCATGGGAAACCCGGCGAACACTTGCCGCATTTCCGGATGATCGTTAACGCTGACTAGCGCTCGACCTTTCATCGTCCGCATGACGTCCGCCATCGCGGCATATTGCTCAAGCCCGAACTCGACGCCGTACCCAGCGGTGGCCCAATAAGGCGGATCCATATAGAAGAGCGTGTGCGGCCGGTCGTAGCGCTTCACGCAATCCAGCCACGGCAGATGCTCAATGAAGATGCGCGCGAGGCGCAAATGCGCCGCTGACAGCGTTTCTTCCAAGCGCAGCAGATTCAGGCCGGGCGGGGAAGTCGTTGCCGTGCCGAATGTCATGCCTTCCAGCTTGCCGCTGAAGCAATTCTGCATGAGGTAATAGAACCGTGCCGCCCGCTGGATGTCGGTCAGCGTTTCGGGCCGGGTCTCTTTCTGCCACTTAAACATCTGCCGGCTGGACAGTGCCCATTTGAACTGACGCACGAACTCTTCTAGGTGATGCTGCACCACGCGGTACAGGTTGACCAGGTCGCCGTTGATATCGTTAAGCACCTCAACCTTGGCCGGCTCGGGCCTGGCGAACAGCAGCGCCGCGCCTCCGGCGAAGGGTTCGACGTAGCAGGAATGTTTCGGGAAAAAGGGAAGAATCTTGTCGGCCAGGCGGCGCTTGCCACCCAGCCAGGGAATGATCGGTTTTGCCACTTGTGAACGTCCATGTAAACTGACCGCCGCCTGTACAGGTGGGACGGCCTTGGGTCGATCACGGCTCACTCCGTGTTTCGGCTGTCAGCCGGGGAACTCGCGATTCTCCGGCTGTCGCCGTCTTCTATAGCTGTAATGCAAAAGCCCCGAACGGAACTCCGTCGCGGGGCTTTGTTGTATGAGAAGTAGGCAGAGGGCATCGCGCCCTCGCCCGGCTGTGCGCTTGGCCAAACCAACCGAGGGTTCTTGCCTCGCGCTGATATACACTCGGCCGATAAACTGAGGTCATCAGCCGATCAGGACACCTGAAGGCAACCGCAGTGCTTGCCTCCCGGATACCGCGCCGCTACGAATTGGAGCCAGAGCTCATGGGCCACGCCGCCCCTCGCACAACAAAATTCCTGGTGGAATTAATTGGAGACCTGGAGACGGTCAACGGCATTTGTTCCAGATGTCCAGAGGGCATTTCCCTTGAAGAGAATTTTGTGGGCTGGGAGCCAACTTCAAACCCGTTGATCCAAGTGTTTCTTGTCGCGCATCAGGGCATGGAAGCGGAAACTGCGGCGTTACTGTTGGCCTTGGCCCTAGAGGACCTGCCTGCGATAGGCGGCACCTCTTTGTGGGTATGGGTAACCGTGGGCATCGATGTCAAACTGACAACCATTAAAGACCATTTCCACCGTATCGCTGAGTGCACCGGGGTAGACATCCGGTACTCAACCGCGCCAGGGCCTGTAATTCAAGTCCACACCACAAATATGACCACGCTTCTAAAAAGCGCGGCAGCGGCCAGTCGCTAGGCCGATCAATAAGGTCTTGGTGCCACGTTGTGGCGGCAGCCCGTAGCGCAAAGCTCGAGCTGCCGTTTCCCAATGGAACTCCTCGTTTAGAACGACCAGAGGCTACCTCCCATAGCCTAAAGTCGCGTGTGCTGGTCGACCACAAAGTGCTGACGATTGCGGCCGTCTAACTCTGCGGCGGCAAGCCACCGGGGAATGACGCCTCGTCCTGTCCATGTTTTTCCCGTCTCGGGATCTCGGTACTTCGGCTCTACGCGGGTCCGCCCATCCATGCGTGGCACCGGGCCAACCGAAGGTTTAGGCATAAGCGGCTGATATGCGGCCGTTATCTCCTCCGGCGTGATATGGGACTGGCGCATCAAACGAACGATCTCTCGGACAGCCAACGCTCTCCTTTTCGCACGTAGCGCGTACATGCGATGCTCCAACTGACCGATTTCTCTAGACAGTACTTTCAGTGAGTCTCTTTGCTTCATGGCGGCTCCTTCCAACCGGCTAAGGCACTTTATTCCTAGCGGGAATTTGTAGGGAGTCAGGGGTTACCCTTGTTGCAGCCGCGCGAACCGGCAAAGGATAGGAAAAACCCTTGATGCCGCCCGGTGTGACAATGGATGTGGACTAAAGGCGTATTGACCAACCGGATGGATAGTGCCCCAATCAAGGCGCGGAAATCGGCAAGCCAGTTCAATGGAGTTGCGCCATGCAAACTGTCTACACAAAGCGCCCTACAGTGTTGATTGCGGTCAGCCCAGACGGAACGACCTTTGTTATCGAGCGTCGATGCCGATCGCTGCCCTGCGATGATGGCGAGCAGGGGTTCTTCTATTGCTGCTTGCCGGACGGAAGCGCCGTATCCTGGATGGGCGAGAACTACTACCAGTTAGCGGACGGCACAACGCTACTCGCGGTGGCATGCCGCCTGACACCGCCCGGGGACAGCAATCTGGAGCGGGCTGCGGGAATTGAACCCGCGTAAGCGGCTTGGAAGGCCGCAGCCTGACCCTCTCGGCCAAGCCCGCTGGTTGCGCGGCTGGGATTCGAACCCAGGGACAATCCAGTATCGGAGGCGCGCCCCACTGAAAAGTTTATAGCGGCCTCGCCCTTCGTCCAGTCCTTTCGGCCATCTCGGGCACCGCGCAAAAAAGCAAAAACCCGCTGCTTTCGCTGGCGGGCGTTTAAAGCTGAAACGGCTCTCAATCGGGAGATATAGCGCCGACTATGGAAGCCTCGATACGATGAACGAGACTTCGTTTTGATGGTTAGGGTATCGACTATTTTGGAGCGCGGCGAAGTCTTTCTTGGAGATTCGGTGACGGTAAGCGTCGTGCAACTCAACCATAAACTGGTTCGCCTCGGCTTCCGTATCGATGGGCATGCGCTTGTAGTTCGGGTCTGCCTTGATCTGGTCCACTAAACCGTTAAACCAAGTATAGAAGGGCTTGTCGTCCACCGCCGCCGCAACGCGGGGGTCAGTATTTGTCGCACACCCCTGTATCGCAGGCACAACCAGCACGCACGCTAGCAGGGCGGCGCGCCCGAACTTGCTCACTTTCATTTTCATGCTCACATCCCCGAGGAATTCCAAGTAGGAGCATTGAAGATACTTCGATATGAGCGCGGCCAGAAGTAAAAAAGCCAGACACCAATGAAAAAACCCGCTGCTTTCGCTGGCGGGCTTTCTATGTACGCACTTATTCAAAGTGACTAAACAGAGCGAAATTTAGCAGAGAAAATTCAACCTCGCAAGATCTCAATCACAAAGGCCTTTTGCCGACAGCAGGTCCGCCGCATGCTCCATCGCCAGCGCTTCGACGCCCTTCTGGCCTGCGCCACGCTCACCGCCCTTCTGTTTCGTGGTGCGCGTGCCGTAGAGCCAAAGCTTGATCTTGCCGTTGTGATTGGTCGCCGTGGCTGCGCTCACCCCCGCACGTTCGGCGGCTTCCGACAATTTCAGATCCTTGCCAAAGTAACGCGCCACAATCGCGTCACGCAGCACACGCGGCGTCGGATGCGCCGACAAGGCACCACACGCAGCCGCGTCAGAGATTTCGCGTACCGCCGCGAGCCAATCATGCCGATCAACGGTGCCCTGACAGCATTTGCAGCGATCAGTCCGGGGCGCAAAGCGCGCAACTAGGATCGCACGGTACAGGCGAGGCAGCGGATCCAGCGCCCCGAAGACAAAGGCGGCCTGCCCTGCCCCGTCAGTGCCACCCAAGCCCTTACCCTCAGACGGCGCCTGAGCCATGCGAGCCATCATGGGCCTGTCATACACCTGGTCGGTGTGGTTATAGGCGAAGGTCAGCGCCGCATGAGCGGTTGCAAACAGTCGGCTGGGTTTCGCCTCTACGACCGGGGTCGAAGCCAGGCGGGAAAGGGTCAAGGTGGTCATCAGATAATCCCCGGAGAATAAGTCACTTTCGCGGGCAGCATTTCCCGCATCCATTGCATTGCCGCTTCCCATCCGAGGGTTACGGTGTGCCGCCCCCGGACAGGAAAAATCTTTGGGTTCACGTCGTGGGCATCGACCATCACCGATTCGCCACGCGCCCCCGTTTGTCTGTAGATCAACACCGGTACGCCTTGTTCGCCGGCCTGCTGTTGCGCCTGACGCCACCATGCGGGCACGCAGAGCGTGTTGGCGTGCTTGCATTCGATGCTGATGCGCGCGAAGGCCGGATCGTCCGCCACCACATCGCTATCACCAACCGCGTTGCGCACGCGCCGCCGCCAAATCTTGCCGGTCGCCTCGGTCAGCATGTTGGCCACCTTGCGCTCATACGATGCACCCTTGTTGCGTGCCATTGCGCCGCTCATGGTTGCGCCCCCTGCCCCGCGTCCAGGCGCAGCGCGTTCCGCGCCATCGCAACGATGCCCGGCGAGTAGCGTTTGCCTTTGGGATCCTGGGTTTCAGCGATGATCCGCTTCCACCCCCGCAACGGATCGCGGCCGGACTCGTTCATGATCCCCGTCGCACCGATCTTGCGCATTTGCTCTTCCGCCTGGGCACGACTGATTGACGTCTTGGGCGGCGGCGGCAAGGCCTTGACGATGACGGGAATCGGCTTCCATTCGCCACGGGCCAGCACTTCATTCAACGACCGTTCCCACCGCGCCTTCATCGTCGTGTACGGGCAATGCTGAAGGTCGTGCGCCCCCACCTCGACCGCCGCCCAGAAGATGGCCGGATGCGGCCAAGTGCCCGACTCGCCGTTGTGGCGTGCGGCCATCCCCGCGACCGCCGTGTAAAACGCAACCTCGGGTTCCAATGCCGGACGGCAGGCGCGGATGAATTCGCCCACGCTCGGAGGCCAGTCCGGTGACATGCGGCGGCAGGCGCGAAGCCCTTCGGCCACGTCTTGCGGCGTCAGGTTCTCTTCGTCAAAGGCTTCGGCCCACGCCGCCTTCCAGTTCTCGATACTCTGCATGTCCGGAAAGTCTTTCAGCCAGCGGCCGCCATACGTGCCGGACATGCGATTCCAGAGGTGATCGATCAGGGAAATGCCTTCCAGCTTCGCCAGAGGCACAGCCCAGCGCGAGCGCTCAGACGTCAATTGTGCGACCCTCGTCATAGTCGTTGCCTCCTTGGGTGCGATTGCGGTTCACGTAGTCGGTTGGGTTGAACTTGCCGGGACGCGGTGCCCCCCCTGGTGCTGCGCCGCTGGGAGCAAACAAGCCCTGCCAGCTTTTGCCGATGGCGTGCGTGATGACAGCCTCGGGCGTGTAGCCCTGCTGCTTGAACCCGGCCAGGTCTTTGATCTGCTGCTTGGCGGCCTCTTCGGTCAGCGGCTTGCGGATCTGCACGCGGTGACGCACCCAGCGCCCCCACAGGTCCGCGTCCAGCCAGTCCGGCAATTCCAAGCACATCGGATCGAACCCCGGCGAGCGCTTGCGCGCGCCTGTGACGGTTCTTGATGGTTCTGACGGTTCTATGACGGTTATATGCGGGTGCAACCCGTTGCACCCTTTCGTGTCGCCGTTTGCACCCTTTACGTCGTCAGTTGCACCCTTTGTGTCGTGGATTGCACCCTTTTCAGGCGTTTTGGATGGTGCAATTTCTGCACCCTTTTCTTGCTCAGAGCCTGACGATTTGAGGGATGCAAAATCTGCACCCTTTATCCAAGCTTCGGAAATGCGGTACTCGCGGCGTTGATTGCGGCCACCGTTGCCCGAATTCACCAGGATCAACCAGCCGGCCTGCTCCATGCCTCGCAATTGGTACTGCACGGCACGCACGGACTGGCGCGTCTTCTCGGCCAGGGACGCGATGGACGGATAGATACCCGTGCCCTGGTCACTCGAATGATCGGCAAGCGCCAGCGCGAGGATCATTTCGCCGCCGCCGTTCGGATAGCGGTCGAACACCATCCCCATGACTTTCACGCTCATGGCGACTCTCCATACAAAAGTTGGAACCCGCGCTCGGCCTCATCCGGCCATTTGCCCATGGCGATGATTCGCGCGCGGGTAAGGCGCAAGCCAGGAATGAAATAACTGAGCTTCTGTTCCAGCGGTGCCGAGGACTGGTCAATGAACCAGTGGCAAGGGCCACAGCCGAATGCGATACACCAGTCATGCGCTTTGATTCCCTTGCCCTTGCCATCACGCAAGCGGTTCGAGTGGCAGGCAACCGTTGTCTCTTTGTCGTTCTGGCAATATCCCGGAACGCGCAGCAGACATTCCTCGCCTTCAGCAAGATCACGCAGCGCCTGGTTGCGATAGATCGTTTTGGTCGGCTTCTTGCCCTTCTTGCGCGCCTTCATGGCGGCACGGGGCGGCGGCATTGGGGTGGTCCGAATCGGTGCAGCACGCATCATCGGCGTGGCGCTGCGCTTCATGGGCGTCTTGTTCTTGAGCGGGGTGCGGCGCATCAACGACATTCCGCCCCCGACGCAGCTTTGACCCGCCACCAGTACGGGAACTTCCAGCCGTTCATACGCCGGGTGACCAAGCCTGCTTGGGTCGCGTCGAACAGGAACGATTGAACCGCAAGAGCGGCAGCATCAGCACGCGATGTGCTGGGCCACGGGTCCACGGCCACTAGGGCGGGCAGGACGATTCCCTGCAGCGCCTTGATGTCGACGCGGCGCTGGGTGTCGATAATGGCCTGCTTGACCGCTTGCACGGTCGCAGACGGCACGCGATAGCCCCGGAACATGTGCAAGCAGTCAGCCATAGATCCCGCTCCAATCTACGAACGGGATGCGAACCGCTGTATGGAACAACGTGGCCGCTTCGGCGTTGTGGTCCAGATCCGCGCGGCTGGTGATACCGCACACGTCGCGGACGAACTGCGCGGCGTGCTGCTGGGCCGACACGCCATCGGGGGCGGCGCCAACGCGGGAAACAACCCACCGCTGGAACTTCGCGCCGTTGCACATCATCGCAGCCGCGCGCGACAGCGCCGCCCCCTTACGCTCCGTGGACGCGACACGCGCCCGCACGGGTACACCAGAAGTTCCACGCTGCATCATTTGTCAGCCATCCCGCTAAGGCGGCGTGCCACGCCCGCAACCGCTTCCATCACGGCACGGCCGGCCGCATCCACGCGCTTCACTTCCTGCTGGTCCACACCGCCATCGGCCAGGGCGTCGTACACCTCCTTACCGAAGGTGCCATGCGCGACCATCAGCGCGGCCACCTGCTCCAGCACGGAAACGTCGCTTTCGGCGCAGTTCTCAGGTGCCTTGACCAGCAGATAGCCGTTGCTGTGCGCGAAGGCGGCCAAGATGCGGGCGTCACCCGTCATTCGCACAACGCGGTCAGCTTCAGCAAGCGTGAGGTGATGCGTCGTGTTGTTGGGGTTGACCTTGTTGCGCAGCACAGCCGCGGATATGCCGACCAGCGGCCCCAACGACTCGCTGCCGCCCTTGTATTCGTGCACCGTCAAATCGGCCGCAGTGGTGATGTTCATTTCAAACATTCCTGAACGTATCTATTGCAAAGCAGCGGCTTTACGATGCGCTGCATGGGGAACGAACTTCAAACGTCCAGCGGACCAATCTGCACGCGGTCATCCTGCTGGGGGACGGGCGCAACCGGCTGTACTGGTTTGGGAGGTGTGTCAGTGGTGTGCATATGCGGCCACCTTGAGTTCGGGCCATATCCGGTCCCAGCCATCTGGCCAAAGATCGCGGCGGCTGACGACGCCACCGGTCTCTTTCTCGATTGCCACGCAGCGTTCCGGCGAGATGGGCGATTGGCCGGACGCCATCTGCGATAGATAAGAAGGCGAGACGCCAATTGCCTTAGCTAAGCTCGCCGCCGTGCCACGTGGGCTAGTGCTGATATAGGTCTTAAGGTCCATCCGCCAAGTTTAGTGAGAACTAAACCGTAAGGTCAAGTGTTTACTAATTTAGTGTCCTATAAACTTTCGCCATGACTATCCAAGACATTCGACGGGCGAATCTTCGCGGCTGGGTGCAGCAGAACGGTGCGCCCAGCAAGGAGAAAAGCTATTTCTCGCAAGTCCTATCCGGCACGTCTCCTATCGGGGAACGCGCCGCGCGACGACTTGAGCGCGATTACCGAATGGGTGAAGGTTTTTTAGATGCACCGCTGGACGCCAACCCCAAGGCCGCGCCGCGACCACCCGCGCCCTCTCCCTGGCCGTTCGCGTCTATCGCGGAGGCGGACGTGCGGGCTTTGCCGGCCGGCCAACTGAGCGCGTTAGAGGGAGCGATAGCGCTCGCCATCGCTCAGCTGAAACTCGGAATTACGGTGGCTCTGCCACCCTCGGTGGGGCCAGCGCAACCAGCCCGGGGCGAACTGGTGGACATGGATGCTGCCGACGACGCATTCCCGATGCGAATCGGCGGCCTCCCGCCTGCGCCGGGGGAAGGCGGGAAAACCACACAGCAAGCGGAACGCGATCGCAAAATTCGGGTTAGCACCAAAGCCGGTGTAATAGCCAATGTCGGACCAGGCGAGCCGCACGCGGCGAATGACAAGTTCGAAAAGGTGCCAGAAATGGCAGACGTGCGTCTGGCTGCGGGAGACGGCATTGAGAATTTGGCAGAGGAAGAAACCGGCACCGTTCACTTCCGGCGGTCCTTCCTGCGATCTGTCGGCGCCGGCTCGGGTAAAGCCCGCGTCGTGTATGCGAAGGGCGATAG
The DNA here is from genome assembly GCF_057334535.1 of Achromobacter colocynthidis. Classification (NCBI taxonomy): domain Bacteria; kingdom Pseudomonadati; phylum Pseudomonadota; class Betaproteobacteria; order Burkholderiales; family Alcaligenaceae; genus Achromobacter; species Achromobacter colocynthidis. The sequence goes on from NZ_JBHFIZ010000005.1 coordinate 52,540, forward strand.
CATGGAGCCAATCATTCGAGACGGTGCTGCCTTGCTCGTCGTTCCTAATGAAAGCCTCGCCTTGCAAGACGTGGCTGCGGGCGGAGTCTACGCCATCAATTACGACGGCAAGATGATTGTGAAGACCATCACGCGGGACCGGCTGACAAAACGATGGGTTGCTCGCTCGTTTAACCCCGCATACCCGGATATTCCGCTTGAGAACGGCGCGTCCGTTCGCGTGCTCGGCCAGGTCGTTTGGGCGGGATCTCGTCTGAGCGACAGTGAATCCGGTCAATGGACGCGCGCTTAAGAAGCTCCCCTCACCATTAGCACCAGCCACCTTCGGGTGGCTTTTTTTTCGCCACGCACTAAGTCGCACGGCCCAAAGTCACGTTCCAGTGTTTAGTTTTTACTTGACGAAAAGTTTAGTGTTTACTAATATCTGCTCTACCGCGGCTTTGCGCTGCAAGCAGTACCCCACGGACCCGCAGGCAGCAGTCAGGCCATCGCCTCAAGCGGGAGACGTCACCGCCACAAAGTCGGATTGGGGAAGGCGAGAACCGCTCTTTAACAACTTAGGCCGCCCGCCCCCGAGAGGGAGGAAGGGCGAAACAGGACAACCAGGCGCCAGCACGCCCCCGGACCCTGTGTGCTTGGGCTTCAACTGCCAAGCAACGCCCAGCCGGGCGTGGCGACGATAACCCCGGTTCTTTCGATTCTGCTGCAAAACCTCCGAAAGTTCAGGCGTCCTCTTCGAGCAAATCCCCTTTGTAGAATTTCAGTAATTCCGACTGGCCGATTTTCAGCTTCTTTTCTGACAGTCGGTCCTTTCGGTCAGACAGCAGTGCAAGAATATCTTCCTTCTTCGTCACCGGACTGCCGAGGTGCAGTCGCTTATGACAGTTGGGGCAAAGGGCGATAATGTTCGCAGTGACGTCAAGGGAGACTGGGTAGCTACCTTGAAGACTAAAAGGAATCAGGTGGTGGGCCTCGACGTATGACTTGCCGGTGGAGTGCGACGTAAAGGTTTGGTGGCTGGGATCGATTTCGCACTTGAATTTAGCCAACCGCAGGGCCTCGGCCGCCACTGCGGGCTTCCGCTTATAGCCGCTCTCGCTGATGCCACTTCTACCGATTTTCGGTACCGGAACGCCACCCTTGGGTTCGACGAATCTTTGTGATCTCGCCGCCTTTTCCATCACTTTGCTCTGGTATTCGGATTCCGGGCTAGGCGGTGCTTTTCTGTTTGCATACCAAGCATCATGCGACTGTTCGTAGAGCGGTTTGGGCACCGCCTTCTTGACCAAAGCGCAGATTTCCTGAAACTCCCTCGCTGATTCGAATGCATGCGGTAGCTGCAACCCAGCCAGATAACCAGTGGTCTGCCCATCCACCGGGAAAAATTTTCGGGGCGCCACTCTGAAGATTGCCTGCGTCAACTTTGCGCGGCCGGCGTACTTGACACCTCGAGCTTTAGCGAAGACCGGCTCAGTGATTCTATTGCCTGACTGAACCTCTTCGAACAGGTCCCAAAGCTTATCGATGTCGTCGTTCGCTCGGTCGTACAAATACGGGAACAGCCAGGTCTGACGAGGGTCGGCCTTGGGAACTCCAAGAAATTGCGTGGGGAGGGCGGCGCGGATGCCAAGTCGCTCTTGGACCACAGCCAGAGCTCGGGTCCGTGCAACAAATGACTGCTTGTTCAATAACGCCAAGAAAGTAAACGGGTCAATCTCTCCCAGAGGGACGTCGTGCCCCAGTGAGTCCTGGTCAACCAACCCGTTGACTCCCGCTGATTCCAGAATTTGGACCAGTTCACGCTGCTTATGCCGATATGCAAGCAATTTGTCTGCCAGCTCCTCAAAGAAAGGAACCCATTCAAACCCCGTAGCCATTAAATCTCCTGGAAATTCATCAATGATCCGCGGCAGGCGAAATCAAATCTACGCATTAAGATTCATTACGTTACACCAACTTTGCTCGCCGCCGTCTGGCACGCGAAGCGCCCCTAACGTTCATGTGACGGGCGCGCCGGTTTAGCCCCGACTGCCGACGACCTCCTCAACCTCAAACGACGGAGCCATGCCATGCTCGAAGCACTCGTACGCTTCATTGAAGAACTGATCGACGTCTTCAACTTCGGCAACACTATCAGCAAGTAGCTTTGTCGCTCACTAGTCGTCGGCAACTCCCAGCCGGGCGTGGCGACGATAACCGCGGCCATCCGCCTGCGCCGTGACAGGACACAGGCGGATGACGTTCCCACTACTGTCGCCACCACTGCCGCGCCCAACTCCGCCGTTTCGCGACAAGGGGAATCGCATCGCGACACCGTTGCGCGAGTGACATTGTCGTTGAATAATTGATGGCCACGACATCGTGATTTGGATTACTGATGAACATCGTTGAGTCACCGGCAGAAGGAGACGCAGCCCACGCCAGCAGCTTGGCGCAACTCGATGAGGCTTACCGCTACAAGCTTCTGGTTGAAGCCGTTCTTGACTACGCGATTTTCCTCCTCGATTCCAATGGCTTCGTCGCCAGTTGGAATGCTGGAGCGCAACGCTTCAAGGGCTACGAGGCATCCGAGATCATCGGGCAGCACTTCTCGCGCTTCTACACAGAAGAAGATCGTAGCGAAGGAGTTCCGCAGCGAGCGTTAGCGACCGCATCGACCCAAGGCAGGTTTGAAGCGGAAGGGTGGCGTGTGCGCAAGGACGGGTCGCGCTTCTGGGCCAGCGTCGTAATAGATCCCATACGGGACGACGCGGGCCGCCTCATCGGATTCGCGAAGGTCACGCGCTATATAACTGACAAACAACGAAGGCAACTCGAATTGCAAGCTACCCAGTTGGCACTGCATCGAGCCCGAAGAATGGAAGCGCTTGGACGCGTGACCGGCGGGCTGGCCCATGACCTTAACAACTTTATCTCGGTAATAAACGGAGCTGCGGAATTGCTACGCAACGCCGAGCTCGCCCCTGAAAAGCGCCTCAAGTACCTCAACGCGATTGTGGAAACTGCGCAACGCGCGACGCACCTCACCAAACAAATGCTTGCCTATGCGCGTCGGCAGCCTCTTGAGCCGTCAAACATGGACGTCAGCCAATGTATCGCCGGGATGAAGCCTATCTTCCAAGCCGCACTTGGCTCTGCAATCCGCGTGCAATACGAGCTACCTGAAGAGCCGTGTTTCATATGCGCGGACGTCGGCCAGTTGGAGAACGCGTTGTTAAATCTCGTCGTCAACGCACGAGACGCGATGCCTGTCGGCGGCAACGTAAAAATTGCAGTTCGTTGCGTGGATTCGCTTTCAGATGCGCAAGGACACCTCACCCCGGGCCAATTTGTGGCAATCAGCGTGTCGGATGACGGCGAAGGCATTCCGCCGGAGGTTGTGGATCACATATTTGAACCGTTCTTTACCACCAAACCGGAAGGGAAAGGAACGGGCCTGGGCTTGAGCCAGGTTTATGGATACGTCTCGCAGTCCGGAGGCCATATCGAAGTCGCGAACTCTGTTCAAGGTGGTTCGACGTTCACGCTCTACTTTCCGAAGGCATGATCATGACCCGGGAACGGACGCCGTGAATCACGACGGCGCGCACACACCCCGCCTTTCAGGGCGCCGGGCGAATCAGTGCTTCCAATTCTCGTATGAGCTCTTTTGGAGCCCATGGCTTGGCGACGAACCTTGTCGCTGGCGGGAGGGCAGCGCCTTCCGGGCAATGGCGGCCAGAGGTAAGAATCACGCCGATTCTCGGAGATTTTCTGCGTATTAGCGCGGCCATTTCGAGCCCGTCCATGGAGCCGGGCATCTCGATATCCGAGACTACCGCGCAGATGTCGGTGTGCTCTGCAAGCCGCCGCACCGCGTCATCAGCATCACTTGCTTCGTAAACGACATACCCTTCGCCCGCCAAAATCTCGGCTAGGATCCATCGGGCGGGGTCGTTGTCCTCCACAACGAGTACGGACTTCTGGCTGGTGCAGGAAATCTCGACGGCCGTCATATGACTATCTTAAGTAACTTGGATGGATGAATTTCGCCGAACCTCGCAGGCTCGCGTGAGCCCTCATTTTAAAGCGCCCAGGTCGGGCGAGCAGGCACCCTCCTGCCACAGCAACCTTGCCATCCCGCAACTCCAGCAAGCGCTATGCCCGCACGCAAGACAGCACGGAGCGTCTGGGGTGCACCCCGTCCCTCAGCGCGCAGAAGTTTGCGCGAAGTGTCGCACTCCAACGCGGTGCTAGACACCCCGGAAAGACGGGGACCATCATCGGAACGGTAGCTCAGCGGTAGAGCGCCCACCGGATTGGGAGGTCGGCAATGCCAAGGGGTCGCGCCCCTGACGCATCCGAACGGCGGCAGCCGGCGCTGGTTCGAATCCAGCCCGCTCCGATGATGGTGAACGCGCAGGCTGATGTGACAGAAGGAACCTCGGGCGGATAGGAAAAACGGGTCGCAACCGTACCTTGTAGCGCCGCCAAGCCGGAGATCAGCACCGGCCACCATCAATCCCCCCCAACCCAACGCACGGAGCCATCCCCATGGCCGAAAAGATCATTCGTTTCATCGAAGAACTCATCGACGCCTTCAACTTCGGCAGCAGCATCAACAAGTAATGCCGCGCCTGCCCCGCCTCACCGGGGCGGCTTTGGAGAGCGGGCCAGCGCCGCAACGTCACCGGCGCTGAAAGTGACTTTCTGGGATTACCGGGCTACTGGCCCGCTCTCCAAAGCCCATCACCGCGCGTTCGCGCACATCCCCATGCCCTCAACCATCCCCGCCATCTGGTGGGGCCTGGCCCTGCTCGCCTTGGCGGCGGTGGCCCTGGTCCCCGCCTGCGAATACCTCAACCGCCGCTATGTCGCGGCCGATCCCTGGAAAGCAACATGAACGCAATCACTGCACCCGCGCCTGCCGCGCGCCGCCGCAAGCTGCCGTCCATCACGCAAGCCGTGTGCAAGCTGACCAACCTCATTGCCCCGCGTGACCACGCAGGCCGGGGCAATTGGAACAAGGACGCGGACATTCCCCGCGTGTGGGCATGGGCCGCTGGCATCGGCTTCGCGGCGTTCGTTCTCTTCGGCCGCCAGATCCTCGGCTGGCTCTTGAGCTTCGCGATATGAACGGCATCGAATTCATTTTGAGGGATCGCGCCGGCTGGGTGCCCAAGCTGCCTATCCCGCGCAGCCGATTCCGCTGGGTTGATTCGAAGCCCAAGCCGCTTACCCGCTCTGAGGTCGCGTTCATCCGGTCTGCCAAAGGAACGCTCAACAGCACTGAATTGGCGCATTGCTACCAAGTCACCCCGCAGACCATTCGCAACATCTGGGAAGGCCGGCGCCACACCGGACGGCCGCCCGGCAGACCCACCAAACCTCACCCCCAACCGAAAAGGAAACAGCCATGAGTGCATTTTGCGTATTCGGCATGACCGAACCTATAGCGCGCAAGGCCGCCGCGAAGGCCTGGGAAAAGCACTTGGGCGCGATGACAAAGCAGGAGCGGGCTTGCCTCACGGACGCAGATGAGGCGGACTGGATTGCGGTCAAAACCGAATACCTCCTGGCAAAAGCCAAGCCCGTGCAGCTTTCCGGTGCGTTCGACGCGCCGCAGTTCGCCAGCGATTACATCGCCCTTGCCAAACGCCTGCACCGAACCTCGCGCCTGCAAGTCATGGCCCGTGGCGAGAAGAAGGACGCCAAAGGCGCGCTCATCATCAGCAAAGCAACCAAGAAACCCCTCATTGGCTGGGTTCCCTCCACTCGATAAAAGGCACGTCCCCATGTGGTTCAAGAACCTCAAGATTTACCGCCTCTCCGCCGCCTGGACCTCATTCGGCGATGACCTGGAATCGGCCCTGGCGCGCCAAGAATTCCAGCCCGGCAACAACCTGGAAATGCAGTCCATCGGATGGCTGCCACCCCGAGAGAACGGCGGCCTGGCCCACGTCGTGAATGGGCAGATCCTGCTGTCGCTACGTTCCGAAAAAAAGCTGCTTCCGGCCACGGTCATTAACCAGGTGGCCAAGTTCCGCGCCCAGGAAATCGAAGAGCAGCAAGGCTACAAGCCGGGCCGCAAGCAGATGAAGGAAATCAAGGAGCGCGTCACTGACGAACTTCTGCCCCGCGCGTTCAGCATCTACCGCGATACCCGCGTGTGGATCGACCCGCTGAATCACTGGCTTGTAATTGACGCAGCCGCCTCCGCCAGGGCCGACGAGGTAATCGGAATCCTCGCCAAATGCATTGATCCGTTCCCGCTGGAAAACCTGTACGTCGCACAGTCCCCGGCGGCGGGCATGACCGGCTGGCTGGCCGAAGATGAAGCGCCCAACAACTTCAGCATCGACCAGGACACTGAACTCCGGTCATCGGGCGAAAGCGGCGCAGCAGTCCGCTACGTGAAGCACTCCATCGACGCGGAAGACGCGCGCCGGCACATCCAGTCTGGCAAGCAATGCACCCGCCTCGCGATGACCTGGGCGGACCGGATTTCGTTTGTCCTGACCGAAGGCCTCGATATAAAGCGCATCTCACCTCTGGACGTTCTGAAGGAAGGCCGTCAGGAGGTTCAAAGCGATGACGAAAAATTCAATTCGGACATGATGCTCATGACCGGCGAACTCGCCAAGATGCTTGCCGAGGTGATCGAAGCACTGGGTGGCGAAAAGCGTCTCTAAATTGCCGGCAATGAGCGCGCCCAGTCGGAGGCTTCATAGTCGGAATACCACCAGCGTTCAATGTGCAATCGACAAAAGTCGCTTACAGCGTCGCGGACGGCCATCTCCTCAGGAATGGTGGCAGCAGCAATAAGCGCTAAAGCCATAGTCCGATCAAGCGAGGTGAAGGATTGTTGCCCCGTGACGTCGCGAGTTTCGAATTGGCGATACAGCGCCACCTGGTTGCTCAGGATCGCCGTTTGAACGCACCACAAGAATTGTTCGGCCTTCGTCATTTCCGCTCCACTGAAGTGTCAGAGATCCTGGAGACATCGACATCAGGCGCAGACGATGCCCCATCTCATCTATATCAGCCTCCATTGAGAGGCATCCATCGTATATCACCCCTCCCCGGAGTGTCAGCCATGACCGATTCCACGGCCCCCGTGTCGTTCCGACAAAAGATCCTCAACAAAGAAATCAAGCGCGCCCATGCCATGCAGGTCCGGTATGAGGATCTGCACGTTGAACCCGGTTTCAACCTGCGAACCCCTATCGCACTGCTGGAAGGCGAAGAGCGCGAAAAGGCCGAGTCCGACGACGAAAGCCTGTTTCAGCACATCATGGCCGGCGGCCCGCTTCCGCCGCTGGAAGTCCGCCCGCGCAATGAAGGCGGCGTCTGGATCGTCGAAGGGCACCGCCGTCACACGCAGATTGGTAGAGCGATTGCCGCAGGCGCGCCGCTTCAGGATGACGATGGTGTCGTCTGGATAGACGTGATGGCATTCGTCGGCAACGACGCCGACCGTACCGCCCGCGTCATCAGCAGCGCCAAGGGCCGCCACCTCCTTCCACTGGAAACCGCCTTTGGCTATGCCAAGCTGGCCGGCTTCAGGTGGGACAACGAGCGCATCGCCCGCCTGGAACAGGTGTCCCCGCAGTGGGTCGCAAAGATGATCAGCCTGGCCCACGCCAACAGCGACGTACACGCACTGGTGCTTTCCGGCGCGGTCAAGGCATCTACTGCCATCGAGGCAATCGCCAAGCATGGCGAAGCCGCCGGCGCCTTCCTGCAAGCCCAGTTTGAAAAGGCCAAGGCCACCGGCAAGTCCAGGGTGACGCCCAGCAGCATCCACGGCCGCGCCCTGCCCCGCAAGGTAGTGTCCCCGCTCATAAGCGGCGTGGACGCCTTTATCAAGGGCCTGGATGCCAACCAGCGCGCAACTCTTGTGGACATCAAGGAAGGCCGCGTAGCCAGGGAGACGATCACCATTCCGACCGCCGCGCTTATCGATCTGTTTGAGGCACACGGCGCGATCGAAACCGTCCGAGCCAAGCAAGCCGAAAAAACGCGCCTCCAGGCCGAAGCCGCAGCAGCTGCCGGCCAGGCCGAAATCCCCACTGAACAGGAAGCCACCGCATGAGCGCCCCCGAGAATGCGCCCCCCGTCGCATTGGTCGATGCAGCTGTAAATGCGTGGTTCGCCGAAACCCCGCGCGCTGCGCTGATCCCCGACCCGCACGAACACTTCCGCGAACGAATGCGCGCCGCCCTTGTTGCGGCGGGCTGGACGGCCACAGCCGCCGCCGCTGCGCGGGATGCTGCGCGTCAGCAACGCTTGATTGATGAACTGAGCAAGATCGTTCACAACATGGTTGTGGCCGACCAAGCTGCCTGGATCGAATGGAGGCACGGCAAGGGCGCAGAAGCGGCCATGCAGTGGATAGGCAACGGCCTGTTGGGGCCAGGTCACATCCCCTCAGAGGACGAGCCTTACAGCACCGAGGCCCAAGCGTGGTACGACGCCAAGCGCGCCGACGCCTTCCCAGCCTGCCATTGCGGCCGGCCGTCCAACATCTTGCACATGGCGAAAGGGTATTGCTCTACGGAGCATTACGACGCCGCCATTGCCGCCCAGCAGGGCAAAGCGGGTGAGGCATGAGCCTGATCCTGTTGACCGATACCGATGGGTACCCCCTCGCTATCAATTCGGAATTCATCGTCTCTGCGAACGCCGTACCGAACAGCTATCACGGATCGAGAGCAGTTATCCGCACTCAAGATGGAAAGAGCCATACAGTGCGCCAATCGCCCGAAGATATCTTCGACGCAGCGCGCGAGGCCCAGCAGTCCCAGCGGAAGGAGGCGTGATGAAAACGGCCATCGACCTTTTCGCAGGCCTGGGCGGCAACTCTGAAGGCGCGCGCCGCGTAGGCGTCCGCGTCGTCTGGGCGGCTAACCACTCGAAGCCAGCAGTGGACACACACGCGGACAACCACCCGGAAGCCATCCACGTCTGCCAGGACCTGCACCAGGCCGACTGGACCCGCGTGCCCGGACATGATGTCCTGCTCGCGTCACCGGCATGCACCGGCCATACGCACGCCCGTGGAAAGGAGCAGCCGCACCACGACGCAGCACGCGCCACGGCTTGGGCCGTCGTGTCCGCCGCTGAATGCCACCGGCCGCCCTTCGTCCTGGTGGAGAACGTTCCCGCGTTCGCGCAATGGCAGCTCTACCCAGCATGGTGCGCGGCGATGAACGCGTTGGGCTATGCCCTGTCCCCAGTCATCTGGGATGCGGCGGATTGCGGCGTGCCGCAGCACCGGCGGCGCATTCTGATCGCCGCCACCAGGAGCAAGCACCCTATCGAACTGGCAGCGCCCAAGGTCGCGCATCGGCCCATCCGCGACGTCATCGACTTCGACGCAGGAACCTGGTCCCAGATTGAACGCCCGGGCCGCTCCCCGAAGACGTTGGCCCGAGTACGCGCCGGCCGCCAGCAGTTCGGTGACCGCTTCGTGATGCCCTACTACGGGTCCTGCTCCGGGCTTACGGGCCGATCCTTGGACCGCCCCATCGGCACCATCACCACCCGCGCGCGCTGGGCGCTTGTTGATGGCCCCCGCATGCGAATGCTCACGACGGCCGAGAACTGCGCCGGTATGGGCTTCCCCGCCGACTATCGCCTGCCCGACAACCACTCCCTGGCGCTGCATATGCTGGGCAACGCCAACCCGCCGCCAATGGCCGCATACGCCATCGACGCTATGAGGAAAGCAGCATGACCAACCAGAACAATACCGCTCATGACCTGAGCACCAGCAGCGGAGGCCGCGCCTACATCGCGGAGTACTTCGCCACGCAGCTGCGCCGGCACGATTTCGCCAAGTACATCAACAGCACCCTCGCGGCGGACTTCGCCTGCGCCCTCGCACAGCACCTGTCCAAGATGCGCGCGGAAGGCGTAGAGGCGGGCGCAACCGACGCACAAGAAGCGTTCGCCACCTGGTGGAACGCTCAAGATGAGGGGAGCATTCAGTTCGATCTTGAACAGTACCCCCAGGACCTTAAGGCAACGCTTAATAATCTGTGGAACACCGCGTGGCGGGCCGGCCTGGCAAGCGCCCCTGTAGCCGGGGAGGCGGTAGCGATCCCGCTTCGGCCCTTGACCGAAGACGAGCGCGCCGCCATCGAGTTCTACATCCTGAATCCGACAGCGGCAGTGCGCGACCTGGACAAAAGGTTGTCCAGTCATGCCGCGCCCCAGGCCCGCGAGGCGGTGCGCATCCTGTTCCCGGCCCACCTGCGCAAGATGTGGTCAGGCGGCGAGGTGCAGGCGTGGCTGGACAACTATCAGGGCGTCACGCCGCCGATCGCCAGCGCTAAAGGAAGCCTGGAGCGCTACCGGAATTGGCGGGCCGAACAAGCCGAGGCAGACAAAGACGGCGTAAGAAGCAAGGGACGTCAATGACACTCACACTTGAACAGCACGAACTTCAACAGATGCTGGTGGAAGCCGCAAGGATCGGCGCGAACTACGCAATTGAGGACATGGTGTGCTACCACCTGAAAGATGCCTGCACTCGCCTTGGCGTCAGCTATAACACGCTGCAAAAGCGCATTCTCGAAGGGAAGATTCGCCCGGTGGACGGGCGTATTACCGGCGCGGAACTCCGTCGGTATCTAACCCAATCGCGCAGCAATGCTTGATGCGTGAGGGTTGTAGTAAACCATCGCCATCTTCGGATCGGTCCATCCAAACATTTTGCACAGGTCCAGCACGTCAATCCTCTTGGAAATCATCGTTGCTGCGGTATGGCGGCTGTCGTGGAAGGTAAATCCTTCCACCTCCGCGCGCCCCCGGTACTTCCTAAACAGTGCGTCCAGCGAAGCCGACTTGACGCCGAACACCAGCTTGTCGTCCCACCCTTGCATTCTTTTCAGAATTGCGACCGCCCGCGTGGATAGAGGCACATCACGCGGACGGTCGCTTTTTGTTTTTGGAAGGTGGACATGCTGGTCGTAGACATGCTCCCAGGTCAGGCCGCAAAGCTCGCCGGCGCGCATACCAGTGCGAAGCGCCAGAAGGAAACAATGTGCGATGGCCTCGCCCATGCTGGCAACGCGGGCGCGACGGTCATACCCCATCGCGCGGAGCATCTTTCGAATCTCCCAGATATGTATCGTCCGTTCGCGGTGCTTGCCCTTAAGTGGCTTTCTGATGCCCCGACATGGATTTAGGTCAACCCACTCCCATTCAAGGCGCGCGGCCTCAAATACGGACGCCAGCAGGCTCAATTCGCGCAGCACGGACGAGGGGCCAACCTTTTTGCTTCTCGCGTCCCGGAATGCCGCAACGTGCTGCGGCGTGACCTTGGATATCGGAAGGTCCAAGGGTAGAAGGTAGCTTTCGAAGGCGGCCAGGCGAACCTGCTCCCACCGCTCGCCCTTTCGGAGAGGTGAAATCTCATCGCTGTATTTTCGCAACGCTTCGCGCAAAGTGTGCAAGTCGCCGGCCGGTTTTGTGGCCTTGTCGCGGATTTCCGCCTCACGCCTAGCGCCCCATTCGACGGCTTCGCGCCGCGTGGGGAACACCTGGCTATCGCGTTGGCCCAGTAATTTGACCTGGACCCGATACCCTTTTGCCGTCTTTTGGATGCTTGCCATGTGGGGCCTGAGATGGGGCCAGGATGGGGCCGGAAGCTGCGAATTCTTGATTTTTAGCAGTCAACCGATCACCCACCCTTTCCGCTAAACCGTTGATTTTAAAGACCCTGATTATAGGGATTCAACGGTTCTCAGTTGTATGGTGCGAAGGAGGGGACTCGAACCCCTACACCTGTTACGGCGTCAGGACCTAAACCTGGTGCGTCTACCAATTTCGCCACCTTCGCTAAAGGTCAAGCCCGCTATTGTAGCTTGCTTGTTAAAATCTTGCGTCATGAATCCGCGCCTCGATGCTTTACACCCCTACCCGTTCGAAAAATTGCGCGCGTTGCTGGCCTCTGCCAGCTCGCAGCCGGACGGCCTGACGCCTATCAATTTGTCGATTGGCGAGCCCAAGCACGCCGCGCCCGAGCGCGTGGCGGAGGCGATCCGCAATCACATGGAAGGCTTGTCGGTCTACCCCTCGACCAAGGGCGATCCGGCGCTGCGCCAGGCGATATCCGGCTGGTTGGCCCGCCGCTACAGCATTCCCGCGCCCGACGCCGACACCCAGGTGCTGCCGGCGCTGGGCTCGCGCGAAGCGCTGTTCGCCTTCACCCAGACCGTGATCGACCCGTCGGCCGGTTCGGTGGTGATCTGCCCCAACCCGTTCTACCAGATCTACGAAGGCGCCACCCTGCTGGCGGGCGCCACGCCCTACTTCGTCAACGCCGACCCGCTGCGCAATTTCGCCAGCGACTGGAACCAGGTGCCCGACGCCATCTGGAAGAAAACGCGGCTGGTGTTCGTGTGCTCGCCGGGCAACCCGGCCGGCAACGTCATGTCGCTGGACGAATGGGAGACGCTGTTCAAGCTGTCTGACCGCCACGGTTTTGTCATTGCGTCGGACGAATGCTATTCCGAGATCTACCTGGACGAAGGCGACGCCCCGCTGGGCGGCTTGCAGGCCGCGCGCCGCCTGGGCAGGGACGACTACCGCAACCTGGTGTGCTTTTCCAGCTTGTCCAAGCGCTCCAACGTGCCCGGCCTGCGTTCCGGCTTCGTGGCGGGTGACGCTACGCTTATCGGCCGCTTCCTGCTGTATCGCACGTATCATGGCAGTGCCATGAGCCCGCTGGTGTCCGCCGCCAGTATCGCCGCCTGGACGGACGAGGCGCACGTGAAAGACAACCGGCGCCTGTACCGTGAAAAGTTCGATGCGGTGGTGCCCATTCTGGAAAACGTGCTGGATGTGTCACGGCCGCAGGCTTCTTTTTACCTGTGGGCGGCCACGCCGGGCTCGGATACGGCGTTCGCGCGCGACCTTTACGGCCGCACGGGTGTTACCGTTCTGCCGGGCAGTTTTCTGGCGCGGGAGGCACATGGCGTGAATCCCGGCCAGGGCCGCATTCGTATTGCGTTGGTGGCGCCCTTGGCTGACTGCGTGCAGGCAGCCGAGCGCATCGCCCATTTTGTACACACTTCTGTTTGATCAACCTTTAAAAGCTGAGCCGCTATGACTCTCGACCTGCAGACCACCATCGAAAAAGCCTGGGACGACCGGGCCAACCTGACGCCCGCCGACGCCAGCGCCGAGGTGCGCGAAGCGGTGGAACACACCATTGACGGGCTGGATCTGGGCCGCCTGCGCGTAGCTGAAAAAATCAACGACGACTGGGTTGTGCACCAGTGGATCAAGAAGGCCGTGCTGCTGTCGTTCCGCCTGAGCGACAACGCCATCATGGGCGAAGCGCCGCTGCAGTTCTACGACAAGGTGCCGCTCAAGTTCTCGGAATACGGCGACAACGCCTTCAAGCAAGGCGGCTACCGCGTGGTGCCGCCCGCCGTCGCCCGCCGTGGCGCCTTCATCGGCCGCAACGTGGTGCTGATGCCGTCCTACGTGAACATCGGCGCCTACGTCGACGAAGGCACCATGGTCGACACCTGGGCCACCGTCGGTTCGTGCGCCCAGATCGGCAAGAACGTCCACCTGTCGGGTGGCGTGGGCATCGGCGGCGTGCTGGAACCGCTGCAAGCCAACCCCACCATCATTGAAGACAACTGCTTCATCGGCGCCCGCTCGGAAGTCGTTGAAGGCGTGGTCGTGGAAGAAAACTCGGTGCTGGCCATGGGCGTGTTCCTGTCGCAAAGCACCAAGATTTATGACCGCGCCACGGGCAAGATCATGTACGGCCGCGTGCCCTCGGGTTCGGTCGTTGTTCCCGGCTCGCTGCCGTCGGCCGATGGCTCGCACAGCCTGGCTTGCGCCGTCATCGTCAAGCGTGTCGACGCGCAAACGCGCGCCAAGACCAGCATCAATGATCTGCTGAGGGCGTAATGAGCACGTCTGCCGTACTGGATCTGGTCAAGGACCTGATCGCCCGTCCGTCGGTCACCCCGGCGGATGAAGATTGCCAGGCGGCGCTTGCCGCCCGGCTGGAGCGCATCGGCTTCACGTGCGAAACCATCGCACAAGGCGGCGTCACCAATCTGTGGGCCCGGGGGGGGGGGGG
>NZ_JBHFIZ010000005.1:66703-187675 GCF_057334535.1 Achromobacter colocynthidis
CGGCCCCCCCGCGCCGTTGACCGTGTTTGCCGGTCACACGGATGTGGTGCCTCCGGGTCCGCGCGAAAAGTGGGATAGCGACCCGTTCGTACCCACCGAACGCGACGGCTGGCTGTACGGCCGTGGGGCGGCCGACATGAAAAGCTCGATCGCTGCCTTCGTGGTGGCAGCCGAAGAATTCGTGGCGGCCCACCCCCAGCATGGCGGTTCCATCGCGCTGTTGATCACGTCGGACGAAGAAGGTCCGTCCATCGACGGTACCGCCATCGTTTGCGACGCCCTGAAGGCGCGCGGCGAAAAGCTGGATTACTGCATCGTGGGCGAGCCGACTTCCGGCGATGTACTGGGCGACACCTGCAAGAATGGTCGCCGTGGCTCCTTGTCGGGCAAGTTGACGGTAAAGGGCATCCAGGGCCACGTGGCGTACCCTCACCTGGCACGCAACCCGGTGCACCAATTGGCGCCGGCGCTGGCCGAGATTGTCAGCATCGAATGGGACCAGGGCAACGAGTACTTCCCGCCCACGACGTTCCAGGTGTCGAACCTGAATTCGGGCACGGGCGCCACCAACGTGGTGCCGGGCGAAGCCGTGGCGCTGTTCAACTTCCGATTCTCGACGGCCAGCACGCCGGAAAGCCTGAAGGCGCGCGTGCATGCGGTGCTGGACAAGCACGGCCTGGAATATGACCTGGACTGGGATTTGGGCGGCGAGCCGTTCCTGACCCCGCGCGGCTCGTTGACGGATGCGCTGGTGCAGGCGATTCACGCTGAAACCGGCGTCACCGCCGAACTGTCCACCACCGGTGGCACGTCCGACGGCCGCTTCATCGCCAAGATCTGCCCGCAGGTGATTGAGTTCGGTCCTGGCAATGCCACGATCCACAAGGTCAACGAACGCGTTGAAGTGGCCTCGTTGGAACCGCTGAAGAACATCTATCGGCGCACGCTGGAAAACCTGCTGTTGCCCAAGTAAAACGCCGCTACGCGGACGCTCTGCCCCCCTTTCAGAGGGGGGTGTTTTTTCCCGGTTCGGCACGCTGAATCGGGAACAAAAGGCCTGTTATGTATCAATCCGCCCGCCAAGAATTGCACACCCTGCGCGACCTCATCCGCTACGGGGTGTCGCGCCTGAATGGCGCCCAGGTGGCGCTGGGACACGGCAGCGACAACGCCTGGGACGAGGCGGTCTACCTGACGCTGCACGCCCTGCATCTGCCGCTGGACACGCTGGAACCGTTCCTGGATGCCCGTGTCGTCCGTGAAGAACGCGACCGCGTGCTGGACCTGCTGGAACGCCGCGTCACCGAGCGCGTGC
Organism: Achromobacter colocynthidis; assembly: GCF_057334535.1. Classification (NCBI taxonomy): domain Bacteria; kingdom Pseudomonadati; phylum Pseudomonadota; class Betaproteobacteria; order Burkholderiales; family Alcaligenaceae; genus Achromobacter; species Achromobacter colocynthidis. The sequence goes on from NZ_JBHFIZ010000005.1 coordinate 68,019, forward strand.
CCGCCGCCTACCTCACCAACGAAGCCTGGCTGCGCGGTCACCGCTTTTATGTGGACAAGCGCGTCATCGTGCCGCGCTCGCCCATCGCCGAACTGCTGGACCAAGGGCTTTCACCCTGGGTACAGGACGCGACCGCCGTGGAAAACGTGCTGGACATGTGCACCGGTTCGGGCTGCCTGGCCATCCTGTCGGCCATGGCCTTCCCCTACGCCCACGTGGATGCGGTGGATGTGTCGGCCGACGCGCTGCAAGTGGCCCGCCGCAATGTGGACGACTACGGTCTGCAAGACCGGCTGGACCTGCACGAAAGCAATCTGTTCGACGCCCTGCCCGCGCGCCAGTACGACGTCATCATCTGCAATCCGCCTTATGTGAACAGCGGCTCCATGGATGTGCTGCCGCAGGAATACCGCCATGAACCGCATCTGGCGCTGGCCGGCGGCGAGGACGGCATGGACCTCGTGCGGCGCATTCTGGCGGCGGCTCCCCAGTACCTCACGCCCGACGGCGTGATCGTGCTGGAGATCGGCCACGAGCGCGACTTCTTCGAAGCCGCCTTCCCGCAGTTGTCGCCCGTGTGGCTGGATACGGAAGAAGCGTCGGACCAGCTTCTGCTGCTTACCCGAGAGCAACTCAGCCTGTGATACGCGCTACTGGATTGACCCTGCGCCGTGGCACGAAAGTGCTGCTGGATAGCGCTGAATTTGTCGTGCACCCGGGCGAGCGCGTTGGCATCGTTGGCAAGAACGGCGCGGGCAAGTCCTCGCTGTTCGCGCTGCTGACCGGCGCGCTGGACCTGGACGCCGGCACGGTGAACCTGCCCGCGGGATGGCGTATCGCCAGCGTCAAGCAGGAACTGGACGCCGACGACCGCCCTGCCCGCGAATTCGTCATTGACGGCGACACGCACCTGCGCGAATTGCAGGCGCGCCGCGCTGAACTCACGGACGACCAAGGCACGCAGATCGCCGAAGTGGAAGCCGCGCTGATCGAAGCTGGCGCCTGGAGCGCCGCGTCACGCGCCGAACAGTTGCTGGCCGGCCTGGGTTTCAAGCCCAGCGAATGGATGCTGCCGGTCGAGAGTTTTTCCGGCGGCTGGCGCATGCGCCTGGCCTTGGCCAGCGCGCTGATGGCGCCGTCCGAACTGCTGCTGCTGGACGAGCCCACCAACCACCTGGATCTGGACGCGATGCTGTGGCTGGAGAAATGGCTGGGCGCCTATCCGGGCACCGTCATGCTGATCTCCCACGACACCGAGTTCCTGGACGCGGTGGCCAAGTCCATCCTGCATTTCGACCACGCCAAGCTGGTGCGGTATCGCGGTGGTTATGGTGATTTCCTGACGCAACGCGCCGAGCGCCTGCGCCAGACCAACATTGCCTACGAACGCCAGACCCGCGAAACCGCGCGTCTGCAAGGTTTCATCGACCGCTTCAAGGCCAAGGCGTCCAAGGCCAAGCAGGCGCAAAGCCGGGTCAAGGCGCTGGCGCGCATGCAGGTGCTGGCGCCGCTGCATGCGGAAGCGGGCATCGACATCCGCATCCCTTCGCCTGACCAAGTGCCCGACCCGCTGCTGACGCTGGAGCACCTGTCCGCCGGCTATACGGACGCGGACGGCAATGCCATTCCCATCCTGCGCGACGTCACCTTGATGGTGCGCGCGGGCAGCCGTGTGGGGGTGCTGGGCGCCAATGGCGCGGGCAAGAGCACGCTGATCAAGACCCTGGCGGAAGAAATCCCCGTGCAAGCCGGCGAACGCCGCGCCTCGCGCGGCTTGGCCATCGGCTACTTTCACCAGCATCAGCTGGATATGCTGGACGTGGACAGCACGCCTATCGCCCATCTGGCGCGCCTGGCGCCGGAAACGCGCGAACAGGAACTACGCAATTACCTGGGCGGTTTCGGCTTTTCCGGCGACACCGTCACCAGCAAGGTCGGCCCGATGTCAGGCGGCGAAAAGGCGCGCCTGGCGTTGTCCTTGATCGTCTGGCAAAAGCCCAACCTGTTGCTGCTGGACGAACCCAGCAACCACTTGGACGTGGAAACCCGTGAGGCCCTGGCTGCCGCGCTGGCCGACTTCGGCGGCAGCATGCTGCTGGTGTCACACGACCGGCACCTGCTGCGCACCACCGTGGACAGCTTCTGGATCGTCGCGGACGGCGCGGTGCGCGAGTTCGACGGCGACCTTGAAGACTATCGGGATTGGCTGGCTGCCCGCAATGCCGGCGAACGCGCGGAAGCCGCGCGCGAAAGCGCCGAAGGCAGCGAACCCGTCGTGGACCGCAAGGCGCAACGCCGGGCCGAGGCCGAACAGCGCCAACGCCTGTCGGCGCTGCGCAAGCCGCTGGAATCGAAGCTGGCCAAGGTCGAGGCCGAGATGGAAAAACTGCGCACCAAGCTGCACGCGCTGGACGCCATCATCGCCGACGCGGACCTGTATTCCGATGCGCGCCGCGCGGAACGCCAGAAGGTCATGGCCGAGCATGGTGAACACGGCAAGCGCATGGACGATCTTGAAGAGCAATGGCTGGAAATCCAGGGTTCCCTGGAAGAAATCGACCAAAGCGAAGCCTGACGCAATAAAAAATGGGGGGGCCAACAGCCCCCCCGCTCATCCGTTTACGAGTACGGGCGCTCGCGCAGGCGGGTGTGGTTATCGACCACGGTGTCGATCACTTCACGCAGGATGGTTTCGGCCAAGGCGGGCGGAACGCCCGCTTCTTCGGCCAAACGACGGATGCGCTCGACCTGCTGGGATTCCCTGACAGGGTCCACCAGGTCCATACCGTGATTGGTCTTCAATTCGCCAAGCATGTCCGTGCAGCGGAAGCGCACGCCGAGCAGCAGCATGATTTGCTGATCGATTTCATCGATCTCGGCACGCAGCGACGCCAGCTCGGCTTTTGGGGATTCATTCGTGGCCATGTTTAACCCTGAACAATATCAAGCTTCGCAATGCCCAGCGCCAAAGTCTTGGCGCCCACATCGCGAAACTGGATTTCTGCCTGGGCGTCCTGACCGGCCCCGCTCAAGCCAATAATCGTGCCATCGCCAAACCGCGCGTGATGCACGCCCTGACCCACACGATACTGCTTGTCGCCCACCGTGACACCGCTTGCAATGCCGCGAGGTTGACGCGGCGCAATGGTATTGGTGGCCTTGCGGCCGAATGCGTCGCCACGGTTGCCTCCGCCCCAGCCCGCGCCCGTGCTGCTGAGCGGCGCCAGGCCGGCCTTGGGGGACAGCCACTTCAGATGCTCTTCGGGAATTTCGTCCAGGAAGCGCGAGCGCATCGCATAGCGCGTCTGGCCATGCAGCATCCGGCTTTGCGCCAGGCTGATGTACAGACGCTGCCGGGCGCGCGTGATCGCCACATACATCAGGCGGCGCTCTTCTTCCAAGCCAGACTGTTCCAGGATGCTGTTCTCGTGCGGGAACAGCCCTTCTTCCAGACCAGTGATGAAGACCGCGTCAAATTCCAGGCCCTTGGCGGCATGCACCGTCATGAGCTGGACGGCGTCCTGGCCTTGTTGGGCCTGGTTGTCGCCGGCTTCCAGCGCGGCGTGCGACAGGAAGCCCGCAAGCGGGGTCAAGCCGTCGGACGCCACGATGGGCGCGTCGACCACGCCGGGCATCAGCGTCGACGAGGCGGCCTGCTCGGGCACCACGCCGGCAGGCATGCCGTCGTAGTTTTCTTCCGACGCGAACACGGCAGCCGCCGTGATCAGTTCGTTCAAGTTTTCGAGCCGCTCGGCGCCTTCGCGTTCCGCCTTGTAATGGGCGTTCAGGCCGCTGGTCTCAAGCATGTGCTCAACCATTTCCGGCAGCGGAAGGTCGCGCGTTTCTTCGATCAGGCGATGGATCAGTTGGGCAAACTGGGCCAGGTTGGACCCGCCCTTGCCGCCCACCAGCGCCACCGCGCCGTACAGGCTGGTGTCGTGCGCGCGGGCCGCGTCGGCCAGTTGCTCCAGCGTGCGCGCACCAATACCGCGCGTCGGGAAATTGACGACGCGCATCCACGAGGTGTCGTCGTGCGGGTTGGCCATCAAGCGCAAATATGCCAGTGCGTGCTTGATTTCCTGGCGTTCGAAGAAGCGCAGGCCGCCATACACCTTGTACGGGATGCCGGCCGAGAAGATGGCGTGCTCGATCACGCGGGATTGCGCGTTACTGCGGTACAGCACGGCGATCTCGCGGCGCAGGCTGCCGTCATGGATGAGCGAACGGATTTCGTCCACGATCCATTGGGCTTCCATGCCGTCGGAAGGCTGTTCGATGACGCGCACCGGTTCGCCTTCGCCCTGGTCCGTCCACAGGTTCTTGCCCAGGCGGCCGCTGTTGTGGCCGATCAGCGCGTTGGCGGAATCCAGAATGTGGCCGAACGAACGGTAGTTCTGTTCCAGGCGGATCACGGTGCCGTGCGCGTAGTCGCGCTCGAAGTCGGACATGTTGCCGACGTTCGCGCCGCGAAAGGCGTAGATGGACTGGTCGTCGTCGCCCACGGCGAACATCGCCGCGCCACCGCCGGCCAGCAGGCGCAGCCACTTGTATTGCAGCGTGTTGGTGTCCTGGAACTCGTCCACCAGAATGTGGCGGAAGCGGCGCTGGTAATGCTCGCGTACCGGCGCATTGCGCGACAGCAGTTCATAGGCGCGCAGCAGCAGCTCGGCGAAGTCGACCACGCCTTCGCGCTGGCACTGGGCTTCGTAAAGCTGATAGATCTCGATCAGGCGGCGGCGATGGGCATCGTAGGCCTCGACGTCTTGCGGACGAAGGCCTTCTTCCTTGGCACCATTGATGAAGCGCTGCACGTCACGCGGCGGGTACTTTTCATCGTCGACTCCATTGGCCTTCATCAGGCGCTTGATGGCGGCAAGCTGATCGGTGACATCCAGGATCTGGAAGCTTTGCGGCAAGCCGGCGTCGCGGTGATGCGCGCGCAGCATGCGGTTGCACAGGCCGTGAAAAGTGCCGATCCACAAGCCGCGCGTATCGATCGGCAAAATCGCCGACATACGCGCCAGCATTTCGCGGGCGGCCTTATTGGTGAACGTGACTGCCAGCAGCCCAAAAGGCGAGGCCTGGCCGGTTTGAATCAGCCAGGCCATGCGGGTAGTGAGTACCCGGGTCTTGCCGCTGCCCGCCCCGGCCAAGACCAGGGCGTGCTGCGGTTCTAACGTTACTGCGGCGCGTTGTTCAGGGTTGAGCTTCTCTAGCATCATGCCGCGTAGCGGCGCAGATGTTGAGCAAATTGCTCGAGCCCGGCGATGCCGCTTTGCTGGGCGCGCTGGCACCAGGCCTGCAGGTCATGAAGAAGCTGTTCGCTGCTGGCGCTGGAGCTTTCCCAGATGCGGCCGAGTTCACGACGCATTTGCACCAGCGTCGACAGCGACTTGTTCTGGGCAATGGCGCTGTCCACGGCAGCCAGGGTTTCCGGCTGGAGGATGTCCTCGTTGCGGTGGAGGGCACTACGCACCTGACGCAGCTTGGTATAGCCGCAATCCGCGTTGCCTTCCTGGCGCGAGGCCTTCAACTTGTTCATTTCTTCGCGAGCGGCGCTCTTGATCACGTCCGCATAGCGGGCCATGACTTCGTAGCGGTGCGTGATCACGCCTTGCAGCGTGCGCAGGTCGATGCCGGTGCGGGTGTCGTCCAGCTTCAACTTGGGCGCAACCTTCTTGATCTTGGCCAGGCCAAAGAACTTCAGGATGTTGATGTAGGCCCAACCGATGTCGAATTCGTACCACTTGGCCGAGAACTTGGCCGACGTGCCGTGGGCGTGGTGATTGTTGTGCAGCTCTTCGCCGCCAATCACGATGCCCCAGGGGAACACGTTCGTGCTGGTGTCCGGGCTGTTGTAGTTGCGGTAGCCCCAGTAGTGGCCGATACCGTTGACGACGCCGGCTGCCCAGAAGGGAATCCAGGCCATCTGAACCGCCCACACCGTGACGCCGACAGCGCCGAACAGGGCAACGTCGATGGCAAGCATGGACAACACGCCCCACAAGCTGTGCTTGCTGTAGACGTTGCGTTCGAGCCAGTCGTCAGGCGTGCCGTGGCCGAACTTGGCCATGGTTTCCTTGTTGTTCGATTCTTCGCGGTACAGCTCCGCGCCGCGGAACAGCACCTTCCAGATGCCGAACAGCATGGGCGAGTGAGGATCGCCTTCCTTTTCGCACTTGGCGTGGTGCTTGCGGTGAATGGCAACCCATTCCTTGGTGACCATGCCGGTCGTCATCCAGAGCCAGAAGCGGAAGAAATGCATGACGGCTGGATGGAGATCCAGACCGCGGTGCGCTTGGCTGCGATGGAGGAAGACGGTGACCGCAACAATCGTGATGTGCGTCACGACCAAGGTGAAAACGACAATCTGCCACCAAGTGGCTTGGGTCAGACCGCCGGCAATGAAGGAGAGGATGTAATCCATAAAGCTGTTATGAGCCTCGCTTGTTAAGTGCCTGAAGTTTAGCTTACCTTTGCCGTCTTATGACAAGGTAGTTTCAAAATAGTTTTTGAGCGAAATCAAGGACTAAGCCCTGCTTTTAGAGCAAAAAAAGCCACGCTCGCGATCACTTCGGGCAGATCGCGAGGCTAGCCTTGCGGACATGCGGCGCTTTGGGCCGGCTACCCCTGGTAGATGGGGGTATTCGCAAAGACACCTGGTTTTGGCCATATCCAGCAATTAAAGTTCCTGTCAGCGAGGGGGCTGGGGGAGTAAGGGGGCTTCTGCCGCGATTGTTTTTCCCAGGGCACACGCACCGGGCAAAATTTCACCCCTAAAATGCCGCAGAACTGTCTCATTTGCCCCACTGATGTCACCGACAAAAACCCGTCCCTTATTGTTTTCGGCCCTTGCCTTCCTTGCGCTGGCGCTACACGCCTCCGTGTCCGCCCAGTCAATGAAGTCGGGCGACGTGGCCGTGTTGGCGTCGTACTACGAAATTCGAGGGTCGGACTGCCTGGCGCTGCGGGCGCCCTACGTGGTGATCACGGAAAAGCCGCGCCTGGGTAAGGCCAGCATCGTGCAGACTCGCGGGCAATCCAGCGATTCCGGCCGCTGCGCCTATAAGTCGGTAGCCGTATCCCAGGTGGTCTATATCGCCGACCAGCCAGGCTCGGATACCCTGGCCTGGCAGGTGAAATACCAGAACAAGACCTTGGGCACCCGCCGTTACAGCGCCACGGTGGGCGTCACGCCGGCCAAATAGCCGGCGCGCGCCACGCGGGGAGGCCTCAGGCCGGCTTGCCTGGCGCGTCGGTATCGGCCTCGGTGGCAGCCTCGGTGTTGGCCTCGGCAGCGGCCACGGGTTCCGTCACCGGTTTGACCTCAGCCGCTTCTGCGTCGACCGGCGTGACATCGCCCCCGGTTTCCGCCAGTACGTCCTGGCCGTCGTCTTCCGCCAGGTCAGCGTCAGCCGCTACGCCTTCCGCTGCCGGCTCCGATGCCGCGCCCTTCTTTTTGCGCTCGAACACCGCCGCGAAAAAGCCGTCGGTGCCATGCACGTCGGGACGCAATTGCAGATACGGGCCTTCCAACTTCAGCGTTTCGCAGCGCGAGGCCAGGATCTCGGCCGCATCCAAGCGTTCGAAATCGGGGTGGCTGGCCAGAAAACGTTCGGCCTGCACTTCGTTTTCTTCCGCCAACAGGCTGCAAGTGGCATAGACCAGACGTCCACCCGGCGCCACGCAACGCGCGGCGCTGTTCAGGATGCGCTCTTGCAACTGCCCCAGTTCAGCCAGCGCCTGGGGGTGCTGACGCCACTTCAAATCCGGATTGCGGCGCAAGGTGCCGATGCCGCTGCACGGCGCATCGACCAGCACGCGCTGGGCCTTGCCGGCCAGGCGCTTCACTCGGGAATCGTTTTCGCTGTCGATGACGACAGGCACCACGTTCGACAAGCCGCTACGCGCGAAACGGGGCTTGGCGCGCGCGAGACGGGCGGCCGAGACGTCGAAGGCGTACAGGCGGCCGGTGGAGCGCATCAACGCGCCCAGCAGCAGCGTCTTGCCGCCGGCGCCCGCGCAGAAATCGATGATCATTTCGCCACGGCGCGGGGCGACCAGCAGCGCCAGCAACTGGCTGCCTTCGTCCTGCACTTCGATGCTGCCGTTTTCGAACTGCGGCCAGCGGTTGATGGCAGGGCGCCCTTCCATGCGGATGCCCCACGGCGAATACGGCATCGCCACGGGTTCGTAGCGGCCGGCGCTTTGCTGAAGCTCGGTCAACATGGCGTCGCGTTCGACCTTGAGGGGATTGACGCGCAGGTCCAGGCTGGCCTGACGGTTCAGCGCTTCGACGAGGGTGTCCGGGCTATCCATCAGCGCCAGGCGCTCGTCCAGCCAATCGGGAATGCTGCCGCGAATGGCCCGCGGCAAGGTTGCCAGGTCAATCTGCGACACGCGCTTGAGCCATTCGGCTTCGGCGGCGTCCATGCCCTCTTCCAGCGCCTCGGCACCCAGCGTCGCGTTCAGGCCCAGGATGGCCAGGCGGCGCGATGCGGGACCCACGCCGCTCTCGCCGAACTGGCGATAACGGCGAAGGTGGCGCAGCACGTCATAGACGGCCTCGGCTACCTCGGAGCGATCACGCGCGCCCAGGTTGGGGTGGTGACGCAACCAATGCGACAGCGCGGCATCGGCCGGATAGGTCCATTGCAGGATTTCGCCCAAGACGCGTTGGACCTGGTCGATGCGGATGGCCGCATAAGACTGGCGGGGACGATTGAACTGCGGCTTTGGCGCGTTCTGATCACGACTGCCCTGATGGGCATCGCCACCACGGTGGCCAGCATATTGGCCGCGTTCGCCACGGTCGTCGCTGCGCGGGCCGTCATAGGACGGACGCGAATCCGAACGGTCCTGGCTTTCGCGGCGCTCCGAAGCATAGGAACCACGATCACCGCCACGGTTTTCACCACGCGGGCCATTGCCGTACGACGGGCGCGAATCCGGACGACCCGAGCCTTCACGGCGCTCCGACCCATAGGAGCCGCGTTCGCCGCCACGGCTATCACCACGCGGGCCATTGCCGTACGACGGGCGCGAATCCGGACGACCCGAGCCTTCACGGCGCTCCGACCCATAGGAGCCGCGTTCGCCGCCACGGCTATCACCACGCGGGCCATTGCCGTACGACGGGCGCGAATCCGGACGACCCGAGCCTTCACGGCGCTCCGACCCATAGGAGCCGCGTTCGCCGCCACGGCTATCACCACGCGGGCCATTGCCGTACGACGGGCGCGAATCCGGACGACCCGAGCCTTCACGGCGCTCCGACCCATAGGAGCCGCGTTCGCCGCCACGGCTATCACCACGCGGGCCATTGCCGTACGACGGGCGCGAATCCGGACGACCCGAGCCTTCACGGCGCTCCGACCCATAGGAGCCGCGTTCGCCGCCACGGCTATCACCACGCGGGCCATTGCCGTACGACGGGCGCGAATCCGGACGACCCGAACCTTCACGGCGCTCCGAGCCATAGGAACCACGTTCGCCGCCACGGCTGTCACCACGCGGTGCGTTGCCATATGACGGACGCGAATCCGGGCGGCCCGAGCCTTCGCGACGCTCAGAACCATAGGAACCGCGTTCACCGCCACGGTTCTCGCCACGCGGGGCGTTGCCATACGACGGGCGCGAATCCGGGCGGCCCTGACCTTGACCCTGGCCTTGTCCCTGGCCGCCACGGCGCTCCGAACCGTAGGAACCACGCTCGCCGCCACGGTTTTCACCACGCGGGGCGTCGTAGGACGGACGGGGCGCGGGGCGTCCCTGGCCTTGGCCTTCGCGGCGGTCGCCGCCGAAGCCGCCGCGTTCGCCACGACCTTCGCCGCGCGGGGCGTCAAACGACGGACGGGGCGCCGGGCGGCCGGCATCGCGGCTGGGGCGCTCTTCACGCCCTCGTTCGGCGCGTTCGCGCACCGGCGCCTCGCGGGCTTCGCCCTTGGGACGCGAAAAAAAGGACCGACCGTCGCGCCCTTCGGAGGCGGCCCTCGGGGAGCCTGCCGGACGAGAACGCGGAGATTGGGGTTTAGTCATGGTGTGTTCCAGTGGGGCGGAGGAGTTCCGCCCGGTAAAAGCGATTCAGGGCCGCTCAGGCGGCCGGCGACCAGGTGAAAAGGCGTGCGGGATCCCCCTGCACGTCCACCCGGTGGTCGTTTGTCAGGGTAACCCGGCCTTCGGCCAACCAGCGCACGGCTGCCGGAAAAGCCTGATGTTCCACGGCCAGCACGCGGTTGGCCAGCAGTTCCGGCGTGTCCCCAGCCAGAACCGGCACACAGCCCTGGGCAATGATGGGGCCGTGGTCCAGGACCGGGGTCACGAAATGCACGGTGCAGCCATGCACGCGCACGCCGGTCGCCAAGGCTTGGGCATGCGTATGCAGGCCAGGGAATGCCGGCAACAGCGATGGGTGGATATTGACCAGGCGGCCGGCGTAATGGTTGACGAAGCCAGGCGTCAGTACCCGCATGAAACCGGCCAGAATGACGTAATCAGGCGCATAGCGATCGATTTCGGCGGCCAGGGCGGCATCGAAAGCCTCGCGGCTGGGGTAGTCCTTGTGATACAGCGCCGCAGTGGGAATGCCTTGGGCGGCGGCCCACTCCAGGCCGCCGGCGTCCGGCCGGCTGGCGATGACGGCCGCGATATCGGCCGGCCAGCCCTCGTTGCGGCAGGCTTCGGCCAGCGCCTGCATGTTGCTGCCCCGCCCCGATATCAGGATGACAAGGCGGCGCTTGGAAATTTGTGTGTCCGGCAAGATAAAGAATCCAATAATTACCCCCAACGCGCCCCGACAGGGACGCGATTTGCGTGGCGCAACGGGCTTGTCCGCCTTCATCCAAGCACGATAAAAACCGTCGGCGCGTGAATGATTGGAGGGGATTGGAACAAACCCGGAATCCAAAATTGTAAACTCTCGCTCGTGAAACCATCGCTGCGTATCTACCGATCCCTGCCTCCGCCCGACCGGCGCGCTCCTTGCGCGCTGACGATCGGCAATTTCGACGGCGTCCATCGCGGGCATCAAGCCATGCTGGCTCGCGTCTGCCAGGCCGCCCGCGAGCGCGGTCTTACCCCTTCCGTGATGACGTTCGAGCCGCATCCCCGAGAGTATTTCGCCACGCTGAACCAACGCCCCGAATTGGCGCCTACCCGAGTCTCGGGCTTGCGCGACAAGCTGTCGGCGCTGGCGCGCTACGGCGTCTCTCAGGTGGTGGTGCAGCGCTTCAACGCCCGGCTGGCTGAAATGTCGGCCAATGCGTTCATCGAAAACCTGCTGGTCCAGGGCCTGCAGACCAAATGGCTGCTGGTGGGCGAAGACTTCCGTTTTGGCCACAAGCGTAGCGGCGACATCGACCTGCTACGCGAAGCTGGCATGCACCACGGTTTCGAGGTGCAGACGCTAGCGGACGTGACCGACCAGCAGGGCCATCGCATTTCAAGTTCCGAGGTGCGCACGGCGCTGGCCGTGGGCGATCTGGACCGCGCCCGCCACCTGCTGGGCCATCCCTTCCATATCAGCGGCCACGTCATCCACGGCCAGAAGCTGGGCCGCACCCTGGGCTACCCCACCATGAACCTGCGCGTGGCCGAACGCTGCGCCGCGCGCTCGGGCATCTACGTGGTGCAGGTCTATGGGCTGGCCGACCGGCCCTTGCCCGCCGTGGCCAGCCTGGGTGTGCGCCCAACCGTCGAAGACCGTGGCAGAGTGCTCCTTGAGTCACACCTGCTCGAAGACACGATCAATGCTTACGGTAAACTCGTACGCGTCGAATTCCTGCACAAGCTGCGGGACGAAGAAAAATTTCCTGACCTCCCTTCCCTGACTGCCGCCATCGCCGAAGACGCGCGAAACGCGCGCGCTTATTTTGCCGTTCATGGACTATAAAAAGACCCTCAACCTGCCCGATACCCCCTTCCCCATGCGGGGCGACCTTGCCAAGCGCGAGCCCGCCTGGATTTCGCAATGGGAGGAAAACCACGTCTACCAGGCGATCCGAGCAGCCAGCCGCGGCCGGCCCCGTTTCGTGCTGCATGACGGCCCGCCCTATGCCAACGGCGACATCCACATCGGCCACGCGGTCAACAAAATCCTGAAGGACATCATCGTCAAGAGCCGCAACATGGCCGGCTATGACGCGCATTACGTGCCAGGCTGGGACTGCCACGGCATGCCGATCGAAATCCAGATCGAAAAGAAATTCGGCAAGCACCTGCCCGTGGCGGAAGTGCAGTCGAAGGCTCGCGCCTACGCGCTTGAGCAGATCGACCGCCAGCGCAAGGATTTCAAGCGACTGGGTGTGCTGGGCGAATGGGATCGCCCGTACATGACCATGAACTTCAGCAATGAAGCCGACGAGATCCGCGGGCTGGGCCGCATCCTGGACAAGGGCTACGTGTTTCGCGGCCTGAAACCCGTGAACTGGTGCTTTGACTGTGGTTCCGCCTTGGCCGAAGCCGAAGTCGAATACGCCGACCGCGTCGACCCCGCCGTTGACGTCGCCTTCCCGTTCGCTGAACCGGCCAAGCTGGCCGCCGCCTTCGGGCTGGACTCGGTGGATGACGGCGCCATCGTCATCTGGACCACCACGCCCTGGACCATCCCGTCCAACCAGGCGCTGAACGTGCATCCGGAAATCGAATACGCGCTGGTGCGTGTGTCGCCGGCGCCCAAGTTCGGCCCGCTGCTGCTCGTCGCGAAAGACCGCGTCGAAGCCTGCCTGAAGTCGTGGAACCTGGAAGGCGAAATCATCGCCACGGCCCCCGGCGAGGCGCTGTCCGAAATCGAATTCCGCCATCCGCTGGCGCAGTTCAACGACGCCTACGACCGCCGCGCACCGATCTACCTGGGCGACTACGTCACGGCAGACTCGGGCACGGGCGTCGTGCACTCGGCCCCGGCCTACGGCATTGAAGACTTTATGTCGTGCAAGGCGCACGGCATGAAAGACACCGACTTCATCAGCCCCGTCATGGGCGACGGCAAGTACGTGGACAGCCTGGCGCTGTTCGGCGGCCTGTCCATCTGGGATGCCAACCCGAAGATCGTCGAAGCGCTGACCGAAGCCGGTGCGCTGATGCACGTCGAAAAGCACAAGCACAGCTACATGCACTGCTGGCGCCACAAGACGCCGATCATCTACCGCGCCACCAGCCAATGGTTTGCCGGCATGGACGTGGCCCCCAAGGACGGCGGCCCGACCCTGCGCGAATCGGCCTTGGCCGGTATCGACGCCACAGCCTTCTACCCGTCCTGGGGCCGTGCCCGCTTGCACGCCATGATCGCCAACCGCCCGGATTGGACCCTGTCGCGTCAGCGCCAATGGGGCGTGCCGATGGCCTTCTTCGTGCACAAGGAAACCGGCGAGCTGCATCCGCGCACGTCCGAACTGCTGGAGCAGGTGGCGCAGCGCGTCGAGCAAGGCGGCATTGAAGCCTGGCAAGCGCTGGAACCGCGCGACCTGCTCGGCGACGAAGCCGACCAATACGAAAAGACCCGCGACACGCTGGACGTCTGGTTCGATTCCGGCAGCACGCACGCAACGGTGCTGGGCGGCAAGGATGGCGACTTCGCCGGCTCGCATGGCGCTGAACTCGGCTGGCCCGCCGACCTGTACCTGGAAGGCTCGGACCAACATCGCGGCTGGTTCCATTCGTCGCTGCTGACCGGCTGCATGCTGTACGGCCAGCCGCCCTACAAAGCGCTGCTGACGCACGGCTTCGTGGTGGATGGCCAAGGCCGCAAGATGAGCAAGTCGGTGGGCAACGTGATTGCGCCCCAAAAGGTGTCGGACTCGCTGGGCGCGGAAATCCTGCGCTTGTGGGTCGCCTCCACCGACTACTCGGGCGAACTTTCCATCTCGGACGAAATCCTGAAGCGCGTGGTCGAAGGCTACCGCCGTATCCGCAACACGCTGCGCTTCCTGTTGGCCAACGTGGCCGACTTCGACGCGGTGTCGCAGGCCGTGCCGTATGGCGATCTGTTCGAAATCGACCGCTACGCGCTGGCGATGACGGCGCAGATGCAGTCGGAAGTGCAGGCCAACTACGAACGCTACGACTTCCACCCGGCGGTCTCGCGCTTGCAGACGTTCTGCTCGGAAGACCTGGGCGCCTTCTACCTGGATATCCTGAAAGACCGCCTGTACACGTCGGCGCCCAATAGCGTGGCGCGCCGCTCGGCGCAGACCGCGCTGCTGGACATCACGCAGACGCTGCTCAAGCTGATGGCGCCTATCCTGTCCTTCACGGCCGAAGAAGCCTGGAAGGAACTGGTGGGCTCGGCGCTCAAGCACCAGGCCGATGCCGCCCGCACGACGATCTTCACCGAGGTCTATCACGCGCTGCCGCCGTTTGCCGATGCCGATGCGCTGTCGGCCAAGTGGTCGCGCCTGCGCGCCATCCGCGCCGAGGTCCAGCGCAAGCTGGAAGAAGTGCGCACGGCGGGCGACATCGGTTCGTCGTTGCAAGCCGAAGTGGATCTTTACGCCAGCGGCGACGACCAGCAATTGCTGGCCAGCCTGGGCGACGACCTGCGCTTCGTGCTGATCGTGTCGCGTGCCACCGTGCATGCGGGCGAAGGCGACACCCGCATCGAAGTCACGCCGTCGACGCACAAGAAGTGCGAACGCTGCTGGCACTGGCGCCTTGACGTGGGCCAGGACGCGGACCATCCCGAGATCTGCGGCCGCTGCGTGTCCAACCTGTTCGGCTCGGGCGAAGCCCGCGACAAGGCGTGAGCATGGCCCGCCCCTCCGATTCGGGAGTGACGGGCACGGCGCCCGCCCGCGCCGCCCAGGCGCGCGTGGGCGGCTGGCTGGCGCTGGCCTTGCTGATCATCGTGCTGGACCAATTGACCAAGGTGTACTTCAACACCTCGTTCCAATATGGCGAGCGCGTCAACGTGCTGCCGGTGTTCGACTTCACGCTGATGTACAACCGGGGGGCCGCGTTCAGCTTCCTGGCGTCCGAAGAAGGCTGGCAGCGTTGGCTGTTCACCGGCTTGGGAATCGTGGCGGCCGTGGTCATCACGATCATCCTGCGGCGCACGCATGGCCAACCGCGCTTCAGCCTGGCGCTGACGCTGATTCTGGGCGGCGCCGTCGGCAACGTCATCGACCGCGTGGCCTATGGCCACGTAGTGGACTTCCTGCTGTTCTACTGGAACGAGTCCTACTTTCCCGCCTTCAACCTGGCGGACGTGGGCATCAGTTGCGGCGCCGTGCTGCTGGTGCTGGACGAGCTTTTGCGCGCCCGCAAGAAGCCGCAGGCTTGACGACTTCGCGCCGGGGCAGTCCTGCCCCGGCCATCCCCTCCCCCTGGCTTTTGCCCTGTTTGATACCCCCTGAATGCATGGCGAACGGCGCAATGCCGCAATGCAGAATAAAATCACCCTCCATTCCTCGTTTTCACGGCGCTGAACCCGCCGCCCCGCCCTCATGCTCGATCTCGCCCGCAAACGCATCGTCCTCGGTCTGACCGGGGGCATCGCCTGCTACAAAATCGCCGAGCTGGTGCGGCGCATGACCGAACAAGGCGCCACCGTCGACGTGGTGATGACCGAGGCGGCCACGCACTTCATCACGCCCGTGACGATGCAAGCCCTGTCGGGCCGGCCGGTATTCGTGGACGCCTGGGATGCGCGCGTGCCCAACAACATGGCGCACATCGACCTGACGCGCGGTGCCGACGCGGTGCTGATTGCGCCCGCCAGCGCCGACTTCATGGCCAAGCTGGCGCACGGCATGGCCGACGACCTGCTGTCCACGCTGTGCCTGGCGCGCGCCTGCCCCTTGCTGGTGGCCCCTGCCATGAACCGCGAGATGTGGGCCAACCCGGCTACCCAGCGCAATGTTGAACAACTGCGCGCGGACGGCATCAGCGTGCTGGGCCCGTCGGCCGGCGAACAGGCTTGCGGTGAAACCGGCGACGGCCGCATGCTGGAATCGCATGAGCTGCTGAGCGACCTGATTGCATTTTTCCAGCCCAAGCTGCTGGCGGGTCGCCACGTGTTGCTGACCGCCGGCCCCACGTCCGAACCGGTTGACCCGGTGCGCGTGCTCAGCAACCGTTCGTCGGGCAAGACCGGCTACGCCCTGGCCCGCGCCGCGCGCGAAGCCGGTGCGCGCGTAACCTTGATCACCGGCGCCACCTTCCTGCCCGTGCCGCGCGGCGTGACGGCGCTGTCGGTCATGACCGCGCGCCAGATGCATGACGCCGTGATGGCCAGCGCGGCCGATGCCGACATCTTCATTGCCGTGGCCGCCGTGGCCGACTGGCGCGTAAAGAATGTCAGCACGCAAAAGCTGAAGAAGACAAGCGAAGGCGGCGGCGCGCCGCTGATGGAATTCGAACCGAATCCGGACATCCTGGCCGAAGTGGCCAAGCTGGAAAACGGCCCGTGGTGCGTCGGCTTCGCGGCCGAAACCGAAAAACTGGCCGAGCACGCCGAAGCCAAGCGCCAGCGCAAGGGCATCCCGCTGCTGGTGGGTAACCTGGCGCACAAGGTCATGGACGCGGACACCACCGAACTGGTGCTGTTCGACGAGCAAGGCGCGCACCCGCTGCCGGCGGGCGACAAGCTGGAAGCCGCACGCCGCCTGATCGCGGAAATCGCAGCACGCTTTCCGGCCTGATTTCGTTTAAGCCCGGGCGTTTGTCGGCCAGGCTTTCTGGCTAATTCCGCACTTAAAAAAGAAGGGCCCCGCGTGGGGCCCTTCTTTTTTTACTGCTCGAGGCTGATGTTCGCGGCCTTCACCGTATCGGCCCATTGCTGGCGGTCCTTTTCCAGGAATTGCGCCGTCTTCTCCGGCGTCATTTCCGTGACCGGCTCGGAGCCCAGCCCCGCCATCTTCTCGACCAGCGTCGGGTCCTTCAGCACGTCTTGCAGCGCGGCGTAGTAAGCGGCCAGCACGTCGGCCGGCAAGCCCGCGGGCGCGAACACGCCCTGCCACGTCGGCATGTCGAAACCCTTCAGGCCCTGCTCGTCCAGCGTCGGCACGTTGGGCAACTGCGGCGCGCGCTTGAGCGACGCCACGGCAATCGCCTTGACCTTGCCTTGCGAGGCCAGCGGCGCGGCGGTGGAAATGTTGTCCATCGTCATGGCAATGTGGCCGCCCAGCAGATCGGTGATGACGGGCGCCGCGCCACGGTATGCCGCGTGCGGCACCTTCACGCCCATCTTGTACAGCATGGTTTCGGCGATCAGGTGGTTGGAAATACCCACGCCCGCCGTGCCGTAGGTGGCGGTCGGCGTCTTCTGGAAATATTCCTTGAGCTCGGCCAGGTTGTTGGCCGGCACGTCCTTGTTGACGATGACCACGTTGGGCTGCACGGCAGCCAGCGTGATCGGCGTGAAGTCAGACGGCTTGTAGTTCGTGCCCTTGGGATTCAAGACATGCGTGATGGCCATGGAGCCGGCGGCCGCGATGCCGATGGTGTAGCCGTCGGCGGGCGACTGCGACAGGCGGTACGCCATGATGTTGCCGCCGGCGCCAGCCAGGTTTTCAACCACGACCGACTGGCCCAGGCGCTTGGACAGCGGGTCGGCAAGCAGGCGCGCCAAGGTGTCGGCGGAGCCGCCGGGTGCAAAACCCACCAGCAGCCGCACGGGCTTGGTGGGCTTCCACGCATCGGCGGCGTGTGCGGGCGCGGCCAGCACGGGCAGGACCGTCAGGGCAGCGACGGCGGACAGGGCGCCAACGGCGCGGTGCAAGGTACGGCTGAACATGAAAAACACTCCCAACATTAAATTGACGAAGACAGCTTCGTCTCCCCATGCCGCTCATCCGGCGTGGCGGCGGCAAAAATCCGCCACCGCCCTGCCGTACTGAAACGTCGGCGGCTTTATTCCAATAACTGCGACAAGGCCTGCGCCACGATGCGGTTGGACAACAGCACCGGCCGGCCCGAGGCCTGGGCCACGGCATCGCGCATGCGCTGGCTGTAGCCCATGCAATGCATGACGATCAGGTCGCACGATGCCAAGGCCTGCCCCGCTTGCGCAAAGTTGCGCGCGGCCTGATCCGCATCGGCCTCGTAAGGCGATGCGTGCACGATCTGCGTGCCGCAAGACAGCGGCACCGCCAGATGAAAGAAGTCGACCTGTTCGGCCAAGGGCACCACCAGCCCCACGTTGCGGCAATGCTGCGACAGGCCCGCGACCAGATGGTCGACAACCTGCTGGGGTTCAACTACCAGCGTGCGCATCGGCGCGATGGCGGTGCCGGTGCACAGCGGCACCAGCGCGTCGTAGCCGGCGCCGTCCGCCTGGCGCATCACGTCGGCCAGCCGGGTTTCGGCGGCGGCGGCATCCAGCTCGATCTGCGCGCCATCGCGCAGGCGGGTGGCGAAACGGTAGGCGCCGTCGCGCGGGGCCATCGCGGCCAGCGCGGCGGCATCCAAGCCATCCAACGCACCGAACTCATCGATATGCACGGCATCGCCCAGCAGGCGCGCCATTTCAGGCACGACATCGCTGCGCGGTGATTGGCCAATCGTGAAGAACGCGACGCGGCGGGTTTGGGCTGCGCTCATGCCGCACCGCCGTCTTGGCGGCCGACGGTTTGCAAGTGCGCCATCGACCCGTAGCGCGCCTGCAAGGCGGCCCACTCGGCGTCATCGAAGAACGTCATCGTGCGCTGACCGTACAGCTTGGCGATTTCGATGCAGAAGCGCATCGCCACGTCGGCATCCACGGCGTTGGTCACGCCGGTGGCGCAACCGGGCACGGTGGTTTGCGCGGTCAACGCCACGCCCACGACGGGCGCGTCGGTGACGATGGTCGGCTGCATCAGCGAATTCACATGCCACAGGCCGTTTTCGTAGGGCGTGATGTCTTGCGTCGTCAGCGGCAGGGTCACGGGAAGTTCACCGCTGACCCAGCCCATCACATCCAGCATCGTTTCCGGAATGCGCAGCAGGTAGCCCTGCTTGGCCACAGGCGTCAGCGCCACGCCGCGCTTGTTCACCAGGCGGTTGCCGCGCGTGGTGTCCACGGACAGGATCGCGTCCATGCGCGGGTCCACCTCGTGCGACATCATTTCGCGCATGGGAAAAGGCGAACGCATCATTGGTACGGGATGATGCGGGCGGGTGCCGGCACGCGGGCAGATGTGCGTGCGGATGCGCACAGTGCCCGGCATCACGTCGCCCTGGCGCGCCATTGCCATCAACTTGAGCGCGGCGGCAATGGCCACCACGGCTCCATCGCTATCGGACACCAGGCCCGTCACGGCGGGCCGCGCGCCAATCCCGCCCAGACGGCCGACGATGCCGAGTTGCGGCGCGGAGGCATCCAGGCCGGGGATGACGATGGACAGAAAATCGGTAGCCGCGCCGTCGCGTTCCAGGCGGGTGACTTCCACTTCGCAATCGCCGGCGTCGCGCAGCACCTTGGCCACCGCCTCGCCGGTAATGTGCGCCGAGGACAGCAGTTCGATGGTGTCGATCACCTGCTTCATGCCGGAATCTCCAGCGGACCCGGTTGGAACACGCGCGGCTCTTCGCGGCCCAGGAACAACGGGGCGTCGTGCGGACCGATCAGCGAGACCTGCTGGCCGCGCACGCGCAGGCCCGATCCTTCGGGCAGCCCAAGCACCGGCATTGCCGGGTTCAGCGTGCAGAACTCGGCCAGGCGCTGGGCGCGCGTTTCGCCACGGTGTCCGGGCGGATGCGCGTTGGTGTAGTGCGGGTTGATCTGGAACGTGATCAAGTCCAGGCCATCGAAACCGCCCGGATCGGTGATGGGCATGTCGTTCGTGGTGCAGATGGTGGGGCACGTCAGGTTGGAACCGGCGCTCCAACCCAAATACGCCGCACCCGCGCGCACGCGGCGCTTGACCACCTCCAGCAAGCCTTGGCGGCGCAATTGCCCCAACAGGTTGAACGTGTTGCCACCGCCCACGATGATGACGGCGGCATTTTCCAGCGCAGCCACGGGGTCCGCTGCACGATGCAGGCCTTCAATGGCCAAGCCCGTGTCCGCCAGGGCCGAGGCCACCAACGCGGTGTAGTCGTCCCAACCGCGCGTGACGCCGGCAAACGGGACGAACACGGCCGGCGCGCCGGGCGGCAGCGTGTTGATCAGTTCGCGAATGTCCGGCAGGGCATGCACCAGATAGCCGGCGTCGCTGCTGGAATTGCTGAGTAGCAAAAGGTTCATGGAAAAGATTCCGTCAACAAAGCAAAAGGGAAGAATTCAGGTAAGCCAGTAGGGGTCGTTCAATTGGCGCCCCAGCCCGGCCACTTGCGTAAGCACCGCGTCGCGCAGGCGCGCCACGCGCTCGGCATCGGCCTGGAAGGACACGAACGACAGGCACAGGCCGCGCAATTCACCCGTGGCGGGATCGCGCACGGCGGCGGCCACGGCGCCGATGCCGGGCATGGCCTGGTCGATGGCGACGCCGCAGTGATCGGCGCGCGTCTGCTCGACCAACCGCGCCAGGTCGCCCACGGTGGCGGGGCAATCACGGCCTTCCATGGGCAAGGGCTGCGTGGGGTCGGCGCCATACAGCGCCTGGAATTCGGCATCGCTCAAGCGCGACAGCAGCGCACGGCCCATCGCGGTGCCCGAGGCATTGCGACGCGAACCGGGCGGCGACAGGACCTGCACGGGATGCGAGCCGTTCAAGCGCTGCAACACCACGGTTTCGCGCTGGTTCAAGGTGGATAGATAGGCAGTCAGGCCGCTGTCTTCCGACAGCCTTGCCAGCACGTCGCGGCAAGCTTCGTCCAGCGGTGTGGCGGCCATGCCGGCGCGTACCGCCTGGGCCAGCAAGGCGCCGGGGCGATACCGGCGCGTGGCCGGGTCCTGGTCCAGCAAGCCGTAGTGCTGCATCTGGTTCAGCACGCGCGACGCCGTGCTTTTGGGCATGGCCAGGCGCGCCGCGACATCGGTGAAGCTCAGTTCCATGGCGCCGTCCGCGTAGAGCGACAGGACGCGCTGGACTCCGTCTAGAATGCTCATGTTTGTTCCATAAATTGGAACTAAAGTTCCTTAATAGAGAACAAGCATAATGCAGGGCCGGGAACGCGGTCAATACGGGATGTTGCGGCGAAAAAATGCCCCCGTATCAGGCGGGGGCCTGAACAGCCGTAAGTTAATTAAGGGAATGCAGCTGTTGTGAACTACCGGTCAGCCAGCGTGGACCACTGCGCCAGCGGCAACGGCGGCTGCGCATGCAGGATGCGCGCCAGCACCAGCTTCAACTCTTCCCAACCCCCCCGCTCGCTTGGCCAACTGGACGGCGTGACCGGCTTCCAGCCGCCCTCCGGCGTGCGCTCCGCCATCTTGAAGCGGAAGGTGTAATGCCCCGCCATGCCCATGCGCAAATCGCTCACGACCAAGGCGTCGCCGATGGCGTCGTAGCGCAGCCAATCGTCCGTAAACCATTGCAGGCGCTGGTGCAGGGGGACGTCATCCAGCGCTTGCGCCAAGTCCAGATGCAGCGGCTGACGCAGCCATTCGGGCGGGCCTCGATCAAACAGGCTGCTGACGGCTTCGTAGTAGTGGCCATCCTGCGTTTTGGCGATGACGCGCCAGACCAGGGTATTGAACGGCATCGACACAGCCCGCAGTTCGGTCACGGCGATGCCCTGTTCGCGCATGGCCTCGCGCACCCGGTCTTCGGCGGCCATGCGGCTGGCCAGGCCAAAGCCCAGGTACGCAGTGCTGAAGACCAACACGCCTGCCAGGAAGCGGCGCGCGCGCTGCGTCATCCCGACGGCAATGGCGTAGAACACCGCCAGCAACATCGGCACCGTGTAGACGGGATCAATAATGAAAATGGCCGACCAGCTTTCGGGAATGGTGGTCATGGGCCAGAAAAGCTGCGTGCCGTAGACGGTGAATGAATCCAGTATCGGATGCGTCACCAGCACCAGCCATATCGTCAGGAACAGCCGCCGCCCGCTATAGGGTGCCTGTGGCCAATATTTGCGTATCAGCCAGGCAAGCAGCATGGCCAGGCCGGTCAGCACGAATACCGAATGGGAGAAGCCCCGGTGGTAGGTCATGAGGGACACCGGATCGGGGTACCGCATCAATACGTCAAGATCAGGCAGCGTTCCCAGCG
Source organism: Achromobacter colocynthidis (assembly GCF_057334535.1). Lineage (NCBI taxonomy): Bacteria > Pseudomonadati > Pseudomonadota > Betaproteobacteria > Burkholderiales > Alcaligenaceae > Achromobacter > Achromobacter colocynthidis. The sequence goes on from NZ_JBHFIZ010000005.1 coordinate 90,095, forward strand.
CCGCCCCATAGATCAACGCCCTGCGCCCCTGGAAGCGCCCCAGCAGCGCGCCTTGTATGCCCGCGCCCAGCACGGCTTGTGTTACCGAATCCATAGTTTCCCAGTCGAATCTTCCATCAACCGCATCAATCAGACAGCCTAGATAACATTTCGCCATCAAGCCAGGCGTTAAGATACCCGATTGCTTTCAGCTAATTTTCAGACTTCGCCTTCATGGATCAATATATCGACAAGATCGGCCTCTTCATCGAGGCCAACCAGGTGTGGGCCGGCCCCATCACGTTCCTGCTGACCCTGGGGGAATCGCTGGTACTGGTGGGCCTGTTCATCCCCGCCACGGCGCTGATGCTGCTGACGGGCGGCCTGATTGGCGCGGGCACGCTGGACCCCTGGGGCGTGGTCGCCTGGGGTATTGCCGGCGCCATTGTGGGTGACGCGGTGTCGTATTGGCTGGGCCGCTGGGCCGGCCCTGGCGTGTTGCGCCGCTGGCCGCTCAAGCAGCAACGCACCGGCGTGGCGCGTGCGCGGCTGTTCTTTTATCGCTATGGCTTCGCCTCGGTGCTGATCGGCCGCTTCCTGGGGCCGATCCGCTCAACCATTCCCACCGTCGCCGGCGTGATGGGCATGGCGCACCACCGCTTCCAACTGGCCAATGTCATGTCGGCGCTGCTGTGGATGCCCTTGATGCTGGCGCCGGGCTACATCACCGCGCGCAGCCTGGGTACGGCGGAAAACGCACAGCAAATCGCCATGATGATCGGCGCGGGCCTGTCAGTGCTGCTAGGATGCGGGCTTCTGCTGGCCATGGTGCGCAAGCGCCGTCAACCGGCTCGGCAACGGGCGGGGCAAGGCCGCGGCAACTGATCGGAGAATGGCATGGCGATTGACCTGGAGCCGAAAGACGGCGATTTCGCGCGCTACATTGAAAACCTGTCGAGCGCAGGCGGTGTCACGCCCGGCAAGGTGCCCGAAAAGGGCCGTGCGTCGCGCCAGGCCAGCGTTGCCGTGCCGGTCCCCGTACCGGCCCCCGCGTCGGGCGACTCCTTGTCCACCGCCCCCTGGGGCAACACGGCCCCGCCCGCGCGCAACACCGGCTCCCCTGGCGCCACCGCCCCGTCAGACGCGGCTGAAATCTCGATGGCCCAACGCGCACGCCAGCGCAAATTCGGCGTCATCCTGACCGTGGGTGGCGTGCTGGCAGGCTGGGCGGCCGCCAATATTGCCTTCCGCGTGCTGCGCACCCCCCATTTCGAGCTAGACGAGTTGATGCCCGCGGTATTCCTGGGGTTCTTCGCGGTCATGCTGCTTAAGGCCGCGGGCAGCGCGCGCAAGGCGCGCGGCCCGCCGCTGGGCAAACTGCCGCCACTGAAAATGTCGTCCTACCGCAAAGACAACTGACGCCGCTGGGCCGCCCGGCATTGGTGCTAACATTTCCGCCGCCGTCGCAAAGACCCTCAAGAATTACGGAGTGAAAGTGAATAACGTTGTCGGATTGAACCAGGCCCAAGCGGCCACGATGCTGAAGCTGCAAGACCACTTGAACAGCATGATCAATCCCGACTGGGTCAATGGCGGATCGCGTTTCCTGCGCGCCGCTTTTGTTGAGTCCGCCGAAGCGCTTGAGCACTACGGCTGGAAGTGGTGGAAGAAGCAAACCATCGACCTGCCCCAGGTGCAGATGGAACTGGTGGACATCCTGCACTTCTACCTGTCGCACACCATCGTCCAAGCCCACGGCCAGCAAGCCGATGCCGCGCGCGCGCTGATGGCCGACCTGGCCACGCCCGCCTCGGTCACGCTGGACGGCAAGACCTATTCGCTGGGCGCCCTGCCCGTGCCCGAACTGCTGGAACTGATCGGCGGCCTGGCCGTCTGCGGCCGCGCCAGCTACAAGGTGCTGGAACAGACCATGACGGCGTGCGAAATGAGCTGGAACGACGCCTACACGCAATACGTGTCGAAGAACGTGTTGAACATCTTCCGCCAGCAGCACGGCTACAAGGAAGGCACCTACATCAAGATCTGGAACGGCGAAGAAGACAACGTCGTGCTGGCTCGCCTGCTGTCGCAACTGGATCCCACCAGCGCGGATTTCGCCGACGCGATGGCGCGCGAACTGGAACAGGCCTACGCGCGCCTGTAAGACCACGGCAAGCCCGTTCGTCTAAAAAAAATCGCCGCTTCAAGCGGCGATTTTTCATTGCAGGCACGGCGATTCAGCTTCAGCGCTGGCCGAAGCGCGTCTCGCCAAACAGTTTCTTCAGTTCGCGCGGTTGCGAACGCCAGTACTGGTGCGGCGCCGCCACTTGCCCGCCCAATTGCGCCGCCGCGTGCCAGGGCCAGCGCGGGTCATACAGCATGCCGCGCGCCAGCGCGACCATATCCGCCTGGCCGTCGGCCAGGATGTCCTCGGCCTGCTGCGCCTCGGTGATCAGGCCTACCGTAATCGTCGGCATGCCCACCTGGCGCTTGATCTCGGCCGCGAACGGCACCTGGTAGTTCGGCCCCACCGGAATTTTCTGCTGCGACGAAACACCGCCACTGGACACGTCAATGAACTCGCAGCCGCGATCCTTCAACTGCTGCGCGAAGACCAGCGTCTGCTCAAGATCCCAGCCGCCCTCCACCCAATCCGTGGCCGATACGCGCACACCCAACGCAACCGAAGACGGCGTGGCTTCACGCAGCGCCTGGAACACTTCAAGCGGAAAGCGCATGCGGTTTTCAAGCGAGCCGCCATAGGCATCCGTGCGCTGGTTCGCCACGGGCGACAAGAACTGATGCAGCAGGTAGCCGTGCGCGGCGTGCAGCTCGATGGCGTCAAAGCCCAGGCGGATGGCGCGGCGCGCGCTGTCCACGAAGGCATCGCGCACGCGCGCCAGGCCGGCTTCATCCAGCGCCAGCGGCGGCGGTTCGGAGGCTTTGTGCGCAATGGGCGACGGCGCCCAACCCTGCCAGCCGCCCTCGGACGGCGGCACCAGTTGGCCACCGTTCCAGGGCGCGTCGCTGGACGCCTTGCGGCCGGCATGGCCCAACTGGATGCCCAGCTTGATGGGCGAATAGCGGCGTACCGCGGCCACCACGCGGCCCAACGCCGCCTCGGTCTCGTCCGACCACAGCCCCAGGTCTCCCGGCGATATGCGGCCATCGGGCTCCACCGAGGTGGCTTCGGTAAACAGCAACGCCGCGCCGGACAAGGCCAGATGACCCAGATGGATCATGTGCCAATCGGTGGCACAGCCGTTTTCGGCCGAGTATTCGCACATGGGTGCGATGACGATGCGATTGGCCAGCGGGACATTGCCGACCGACGTGGGACTGAACAGGTGACTCATGGACGCCTCCGGGCATGGGATGCGAAAGCATAGCGCCCGCGCTTGACGCAAAGCGCAATCCCATCGCCCCCGTCAGGGTTAAACGCCCGGCTATTGGCCTTCGATCACCGAATCCAGGAACTGCCGCGTACGCGCTTCTTTCGGCTGGCTGAACAGCACGGAAGATTCCGCGTCCTCGACGATATTGCCCTGGTCGAAGAACAGCGTGCGGTCGGAGCTGCGTTCTGCGAATTTCATCTGGTGGGTCACGATGATCATCGTCATGCTGCGGCGGGCCGACAGCTTGCGCAAGATTTCCAGAATGCCGCCGACCAACTCGGGATCAAGCGCCGATGTCACTTCGTCGAACAACATGATTTCCGGGCACATGGCCAGCGCGCGCGCAATGCCCACGCGCTGCTTCTGGCCGCCGGACAACTGCGCCGGGTAGACATCCAGCTTGTCGCCCAACCCCACCATGTCCAGGTATTCCACGGCGCGTTCGCGCGCCTGGTCCTTGGACATGCCCAGCACGTGTATCGGCGCTTCCATGGCATTGCCCAGCGCGGTCATGTGCGGGAACAGGTTGAAATGCTGGAACACCATGCCGATCTTGCCGCGCACGCGGCGCAGGTATTCGGAATTGACGCCCACGGGCCGACCCTGTTCGTCCGTCCACATCGTCTGGCCATCGATTTCGATATCGCCGCTGGTGGGCTGGTCCAGCGTCATCAGCACGCGCAGCAAGGTGGACTTGCCCGACCCGGACGGCCCGATCACGGCCACCGTCTGGCCCGCCGGAATTTCCAGATTGATGCCGCGCAGCACCTCCAGCTCTCCGTAACGCTTGTGCAGATTCTTGATGGTCAAGCTGGCGCTCATCGCTTTCCTCCATATCGTTGCAGGCGGGCCTCCAGGCCGCGCACACCCCACGCCGCCACCAGGCTCAAGGCCAGGAACAGCACGCCCACGAGCGTCAGGGGTTCGGTGTACCGGAACGTCGCGGATCCGATCATCTTGCTTTGCTGCAGCAGTTCAACCACCGTGATGGCCGACAGCAGCGGCGTGTCCTTGAACATCGCCACCAGATAGTTGCCCAGCGCGGGCACCACCGGCGGAATCGCCTGCGGCAGCACCACACCCACCGCCGTGCGCCAGCGCGACATGTTCAACGCCGTGGCGGCTTCCCACTGCCCGCGCGGCACTGCTTCAATGCCGGCGCGATAGACCTCGGCGCAATACGTGGCGTAATGCACGCCCAGCGCGACGATGCCGGTCGCCAACGGCGACATCTGCACGCCGGTCAGCGGCAGCACGTAGAACAGGAAGTACATCTGCACCAGAAGCGGCGTGCTGCGGATGAACTCGATCACGAACGCCGTGGGCAGCGACACAATGTGCAAGCGCGAGCGCCGCAGCATGGCCAGGACCAGGCCCAGCGTAATCGCCACCAGCATGCCCAACAACGTCGCCTGAATCGTGATGACCAGCGCCGAACCCAGCGTCGGCAGGATCTCCAGCGCGAAAGACCAATCAAATATCGGTGTCATCGGACGCGGACCCTCCGCTCAAGCATGCGCACGCCGGCCGTGATCACCAAGGCCACCGCGAAATACATCAACAGCATCAAGGTGAAGATCTCGGTGGTACGCAGGGTTTCGCTGCGCAGCAGTTGGCCACGGAAGGTCAGGTCGGTGATGGTGATCAGCGACACCAGCGCCGTGTTCTTCATCAGTTCGATCAGCAGGTTGCCCGCGGGCGGCAGCATGGCCGGTATCGCCTGGGGCACCACGATGCGCCGCATGATCTGCGCGCGCGTCAGGTTCAGGGCGATGCCCGCTTCACGCTGGCCGGGCGGCACGGCCCGGATCGCGCCACGCACCACCTCGGCGCCGTAGGCCCCGGCATTCAAGGCCAGCACCACAATGCCCACCAGCATGGCCGGCAACTGGACGCCGAACAGCGGCAGCACGAAATAGAACCAAAACAATTGCACCAGGGCCGACGTGCCCCGAAAGACCTCGACGTACACCGATGAGAGCCAACGCACTGGCCGCAACGTTGACAGGCGGCCGATGCCCGAGGCCAGCGCCAGGGGCACCGCCAACACGACGGCCCCCGCCATGATCTGGAGCGTGACCCCCAGACCCTCAAGCAGGGGCGGCACCAGCGCCGCGATATGTTCCGAGAGAAGTTGCATCGGCGCTCCTTACTGGCCGGCGCAGAGCTTGGCGGCCGTCACGCCCTGTGGCAGTTCATCTTCGGTAAAGCCAAAAGGCGCCACCAGTTTCTTGTGTTCGTCCGTGCCGATGAATTTTTTCAGTTCGGCGTTGAAAGCCGTGGCAAATTCCTTGTCGTCGGTGCGGAACGCATACGCGCCGTAGCCGCGTACGTCCTTGCCGTCGATCACCGGGTCCGTGAACGGGTCCGCCTTTTCCAGGTCGCTGCCCTCCTGCGTCTTGCCCATCAGGTCGTTGACCGTCAAGCCCGTGGCGGCGTAGGCATCGGCGCGGCCCGCCTGCACGCCCGACAAGGCGCTGACGGCGTCTGGAAACACCACGATCTGGCCCGACGGAATCTTCACTTTTTCGGCGTATTCGCCCTCGATGGCGCCCACCACCACGCCCAGCTTCGCATCCGGGTTCTTCACCACGTCTTCATAGCTGTGCAGGTTCTTGGGATTGCCCTTTTTCACCAGGAAGGCCTCTCCCACCCCATAAGTCGGGTCCGAAAACGCCACCTGCTTGCAGCGCTCGGGGGTCACATACATGCCGGCGGCGATGATGTCGAAACGCTTGGCGGCCAGGCCGGGAATCAAGGAACCGAACTCGGTCAGCACCCCTTCCACCTCGTTGATGCCCATGCGCTTGAGCACCACGCGCGCAATTTCCACGGATTCACCCGTGACCTTGGCTTCCTTGCTGTCCATGTACGCAAACGGCGCCTCGTTGGCGTAACCGATGCGGATTTTGCCTGCCGCCTTGGCGGCTTCCAGCGTGTTGGTGGCGCTTGCGGGCGCCCCGCCAGCCGCAGTGGGCTTGTCGCCCCCCGAGTCGGAACACGCGGCCAACACGCCCAGGCCCAAGGCCAGCAGCAAGCGTTTGGATTGAAGCAAGGTCATGGATTTTTTCTCCCAAATTTATTTCTAGGTGCATGGCTTCACTAAAAATAATACGCTATTAAATGATTTCGACACGAATCATGTAGGCGTAAAAAAGCAGGCCTAAGCCTGCTTTTGGGTGCCGATGCTCTATGGAGCGTCAGCAGACGTTACGAAACGTAGGAAAACATGGCTACGCTATTGTGCGTACGAAAAGCGGCCGTTTTTGACGATGCCCATCACCCGGGCGCGCTCGTCAAACCCTTGATGATTGTCCTTCGAAATATTCAGCACGCCATTCGGCACGACCAGATCGCGCGTGTTTTCCAGCGCATCGCGCAACGCGGCGCGGAATTCCGGCGTACCGGGCTTGGCGCCTGTTTTCAGCGCGCGGCCCACCGCCGAATCCAGCAGCATCCAGGCGCCATAGGCGTCACCCGCAAACTGCGTCAACGTATTGGCGCCGTATTGGCCTTCGTACTTGTCGGCAAACGCCACGGCGACTTTCTTCACCGGATTGCTATCGGGCAACTCGCGCGCCACCACGCCCGGGCCGGTCGGGAACAGCGTGCCTTCCACATCCCGGCCACCAACCTGCAGGAATTCAAGCGTGCCGATGCCGTGGGTCTGATAGACGGCGCCGGTGTAGCCGCGTTCCAGCAAGGTCTTTTGCGGCAAGGCCGAGGGCGTGCCCGCGCCGGCAATCAGCACGGCGTCCGGCTTGGCCGAGATTACCTTCAGCACCTGCCCCACCACCGACGCGTCGGTACGCTGAAAGCGTTCCTGCGCCACGATCTTCAGGTCGTTGCCGGCCGCGGCGGTGAACTCTTTCCACCAGCTATCGCCATAGGAATCCGCAAACCCGATGAAGGCCACGTTCTTCAGGCCCTTCTTCTTCATGTCCTCGACCAGCACGGTGGCCATCAGCGAATCGTTCTGCGGCATCTTGAACGCCCAGGCCCGCTTGGGATCGGACAGGGGTTCCACGATGACGCTGGAGGCGGCCAGCGCAATCATCGGCGTCTTGGTTTCAGCCAGCACGTCCAGCGCGGCCAGGGCAGCCGCCGTGGTGTTGGGGCCCACGATGGCGTCGACCTTGTCTTCGGATGTCAGCTTGCGCAGGTTCTTCACCGCGCGGCTGACGTCGGTGCCATCGTCCAGCACCACATAGCGCGCCGGCTCGCCGCCCAGCGTGTCGGGCCACAGGCGGATCGCGTTGTTGGTCTGGATGCCAATGGCGGCGGCGGGGCCGGTGGTGGACACATCCACACCGATCACGATTTCGGCTTGGGACGTCAAGGTGGGCAGCACCAGCGCGACGGCGCAGGCATAGCGAAGAAAATTGCGAGGCATGACAGCAGCTCTTGGGGTGGTTAAACAGATGCCGCTATTTTGCCTGATGGACCGCGTCGTACCGCGCACGATCCGCACAAGATAGCCGATGCCGTTACATCGGCTTGCCGTTGCGCACCGGTGGATTCCGCGCTCGCCCCCCGGCCTCGTCTTATCATCGTTCATGCCTTGCACGGCAAGGCACGCCGCCTTGCCGGCGGTCGTATTTTTGCACCGGGCGCGCCCGCGACGCACGCGCCCATCCCTTAAAGGAGTCACTATGAAGAAAACCGCATCCGCCGCCTGGTCGGGCGATCTGAAGACTGGCAAGGGCACGATCTCCACCCAAAGCGGCGCACTCAAGGCCCAACCTTATGGGTTCAACACCCGCTTTGGCGACACGCCGGGCACGAACCCCGAAGAACTGCTGGGCGCCGCGCACGCCGGCTGCTTCACGATGGCGCTGTCGAACATCCTGTCCGAATCCGGCATGGTCGCCACCAGCCTGGACACCAAGGCCGAAGTCACGCTGGACAAGGTGGACGATGGCTTTTCCATTACCGCCGTGCACTTGACCGTGGAAGCCGTCATTCCGGGTGCCACTGCCCAGGCCTTCGAAGAGGCCGCGCGCAAGGCTGAAACCGGCTGCCCGGTTTCCAAGGTGCTGAACGCCAAGATCACCATGGAAGCAAAGCTCAAGTCCTAAGCGCGACACCGGCTGATGGGGCTGGCCTTGGCCGGCGCCATTGGCCCACGTGTCTGGGATACCCGATCGGCCCGCCCGGTCGGTCCACCCGATTGGCCCGCCCTATCCCAAGCTTTTCCAAAATCAATTTGACGGCGGATAGGCGCTTCTAGAAAATGAGAACCATTCTCAGGAGCGCCGCATGACCGGATTCATCTACGCGATCTCAGGCGGCAAAGCCGCCCTGGCCCAGGACGCCCAAGTGTCGGCGAATCTGCGCCGCATGGTGGGCTCGGGCATTCTGGTGGCCGTGGGCTACATCGACCCGGGCAACTGGGCGACAGACATCGCGGGCGGCAGCGGCTTCGGCTACGGCCTGCTGATGGTCGTCATCACCTCAGCGTTCCTGGCGCTGGGCTTCCAGATATTGGTGTCGCGCCTGGCGCTGGCTACCGGACAAGACCTGGCCACGCTGACCGCGCGCCATCTGCCCGCGCGTTGGTCCAAGGCCGCGCGGCTGGCGGGCGAAGCCGCCATTCTGGCCACGGCCCTGGCCGAACTGATCGGCGGGGCCATCGCGTTGCGGCTGTTGTTCGACCTGCCCCTGATCGCGGGCGTGGCCGTCACCGGCGTGGGTACGTTTGCCGTGCTGGCCTTGACGCGCGGCAACGCCGACCGCCATGAACGGGTCATTGCCGTGCTGCTGGGCGTGGTGGCCGCGTCGTTCGTGTTCCTGCTGTTCAAGGCAAATCCCGCCTGGACGGCCGTGGCGCACGGCGTGACGGAAACCGGCCAAGCCTTGCGCAATCCCCAGGGTTTCCTGATTGCGCTGGGCATCCTGGGCGCCACCTTGATGCCGCATAACCTGTACCTGCATTCCGGCTCGCTGGCGGAACGCGCGCAGTCGCTGCCGTCGTCCGCGCGCGGCATGGCGATGCGCGTGGCCCGCAACGACACCATCGTGTCGCTGGGCGTGGCCATGCTGATCAACTCGGCAATCATGATCGTGGCGGCGGCCTCACTGTCAGGATCGGGCCTGATCGTATCCAGCCTGGATGACGCACACGCCGTCATCGGTCACAACTTGGGCATTGGCGCCGCTGTTGTTTTCGCGGTGGCGCTGTATGCCGCCGGGCAAAGCTCCACGATCACCGGCGTACTGGCCGGACGCATTCTGTCCAAGGGCTTCCAGATTCGCAGCAACTGGTCGGATCGCCGCCGCGCGCTGGCCACCCGCTTGATTGCGGGCGCGGCGGCTGTCGGCCTGCTGATCTTCACGGGCGGCAAGGATCCCGACGAATTGCTCGTACTTAGCCAGGTCATCCTGAGCCTGGCCCTGCCCTTCGCGCTGGGCCCGCTGGTGGTGTTGGCCTGCCGCAAGGGCGTGATGGGCCAGTATGCGCTGCGCGGCGCCTGGGCCTGGGCCGCCATCAGCGCCACCGTGGGCATCGTGATCCTGGACGGCTACCTGCTTGTCGACATGGTGGTCTAGGCCAAAAAAAACGCCAGCGTCTGCTGGCGTTTCTTTGGCTTGCCGCTTGCGCCGTTGGGGCGGCGGGCGGGCTCGCGCCTTAGTGGTAGGCGGAGACGACCGGATGCTGCTTTCGGCCAACGTCCATGTCGTGCAGAACTTCGCCGACAGCGCCGCCGAAGGAGGCCACGCGCACCTTCAGGCGCAGCCACAGGCCACGGTTGAAGGGACCGGACAGGGTTTCCGCTTTGACGGCCTCGCGGATCAAGGACCGCTCCAGCGCATCCGACATACGGGCATTTTTCAACGCGGTATCGCTCATGATTCTCTCCTTGAGAAAGCGCGATGTGGAACAACACGACTTCATGTTAGATCCGCGTTTGTTGCGTCGCAATAAAAACTTCAAGCATTTTTTTAATCGTTGTGCAATGGGTACAAACACCACCAAAGCGGTGCAGGCGGCACCACGTTAAGCACTAGTCTTGTGCAGCGCCGTCCCCCATTCAGCCGACTCGATGCGCCTGAATCAGCTTGTCGGCCATGTCCGCCACTCGCCCGGCCGGGCCGCCCTCGCCGAATAGCTGGCTGGAAACAAAGGCGCCTTCAATCAACAGCAGCAAGCCGTCGGCCAAGGCCTCTGGGTCGTGCGCGCCCATGCCCGCCGCCATCTCGTTCAAGCGGCGCCGCAGCTCCAGCTTGTGCTCCACGGCCACCGCGCGGGCCGGATGGTGGGGTTCGGGGTATTCGACTGCCGCGTTGGTCAGCCCGCAACCGCGATAGCCGTTTACCACCGCGCGCTTGCCCAGGCCGGACAGGTAGTCCAGCAACTGCGCGCGCGGGTCGCCCGGATGTGCGTCGCAAGCGGCGTTGAAACGCGCCCAGAATTCGGCGTCATAGTCGCGCAGATAGGCCGCCGCCAATTCGTCCTTGGACGAAAAACTGCGGTACAGGCTGGGCTTGGTCACGCCGGCTTGGTTGACGATGGCGTCCACGCCCACGGCGCGGATGCCATCGCGGTAGAACATTTCGCGCGCCGTCTTGCGGATGCGGTCGGCCGCAAGCAGCGGCTTGGCGGCGGGTTGTGCCGCGGTATCGGGCGGGATATCGGACGCGGGGGAAGGCTTGGTGGCCATGCTGGACTCCTGAAAACGGCGCGAAAAACACATCCATCAAAAAGCGCTTGACGATGTTACTGACCGGTACGTACTATTCGCAAACTCGCAAACCCAGATACGTACCGGTAAGTAACATGAGTATAGCTCACCCCCCAATCCCCTTCCGCCGCGCCGGGCAAAAGTACGCTTTTGTCGTCGTGGCAGTGATATTCCTGGCCTTGCTCGTGTCTGCCGGGCTGCGCTCCACGCCCAGCGTACTGCTGGTCCCACTGGAAGATGCCTTTGGCTGGAGCCGCAGTTCGATTTCATTCGCCGCCGCCGCGGGCATCTTTCTTTATGGGCTGGTCGGCCCCTTCGCCGCCGCCGCGATGGAACGCTTTGGCTTGCGCCGCGTGCTGATCACCGCGCTGGTCCTGATGTCCGCCTCCAGCGCGGTCAGCGCGTACATGACCGAGCCCTGGCACCTGCTGATGAGCTGGGGCGTTTTCTCGGGCTTGAGCTCCGGCGCCGTCGCCTCCGTGCTGGGCGCCACAATCGTAAACCGCTGGTTCACCAAGCATCGCGGCTTGATGATGGGCTTGCTGACTGCCAGTACTGCCAGTGGCACGCTGGTATTCCTGCCCATTCTTGCCACCTTGGCGTCTTCCGGAGACTGGACGCGCGTGGTCTGGACGGTGGCGGCGGCCGCCGCGGCGATGGTACCGCTGGCCTGGTGGCTGGTGCCCGACCGCCCCGCCAACGTCGGCCTGGTGCCGTTCGGTAGCGACCCGCACACCCCGCCCGCTCCCGTTGCGCCGCGCACCGGCATGTTGGCCGCCACGTTCGGCGCTCTGGCGCGCGCGTCCAAGACCCCCACCTTCTGGTTCCTGTTCGCCACGTTCTTCATTTGCGGCTTCACTACCAATGGCTTGGTCGGCACGCACCTGATCGCGCTGTGCGGCGACCACGGCATGCTGGAAGTGCAAGCCGCGGGCCTGCTGGCATTGATGGGCATTTTTGACCTGGTCGGCACCACGGCATCCGGCTGGCTGACCGACCGCTACGACCCGCGCAAGCTGCTCTTCGTCTACTACGCCTTACGCGGCCTGTCGCTGATCTACCTGCCCTACTCCGATTTCTCGTTCTACAGCCTGTCGATCTTCGCCATCTTCTTCGGACTGGACTGGATCGCCACGGTGCCGCCCACCCTGCGCCTGACCACCGAAGCCTTCGGCGAACGCGACGCCGGCATCGTGTTCGGCTGGATTGTCGCGGGCCACCAGTTGGGCGCCGCCAGCGCCGCCTGGATGGCGGGCGCCATCCGCGAAGCGCAAGGCAGCTACCTGATGGCTTTTGTGATTTCCGGCATCACGGGCTTGATCGCCGCGTTCATCGCCCTGCGGATCGGCAAAAAGCGCGTGGTGCCGCAACCCGCCTGAATGCAATCCAGACGCGCATGAAAATGCCCGGCATCCGAACTGAACCGGATGCCGGGCATTTTTCCATTGCTACGCAACGGGGTTGCTAGGCCGAGGCTTCCTCGACTTCGCCCAGATACGCCGCCCTGACCTTCGGGTCATGCAGCATCTGCTTGGCGGGGCCGGACAGGATGATCTCGCCCGACTCCATCACATAGCCCCGGTGGCTGTTTTCCAGCGCCAGGCGCGCGTTCTGTTCGATCAGCAAAATCGTCACGCCCTCGCTGGCAATGGTGCGCACCACCTCGAACACCTTTTCGACCATCAGCGGCGCCAAGCCCATGGAGGGCTCATCAAGCAAAAGCAGCTTGGGGCGCGCGATCATGGCGCGGCCCATGGCCACCATCTGCTGCTCACCGCCCGACAAGGTGCCGGCCGCCTGCTTGCGGCGTTCGGCAAGCCTGGGAAACAGCGTGAACACGCGGTCGGTGTCCTGGCGAATCTGTGCGGCGTCGCGACGGATGTACGCACCCATCGCCAGATTCTCTTCGATGGTCAGTTGGCCAAAGATGCCCCGGCCTTCAGGCACCATGACCAGGCCACGGCGAACCAACTCATGCGACTTCGTGCCACCGATCGACTGCCCGCCGTAGACGATTTCGCCGCCCGCCAGCGGCACCAGGCCGCATATGGCGCGTAGCGTCGTGCTTTTGCCCGCGCCGTTGGCGCCGATCAGGCACACCAGTTCGCCGGCGTCCACGCGCAGGTCGATGCCGCGCACCGCGCGGATGCCGCCATACGCCACTTGCAGGCCGCGCAATTCCAATAAGGGTTGGGATGCCGTCATGATGCCGGGCTCTCCTTGTGAATCAGCGGGTCTTGCGCCGCGCCGGCGCCCAGATACGCTTCGATAACCTTGGGGTCGCGCTGCACCTGGGCGGGCTTGCCCATGGCCAGCACCTTGCCGTATTCCAGCACCAGCACCCGGTCACACAGACCCATCACCAGCTTCATGTCGTGCTCGATGAGCAGCACCGTGACGCCGTCGTCGCGGATCTTTTCGACCAGCTTGCGCAGCACCACCGTTTCCGATGCATTCATGCCTGCCGCGGGCTCGTCCAGCGCCAGCAACTTCGGGTCCGTGGCCAGGGCGCGTGCAATTTCCAGGCGGCGCTGATCGCCGTATGGCAAGGAGCGCGCGACGTCGTTGGCGCGATGACCGATGCCCACGTAGTCCAGCAGTTCCTGCGCCCGCGCCTCGATGGCCGCTTCTTCCGCCCGCGTGGCGCGCGTGCGCAGCACCGCGCCCAACACGCCCGCCTTGGTACGCAGGTGGCGCCCGATCATCACGTTTTCAATGGCCGACAAATTGGCAAACAGGCGAATGTTCTGGAACGTGCGCGCCAGCCCCGCGTAGGCGACCTCATGCGGCTTCTTGCCGGACAGGGATTCTCCGTTGAACGTGCAACTGCCGTCTTCCGGGATGTACAAGCCGGTCAGCACGTTGAACAGCGTGGTCTTGCCCGCGCCGTTCGGGCCGATCAGCCCATAGATTTCGCCCTGTTCAATATCGAAACTGACATCCGACAAGGCTTGCAGGCCGCCAAAGCGTTTGCCCAGCCCCTGCGCTTGCAGCAGCTTGCTCATGCCGCACCTCCTTGCGTCTTCGACGACAGCTCGCGCTTGCGCACGGCCGACGGCCACAAGCCCGCCGGGCGGAACAGCATGACGCACACCATGGCCAAGCCGAACAGCAGCATGCGAATGCCTTCGGGGTCCAGCACCACGGCGCCAAATACCATGTGCTGGAAGGGTTCCACCACCGCGCGCAGGAACTCCGGCAAGGCCGCCAGGATCAGCGCGCCCAGGATGACGCCCGGGATATGCCCCATGCCGCCCAGCACCACCATGCACAGGATGGAAATCGACTCCATCAGCGAGAAGCTCTCGGGGCTGACAAAGCCCTGCATCGATGCGAACAACGCGCCCGCCACGCCGCCGAAAGACGCGCCCATGGCGAACGCCAGCAGCTTGATGTTGCGGGTGTTGATGCCCATGGCCTTGGCCGCGATCTCGTCTTCGCGGATGGCTTCCCAGGCACGGCCGATGCGTGAATTCTGCAGGCGCACGCACACCACGATGATGATCAGCGTGATGGCCAGCAGCAGGTAGTAGTACTTTTCAGGCCCGGTGAAGCGCATGCCCAGCAAGCTTTCCGTGCGCCCGAACGAGAACTCGCCCACCTTGAAGGTATCGATGCGGTTGATGCCTTGCGGCCCGTTGGTGATGTTGATCGGGGCATTCAGGTTGTTCAGGAAGATGCGAATGATCTCCCCGAAGCCCAAGGTCACGATGGCCAGGTAGTCGCCCCGCAATTTCAGCGTTGGCGCCCCCAGCAGCACGCCAAACAGGCAGGCCACGGCCAGCGCAATCGGCAAGATCGCCCAGAACGGCAGGTGCAGCCCGAAATGCGGCGACGCCAGCAGCGCCCAGGTATATGCGCCCACCGCGTAGAACGCGATGTAGCCCAGGTCCAGCAAGCCCGCAAAGCCCACCACGATGTTCAGGCCCAGCGACAGCATCACATACAGCAGCGCAAAATTCAGGATGCGCACCCAGCTCTGGCCGGCCATGCCGATCACAAAGGGCAGCACCGCCAGCACGATGCCGATAAGCGCAATGCCGATCAGGTTGCGGGTCGACAGCCCGCTGTTTTTTTTCAGGGATACGTTCATGCCCGGTCTCCCACGCGTTCGCCCAAGAGGCCGGAGGGACGGAAGATCAGCACCAGCACCAGCACGAAGAACGCAAACACGTCCTGATAGTGGCTGCCCAGAAAGCCGCCTGTGATGTCGCCGATATAACCCGCGCCCAGCGATTCGATCACGCCCAGCAGCAGCCCGCCCACCATGGCGCCCACCATGCTGCCGATGCCGCCCAGCACCGCGGCGGTAAACGCCTTCAGGCCCAGCATGAAGCCCATGGTGTATTGCGACACGCCGTAATAGGTGGCGACCATCATGCCCGCCACGGCGGCGAGCGCCGAGCCGATCAGGAACGCCGCCGAAATCACGGTGTTGATGTTCACGCCCATCAGCCCCGCCACTTCGCGGTTCTGTGCGGTGGCGCGCATGGCCGTGCCCAGACGGGTCTTGTGCACGATGGCCAACAAGCCGCCCATGATCAACGCGGCAATCACCACGATGGCGATCTGCAGGGTGCTCATGCGGGCGCCGGCAAACTCGAACACGCGCGGCGACAGCACTTGCGGAAAGTTCAGGTAGTTGCGGCCCCAGGCCATCATCGCCACGTTCTGCAAAATGATGGACACGCCAATCGCGGTGATCAGCGCCGCCAGGCGCGGCGCGCGGCGCAGCGGCCGGTAGGCCACGCGCTCGGCCGTCCAGCCCACCGCCATGCACAGCGGCACGGACACCAGCAGGCCCACGCCCAGCACCACGAAGGCGGACACGCCGGGGTCGCCACCGATCAGCGAAATGGCAATCGTGGTGGCCGCCATGGCGCCGATCATGACGACATCGCCATGCGCGAAGTTGATCAGCCCGATGATGCCGTACACCATGGTGTAGCCAAGGGCGACCAGGGCGTACACGCTGCCTAGCGTGACGCCGTTAATCAGTTGTTGAATGAAGATATCCATAGGGGCCGCGAAAATAAGCCTGGAAAAATCGCGCAACGCAGCGGCCCTCGTCTTGACGGACGGGACGCGGCGGGCACGGCGCCACGCCGAGCGGCGCATGCGCAAAGAGTGGGCGGACACCGGCCAAGCCGGCCCCGCCCGGGGTTCAGCCCGCCTTAGTTAGCTTGGCTGACCATCGTTTCAACCATCTCCCACTTGCCGTTCTTGACTTCGTAGATGGTGACCGAGATTTCCTTGAGATCGCCTTGCGCGTCGTAGGAAATGTGCTCGCTGGTGGCGCCCTTGCGGTTCAGCTTGGCCAGCACCGGCAGGTACTTCTCGGGGTCGGACGACCCGGCCTGTTCGATGGCCGTGATCATGTTCCAGGCGCCGTCATAGGCGTAAGGCGCGTAGACGCCGGGGGCCTTCTTGAAGCGGGCTTCGTAGCGCTGGGCAAAGTCCTTGCCCGCCGTCATCTTGTCCAGCGGCACGCCGGCCAGGGACGCGAAGGTGCCGTCGGCGGCATCGCCCGCCAGCTTGATGAAGGTGTCGCTGCGCGTCATTTCGCCCGACACCAGCGGGGCCTTCAGGCCCAGCGTGGCCAACTGGCGCTTCATGGGACCGGACTGCGCGTCCAGGCCGCCGTAGAAAATCGCGTCGGGCGCGGCGCCCTTGATGTTGGTCAGGATGGCCGTGAAGTCGTTGGCCTTGTCGGTGGTGTATTCGCGGCGAACCACTTGGCCACCGGCGGCCTTCACGGCCTTTTCCACTTCGTCGGCCAGACCTTGGCCGTAGGCCGTGCGGTCGTCGATGATGGCGACCTTCTTGGCCTTCAGGTTCTGCACCATGAACTTGCCGACCGCCGCACCCTGCTGGGTGTCGCTGGTCATCATGCGGAACGTGGTTTCGTAGCCCTGCTTGGTGTATTCCGGCGACGTCGCCATGGCGATCTGGGGCAGACCGGCTTCATGGTAGACACGCGAGGCGGGGATGGTGGTGCCCGAGTTGAAGTGGCCCAGGATGCCCACGACTTCCTGGTCGACCAGTTGCTGCGCCACCTGCACGCCCACGCGCGGATCAGCCTGGTCATCACGCGACACCAGCACGAACTTGGCAGGCTCGCCGTCTACCTTGACGCCCTTCTTGTTGGCTTCTTCCAAAGCCAGGTTCAGCCCGTTCTGCATGTCTTCACCGTAGTGCGACTGCGGACCGGTCAGCGGGGCGGCAAAGCCGAGTTTGATGTCGGCGGCCGATGCGGCGGCCGTCATGCCCACAGCAGCGATGCTGGCGGCGAGTAGCTTCAAAGTCGTGCGGAACTTCATGGGGAATCCTCCGGGGTCTCGGATGGCCGTGTACTGATAGCGGTACTTAAGGCCTTGTTATACCTGAGCTTTTAGCCAGGCTTTTGGTTTTTCTACTACCGCGGGCCCGGCGGTGGCCGGGTCCCGCGACTGCATGTTCTGCAAGGTCTGGATGCCGGGTTGCGACATCCAGACTTGAGGTGCGACCGGATTTTCGTTCCAGTGCAACCTTGCCCGATATTGGAGATAACCCTCAGTCATCGAGGGTTACCCCTCGGTCACCCTTAACCGATCGTCATGAGGCTGGCGTTGCCCCCTGCGGCGGCCGTATTCACGCTGATGGAACGTTCGGTCAACAGGCGTTCGGGCACATAGGTAGCGCCCGCGGCCAAGGCATCCGACGTCAGCCCATGCACCGCCAGGATGGCCCCAGGACGCTGCGCGATGCGCTGGTTAAGCGCTTGCAGCGCGTCGCCATCTCCTTCAAACAGCACGGCCTGGTAGTCGGCCTGGTCGACCTCGTCATCAGCAAGAATGCCCGCCTGGCCTTGCTGCTCGGCGTCCAGCGTGGACAGCAGCGCCTGCGCGGCCGGCGTATCCGCGAACCAGGCATGGTTGCCCGTCAGACGCGCCACCGACCACTGCGCCCGCGCACCGGCTTCGGTGGCGGCCACGCAATACACGGCCCCGCGCGGCTCGACCATATAGGTGTTGGTTTCGCCCGTGGGGCCGGGCAACGCAATGCGTTGCGGCAGCGGCGCGGCGGCATCCAGCGCGGGCGGCAGGCCCGCCGGGCGCGTACCCAGCAAGCGGTACATGTACAGCGGGCCGCCCGCTTTGGGGCCCGTGCCCGACAGGCATTCGCCGCCAAACGGCTGCACGCCCACCACTGCACCCACGATGTTGCGATTGACGTACACGTTGCCGGCATGCACTTGCCCGGTCACGTGCGCAATGGTTTCGTCGATGCGGGTATGCACGCCGAAGGTCAGGCCGTAGCCCGTGCCGTTGATGGCATCCAGCAGCGCGTCCAGCTCGTCGCGCTTGTAGCGCACCACGTGCAGCACCGGGCCGAACACTTCGCGCGTCAGTTCGCTGATGTGATCGATTTCGATGATGGTGGGCGCCACGAACGTGCCATGGCGGCATTCGCCATTCAGTTCGACCTGATCAACACGATGCCCCGCCGTGCGCAGCGTTTCGATGTGGCGCTGGATGCCGTTGCGGGCTTCGGTATCGATGACGGGGCCCACGTCCACCGAGAGGCGGTCCGGGTTGCCCACGCTCAGTTCGCGCATGGCGCCGCGCAGCATCGTCAGCACGTGGTCGGCGTTGTCTTCCTGCACGCACAGCACGCGCAGCGCCGAACAGCGCTGGCCGGCCGAGTCAAAGGCCGAGCTCAACACGTCGAACACCACTTGCTCGGACAGCGCGGACGAATCCACCACCATCGCGTTCTGGCCGCCCGTTTCGGCGATCAGCGGAATGGTGTGGCCGTCGTCATCCAGGCGGTCGGCCAGCGTGCGCGCGATGATGCGCGCCACGTCGGTGGACCCGGTGAACATCACGCCGCGCACGGCGGGGCTGGCCACAAGCTGGGCGCCTATGGTTTCGCCCCGGCCCGGCAGCAGTTGCACGGCGCCGGCAGGCACGCCGGCCGCGCGCAGGATGGCCACGGCTTGCGCGGCGATCAACGGCGTTTGTTCGGCAGGCTTGGCCACCACGGTGTTGCCGGCAGCCAGCGCGGCCGCGACCTGGCCGGTGAAAATGGCCAGCGGGAAGTTCCAGGGGCTGATGCACAGCACGGTTCCCAAGGGGCGATGCGTGTCGTTGCTGAATTCCTGTTCGGCCTGGTCTGCGTAGTAGCGCAGGAAGTCCACGGCTTCGCGCACTTCGGCAATGGCGTTGGGCAGCGACTTGCCGGCTTCGCGCACGATCAGGCCCAACAGGGTCTGCATCTGCTCTTCCAGCAACTGCGCCGCGCGGCGCAGGCATTGCGCCCGCTCGGCCACCGGCGTCGCCTGCCAGATGGGCGCGGTATTGGCGGCGGCGCGCAAGGCGATATCGGCTTCTTCCGACTGCGCCTCGATCACGTGGCCGACCACATCGCGCAGGTTCGCGGGGTTGCGCACTTCAATGGCGCGCGCCGCGTCCCAGGCTTGCTCGCCCTCGCCCAACATCGGGCCGGCGCGCCACGGCGTGCCGGCGCTGGCCAACAGCGCGGCCGACAACGAACCCAGGCGATGTTCGTTAGTCAGGTCCAGCCCGGCCGAGTTAGCGCGAGCACCCTGTTGCACGTTGCCGTACAGCTCGCGCGGCAACGCAATCTTTTCGTGCGGCGCGCCCAGCGGCACGATGCGCGACGCGGCTTCCACGGGGTCGGCCACCAGCGATTCAACCGGAATGGTGTCGTCGCCGATCAGGTTCACAAACGAGGTGTTGGCGCCGTTTTCCAGCAGGCGGCGCACCAGGTACGCCAGCAGCGTTTCGTGCGTGCCGACCGGCGCATAGATGCGGCACGGGCGGTTCAGCTTGCCCTGGGCCAGCGGGCCGACCACTTCGTCGTACAAGGGTTCGCCCATGCCGTGCAGGCACTGGAATTCGTATTGGCCAGGGTAGTAGTTCTGACCCGCCAATTGATAGATGGCGGCAAGCGTATAGGCGTTGTGCGTGGCGAATTGCGGGTACACGGCCTCGGGCGCGCCCAAGAGCTTGCGCGCGCAGGCCAGGTAGGCCACGTCGGTGTACAGCTTGCGGGTATAGACGGGATAGCCTTCCAGGCCATCCACCTGGGCGCGCTTGATTTCGCTGTCCCAGTACGCGCCCTTGACCAGGCGCACCATTACGCGGTGGCGGCTGCGGCGAGCCAGGTCGATGACGTAGTCAATGACGAACGGCGCGCGCTTCTGATAGGCCTGGATGACAAAGCCGATGCCGTTCCAGCCTTCGAGTTCCGGCGCGAAGCAAAGCGCTTCAAGCAAGTCCAGCGAGATTTCCAGGCGGTCGGCTTCTTCGGCGTCGATGTTCAGGCCGATGTCGTAGCTGCGCGCCAGCGCCGTCAGCGCCTTCACGCGCGGCAGCAGTTCGGCGATGACCCGTTCGCGCTGGCTGCGCGAATAGCGCGGATGCAGCGCCGACAGCTTGATCGAGATGCCCGGGCCTTCATAAATGCCACGGCCGGCCGCGGCCTTGCCGATGGCGTGAATGGCCTGTTCGTACGACGCGTAATAACGCTCGGCGTCTTCGGCCGTGGTGGCGGCCTCGCCTAGCATGTCGTAGGAATAGCGGAAGCCGCGCGCTTCCATCTTGCGGTTGTTGGCCAGCGCTTCGGAAATGGTCTGGCCGGACACGAATTGCTCGCCCATCATGCGCATGGCCATGTTCACGCCCTTGCGCACCAGGGGCTCGCCGCCCTTGCCGATCAGGCGCGTCAGCGCCTTGGACAAGGATTGCTCGCTGCTCACGGCAACCAGCTTGCCGGTGATCATCAGGCCCCAGGTGGCGGCATTGACGAACAGCGATTGCGAACCGCCCATGTGCGACTTCCAGTCGCCACGCGCGACCTTGTCACGGATCAGCGCGTCGCGGGTGGCGCGGTCGGGAATACGCAGCAGCGCTTCGGCCAGGCACATCAGCGCCACGCCTTCCTGGCTGGACAACGAGAATTCCTGGATCAGCCCTTCGACACCGCCACCGCTGCGCTTGCCGCGCAGCTTCTTGACGAGATCCGACGCCATGGCGTGGACCTTTTCCAGGTTGGGCACGCGGGCCTGACCCAGCAACAGCGGCACGCATTCCGGTTCGGGGCGGCGATACGCGGCGGTAATCGCGGCGCGCAGCACGGACTGCGGCTGCACGTCCTGGCCAAACTCGTAGAACGGGGGCGTGGGCGCGGCGGGCGCATCGCCCGACTCGTCGTCGGCGCCGGCATCAATGCCCAGATGCGACATCTCGGCGGGCAAGTGGCCCCGCTCGATTTTGTCCAGATAAGAAAGAATGGCCTGCTTATGCAGCCAGTGGGGCGTGCAGTTGAGCTTGTTGGCGGCGGCCTTGAGGCGGGCGCGCAGTGCGTCATCAACTTTGACGCCGAGGGTCGTGCTGGCCATAAGAGATTGCTTCCTGTCGCATGGCAAAGGTGTTACTGGGTCCGAACGAAACCCAGTATGGGTAGGACCGTATGCTAGACAGGTTGCAACCTTGTTTGTATTAAGGTTAACCCTAGGTTAACCACTTGAGTTCATGCGGGTTTCTCCGTCAGGTTCTCAGTCCTTGAGGGCTGAGCAGCCCAACATCTGCACGGATGCCGACCCTGCGGGGGCCTGCCCGCGTATGGCGGAAGCCATCACGCCGGCCAAGCCCGCCACCGCGCGTTGCTGTGCGGCGATGAGTGCGGGGATACCGGTTTCAGACACGGTTTCCGTCACCACGCTACGGCACAGCAACCCGGTGCCCTTGGCGTTGACGGGCCGCACGCGCCAGGTGGCGTCCAACTGCGCCATGCTGCCGGACACCATCTCAAAGCGCTGCACATCGGTCTGCACCCGCCACACCGGCGCCCCGGGCCCAGGCTTGACCATCTGCACGTCCAGGGCGCCCAGTTCGCGCTTGAGCCCATCCGACAAGGCGCCGCGCAATTCGTCGCCCAGCGGCGAGCTCCAGCGCTCGGAATACAGCGCCGACACGCTGCCGTCGCCGGTGCGCACCATCAACTGCGGCTGGTCGGCTTGCGTGGACAGGCTGACGGGTTGCACCTCGATCAGGAAGGCGGCGGATCCGGCAGGCGCCGCCGATGACGGCGCTGTGGGCCCTTGCAAGGTGTAGTAGTGCACGGGCGGCGACGAACCGCAGCCCGCCAGGGCGGCGCCAAGCGCCAGCACGCACAAGACAGGACGCATCGAAGATAGAGTCATGGTTCTTTAGTTCCTGACAGGGCCTGAGCCGGGAATCGGATCATCACCACGGCCACGCAACAAGGCTTCGGGGTTCGCTTGCAGGAAATCAGCCAGCGCGCGCAACGAACGGGCCGCACGGCTCAGTTCCTGCATTGCCTTTTCGGTATTGACCGGCAGCGATGCATCCGATGCCAGCATCGCATTGATATTCGCCATCGACTGCCGAGCCTGTTTCAGCATGCTTTGGGCTTCGGGCGCAACCTGCTTGTCCAGCCGGTTCATCAGCTTGGACGTGCTGGCCAGCGTGGTGCGCAGGTCTTCGCCGATCTTGTCGAACGGAATCTTCTCGATCTTGGCGACGATATTGCTGACCTGCTGCTGCAACTGATCCAGGTTGCCGGGCACCGTCGGAATCACCGCGGGGTCGGACGCCTTGAACTCCACCGGTTTGGCGTTCGGGAAGTTGTCCAGCACCACATACAACTGGCCGGTCAGCAGGTTGGACGTGCGCAGTTGGGCGCGCAGACCGTATTTGATCATCACGCCCAGCAGCCGGGTACCCGCCTCGTCTCCGTCCTTGATCGCGCGCTCGCGCACCTCTTCATACACGCGGCCCAGGCGTTCCGGATACAGCGTAGCGTCCACCAGCGAGAAGAAGCGCTTCGTGGCCGGGTCGAAATCCAGATTGATCTGCGTGACATTGCCCAGCGTGATGCCGTTGAAATCAATGGGCGCGCCCACGGTCAGGCCACGGATCGACTGATCAAAGCGCATGCGAATGGGGAAGGCTTCGCCGTCCGGGTTGGCCTTGGCGGCGGCTTCGGTCGGATACAGGTCAAAGTTGGCATCGGCCGGCGCCGGGTTGCCGCCGTCGCGCGCGCTTTGCACGGATTCGAACGCCACGCCGCCCACCGCCATGGACACCAGCGACTGCGTGCGCACCTTCAGGCCGTCGGCATTGACGCTGAAGTCCACGCCGCTGGCATTCCAGAAGCGCGTGCCGTTGGTAACGAACTTGTCGTTGGGCGAATCCACGAACACTTCAACGTTCACGGCCGTGCCGGTCTTGTCCAGCTCGTAGCCGATGACGCGCCCCACGTTGATGCGGCGGAAGTAGACGGGCGAGCCGATGTCCAGCGAACCCAGGTCCGACGCCTTCAGCATGAAGCGCTTGCCCGCGCGATCATGCGTGACCGCCGGCGGAATCTCCAGGCCTTCGAAGTCCAGTTTGGTGGCCTTGGCGGACCCGTTCTTGCCTTCGGCCGCATCCACACCGATGTAGGCGCCCGACAACAAGGTGCCCAGGCCCGATACGCCGCTGACGTCCAGCCGTGGCCGCACCACCCAGAAATTGGTGCCGTCGCGAGCCAGATCGGACACTTCCTTGGCAAGCTCGGCTCGCACCACAACCTTGCTGCGGTCGTCGTTGAAGCCGATGGACTTCACCGTGCCGATGTTCACGTCCTTGTAGCGCAGTTGCGTCTTGCCCACCTCCAGCCCTTCGGCCGTATTGAATGAGATGGAGATATCCGGGCCGGCCTGCATCCAAGTCCGGATGACGAGCGACATGCCCATCAGCGCGGCCACGATGGGCACGAGCCAGATCCATGAAATCCGGCTCTTCTGCTTGCGCGAGATGGTCGGTGACTTGTACTTCTCTTCACCGGCATCGGGTGCTTGGTCGGACATCTACTTTCCTTTTTTCTTCTTGCGCGGGACCCGCTGTTGTTGCTAACCCACTTCCCTGCTGGTCTGGGTCGGCGCCTGCTGCACCGCCTGGGCCGGACGAGCCCGGCCTTCGATCTCGGGTGCGTCGATTTCGCTATCGCCTTCCAGATCCCAGCTACGACGCAGATCGAAGCTCATGGCCGCCAGCATGGTCAAGATCACCACCACGCCAAAGGCCGCTGCCCCGGCACCGGCGCTGATCTCCATCAGGCCCTGAAAATCGGCCAGGGCCGCCAGCAATATAACGACAAAAACATCCAGCATCGACCATTGACCAATGAACTCGACCATCTGATACAGGCGGGTACGGGGCCGCAGGTTGGTCGTGCTGCGCCATTGCTCGGTCAACAACAGCAAGATCAAGGCCAGCAGCTTGGTCAGGGGCACGGCCACGCTGGCGATGAACACAATCAGCGCGATGTCCCATGAGCCCATCTGCCATAGTTCAACCACGCCGCCAAGAATGGTGTGAGCGCTGTCGCCCAACACCGAACTGACCTGCATGACCGGCAGCACGTTAGCCGGGATATAGAACACAACCGCCGCAAGCAGCAGCGCCCAGGTGCGCGCCAGGTGGTCCGGCTTGCGGTAATGCACCACGGCATGGCAACGCACGCAGTGGTGTTCTTCTTCGGGATCGGCATCGCGCGGCAAGGCCTGCACCTGGCCGCAGACATGGCAGCCTGCCAGGACGGTGTCCGGACTGCTTTCGGGGATGTGCACGGGAGCCACGCCAGCCGTTTCGGCGTAACGCCACAGCACGTGCGGCGACAGGCGTCCCAGCATGGTCAGGAAAATGGTCAACAGGCCAAAAGCGCCGAGCCCAATACCGGGTTGCACCGCCGCCATGCCCGCCAGCTTCACCACCGCAACCAGCACGCCCAACAGGAACACGGGCACCATGCACCACGGCCGCAGCACGCCCAGCAAACGCATGGCGCCACGAAAACCCACGGGTTCGCGGCCTTGGGACAAGGGACCAAGCACCCACAGCAGCACGGTCAATTGCAGCAGCGGCAAGGCAAAACCGGCCAGCCCCGTCATGACGGCGACGACCCAATGGCCTTGGCGCCACGTAATGGAAATGGCGTCCAGCAAGGACGCCTCTTGCACCATGCCCTGCACGGACATGGAAGCGACCGGGTAGGCGTTGGCCACCCCGAAGACGATCAGGGCAGTAAGGGCAAGCGCCAGCCAATTGGACAAAGTAAGCCCGCTGTAGCGCCAGAGTATGGCTCCGCAGCGGGCGCAATTGGCGGTCTCGCCAGGTTCAAGCTGATGTCGGCGATAAACGCTTGCGCAATGTTCGCACTCAATCAGCGGCTGGCTGTCCGCAGTCATTAATCGATCAGTTCGACTTCCTGCTTATCCGGCGCAGCAGACGAAGGCGGTTTCCCGTTGTCGTCGAAGTCCAACGTCACCTTGCCCGACTCGTCCAGGTCCACCGTGACCGAACCGCCGTCGACCAGCTTGCCAAACAGCAGCTCGTCGGCCAGCGCGCGGCGGATGGTGTCCTGGATAAGACGTTGCATGGGACGCGCGCCCATCAGCGGGTCGAACCCCTCCTTGGCAAGGTGTTCGCGCAGTTTCGTGGTGAACACGGCTTCCACGCGGCGCTCGTGCAACTGATCTTCCAGTTGCATGAGGAACTTGTCCACCACGCGCAGGATGACCTCGCGGTCCAACGCGGCAAACGGAATGATGGCGTCAAGGCGGTTGCGGAATTCAGGCGTGAACATGCGGCGGATTTCCGCCATTTCGTCGCCCAGCATCCGCGAATTGGCAAAGCCGATCGACGGACGGTTCAAGGTTTCGGCGCCCGCGTTCGTCGTCATGATAAGGATGACGTTACGGAAGTCCGCCTTGCGGCCGTTGTTGTCGGTCAGCGTGCCGTGGTCCATGACCTGCAGCAGGATGTTGAACACATCCGGGTGGGCCTTTTCGATTTCGTCCAGCAGCAGCACGCAGTGCGGCTGCTTCGTGATGGCTTCGGTCAAGAGGCCGCCCTGGTCGAAACCCACATACCCCGGTGGCGCGCCGATCAAGCGCGACACCGCGTGGCGTTCCATGTATTCCGACATATCGAAACGCAGCAACTCGACACCCAGCGTGAACGCCAGTTGCCGCGCCACTTCGGTCTTGCCCACGCCCGTGGGGCCGGACAAGAGGAAAGCGCCGATGGGTTTTTCCGGCTTGCCCAAGCCCGAACGCGCCATCTTGATGGCGGCGGCCAAGGCATCGATGGCGCCGTCCTGGCCAAACACCACGGTTTTCAAATCGCGGTCCAGCGTGGCCAGCTTGCTGCGGTCGTCGTTGGAGACCGACTGCGGCGGAATACGGGCGATCTTGGACACGATGTTCTCGATGTCCACCTTGCCGATCACCTTCTTCTGACGCGAGCGCGGCAGCAGGCGCTGCGCGGCGCCGGCCTCGTCGATGACCTTGTCGGGCAGATGACGGTCATTGATGAAGCGTGCCGACAGCTCAGCGGCAGCCGACAGCGCAGCCGCTGAATAGCGGACGCTGTGATGTTCTTCAAAGCGGCTCTTCAGCCCACGCAAAATCTGCACGGTCTGTTCGACGCTGGGTTCCGGCACGTCGATCTTCTGGAAGCGACGCGACAGCGCGTGGTCTTTTTCAAAGACGCCGCGATATTCCGTATACGTGGTCGCGCCAATGCACTTGAGCTGCCCGGAAGACAAGGCGGGCTTCAACAGATTGGACGCATCCAGCGTGCCGCCCGAGGCCGAACCGGCGCCGATCAGCGTGTGGATTTCATCGATGAACAGGATGGCGTCGGGGTTGCCGCGAATTTGCTTCAGCACGCCCTTCAGACGCTGTTCGAAATCACCACGGTACTTGGTGCCGGCCAGCAACGCGCCCATGTCCAGCGAAAAGACTTGAGCGGCTTGCAGGATTTCGGGCACTTCGCCGCGCGTGATGCGCCAGGCCAGGCCTTCCGCGATAGCGGTCTTGCCCACGCCAGCCTCGCCCACCAGCAGCGGGTTGTTCTTGCGGCGGCGGCACAACACCTGAATGACGCGCTCGACTTCGTGCTCGCGTCCGATCAGGGGATCGATGCGGCCCGCCAGCGCGGCGGCGTTCAGGTCGGTGGCGTATTGGTCAAGCGGCGACTGACGCGATTCGCCCTGCTCTTCACCATTGGTCTGCTGCTCTTTCTGCACGGCGGCGGACTCCACCTGGGGCTGTTTGGTAATGCCATGCGACAGGAAATTAACGACATCCAGGCGCGTGACGCCCTGCTGTTGCAGGTAGTACACGGCGTGCGAGTCCTTTTCCCCGAAAATGGCCACCAGCACGTTCGCGCCGGTCACCGGCTTCTTGCCGGTGCCGCCCGCGGATACGTGCATGATTGCGCGTTGGATCACGCGCTGAAAGCCCAGCGTCGGCTGCGTATCAACCTCGGCGCCGCTTGGAATCACCGGAGTGTTTTCCGAAACGAACTGGCGGAGGTTGCGGCGCAAGTCGTCCAGGTTCGCCGCGCAAGCGCGCAGAACCTCGACTGCCGAAGCGTTGTCAAGCAGCGACAACAGCAGATGCTCGACGGTAATAAATTCATGCCGGGCCGAACGGGCCTCGACGAAAGCCATATGCAGGCTGACTTCAAGCTCTTGAGAAATCACGCTTCCTCCGTATTGCATCGAAGCGGTCAAATACACGATTCATATTCTATGCCGATCATGGCGTAACGCCAGCGATTTCAAAAACCACTCTATCGTGGCGGCCTTGTGCGTCCATGACGGTAAGCGTATACCGGCCGTCTTGCGCCAGCACTAATTTAAACGGATGACTCGACGCGCCATGATTCACCACGCGCCCGTCAAGCATCCACCATACTTCGCCTTCGGCGCCTTGCACATCTACGTCCAGCGCCACTTGCCGGCTGCCCGGCACGGGCCGAAGCACCGAACCGGTGGCCACGCCACCCACGCGCAAAGGCCCCTGCGTGGCGTCGGCATAGCCGGCAAATGACGGCGGCGCCGTGTCGTTCAGCAGCCACGCCGCGCGCTGTTCAGGGCATTCCCCCGACGGCACGCTGCCCAGCCGATAACCCAGTGGCCAACACGTGACCGCCGCCTGCACCGTTTCGGGCCGGCTACGGACCTGCTGCGCGCCTTCCGGCAACGCGGCCACAATATCTTGCAGTAACGGCGCCGCCACATTCGCCCCGAAAAAACCGGGGTTCGGCGTGCCATCCGGACGACCAACCCAGACGCCTAACGTCCATCGGTCGGTCACCCCAATTGCCCAGGCGTCCCGGAATCCGAAACTGGTTCCGGTCTTCCAGGCCAGTCGCCGGGCCGGGCTGCCCGACTGGTAAAAAGGCCGGTCGGGATGCCCGCCGCCTTCGAGGATATCGCGAACGATCCAGGCGGCTCCAGGGCTCATCATACGGGACTCGATTCGAGGCTGCTCCGCCCGAAGGCGGGGCCGTCCCGAGACGCCGTCACGGGCCAAAGCCCGATAAGCGCCCACCAGTTCTTCCAATGTGGTGCCACCCCCGCCCAAAATCAAGCTTAAATTTGGGGCTGCCCCATCCGGCAAACGTAACCGGACGCCGCCGGTCAGCATAACCGACGCGAAACTGGCTGGGCCGACACGGTCCAGCAGATCCACCGCAGGCACATTCAACGACCGTTGCAATGCTTGCGCGACGCTGACAGGGCCCGAAAATGCCGCTTGGAAATTACCCGGTGCATAGCCGCCAAATGACAGCGGCGCATCGATCAGCAGGCTTTCGGAATGAATCAGCCCTTCGTCCAGCGCCTGCGCATACAGAAACGGTTTAAGAGTAGAACCCGGCGAGCGCACGCCGCGCACCATATCCACGTGGGCGTAACGGGTATCGTCGGAAAAATCAGCAGAACCCGCGTAGGCCTTGACCTCCAGCGTATCGTTATCCATCACCAGCACCGCCATGGACACCTTGGGCGGCAGGCTATCCACGCGGTCCAGCAACATTTGTTCCACCGATGCCTGCATGTCGGCATCCAGCGTCGATCCAACCAACGGCGGCCGCTGACCCGCACGGCGCGCGGCGGGCGTCGCGCCCGCTTCCTGCAACAGACGCTGCGCGGCCAGCGGCGCCAGCCAGCGCGCGCGCAGTGGCGGCGCGACCACGTTTTCAATCTTGGCGTCGGCGACGTCGGCCGGAGCCCAGCGGCCCAGTTCGGCCATGCGGTCCAGCACCTTGTCGCGCGCGGCCTGGGCCGCCTCGGGATGGCGATCGGGACGCAGGCGCGACGGCGCTTGCGGCAAGGCGGTCAGCATGGCGGCTTCGGCGGGGCCGAGATCGCGCGCGGACTTGCCCAGCCAGAGCCGTGATCCCATCTCCACGCCTTCCACAATGCCCCCCATGGGCGCGTGGGTCAGGTACATGGAAAGAATCTCGTCCTTGCTGTAGTGCATTTCCAGTTGCACCGCGCGCCAGGCTTGCCGCAATTTTGCGGACATGGAACGCGACGGCTTGCCGGCCAGTTGCGGGTCGATCAAACGCGCGACCTGCATGGTCAACGTGGAGCCGCCCGACACGATGCGGCGGTTCGTGGCCCATTGCCAGCCGGCGCGCGCCATCGCCACGGGATTGACGCCGGGATGCCAGTAGAACCAGCGGTCCTCATACGTGAGCAAGGTGTCCAGATAGCGCGGCGAGACTTGGTCCGGCGTGACCGGATAGCGCCAGATGCCGTCACGGCTGGGGTAGTTGCGCAGCGGCGTGCCGTCGGCGGCAACGATCACGGCGGCCCCGCCCGAGTCGATGGCGGGCAATGGAAACAGGCGGTCAAGCACGAATAACAACGCGGCCAGCGCAAATAGCACGCTGGCCGCGATGATGCCGCGCCGCCGCCAGCGGCGAGCGCGCATGGCGCCCGCCGTGGAGGAGGCGGCGGCGGTCAAGGACGCTTGGCGCCGCGATCGCGAATTTCGACCGTGCTCCACTGCTCACCCACGCCACGGATTTCCGGGCGGTACATATCTTCCGCCACGGTCGACGGCACCGCGTAGCGGCCCGGCGTCACGACGCGCACCAGATAGAACACGTCGACCTTGCCGCGGCCCAGGGACACGGCGGCCACGTAGCGGTCATCACGGAATTCACGATGCTTGATGTTGGAGTCGGCCATGGCTTCGGCCACGCGACGTCCGCCGATCGTCCATTCCTGCATCTCGGGGCTTTGCGACAGGTTCAGGTTTTCTACTTCAAAACCCGCCGGCACGCGGTCCTCGATCAGCGCATCGGGAATGTTCTGGTTGGCGCTGGCTTGCACCCACACCACCAGCATGTCGCCGCTTTGCAGCGTGCCGCCATCCCACGGTTTGCCGTCCGGACGATACCAGCCACGCTTGAGTTGGATCACGTCGTTGCGCGGCTTGGGCGCAACCATCGGGCTGCCCTGGATGTCGTACTCCAGGAACAGGGACTGCGCGCCGGTGTTGACGATCTGCGTGTTGGCAAGGTCAGCCGCCGACAAGCCCACCGTCTGGTCGCTCTTGCCGCCATCCAGCGGCTTGCGCGCGCCATTGACGGTCAGCATGGCTTCCCACGGCGTGCCCTTGTCGCCGCCGATGGCGCGTGCCGCCATCAACAGCGCCATGCGTTCCTGCGTGGACAGGTACGAACGGTTGCCCAGGCGCGAAGTCAGCTGCGTCAGCAGATTTTCAAGGCGCTCGTGCTTCAGCCCGTACTGGTTGGCCAGCGCGTACGACAAGGCGTAGTCGCGCACGCTGCTGCCGTAGTCGCCCAGCCATTCGTCGTAGTAGCCGTTGTAATTGCGGCGCGGGAAACCGTATTCGCGCGTCATCGCGGCGTCCAGCGCGGACTTCATGCGCCCTTCGTCGCCCATCAGCTTGAACGCGGCCGCCAACTGGATCAGGGGCAGCGGCGAACGCGCGCGCTCTTGATAGTTGTCGAACAGTTGGCGCACCGTCGACAGCGGCGCCTTCTTGTCGCGGGCCAAGGCCAGCACGGCGGTCGACAAGCCGGCGAAACGCCGATGGTCTTCGCGCAGGATGTTGGCATCGCTGCCGTCGATGCGGCCGGCTTCAACGTTGCGGCGCAGGTTCACCGACCACGTGCCAAAGGTGTTGGACGTCTGCTGCACTTGCTCCAGCAGCCATTGGCGCGAACGGTCGAGCGTGGCTTCGGGCACTTCAAAGCCTTGGTCGCGCGCGTCTTGCAAGAAGCCCACGGCATAGGCCGTCAGCCACACATCGCGCGAGCTGGAACCGCTCCAGAGGTTGTAAGAACCCACCGCGTTGCGCATGCCGGACAAGCGGCCGATGGCGCCGGACACCTGCGCGGCGCGCTCCACCTGCGAGTGCGGCTTCAGGCCGAATTGCTTGGCGACGGCATCGTCGATCAGCACCCACGGCAAGGCGCGGCTGATGGTCTGCTCGGCGCATCCGTAGGGATACGCCAGCAGGCCTTCAACCAGCTTGTTCACGTTGAACGGCGGACGGTTCGACACGGTCAGGCTGACCAGCGCCGAATCCGGGTAATACGAAGACACCCACGCGGCTTGCGCCACATTGGTTTCGCCCGGGTTCAGGCGCAGGCGACGCACCTGGCGTTCACCCGCGTAGGCCGGCTGCACCTGCAGCACCGATTCGCGCACGATGTGCACGGGTTTGGCGCCGCCCTGCCCGTCGATGGTCAGGCGCATCAGGCCCAAGCCATACGAACCGGTCGTGGTCGCGTTAAAGCGCAAGGTGGTGCGCTGCTTGTCTTTCAGCGTCACCGTGCGCACGCCGTCGGTAATGGCCAGCGGGTCCAGCGCTTCCAGCTTAATGCTGATCTTTTGCTCGGCGCCGCTCAGGTTGGTCAGGTCCAGCGCAATGGCGGCCTGGTCACCCGGCGTGATGAAACGCGGCGTATTCAGTTCGGCGACGATCGGCGCGGCCACCACCATTTCGGTGTCGGTGCTGCCGTAGTTGTCCGCCGTGAACGCCACGGCCATCAGACGCAGGGTGCCGTTGAAGTCGGGCAGATCCAGCGGAATATCCGCTTCGCCCTGCGCGTTCAAGGTGACCGGACCCGAGAACAGGTCGACCAGCTTGACCTTCTTGGGCAGGCTCTTGCTGTCGCCGCGCATGGCGGCGTCACCGCCCCACTTCAGCTTGCCCTTGGTGCCGTCCATTTTCTCGATCAGCTTGCCGTACATGTCCAGCAGTTCGGGCGCGTAGCGGTGCTTGCCGAAGAAATAATCCAGCGGGTCGGGCGTGGCGTATTGGTTGATGTTCAGAATGCCCACGTCCACCGCGGACAGCGTCACCGTGGCTTGCTTGCCCTGCGCGCCGTCCACCTTGACGCGCACGGTCGTCTTGGTTTCGGGCTCGGTCTTGGCGGCCGCGCTCAGCTTCACATCCAGCTTGCGGTCGGCGCTGGCAATCGGCAGGAACGCCAGGCCCAGCGCACGAGCCGGCGTCACGCGGTCGCCTTCGCTACCCGGGCGGAACACGGCGGCAGCCACATACAGGTCGTGGCGCTTCCAGTCCTTGCTGATCGGAATTTCAACTTCGGTGCCCGTCGCCTTCACGGCAACCCAGGTGGACCACAGCATGCGGTCGCCTTCCACCGTAACCAGCGCCTGGCCGTCGTGCGGTGGCGTCAGCGTGACCTTGACGGTGTCGCCCGGCTTGGCCGGCACGCCTTCCAGCTTCATCTGCACGCGGTCGGGGCGGTTGCCCATCGCGTCGGCGTCCTGCGCGTTCCAGCCCGCATAGAAGCGGTAGCGCATCGTCTCGCTGGTTTCCGGGTCGGTAATTTCAAGACGGTAACGGCCCCACTTGACCGGCACGGTCAGTTGCGCGCGGTCGTTCAAGGCGATTTCGCGCGAGTCCACCAGTTCTTCGGTTTCGGTATAGCCGCTGTTCCAGCCGCGCTGGTCGTCAAAGCGCCAATAGTATTGGCGTTCTTCACGGAACAAGCGCATCTGCGCCTGGGCCAGCGGAACGATCTCGCCTTGCGCGTTGGCACGGATGACTTCAAACGCGGCGGGTGCGCGTTCGCGCGCCACATCGCTGTCAAACTGCGGACGCACGGCGATCAGCTTGTCGGCGGGCCAGACGCTGCGTTCGATGGAACGCACCACCGGGCGGCCGCCCGATTCCAGCAGGCTGGCCGACACGCGCACCTTCATGGGCGAGTGCGTACCCGCCACGCTGGGATTCACGCTGATCCGGGCTGCGCCCTTGTCGTCCAGCGCTTCCTCGGGCAGTTCACCGAACGTGCGACGCGTGTCATCGGCAACATCACCGAAAATAAAGCCCGGCCATTTCTGCGCCAAGGCGAAACGGTCGCGCTTGACCTGGAAGCTGGACAGCAGGCGGTTGCCGGCGGCAGGCGCGCCGTAGAGGTAATCGCCCTGCACATTGACGATCAGTTCCTCGTCCGGCGACAGCACCTCTTGATCAGAGGTCAGCGCCATCTTCATGCGTTCAGGCAGGAATTCCTCGACCTGGAACTTCCACGACGCATCCGGCGTGCGCGAAGCGGGGTCCACGCGCAGTTCAAGCAGCCACGAACCCGTCTGGGCATCCAGCGGCAGGTCGATGGCGCGCTCAACATAGCCGACCAGATCTTTCTTGGGCTGCCACAAGGTGGTCTGCACCACGCGGCCATCGGGGCGCTTGATCGTCGCCGTCAGCGGCGCGGGCGTCAGCATGCGGCCGTCCAGGTCGCGCGGCAGCACCGACACGTTGAAGGTCTCGCCCGGACGGTACAAATTGCGGCCGGCGTAGACGAACAGATTATTGGGGCGCGAC
This sequence comes from Achromobacter colocynthidis, assembly GCF_057334535.1. Classification (NCBI taxonomy): domain Bacteria; kingdom Pseudomonadati; phylum Pseudomonadota; class Betaproteobacteria; order Burkholderiales; family Alcaligenaceae; genus Achromobacter; species Achromobacter colocynthidis. Next base: position 123,856 of record NZ_JBHFIZ010000005.1, read on the forward strand.
ACATGGCCGCCCGTATCGAACTCAGACAGGTCCAGCGCCGGTTCGCCCAGGGCCAGCACGGTCATTTCCTTGTCGCGCGAGGCGCGGATGACGCGCGCATTGGTGAAGCTGCCGTCAAAACGCACATGACCCTGCGCGTCGGCAGCGGCCTTGGCCAGCGTCTTGCCCGCGCCGTCCACCAGTTCAAACACGGCGCCCGGAATGGCCTGGCCCGACTTCAGCGACACGGAATAGGCTTCCACGCGGTCGCTGTAACGGCGCGCATGCAGGCCGATGTCGCTCACGTAGAAATAGGTAACCTGGTATTCGTAACGGAACCGGCCCGGCTGGCTCATGACCGCGATATAGATACCCGGCTCTTGCAGTTCCTTCACGCCTTCAACCGGCAGGAAGGTGACGTGGCGGCGGTTCGGCTTGTCGTCGGTGATGAACCGGCCTTGATAGACGCTGGTCGTCAGCGAATTCAGGCGGTCCAGATCCCAGTTGCTAACCGAGCCTTTCAGGCTGCGGTTGTCGGAATAGCGCCAGTTGTCCTCTTCGTCGTAGCCGGCTTCATCTTCGTCGGATGCGCGCGCGGTGTTGCGGCCAATGCCCAGCACCGTTTCGAACAATTCCGGCACGCGATCCGGCGCCACGCGCAGGAACTGCACGTCGACCTCGGGCACGTTCACGGTTGCGACCGGCAAACCGCCGTTCTGGCCGGCCGGCAGCACCACGCCACGGCTGGCGAAATAGAACGACGGCGGCATGGCCTGCGTATTCACTTCGCAATTCGAGGTTTCAGCCAGCACGACCTTGTCACCGACGCCGGGCAAACCCGAACGTACCGTGATGGCGTATTTGCGCTGCGGCTGGATGTAGGGGAAATACACCATGCGCGGGTTCTCGCCCACGATCCAGCTGCCTTTCAGGATCTTGCCTTTGGGCGCGGAATCACCAGGCTTGACCGAGGCCGGCTGGTCACCCGCATTGGCGGCGGTTTCGTTGTCTTCGTCGGCCTTGCCGGACGAGGCGCCCAGGTCGGTGACCTGAAGGAAATCATCCAGCTTGGCCTTGGCGTCCACCGGCTGGGTGAAGGTGACCGAGAGCGACAGCGCGTCGTTGAACTGGCGCGGCTGGCAGGTCAGCGCCGCAAAGGGATCGGGTGCGCCCACCGTCGCGCTGGCGCCCAACGCGGGCTTGCCGTCACCAGCCGCAGCGGCCGGGGCCGCAGCAGGGGCCTGCGTCGCGGAGGAAACCGCCGGCGCCGGGACCGGGGCCGCGCCCTGCTTGTCCTTACCGCCCATCCACCAGCCCACGCCGATGGCGCCCGCCAACACCACAACGCCGGCAACCGCCAGCCAGGTCTTACTAACCTTTCCACTCACGGCAAACCCCTCCGCCTACTCGAATACAACGCTCCTGTGCGGCGGAGCTGCCGACCTGCTGCGCCGCGCGCTTCCCCACACGCGGAACCTGCCGTGTCTTGCACAGCACAACGCCGCCTTCGAGGGCGGCGTCTTTATTCTGGGTATTAAACGGGTTCCATCACACATTGCAGCGGGTGCTGACGCGCCCGCGCATACTGTCCTACCTGGGCAATGCGGGTAGCCGCGAGGTCTCGGGGATACACCCCGCATACTCCGCGACCTTCGTGATGCACTTGCAACATGATCCGCGTTGCCTCTTCATGGTTTTTATTGAAGAATTTTTGCAGGACTTTCACGACGAATTCCATCGGCGTGTAGTCGTCATTCAGCAGCAGAACCTGATACATCGGAGGCGGCGCGGCGCGTGCCGGTGCCTTCTCGACGGCCAAATCATGCTGGGTATCCAAGGTAGAACTCATAGGGCGGCTATTCTATTTAAACTGGGGACGCCTAACGCGCAACTTACTTAAAATTACACGCAGAAATACGTAGTTTCCATACTTGACGACACGAAGAAAAGCGGCGCATTATCAGCGCATTCTGGGGTTTTCAACTCATCGAAAATCTGACAGGAATTCGGAGGGGGGGACAGAGGTCTAGACCGCGATGCCCTTCTGTCAACATACGATTCAATGAGGCAGTCCGCATGTCTGATACGACCGCAACCGCCGTCCAAGGGGACAATCCCAAATCGACGGGTACCGTCAAGTGGTTCAACGATGCAAAGGGGTTTGGCTTCATTACGCCCGACGACGGCGGTGAAGATCTGTTCGCCCACTTTTCGTCCATACAGATGAATGGTTTTAAAACCCTGAAGGAAGGCCAGAAAGTGGCTTTCGAAATCATTCAGGGGCCTAAAGGCAAACAGGCGCTTAATATCACGGCGGCCTGAGTATCCCTTAAAGTGCAGCGGTAAGGCTGCACCATTATCCAGGCGGGGCTTTCGGGCCCCGCCTTGTTATTTTCTTTTTACTGCGCCAGTCATGCTGAAGAATGTGAAGTTATTGCCTGTCAACCCTACGTTGTTCAAGACAGCGTTCTTTAAACCAGCATTTCTGAAAGCACTGTCGGCGGCACTGGCCCCCACGGCGCTTGCGCTGACCGCGGGCGCCCAAGCGCAAACCGGTCCACAACCGCCCTTGCCCACCACGCAGCTTTCAGCGGGCATCCATATTATCCGCGCGGAAGTCGCCGATACCGACGCCACCCGCCAAAGCGGCCTGATGTTCCGCAAAGAACTCCAGGGCAACGACGGCATGCTGTTCGTGTTCGAGCGGCCGGACGTGCAGTGCTTCTGGATGCGCAACACGCTCTTGCCGCTCTCGATAGCCTTTATCGCCGACGACGGCACGATCGTCAATATCGACGACATGGCGCCCCAGACCGAAGACCCGCACTGCGCAAGAAAGCCGGTGCGCTATGCCCTGGAAATGGCCCAAGGCTGGTTCGACCAGCACGGCATCAAGGCCGGCCGGAAAGTCGACGGGCTGCCCTGATCGGCGGCCCCAGGGCGCCAGCGCCCCCTTCAGATACGGCAAGGGAGCCCCATGGGGCTCCCTTTTCGCTTCCGCCCCTGTCAAAGCAGCGGAAAAAACAACACTTCAGGCTTAGACGCGCTCGATGATCAGCGCGATGCCCTGGCCCACGCCGATGCACATCGTGCACAGCGCGTAACGGCCGCCCGTGCGGTGCAGTTGGTTGATGGCCGTGGTGGCCAGACGCGCACCAGACGCACCCAAGGGGTGACCCAGGGCGATCGCGCCGCCGTTGGGGTTCACGCGCGGGTCGTTGTCGGCAATGCCCAATTGACGCAGCACAGCCAGGCCTTGGGCGGCGAACGCTTCGTTCAGTTCGATCACGTCCATCTGGTCCAGCGTCAGGCCGGTTTGCGCCAGCACTTTCAGCGTGGCGGGCGCCGGGCCGATACCCATGATGCGCGGCGCAACGCCGGCGGTGGCCATGCCGACCACGCGGGCGCGCGGCGTCAGGCCGTGGCGGGCCGCGGCCTTTTCATCGGCCAGCAGCAATGCGGCGGCGCCGTCGTTCACGCCCGACGCATTGCCGGCCGTGACGGTGCCGCCTTCGCGGACCACGCCCTTCAGCTTGGCCAGCGATTCCAGGCTGGTTTCACGCGGGTGTTCGTCTTTGGAGACGACGATGGGGTCGCCCTTTTTCTGGGCGATCGACACCGGCACGATTTCGGCATCGAACACGCCTTCTTGCTGAGCGCGAGCCGTCTTTTGCTGGCTGGCCAGCGCGAACAGGTCTTGGTCTTCGCGGCTGATCTTGAAGTCGTCAGCGACGTTTTCGGCCGTTTCGGGCATGGAGTCCACGCCGTACTGGGCCTTCATCAGCTTGTTGACGAAGCGCCAGCCGATGGTCGTGTCGAAGATGGCGGCGCTGCGCGAGAACGCGCTGTCGGCCTTGCCCATGACGAAGGGCGCGCGGCTCATGCTTTCCACGCCGCCGGCCAGCATCAAGCCGGCTTCGCCTGCGCGGATGGCGCGGGCGGCGGTGCCGATGGCGTCCAGGCCCGAACCGCACAGGCGGTTGACCGTGGCGCCGGGCACTTCGATGGGCAGACCCGCCAGCAGCGTGGCCATGCGAGCCACGTTGCGGTTGTCTTCACCGGCCTGGTTCGCGCAGCCCATGATGGCGTCGTCCAGTTCTTCCCAGCGCACGCCGGGGTTGCGCGCAATCAGCGCCTTGATGGCAACGGCAGCCAGGTCATCAGGGCGCACGCTGGCCAACGCACCGCCGTAGCGGCCGAAGGGAGTGCGGATCGCATCACAAATAAAGGCATTCACGGTCATGGGAAGCTCGAAGTGAAGTGAAAAATTCGGGATCGGACGATCTTAGCGCACCGCATTTCGCGCCAAGTTGGTGCACAGTCGAGGTGTCCGCTACACGGACGGTGTCCGGTAGGTGTTCACCCTGATTGCGTGGCGGGGGGGGGGGGGGGCCCAACGCCGTCAGGCTGACGGCGCCTTGGACGGCGCGACGCCTGACTCGGCTTGCGCCGCGCGGCCCGCTTCTACCAAGGCTTGCCGACGGAAACGCCCCGCCGCCAAATGGTAGAACGGTTGCGGGCAGAACTGGCGCGACACGCCAGAGGCCAGCAAAGACCCCACCAGCAACCAGAACAGCATCGGCTGACTGCCTGTCATTTCCATCACCACCACGCTGGCCGTCAGCGGCGCCTGCGTGGCCGCGGCCAGGAAAGCCGCCATCGACACGAGCACCAGCACGCGCTGGTCAACGCCCTCGCCCGCGAGCTCCCAGATGTGCTGGCCGATGCCGGCGCCCGTGGTCAGCGCGGGCGTGAAAATGCCACCAGGAATACCTGCCCAATACGACGCGACGGTAGCCGCCAGCTTGGCCAGGCCGAAGCCGGCCGGCGCCGTGTCGTGGCCCGACAGCAGGTCGGCCGCCACGCCGTACCCGGTGCCGTAAACACTGCCGGCCGTGCAAAGGCCGATCACCGCCAGCACCAGACCCATGATGAAGGCCGTCCAGATAGGATGCGCGCGGATCCAGGCGCGCCAGGCGGCCGGTGCGGCGCCGGATGCGCCTTTGCCGAGCAGCCGCGCGAAGATGCCGCCCAGCGCGCCGTTGATCGCGCCGCAAATGACGATCCACATCACCATGCCATGGGCCAGCGGCGCGCCGCCGAACACGCCGAAGTACGGGTTGTTGCCCTGCACTGCCACCACCAGGAAGCCGGCGGCCAGCACGCCGATCAGGACCAGGCGCTGCCAACGCAGCACCGTGCCGCGCCCCAGCTCTTCGATGGCGAAGATGACGCCGGCAAGCGGCGCATTGAAGGCAGCAGCCAGCCCGCCCGCCGCGCCGGCGGCGATCAGTTCATTGGAATGGAAGCCGCGCAACTGCACGCCACGACGCTTCCAGAAGTCGCCCCAGGCCAGCATCAGCGCGGCGCCCACTTGCACCGACGGGCCTTCGCGCCCGATCGACGCGCCGGCCAGCATGCCGAAGAACGACAGTGGGATCTTCCATAGCGTTTGCGCCAGCGACACCAGGCTGCTTTGGCTGGGGCCGGGAGGCAAGGACAGCGCGCCGATGACTTGTGGAATGCCGCTGCCCGCCGCGTTCGGAGCAAAGCGCAGCGTCAGCCAACGCAGCGCGGCCAGGCTGAATGGCAGCACCAGCAAGGCAAGCCAGCCATTGTGGCCCACCCATTCGCGGTTCCAGTCCAGCGCCTTGTCGGCCAGATACGCAAACCCCAGCGACATCATTGCGACCAGACCCGCACCGCCCAGCAGCAGCGCCATTTGCAGGCTCTTGCGCGACAAGCGGTTGATCTGGCGCACCTTGCGCCGCATCAGGCGGCGGGCGGCGGTGGTGGTCCGGCGAAAAGGTTCGGTCAGGCTCATGGGCTGCTGGCGTGCGGCGCAAAGTGAGTAACCTTACCACTCTCACCTGACCCGCAGCCCACAAGTGTCAGCAGAAAATCACACCGCCGGAAGCAGTCGAGCTTGCGCGATGTGCGCCGAGCTCGCGCTCGACCCCGCGCCCGCTTCGACCTTGAAGCGGCGCACTTCCTGCGCCAGACGCCCGGCCTGCTCCTGCATGCTGGCGGCCGCTGCCGCCGCCTCTTCGACCAGCGCGGCGTTCTGTTGCGTCACGGAGTCCATCTGCGATACGGCCTGGTTGACCTGGCCAATACCCGCCGATTGCTCTTCCGACGCGCTGGCGATGTCGCGCACCAACACCGCCACCTGACGCACGCTGTCGACCACTTCGCGCATGGTGCGGCCGGCTTCGTCGACCTGGCGCGTGCCGCCTTCGACGCGCGCGGCCGACTCATCGATCAAGGCCTTGATTTCCTTGGCGGCCACCGCCGAACGCTGCGCCAAGGTGCGCACCTCGCCCGCCACCACGGCAAAGCCACGGCCTTGTTCGCCCGCGCGCGCCGCTTCCACGGCGGCGTTGAGCGCCAGGATGTTGGTCTGGAACGCAATACCGTCGATCACACCCGTGATATCGGCGATGCGGCGCGAACTATCCGAGATCGCGCTCATGGTCTGGACCACGCCATCCACCACTTCACCGCCACGCACCGCCACGGTAGACGCATGCGTCACCAGACGGTCGGCCTCGGTGGCGTTGTTGGCGTTTTGCTGCACGGTGCTGGTCAGCTCTTCCATCGACGCCGCGGTTTCTTCCAGCGACGAGGCCTGCTCTTCGGTGCGTTGCGACAGGTCGGAGTTGCCTTGCGCAATTTGCGACGACGCCGATGCGATGCTTTCACAGCCGTCGCGCACGTCCGCCACGATGCGGGCCAGGCTTTCGTTCATGGCCTTGAGCGCGGCCATCAGCTCGCCCGTTTCGTCGCGCGTGGCAACCTGGATGTTGGTGGTCAGGTCACCCGCGGCCACCTGGCGCGCGGCCTTCACGGCTTGCTCCAGCGGGCGCACGATGCCGCGCGTCACCAGCCAGCCCAGCAGCATGCCCACCACCACGCCGGCCACGGCCAGGATGATCATTACCGCGCGCACGGTGTTGTACAGGTTCGTGGCCACATCGACGGATTGCGCGGTGGACTTTTCCTTGCCCACGGCCAGGTCGGTCATCAGGTCGTCAAGCTTTTGCGACGAGGTGATGACGCGCTTTTCGATCTCGGCAACTTGCGGATCCGTCTGCGTCAGCGACTGCGATTTCGCGGCGGCGAAGAACGCTTCCGACTCACGCTTCCAGACCTGCTCGGTCTCGACGAACTGCGCCAGCAGGCGCTTGCCCTCTTCTTCGTGGAAATTCTTGGCGGCCTTGTCGCGCAGCACGTCCATGTTCTTGACGGCCTCGTCGAACTGCTTCTTCAACGCCTGACGGTCCTGATCGGTGCTGGCGGCCAGATAGCCGCTGCGGGCACGGCCCGCGTAGATCAGGTGCAGATTGGATTCTTTCAGATCCGAGATGCCCCGCAGCTCGGTGTCGTACAACCGGTCATTCAATTCGTTGATGCGAGACAGCCCCCAAACCCCAAAAGCCCCGATCGCACCCCCAATTACCGCCACGAGCAAAAACGCGCCCGACAGGCGCGCCCCGATGCGCAAGCCTGAAAATAAGCGAAACATGCTTCCCTTCCCTGTAGTTACCCCGGTTGTGAGCGGGCATGCCGCAATCCGTTGGCCCCGTGGTTCAGCCCCCCGACCGTTGGCAACAATAGAGGCAGGAAACCCTAGGGATAACCCTAGATAAAAGCATGTTTCGTCGTCATTTCCCTGGAATGAAATCGACAATCGACAGGGTTTTGTAAGCTGAATTTTTCCTGAATAGGAATAAAAAAACCCCTTGGCAATGCGCAAGGGGTTTTTTGGTGCAAGCCAGCGGCGTGGAAGCCGAGGCTTGTTTCTTTACCGATCAGGCAAAGTTCTTGGCGGCGAACTCCCAGTTCACCAGGGCCCAGAAGTTTTCCAGATACTTGGGACGCGCGTTGCGGTAGTCGATGTAGTACGCGTGTTCCCAGACATCACAGGTGAGCAGCGGCGTGTCGGCCGTGGTCAGCGGGGTGGCGGCGTTGCTGGTGTTGACGATGTCAACCGAGCCGTCGGCCTTCTTGACCAGCCAGGTCCAGCCCGAACCGAAGTTGCCGGCTGCCGACTTGTTGAACGCTTCCTTGAAAGCGTCGAAGCTGCCCCACTTGGCGTTGATGGCGTCAGCCAGCTTGCCCGAGGGTGCGCCGCCGGCCTTGGGGGCCAGGCTGTTCCAGTAGAACGTGTGGTTCCAGATCTGGGCGGCGTTGTTGAAAATGCCACCCGAGGACTTCTTCACGATGTCTTCCAGCGACAGCGTTTCGAATTCCGTACCCGGGATCAGGTTGTTCAGGTTCGTGACGTAAGTCTGGTGATGCTTGCCGTAGTGGAACTCCAGCGTTTCCTTGGAAATGTGGGGAGCCAGGGCGTCGAGTTCGTAAGGCAGGGGGGGAAGAGTATGTGCCATGTGTGGGTTCCTTCTGTTGAGTGCACGATCAAGCCGGTCAATTGTATCGGCAACTAATGAGGATACCGCGTTAACCCCGTGCCCGCGCGGGGTTAACGCGCCGCATCCGCCAGAGCAATGGTCTGCGTTGGAATGTCATTGGCCGGCATGCCGCGCCAAGCAGGGCTTAACCGGCGTCGCGCGTCTTGCGGGTCTGCCGCACGTCGACCTGCGCGCCGCCTTGCGCAAAGCTAAGGTCCAGCGCCTGCCCGGCTTCCAGGGCGGCGGCGTCGCGCACGATGCGGCCGTCGGCGTCACGCGCAATGGCGTAGCCGCGCGCCAGGGTGTTGCCCGGATCAAGCGCGCGCAATTGCGCCGTGGCCGAGGCCAGGCGGTTGCGGCCCTGCACCAGCAGGCGGGCATGCGCCTGGCCCAGGTGGCGCGCCGCGTTGGCCAGGCGGTCGGCCGCGCGGCGGGTGTCGGGCGCCCGGTGCGACAGGCGCTGTGTCAGCAGATTGACGCGAGCGGTACGCCGGTCTTGCGGGCCGGACCAGGCGGACGCCAGGCGAAAGCGCAGGCTGTTCAAGCGTTCGCGCTGGTGCTCCAGCCGTTGCGCGGGCGACACCAGTTGCCCCGCCGCACGGTCCAGGCGCTGCGCGGCGCGCTCCAGGCGGCGTTGCTGGCCGCGCGCCATGGCCTGGGCGGACTGCATGACCTGGCCCAGCAATTCAGAGCGCGGCACGCAGGCAAGTTCCGCCGCGGCAGTGGGCGTCGGGGCGCGCACGTCGGCCACGAAGTCCACGATGGTGAAGTCGGTTTCGTGGCCCACGCCGCTGATCACGGGAATCTCGCTGACTGCCACCTGGCGCGCCAGGTCCTCGTCATTGAAACTCCAGAGGTCTTCGATGCTGCCCCCGCCCCGCACCAGCAACAGCGTGTCCACTTCGGCACGCGCATTGGCAAGGCGTACCTGGGCAGCCAGACGGCTGGCGGCGTCCGCCCCCTGAACTGGGGCCGGATAGATGATGACCGGCACCTGCGGCGCCCGGCGAGCCAGCGCCGACAGCACATCCCGCAACGCCGCCGCGTGCAGCGAGGTGACGACGCCGATCGCGCGTGGCAGCCGGACGGGCTCGCGCTTGCGGGCCGGATCGAACAGGCCTTCGGAGGCCAGTTGCTCTTTCAACCGCAGAAATGCTTCATACAAGTTGCCCAGCCCGGCGCGGCGCATGGCATCGGCCTGCAACTGGTAGTCGCCACGGGGCTCGTAAAGGGAAACCCGGGCGCGGATTTCGACCTGATCACCCGCGCGCGGCACAAAGCCCACTGCGTTGGCGCGGCTTCGGAACATGACAGCGCGCACAGAGGCCCGGCTGTCCTTGAGCGTGAAGTACCAATGCCCGGATGCCGCCTGCGTGAAGTTGGAAATCTCGCCTCGCACCCACAACGCCGGAATGCTGCGCTCCAGCAATTGCCCTACTGCTTGGTTTAGCTGGGCAACTGTCAGGATATCCCGCGTGAATGCGTTGTTTGTGACTGCAAGTTCAATTGTCATGAGGCTTCCCGATGCGTATCTGTCCACAGGTCACGCGGAGCGGGCCGCCATGATACCGTTTCCAGCGAATTTTGCAGCGACCGCCCCGAAAGCCAATAAAAAACACGCAAGGCACTGATTTAAATGAGGTTTTTTATTAAACCCGGCTGCGCGATTTTGAAGCAAACAAGCGCAAGCCCTGTGCCCACAAGCGTTCCGGGGAAGTTTTGCACAGAATTATCCACAATTTCTGTGGATAATTCCGGGGGTTCCCCGCCTTGCCACAAACCCGCCGCGCCGTTACAGTTTCGGCTTGATCTGATTCCAAGGCGCGAGCGCTTCGCTGCCCTGGCCCCCGGGAGTTGAACGCTTTGCTTTCCATTTTGCGCGAGGCCGGCTGGCCTATCTGGCCCCTGCTGGCGACATCCGTGCTGGGACTGGCGCTGATCTTCGAGCGCTTCTTCTCCCTGCGCCGCAGCCTGATCCTGCCCCGAGGGCTGAACGATCAGGTGGTGGACATGCTGCGCAACCGCCAAGACACCCCTGAAGCCATCAACCGGCTGGAACGCAATTCGCCGCTTGGCCGCGTGCTGGCCGAGGTGATGCGTCACCGCCATCTGCCGCGCGAAGAACTGCGCAGCGTGGTCGAAGACACCGGGCGCGCCGTCGCGCACGACCTCAGCCGCTACATCCCCGCCATTGGCACCATTGCCGTCGTGGCCCCGCTGATGGGCCTGTTCGGCACCGTAGTCGGCATGATCGAAATTTTCGGTTCGTACACGCCAGGCGGCGGCGACCCCGCCCAACTGGCGCGCGGCATCTCGATTGCGCTGTACAACACCGGCTTCGGCATCCTGATCGCCATTCCCGCCATGATCGCGCATCGCTACCTGCGCGGCCGGGTCGACGGCTACCTCAGCGCCATGGAGCAATCGGCCTCGCGGCTGGTCCGCGCCTTGTCGCCGACGCCCCCCGTGCGCGAGGGGCGTTCATGAATTTCCGTGGTGCCCGCGGCGAGCGCGACGAGCTGGACATCAACCTGATTCCGCTCATCGACGTGTTGCTGGTCATCCTGATCTTCCTGGCGGCCACCACGTCGTTCACGCGATTCACGCAGTTGCAGGTGACGTTGCCCCAGGCCTCGTCGGAACAGGACACGCCCCCCGCACTGGAAGTGGCGGTCAGCCAGGACGGGCGCTACGCGCTGAACGGCACGCTGATCGACGTCTCCACGCCGCCGGAAATCGCCGACGCGCTGCGCCAGGCCGCGGCCGGCAAACCCGATGCGCTGGTCATCATCAACGCCGACGCCCAGGCCACCCATCAATCCGTGATCAACATCATGGAAGCCGCCCGCCTGGCCGGCATTGGCCGCGTCAACTTCGCCGCCCAGACTTCACGGTGAGCACCCCGCGTTCGTCCCCTTCGCTGCTGGCGCGCCAGTGGCAGCACGGCGGCTGGCTGTCGGCCCTGCTGCTGCCGCTATCCGCCCTGACGGCGTGGGCCGTGGCCAGAAAACGGGCCGCCTACCAAAGCGGCGCCAAACCCAGCTACCGCGCCCCCGTGCCCGTCGTGGTGGTGGGCAACATCTATGTTGGCGGCACGGGCAAGACGCCCGTGGTGATTGCCACCGTGCAAGCGCTGCGCGAACGTGGGTTTACGCCCGGCGTGGTCAGCCGGGGCTACGGCGTGAAGATCGGCGCGCAGGCCCGGGTCGGCGTCGGCGCCTTGGAGCCCGCCCGCTTTGGCGACGAACCCGCACTGATTGCGCGCGCCACGAACGCCCCGGTGTCCGTGCACCCCAAACGCGCGCTGGCGGCCCAAGCCTTGCTGAAAGCCCACCCCGAGGTGGACGTGATTGTCTCCGACGACGGCCTGCAACACCTGGCCCTGGCCCGTGATGTGGAAATCGTGGTGCAGGATGAGCGCGGCGTGGGCAACGGCCGGCTGCTGCCCGCCGGACCATTGCGGGAACTCGCCAGCCGCTTGCGCGAGGTGGATGTGGTCGTCACCAACATCGGCACGCCAGATGGCAGCCCGGCCGACACGGGCAACGCCCGCCCCCACCCGGTGCGCATGTGGCTGGAACCTGGCGACACCCGCAACATCGAAAACGGGGCAACGCGCCCGCTGTCCGCCTATGCAGGGCAAGCCCGCATTGCGGCGGCGGCCGGCATCGGCAATCCGGAACGCTTTTTCACGACGCTGCGCGCGGCGGGGATCACGCTGGACGCGACGCTACCCCTGCCGGACCATCACGATTACGCCGATTCCCCTTTCCAGGCGATGACGGCGGACACCATCCTGGTCACGTCCAAGGACGCGATCAAGTGCGCCGCGTTGCACGACGCGCGCCTGTGGGAGGTGCCGGTGCAGGCAGCGTTTTCGGATCCCCAGCTGTTCGATTGGCTGGCGCAACGTCTGCGCCAGCCCGCCCACGCTTAAAAGAACGCGGGCTTGGCGGTGCCGCGGCGCTGCGCATGGTCCTGCAAGGCCTTGCCGCGCGCTGACGCGGCGCGTATGCGGATCAGGGCCAGGGGCGCATGCACCAGAACCAGCAGCGCGGCCAGCAGCAACCATGCCATATGGGCGACGGACGGCCAGGGGTTGTCCAGGCTGCGCGAGGCATCCACCGTGATTGCCGGCGCACCGGAAGCATCACCGTCCACGCCCACCACCAGGCCGCCAACCTTGAACGGCATGGCGCCATCCGGCAGGAACATGCGCACCTGCTGTTGCCATTCGGCCAGGGCGTCCGCCGTGCGGGTCCGTTTCAACTCGGGCAACAAGGCATACGGGCCCGGCAGCACGTTAAGCACAAGGCCCCCTTTTTGCGTGTCCATTGCAAGGTCCGACGCGCGGTACAGTGCAGCCCGGACGGCGGGTTCGGCGCTGGCACGGGCCAGGCGCCGAGCCTCTTCGACGGAGCGGGACAACATCAAGCCTTCGTCGCCACGGCCTTTCGCCGTCAAGGCCCCCGCTTCCACCAATTTGAGCAACTCGAGCCATTCTCGCGGCTCTTCCCTGGCCAACGTAACGCTATCGACAAAGGCGCGCTTAAGCCGATCGCAAGCGGCGATAGCCTCGCCGGAAACGGCCTCGCAGGCCGTTTCGATGCCCAGCACCGTGTTGCTCAGTCCCACCACATTCACCACCGACACCGACCGCCCGTTGTACAGCCCCATCTGGTTATTACGCATTTGGCCGAGGACTTGGCCCTTCACCAGCATATCCATCATCGGATTGGGTTTGGTCCTGAGGAAATCACCGGAATACAAACGCAACAGCGGCTCATCAATCTCCAACTGCGCGGCTTGAGGCTGGCCCCCACCCCAGCGCAGCCGGCTGCAATCGAATGCCGCCCCGCCCCCGCTGAACTCATCGGCTCGGACCAGCTCGCACCGCGCGCGGCCTTGCAACGCCACCAAGGTACCGAAGCCCGGAAGATCTTTCTTGAACTCCGCGGCCGAGTCATAAGAGCGCGGCTGCGCGCCGCTGACCCAGGCGCGCGTCAGTGCAGCATCCGCTTTCAGGTTGTCGGCCGTGATCCACAATGCCGCGCCGGCCAGCAGTCCGACCAGCGTCAACGTCACATGCCGCCCCCAGTAGACGCGCGGGAACAGGCGTTGCTCTTCGTCCAGAGAGTGACTGCCGCCCAGACGCACGACGGAGTAGTCCTGCACCCGCATGTCGACGTCGACGCGGCCGTCGTCCGGCAGCACCAGGTTGCTGCGCCAGTGTTCCGGCAATTTGATCGGCAGCTTGTCGCCCAGGAAAAGCTGCGTGGACACGGCCTGCGTGTTGTCCGGATTGGTCAGCACGATAGCGTTCAGTTCACCGCGCGCACGATTGACCTTCTGGGGTGCGTCGGGCGCGCGACGTCGCCAAGTCAGCCACAGGGCCAGCACCGCCAGCGCGGTCGCCGCGCCGGCAAACGCCAAGCCGCCATCCGCCGCCGTCACAGCCAGACAAATGAAGGCCAGCAACCAGACCACCGACACCCAGAAGGCGACGCCCGGTTGCTGGCGCTCGGCGATTTCGGCAGGCGTTTCGTCGCGTTGGCTCAGAATTTCCACCCGTACCACATCGGCCAGGCTGTGTTCTCCCTTTTCGCCGAGCTTTTCGCCCTGCTCGCCCGCCGGGCCTGCATCGGGCTCTTGCGGCACCACGTCCTGCAACGCTCCAAGCTTGCCGCTGGACCATTGTTGGTCCTGCTTCTGACGGCGTTGATCACGTTCCCGGCCCCCGGCGATGTCGAATTCACCGTTCAATGCCACGACGATGGCGAATTTCTCGGTCATCACGACGTCAGCAACGTTATCCTCGCGCAGATAATTCCGCGCGTCGTACGGCAACACCACATCGACGCCGCCCAGCGTGTCATGCATGGTCGACCCGCCCTGGCCGGTTTCGAGCCCATGTCGCACGAATGCGCCCTTCAGCGGGAACACGCGGTCATTGACCAGGCTGGCCGTTTTCTTGGGATTCGCGGGGAACACAAGGAATGGCTGCACCAAGGCGGCCTCTTCGGACGTCATTGCCCGCAGCGACTGACCCTCATGCTTGAGCTCACGCAGCGCGCCTTTGTTATCGCTGCGCCGCATCATGTACGTGATCCAGCTGATCAACGACCAAACCAGAATGATCAGCATCAATCCTAGCTTGAGGGTGTTGGAATCCATCTTGCTATCTTCCTCCGCATAGAACGCGGCGGATGATAGCGCTGATGCGTCCCATATTTTGAGACGGATAATTCAATTCATGACATTAATTAACCAAGCGCGTATGCACGCGATTCCGACTTCGCGAAAATCAGACCTGCTCCCCAGGCAAGCGGGTCCTGCCCCACGCAAACTGTTTTAGAATCGCGGTCATGGAATCCCGACTTCTCGACATCCTCGTCTGCCCCTTATGCAAGGGCCGCCTCGAACACGACCGGCAGCAAGCCGAACTGGTTTGCCGTGCCGACCGTCTGGCTTTCCCGATTCGTGACGGTATTCCCGTCATGCTGGAGTCGGAAGCCCGCGTCCTGGACGAAACCGTCTCCTCCTGACCGCCGCACCGTGAGCTTCATTGCCCTGATTCCGGCGCGCGCCGCCTCGACCCGCCTGCCCGACAAACCGCTTGCCGACATCGCCGGCAAGCCGATGGTCGTGCGTACCGCCGACCGCGCCGCCCTCTCGGGCGCGTCGCAACTGTTCATTGCCACCGACGACGTCCGCGTCCAGGCGGCCGCGCAGGCGCATGGCCTGACCGCCCTGATGACGCGCGGCGACCACCCCACCGGCACCGACCGGCTGGCCGAAGCGGTGGAACAGTTGGGCCTGCCCGACGACGCCATTGTGGTGAACGTGCAGGGCGACGAACCGCTGATCGAACCGGAACTCATCGACGCCGTCGCCGCCAAGCTGCTGGCCTGCCCCGAGGCGGATATCGCCACCTGCGCCTGTCCGCTGGCCGACGCCGAGGCGCTGTTCAACCCGAATGTGGTGAAGCTGGTGTGCACCGCGGATGACCGCGCCATGTATTTTTCGCGCGCCCCCATTCCCTGGGCCCGCGACGCGCTCGCCAGTGGCGAACGGGTGCTGGCCGACGGCCTGCCCGCCTGGCATCACATCGGCCTTTACGCCTACCGCGTGTCGTTTCTGCGCCGTTTCCCGACGCTGCCGCAAGGCATGCTGGAACGGTTCGAGTCCTTGGAACAACTACGCGCCATGGAACATGGCCATCAAATCGTCGTACACCGTACGTTCAACCCTCCCGCGGCAGGCGTAGATACCCCGGCTGATCTGGAGCGCGTGCGACGGTTCTACAGCAAACAGATGTAAGGGTTATTCCCATGGCGCAGCCCCGCATTGGCTGCTGCGTTGCGGCATAATTCCCCGGATCACAAAAAATAAACCCCATCAGGAGCACTCATGCGTCTCATCTTGCTCGGACCTCCCGGCGCCGGCAAAGGCACCCAGGCCGCGTTTCTCACCCAACACTTCGGCATTCCTCAAATCTCCACCGGCGACATGCTGCGAGCCGCGGTGAAGGCAGGCACGCCCTTGGGTATTGAAGCCAAAAAGGTCATGGATGCCGGCGGTCTGGTTTCCGACGAGATCATCATCGGCCTGGTCCAAGACCGCCTGAAGCAGCCCGACTGCGCCGGCGGCTACCTGTTCGACGGCTTTCCCCGCACCATCCCGCAGGCCGACGCGCTGAAAAGCGCCGGCGTCAAGCTCGACTACGTGGTGGAAATCGAAGTGCCCGAAGAAGACATCATCGAACGCATGAGCGGGCGCCGCGTGCACCAGCCCAGCGGCCGCAGCTACCACGTGCGCTTCAACCCGCCCAAGGTCGAAGGCCGCGACGACATCACCGGCGAAGAACTGATCCAGCGCGACGATGACCGCGAAGAAACGGTGCGCCATCGCCTGTCCGTCTATCGCGAACAAACCCGTCCCCTGGTCGATTACTACTCGACCTGGGCGCAGCAAAACGCCGCCGAGGCTCCCAAGTACCGCAAGATCTCGGGCGTGGGCGCCGTCGACGAAATCAAGTCGCGCCTGTTCGAAGCCGTCAAGAGCTGATTGGCGCTTTGATGGCCCAAAGGCCTTCGGCGCCGGCTGGACGCAATGCGCTCCGGCATCGGCCCGAAGGCCTTGTCGCATTCGGCGCCTGCCGCGCCGCTTTCATCCCCTTGAATTGAACTGGTGGTAGAGACATGGAAATCGCGAACAAGGTATTCATCGTTACGGGTGGCGCGTCCGGATTGGGCGCGGGCACCGTGCGCATGCTGGTCGAAAACGGCGCCAAGGTCGTCATTGCCGACGTGCAGGACGAACCCGGCCAGGCCCTGGCCAAAGAGCTGGGCCAGCGCTACGTGCATTGCGACGTCACCCAGGAAGCCGACGGCAAGAGCGCCGTGGCCGCCGCGCAAGAGCTGGGCGCCCTGTTTGGCCTGATCAACTGCGCGGGCGTCGCTCCCGCCGCGAAGATCGTGGGCAAGAACGGCGCGCATCCGCTGGATCTGTTCCAGAAGGTTGTGTCGATCAACCTGATCGGCAGCTTCAACATGATGCGGCTGGCCGCCGAAGCCATGAGCGCCAACACGCCCGAGCCCACCGGCGAACGCGGCGTCATGATCAATACCGCATCGGTTGCTGCATTCGACGGCCAGATCGGTCAGGCGGCTTACGCCGCCTCGAAGGCCGGCGTGGCCGGCATGACGCTGCCGATCGCCCGCGACCTGGCCAAGACCGGCATTCGCTGCATGACCATCGCCCCGGGCATTTTCGGCACGCCGATGATCTTCGGCATGCCCCAGGAAGTGCAAGATTCGCTGGCCGCCAGCATCCCCTTCCCCGCCCGCCTGGGCCGCCCGGAAGACTACGCCAAGCTGGTCCACAGCATCGTCACCAACGATATGTTGAACGGCGAAACAATCCGCCTGGACGGCGCCATCCGCATGCCGCCGAAGTGATGTAGTACAAAGGCCGGCCCACGAAGTGGGCCGCCTTTTTATGTGACAGTCTTCACGTTTCACGCAGTCGTTTCGGGCCGGCCCGCACTTTTTTTACGTAGTACCCATCCATGAGCCTGTTTCGTTCGGCGGCCACTGTCAGCAGCTTTACCCTGCTGTCCCGCATTTCCGGCCTGATCCGCGACATCCTCGTCGCCCGCGCGTTTGGCGCCGGCCCCATCACTGACGCCTTCTGGGTCGCCTTCCGCATCCCCAACCTGCTGCGGCGCTTGTTCGCCGAAGGCGCGTTCGCCCAGGCGTTCGTGCCCATTCTGGGCGCCGCGCGCAACCAGCGGTCGGAAGAAGAAGTCCGCATTCTGCTGGATCGCGTGGCGCTGCTGCTGACCGCCGCGTTGATGCTGATCACCTTGATCGGTATCGTGGCCGCGCCCTGGGTGGTGTCGGCCATGGCCAGCGGCCTGCGCGGCGCCGCTCGCGATACCGAATTCGGGGCGGCCGTCTGGATGACGCGGATGATGTTCCCCTACATCTTCTGCATGTCCCTGATTGCCTTCGCCTCGGGCGTGCTCAACACCTGGCGCCGTTTCGCTGTGCCGGCCTTCACGCCGGTGCTGCTGAACCTGTCGATGATCGCCGCCTGCATCTGGCTGGCCCCGCGCATGGATGTTCCCGTCTATGCGCTGGCGATCGGCGTGATGATCGGCGGCGTGGCGCAACTGGCCGTACAGTGGGTCGCCCTGGCGCGATTGGGCCTGACCCCACGCTTTTCGCTGCGCTTTCGCCAGGCCTGGGCCGACCCCACCGTGCAGCGCATCCTGAAGCAGATGGCGCCCGCCACGCTAGGCGTGTCTGTGGCGCAGATTTCCTTGCTGATCAACACCAATATCGCCACGTGGCTGACGCCGGGCAGCGTCACCTGGCTGTCTTTCGCCGACCGGCTGATGGAGTTCCCCACCGCTTTGCTGGGCGTCGCATTGGGCACCGTGCTGTTGCCCAGCCTGTCGGCCGCCCACGCCCGCGACGACCAGGGCGGCTATAGCGCCCTGCTGGACTGGGGCCTGCGTCTAGTGCTGTTGCTGGGCCTGCCCGCCGCCGTGGGCATGGCGTTGCTGTCGGACGGCCTGGTGGCCACCCTGTTCCATTACGGCGCGTTCGCCGCGGACGACGTGCTGCAAACGCGCCTGGCCGTGATTTCCTACTCGGCCGGCTTGATCGGCCTGCTGGCCGTGAAGATTCTGGCCCCCGGTTTCTACGCCAAGCAGGACATCCGTACCCCGGTCAAGATCGCCATCGGCGTGCTGATTTTGACGCAGTTGATGAACCTGGTGCTGGTACCCATCATGGCCCATGCCGGCCTGGCGCTGGCCATCGGCCTGGGCGCCTGCCTGAATGCACTGGCCCTGCTGATCGGCCTGCGCCGCCGCGGCGTGTATCAGCCCGGCCCTGGCTGGACCGTGTTTGCGCTGCGCCTGCTGCCGGCGCTGGCGGCGCTGGCCGCCCTGCTCTGGTACGCAGACGGCAAGATCGACTGGATCGGCTTGCAGGCCCATGCGGGCTTGCGGGCGGCGTGGCTGGGTGGCGTCCTGGCGGCAAGCGGCGTGGTCTACTTCGGAATGTTGTTACTCTTTGGGTTCCGACTTAAAGACTTTGGCCGTCGTCCAAAAGCCTGATTTCATCCCTGCGGGCGACATTCCCACCAAAAAGCCGGCTTCGCGCCGGCTTTTTGCATTAGATTCGTCAAGAATTGACAAGCGGCCGGTAATCTTTGGTAAAAAACCTTTATTATTTACAAATTGCCATCGAAAGGATTCCCGCGCGGCTTGCGTGCGGGAAGATGAAGTGAAGTACGCCCAAGGACAACCCATGGCGGACCAGGTGATCAATTGGTTGCTCTTGCTGCGCTCTGGCAAGGCAACCGCGCAGGACTACAACGACTTCCTGGCGTGGCGTGCGGCTGACCCTCTCCACGAGAATGCCTGGCAGCAACTGACCGGCACGCTCGCAGGGTCGACGTTCGGACGGCTTGGTGACGCTTACCCCGCAGCGGGTTACGCCACCGGAGCCGCGCCTGCCGCGCCGTCGCTGATCCCTCCGCCCCCGGCCATCGTGCCGCCCCGACGCCGTTTTCTGACCGGCGCGTTGGCGCTCGCCAGTACCGGTGCCTGCGCCGCCTACGTCGGCAACGCCTTCTACCCGCTCAATAACGTGGCCGCGGACGCCGCCACGGCAACCGGCGAACGCCGCCGTTACCTGCTTTCGGACGGCAGCCAACTGCTGCTGGACGCCCGCAGCCGAGTCGACCTGGACTTCACCCCTGCCTACCGCCAAGTCCGTTTGCTGGACGGCGCGGTGACGGTTTCCGTTGCCCCCGACGCGCGCCGCCCCTTCCTGGTACAGACGGCGGAAGGTACCGTTCGCGCGCTTGGCACCCGCTACATGGTGCGCCAGCAGGCACAGCGCACGGTGGTGGTGGTGCATGAGCACGAAGTCGAGGTCGAAACCATGGCTGGCGCCCACGGCACCGTCCGCGCCGGCACCGGGGCCCGGTTTGATGTATCCCGCATGGACATCCCGCGCGCCGAACTGATGGCCGAAGCGGCGTGGGAATCCGGCTGGGTCGACGCCCGGGGCCGCCCGTTGGCGGAAGTGATCGCCGCGCTGCGCCCCTACCGCACGGGCACGTTGCGTGTGTCCATGGCTGCGGGTGGTTTGCCCGTGTCGGGGCATTTTCCGCTGGACGACACCAACGCCGCGCTCGACGCGCTGCAAGAGATGATGCCCATCAACGTGCGGCGTTTTACGCCCTGGTTCGTGTCCATCAACGTCGCCACCTGACAACGCTATGCCGCGCGCCTGTGCCTCGGGCTCGCTTCGTTGTATACTCGGTACCGTATTTTTATCCAGTAGGCGCCGCGGGTTTTCCTCAAGGCTTTGGTTCTAGGCTTTAGCAGGGATTATCCGAAAGGGTTCACTAGCTAAAACACTTTAGCTAGAACTCTTTAGCCCCAGGGACTTTTCTTCCCCAGCGCCCCCCGCCCGGTTGACGGGCGCTCCATCGACAGATCTGACATTAAAAGCTTGCAATCCCACGGGGACTTGCTAAAATGTTGGACTTTGCCGAATTCAACTTATATAGCAACATGGCCAATACCGCCCAAGCCCGCAAGCGCGCTCGCCAATCCGTTGAGCGCAACAAGCACAATTCCAGCCTGCGCTCGATGCTGCGCACCGCCATCAAGCGCGTTCGCCAATCTATCGCCGCTGGCGACAAAGCTGCGGCTGGCGACGTGTTCCAGAAGGCCTCGAGCGTGATCGATCGCGTGGCTGACAAGAACATCATCCACAAGAACAAGGCTGCTCGCCACAAGAGCCGCCTGGCTGCCGCCATCAAGGCGCTGGCCTAAGATTCTGCCGCCCCGCTTTTTGGGGCGTCATGAATACGGCAAATGAAGAAGGATGCCCCCGGGCATCCTTTTTTGTTTTCTGCTGGTTTTGCAACGGTTTTGTCGAAATCCAGTTTCGCCTAATGCGCGCCGGCATACGTATCCGCCAGCCTGGCCTTGATGGCGTCAGCGGCATCGGATAGCGCTGCCATGAACCCATCCACCAGCGGATTGGCCGGACGATGCTCCGGAAAGACGGCGTTGACGCGAAACGGCAATGAGCGGCGCAGCGGCCGGATGTGCAAGCCGCGACCCGCGAAATCCAATGCCGTCAGCGGGTTCACGATAGCCAGGCCCAGCCCGAGTCGCACGAACGTGCAAACCGACACCGCTGTGGGCGTTTCAACGATGGACCGCCGCAACACCCCCGCTTCCGCAAACGCTTCGTCGATCTGTAACCGATAGGGATCGTTGGCCGACAGGCTGACAAAAGCGTGCCCTTCGAAATCCGCCAGATCGATTTCCGCGCGCGCCAGCAGCGGATGCCCGTCCGGCAGCACACATACCTCATCCACCTGCAGCAGCAGCCGAACCCGCGTGCCAGCCGGGGCGGCGTCGTGTTCGGTCAGGCCCAAATCGTAGCGCTGCGCTGTCAGCCACTCTTCCAGAAACGGCGATTCCTGCGTTTCCACTGACAGGCTTACCCCCGGATGCAGGCCATGAAAGCGCCGAAATGCGTCGGGCAGAATGGAATGCGAAAAGGCAGGCAAGGCGATCACCGACAACTGCCCGCCCCGGAACTCGCGCAGCCGCGCCGCGGCCGACACCACGCGCTCCAGGCCCGCATAGGACTGCCGGATCTCGTCGTAGAGCGCCAGGGCGGGCATGGTGGGTCGCAGGCGGCCGTGTACGCGCTCGAATAGCGCAAAGCCAATGCCCTGCTCCATGCGGGCCAGTTCGCGGCTGACGGTGGGCTGCGAGGTGCTCAAGAGCTCGGCGGCCCGTGTCACGCTGCCGGCGATCATCACCGCCCGGAACACTTCGATATGCCGGTGCGTCAGCACGCCACGCCCCATATCAGGAATGAATGGATCTTCAACATATAAGCATTTTACTGGATGCCTTGAAACCGGCATCATTCCGCCTGCTTTCAACTCTTCCATTCAAGGTCAGCCCGTCATGGCATTCGATCCGCGCCAACTCACCCAACTCGCCACGCAGCATGGCACGCCGCTATGGGTGTATGACGCCGCCGTCATCCGCGAACGCATTGCGCAACTGCGCCGCTTCGACACCATCCGCTATGCGCAAAAAGCGTGTTCCAACCTGCACATCCTGCGTCTGATGCGCGAGGAAGGCGCGGTGGTCGACGCCGTATCGCTGGGTGAGATCGAACGCAGCCTGGCCGCCGGCTTCGACCCCAAGGGCGAGCCCGAAGGCATGGTCTTCACGGCCGACCTGATCGACCACGCCACCTTGGCCACTGTGCTCAAGCACGGCATCACCGTGAACGCCGGCTCGCTGGACATGCTGGACCGCGTGGGCCAGGCCTCGCCCGGCCATCGCGTGTGGTTGCGCATCAACCCCGGCTTTGGCCACGGCCACAGCAACAAGACCAACACCGGCGGCCCGCAAAGCAAGCACGGCATCTGGATCGACGACGTGGCGCAAGCCGTGTCTATCGTGCGCCGCCACGGGCTGAAGCTGGTCGGCATCCACATGCATATCGGCTCGGGCGTGGACTACGGCCACCTGTCCAGCGTCTGCGACGCCATGGTCGACGTGGTGCGTTCGCTGGACCATGACATCGAAGCCATCTCGGCTGGCGGCGGCCTGTCCATTCCTTACCGCGATGGTGAACCGCGCATCGATTGCGACCACTATTTTGAACAATGGGATTCGGCCCGCAAGCGCGTTGAACAGTTCCTGGGCCATGACGTCCGGCTGGAGATCGAACCGGGCCGCTTCCTGGTGGCCGAAGCCGGCGTGCTGGTCACCGAGGTGCATGCCGTCAACCACCGCCCCGAGCGCGACTTTGCCCTGGTGGACGCGGGCTTCAACGATTTGATGCGCCCGGCCATGTACGGCAGCTTTCATCGCATCTCGGTACACGCGCGCGACGGGTCGGACCCGCAGGGCGTGGCCGAAACGCGCATCGCCGTTGCCGGACCGCTGTGCGAATCGGGTGACGTGTTCACGCAGGAAGAAGGCGGCGTGATGACCGACCAGTTGTTGCCGCAGCCGCGCATTGGCGACTTCATGGTCATGCACAACGCGGGCGCATATGGCTCGTCGATGTCATCGAACTACAACAGCCGGCCGCTGGCGCCCGAGGTCTTGCTGGATAACGGCGAAGCGCGTTTGATCCGCCGTCGCCAGACCGTCAGCGAATTGCTGGCGCTGGAGGACTGAGCACTAAGACTCAGCAAGAAAATCAAACCACACGCCCCGCCTTGTTCGCGGGGCGTGTCGCATCAAGCCCTACGCAATCAAGTCGGGAATGCGTCGCGCAAGGCAAACGTGGCTTGCTTGAACACGCCCAGGTCCGTACCCACGGCAACAAAGTGCATGCCCATGTCCAGATAACGCCGCGCATCCGCATGCACGGGTGCAAGGATTCCCACGGCCTTGCCCTGGGCCGTCACGCGCTGATGCAGATGGCGGATGGTTTCTTGCACTTCCGGGTGGCCGGGATTGCCGATGTGGCCCAGCGCGGCGGCCAGGTCCGACGGGCCGATGAACACGCCATCCACCCCTTCCACGGATGCAATCTCGTCCACCGCCTCGATGCCCGGACGGCTTTCAATCTGCAGCAGCACGCAGATGTTGTCGTTGATGGTTTGCAGGTAGTCCGGCACCGTGCCATAGCGGTTGCTGCGCTGCGCGCCCGCCACGCCGCGCATGCCCTGCGGGGGATAGCGGGTAGCCGCCACCGCCAGGCGCGCGTCAGCTTCGGACTCGATGAACGGAATCAGCAAGTTGTAGAAGCCGATATCCAGCAGGCGCTTGATCTGCACCGGATCATTCCACGACGGCCGCCCGACGGCGGCGCTGGCGCTGCCCTGCAATGCCTGCAACTGTTGCAGGAACATTGGCACCTCATTGGGCGAATGCTCGCCGTCCAGAAGCAGCCAGTCGAAGTCCGCCAGCCCGACCAGCTCGGCCGTGATGTGGCTGGACATGCACATCCAGAATCCGATGAGCCGTTCGCGGGCAAGGATGCGTTGCCGGAAGCGGTTGGGTAAGGGAGAGTTCATTGCTACCTTCGTCTGTGCAAGATAAAAATCCGAAAACCTGAAAGAACAGGCCGGGCCGAAACCCGGCCGCCCCGCGTCAATCCATGCGAGCGCCCGACGCCTTGGCCGCCTTGCCCCACTTGCTGATTTCGTTATCGACGAACGCCGAGAACGACTTCGGGTCGTCGCCCACCACGACAAAGCCCACGCTCTCCAACTTTTGCCGGATGTCGGGCGAAGACAGCGCTTTGACGGTTGCCTGGTTCAAGCGCTGGATCACGGCAGGCGGCGTCTTCGCGGGTGCGGACAAGCCAAACCAGGATTCCGCCGAGAAGCCCGGGTAGCCCGATTCCGCCACCGTGGGCGTGTCGGGATAGGCCGGGTTGCGCTTGGCGCTGGCCACGGCCAAGGCGCGCAATTTGCCCGATGTCACCTGCGGCAGCAGCGTGTCCTGATTCAGGAACATGACCGAGACGCGCCCGCCGATCATGTCGGTAATGGCCGCGGCGCCGCCCTTGTACGGCACATGCACCAGGTCAATCTTGGCGTCCTGCTTAAGCATTTCCATGGCCAGGTGGCCCGACGAGCCGCTGCCCGAGCTGGCATGCGTGTACTTGCCCGGGTTCTCGCGCGCCAGCTTGATGAAGTCGGCGAAAGTCTTGCCGGGAAAATCCATGTTGGCGACCAGCACATTCGGGCCGGTGGCCAGCAGCGAGATATGCGCGAAGTCGCTGTTGCGATACGGCATGTTCTGGTAGATGGCGTAGCTGATGGCATTGGAGCCCACGCCCGACAGCAGCAAGGTGTAGCCGTCCGGCTCGGCCTTGGCCACCACATCCGAACCGATGTTGCCGTTGGCCCCGCCCTTGTTTTCGACGATGACGCTCTGGCCCAGTTCTTTGGAAAGCTCGGCCGCCAACAGCCGGCCCACCGAGGCGGTGCTGCCGCCGGCCGGGAACGGCACGACCAGCTTGACCGGCTTCGTTGGCCAGGCGCCGGATTGCGCCATGGCTGCCGCGGGCAGCAGCGCCGCGGCGCCAAGCGTGGCCGCGGCAAGCACGGCAAGGCGTCTGCGCGCCGAGGGTTTGGGTTGTTGCATGGTTGTCTCTTCCGTATGGTTTTTCTTAGGGTGTGAGCCCGGTGACCGGGTCTGGTGTTAGGGGTAAAACAATTCGGGCACAACAAAGTCAGCGCAACAAACAAACCGCTTGCGATCAGATATCGTCCAGCAGATAGGGCGTGCCCGCGCGTTCGCAGATGCCGCGCAGGCGCTCGGCCAATGCCGCCGAAATGGGGATGCCGGCGCGCAACCGGCGCGCGCGCTCGGCCGCTTCGGGTTCACCCGCCACCAGCACCGGCTCATCGGGGTTGGCCGGCGGCGTGTCGTGCAGCGAATCGATCATGTCGTCCATATCGGATTCGAATGAGCCTGCCGCGCGGAACGCATCGGGGTTCAAGGCCAGGAAGAAATGGCCCACGTCATCCGGCTCGCCTGGTTTGCGCGTCGGTGCGCGGCGCGCGGCAAACGCGCTGCCGCTCAGCGTGCCGCCAAGTATCTGCGCCATCATCGCCAGGCCGTAGCCCTTGTGGCTGCTCATGGCGGGCGTGCCACCCAAGGGCGTCAGCCCGCCTTCGGGATGTTTGAAGATGAATTGCATCGCGGCATCGGCGTCCGTCACGGCGCCGCCCTGCCCGTCCACCGCCCAGCCGGGCGGCAGCGGTTTACCCAGGAAGTCATACACCTTGACCTTGTTCGCGGCGACGGTGGTGGTGGCCATGTCCAGCACGAAAGGCTCGTTGTGCGCGGCCGGTGCGCCGAACGCAATGGGGTTGGTGCCCAGCATGGGCATGGCGCCGCGCGTGGGCACCATGATGATGCCGTTGGCGCTGCTGGTGACCAGCCCGACCACGCCGCGCTCCACCGCAATGCGCGCATAGACGCCGGCCGCGCCGAAGTGATGCGAGTTGCATACCGACACCGCGCCCACCCCGTGTTCCAAGGCCTTGTCCACGGCCAGGTGCATGGCCTGCGCGGCCACCGGATAACCCAGGCCACCCATGCCGTCGATCAGCGCGCTGGCGCCACCGTCGCGCACCACCTTTGCGCGCGCGTCCAGCCGCAAGGAGCCGGCGCGCCATTTTTCCTCGTAGGAAGGCAGCATCGAAATGCCATGTGAATCGATGCCCAGCAGATCCGTCTGCGCCATCAGGCCGGCGGTGGTGTGCGCCAGGTCCTCATCCATGCCCCATGCTTGCAGCACCTGCAAGATTTGTTCACGCACCTGCTCTACCGGCACGTCCCTGGCTGTTGCTCCGTTGCCTTGCACTGGTTTGTCTCCGTTTGATGTTATGTGGCGGGCGCACCCCGGCGCGCGATCGATCAGTCGCGGTCGCGGTCCACCAGCCGATGGCGCGCCTGCCCCAGATGAAACTGCATGGCCACGCGCGCGCGCTCGCTGTCCTGTTCGCGGATGGCGTCCAGGATGGTGGCGTGTTCGTCCACCACACGCTGCGCGCGCTGGCGCGAACCGGTGCGCGTCAGGCTCAACGTGAGCCGCATGAAACCGTTGATGGATTCGTGGATGCTTTCCAGCACGCCCAGATAGAAGTCGTTGCCGCTGGCCTCGGCGATGCTGGCATGAAAAGCCAGGTCGGCTTCGGGCGACACCTGGCCGTGCGTCAGGCTGTCGGCAAACGCGGCATGCGCGTCGGCGATTTTCTTGAGTTGTTCGTCGGTGCGGCGCAGTGCCGCCAGCCGCGCGGCATCGCCCTCCAGGGCGACGCGCACCTCTTGCGCGCGCAAATACGCGCTGACGTTCTGCACATCGTTGAACGTCTTCAGGCGCGGCGCGGGCTGATGGCTCACAAACCTGCCCAGCCCCTGATGCGCGGTGATGAGCCCATCGGCGCGCAAGCGCAGCAGCGCTTCACGCACCACCGGCCGCGACACCCCGAAGCGCTCCGAGATCTCGTTCTCGGACGGCAGCTTGTCGCCCACGTTCAGGCCACCCGACACGATCTGTTCAAAGATCTGCCCGTAGACCTGGTCCGCCAGCCGCACCCGGTGTCCGCGTTCCAGCACATGGGAACCGGATACGTCGGCCTGTTCGGGCGCTTGCGGTTCGGATGATGTTGTTGTTTTGGATCGGGCCACGAAACCTCCTGAATGCGTAAGGCCTGCCCGCCTTTACGCGGACAGCGCCCATCGTACCGCCAACACGCGGAACGATGAGCGAAGCGCGGCCATGCCGTTCACGCTCAAGCCGCCACGGCTTCCTTGTCCCAGGCGGCCAGGGCACGCGCCACCGGGGCCACGCGCTCGCGCTCGGCGCTGGAAATGCCGGTCAGCAGCGGCAGCATGGGGCCCATGTCGGCCACGCCGGACAAGGTCACGGCGTCGTGCAGCACGCGGATGGGGCTGATGCCGTCGCGGCAGTCTTCCAGGCCCATGTAGTGTTGGCGCACGGCCTCGGCTTCGTCGTAGCGGCCTTCGCGCAGCAGATGCAGCAAGCGCATCGATCCGCGCGGCGCCACGCAGACGGAGCCCGACGTAAAGCTCTTCAAGCCGAAGTCGCGGTAGTGCACGATGGCCGGGCGTTCGCCGATGCCGCTAACGACCCAGCGCGAATCCACGGATTCCAGCAGCGACGACAGATACGCATCCTTTGCCGGCTCGTCGCGAACGACGGCGTACTTGAACGCCACGATGCGGCCTTCTTCAATAAGCCGGGCGGCGGTTTCGGGCGCCAGGTAGTCGGCGGACTTGATGTACATGACGGCCGGCTTGCCCAGCGCGTCGGTGAAGCGGCGCACGCCATCGGCCAGGCCCGCATCCGTATAGGGGAACGACATCGGCAGCAGCATCGCGGTGGGAAACGCACGCGATCGCAGGATGGCCGCCTGGTCCATCATCTTGCCGTAGTCGGGCCCCACCGAGGGCAGGATCCACGTGTCCGAACCGGCCAGGCCAGCCAGCATGTCCACGATGCGCGCGTATTCGCTGACACCCACGTTGTAGAAATTGGCGTTGCCGCCGTACATGACGTTGCGCACGCCGCCCGCTTCCAGATGGCCCAACAGCGCCTTGTTGGCGGCCTCGTTCAGGGAAAGATCGTCATGGCGGGCCAGGGGCGGCACGGCAATGACCGAACGCTGCAAGTCCTGCGCGGTGACCGGGGAAGTTTTCATGGACGGGGCTCCTGGCTGATCCAGTTGTCAGATAAGTAAGGTGAAAAAAGTATACTTGGTTGACAAGCATAATCTCAATACCTATATTTGTTTGACAAGTGAAACGGCATCACAAAGCGGGGTGCGTTGCGGCACCTTGCGGTTGAAAAGAAAGCGCGGCCACGCGCACACCCAAGGAGACAAGACCATGCACGCCCCCATCGCGCGACGCCGGCTGATCGCGGCCGCCACCTTGACGGCCATCGCCTTGGCGCTACCCGCCGCGCAAGCCCACGCCGACTACCCCGAACGCGACGTGAAGATCATCGTGCCCTTCCCCGCCGGCGGCACCGCCGACATTGCCGCGCGCGTCGTGGCCGCGGAACTGGGCAAGACCTGGAACAAGTCAGTGGTGGTGGACAACAAGGCGGGCGCGGGCGGCAACGTCGGCACGGCGGAAGCCGCGCGCGCCACCGCCGACGGCTACACCTTGCTGATGGGCACCGTCAGCACGCATGCCATCAACCAGTCCGTCTACAGCAAGCTGCCCTACGATCCGGTGAAGGATTTCATGCCGGTCACGCTGGTCATCCCCGTGCCGAACATTCTTGAGCTGAACCCCAAGTTCGCGGACAAGCACGGCATTCGTACCGTGGCTGACCTGATCAAGTACCTGAAGGCAAATCCGGATACCGTCAACATGGCTTCCACCGGCAACGGCACGTCCACGCATCTGTCGGGCGAACTGTTCCAGACCATGACGGGCACGCGCATGACGCATGTGCCGTACAAGGGCAGCAGCCCCGCGCTGACCGACGTGATGGGTGGCTCGGCCGACCTGATCTTCGACAACCTGCCCTCGTCCATGGGCTATATCAAGGGCGGCAAGCTGCGCCCGCTGGCCGTGACCACCACCGCGCGCTCGCCCGCCCTGCCCGACGTGCCGACCATGGCCGAAGCAGGGGTGAAAGGCTACGAGGCCTCGAGCTGGTTCGGCCTGCTGGCGCCGGCGGGCACGCCGCCCGCCATTGTCGAGAAGATTCAGCGCGACGTCGCGGCCGCCTTGCAACAGGAGCCGGTGCGCGCGCAGTTGCAGGCGCAAGGCGCCACGCCGTCGGGCAACACGCCCACGCAGTTCAAGCAATTCATGGCGCAAGAGACCGTCAAGTGGGCCGAGGTGGTGAAAACCTCGGGCGCGAAAGTCGACTGAACCTACGCAAATTCGGCCCGTGCGCAACGCGTGAGCGCCGGGCTTTTCATCACCACGCGAACCAGGAGACAACATGAATAAACTGTTCTGCGCGGCCGCCGCGGCGGGCGCTGTGCTACTTGCCGGGCCCACGGCCCAGGCCGCGGACTACCCGGAGAAGCCGGTCACCATGATTGTGCCGTTCGTGCCGGGCGGTTCGTCCGACATCACGGCGCGCTCGGTCACGCCGGTGCTGTCCCAGACGCTGGGCCAGACCTTTGTGGTTGAGAACAAACCCGGCGCCAACAGCGCCATCGGCGCGCAGGCACTGGCCCGCAGCACGCCCGATGGCTACACGATGATGGTCGGCTCCATCGGCACCTTCGCCATCAACGAAGCCCTCTACAAGAATCTGTCCTACAACCCCAGCAAGGACTTCGCTTACCTGACGCAGGCGGTGCGAAACCCTAATGTGCTGGTAGCGGCTACCAAGTTCCCTGCCAGCACCGTTGCCGAACTGGTGGCCTATGCGAAGAAAAATCCGGGCAGCGTGTCTTACGCCTCGTCCGGCACGGGATCGTCGGACCACCTGTCCGCCGTGCTGTTTCGCCAGCGCACGGACAGCACCGGCGTGGACGTGCCCTACAAGGGCGGCGGCGCGGCCATTGCCGACCTGATCGGCGGACAGGTCAACGTGTCGTTCCAGAACCTGGGCGCGGTGCAAAACCACATCAAGGCCGGCAAGCTCAAGGCTTTGGCCATCACGGGGGATACGCGCGCGGCCGACCTGCCCGACGTGCCGACGCTGGCTGAAGCCGGCATCAAGGACATGGTGGTGTATTCGTGGCAGGGCTTCGCGGTGCCCAAGGGCACGCCGCCGGCCGTCGTGGACAAGCTGTCCAAGGCCTTGCAGAACGCGCTGCGCGACCCGAAGACCAAGCAGACGCTGCAAGGCTTGGGCTTTGAAGTCGTGGCCAACACGCCGGAACAGTTCGCGGCGTTCCAGCAGGCCGAAGTGAAGCGGTGGAAGGACGTCATCCAGAAGGCCAACATCCAACTGGAGTAGGCGACGCCGGGCCGCCGGACCGCCGGACCGCCGGATCGCCGGACCGCCGGATCGTCATGGGGGGGTGTCTTCGGGCATCCCCTCAGCGGCTTTCAAGCTTGAATCAAGTAGCATGACCGTTTTCGCCATCCACTCGTACGACAACATGACCACCAAGCATCGCATCATCCAGGTCGGCTCGCTGGCCGGCTCTCCCTCCGCCAACAAGAACCTTGCCGACGGCTATGACGTCGTGGAATTGTGGAAGTTTCCCGACCGCAAGGCCGCGCTGGCCGAACACGGCAAGGGCATCACCGCCGTCGTCACGTCGGCCAATTTCGGCGCCGACGCCGAACTGATCAACGCGCTGCCCGACCTCAAGGCCATTTGCAGCTGGGGCGTGGGCTACGAGACCATCGACGTGGACGCCGCCAAGAAGCGTGGCGTGCAGGTCAGCAACACGCCCGACGTGCTGACGGATTGCGTGGCTGATCTGGCTTGGGGCCTGCTGATCGCGGGCGCGCGCCGCATGGGCCAGGGTGAACGCTTCGTGCGCGCCGGCCAATGGGGCCAGGTGCATGGCAGCATTCCGCTGGGCCAGCGTGTCAGCGGCAAGAAGCTGGGCATTGTGGGCCTGGGTCGCATCGGCGAAGCCATCGCCAAGCGCGGCGCGGGTTTCGACATGGACGTGCGCTATCACAACCGCAGAAAGCGCGACGACATCGCTTATGGCTACGAGGCATCGCTGGTAGACCTGGCCGCCTGGGCCGACTTCCTGGTCGTCGCGACGGTGGGCGGACCCAGCACGCGCCATCTGGTGAACCAGCCCGTGCTGGAAGCGCTGGGCCCCAAGGGCATCATCGTCAACATCGCGCGCGGCCCCGTCATTGACGAAGCCGCGCTGGTGGCGGCGCTGGAAGCCGGCAAGCTGGGCTGCGCCGCGCTGGACGTGTTCGAACACGAACCCAAGGTGCCGCAAGCGCTGATCGACAGCGACAACGCCGTGCTGCTGCCGCACATCGGCAGCGCCACGCTGGAGACGCGCCTGGACATGGAAAACCTGATGCTGGACAACCTGAAGTCCTATTTCGACACCGGGCGCGTGATCACGCCGGTGGAGTAAGCGTCAGGAGCTTTGCGCGCCTGGACCACATATCGCGCGCAAATGAAAAAGCCTCTCGGCGCCCATACCGAGAGGCTTTCGACTTTCCGGCCCCAAGAGGCCGGTAGTCTTCCTGCAAAGGAACTAGCGGGGTTTTACCGTCCCTGCCTTACTTCGCCGGCGTGGTGCCGGATTGGCCCATACTTGAAGCCGCGCCTGATTTCGCGCCCGCGTGTTTGGCGGAGGCTTTGTCAGACTTGTGATGCTTGTGCTGCGCGTGGGTCTTGGAATCACCCGCCTTGGCTTGCGCATCAGCGCCCGCCGCGAACGCAGAAGGCGCAGCAGCAAGACCGAGGCACAAGGCCGAAGTGGATAAGAACGCAGCGATACGGGAGTGTGTCGTCATTGCATGAACTCCTGGATAAACAAGGCCGAAGCCCGTTCGGCAGTGGGCGGCAACATCGCCGCTTATGCCGTACTCCGTTTGAAGAGCGAGCATGCGGAAGGTTCAATGCGGAACCAGAAAATTTCGGCTGCTAACGCCTGGAAATAACGCTGTCGATACGCTGTCAGGGCACTATCGGCGGGCTGTCGACGCATTGACGATGCGTTGTCGCTGCGTTGGCGCTGCATTGGCGCTGCGTTGTCGACGTCCTATCAACGCCCCCTCTACGATTCGAATACCAACAACGCGACGGTCGCAAACAGCAGCAGCGCGAAGCAGACTCTCAGTTTGCGTTCGGGCAGCTTATACGCCAAGCGCACGCCGACCGGCACGAACAGCAAACTGCCGATCGCCATCGGCAGGCCCACCATCCAGTTGGCCTGGCCGGCCCAGGCGTAGGTGATCAGCGCAATGGTCGAACCGGGAATCACCATGCACAGCGCCAAGGCCTGCGCCGTGGTCTGCGACATGCGGAACACCGTCGTGATGATGGGCACGGCCAGCACCGCACCGCCCACGCCGAAGAAGCCACCCAAGGTGCCGCACAACATGCCCAGCACGCTGGCGCGCCGTGGCGTGAGGATCGGGATCGGGCGCGACGGCGCGTGCTTAGTCGAAGGAGGTTCCGACCGCTGTTCCGGCGATTGCTCGGGCCGCTGGCGGCGGGCGGCAACGCGGACGGCGCGCCAGGTCTGCCAGACGTAGAACAACGCAACAAAGAACAGGAACACGGCGAAGCTCTGGCGCAGCACGCTGGAATCAATGCCCAGCGCCAAGCGCGCGCCCACCCAGGTGAACACCACCGCACCCGCGGCGCCTGCCGCGGCAACGCGCCTGTCGATACGCGCTTGCTGGTTGTACTTGCGCACCGCAACGGTAATGGCGGGCAGCACCATGATCAGCGCGGTGCCCTGCGCCAACTGCTGCGACATGCCCATCAACAACACCAACGCGGGAATGGCGATGAGCCCGCCGCCGATGCCCAGCGCACCGCCCATGAAACCGATCAGGCTACCCGCGGCCAGGCAGACGGCAATAATCAACAGACTCACTTCTTGCTTGCTCCAGCAATCCTTGTCTTCATGACCAGGTAATCAGCGCGTCAGCGCAGTTTGTCCAACGCGGCGTCCAGGCGGTCCACCGCCCAGATCTCCAGTCCGTCAATGGGTTGACGCGGAGCATTGGCCTTGGGGATGAGCGCAATCGAAAAACCCAGCTTGGCCGCTTCACGCAGGCGTTCCTGCCCGCGCGGCGCGGGACGGATTTCGCCGGCCAGACCGACTTCGCCAAAGGCGATCAGGCCGCGCGGCAGCGGCTTGTCGCGCAGCGATGACATGATGGCCAGCAGCACCGGCAAGTCCGCCGCGGGCTCGGTGATGCGCACGCCGCCCACCGCATTGACGAACACGTCCTGGTCAAACGTGGTGACCCCGGCGTGCCGGTGCAGCACGGCCAGCAGCATGGCCAAGCGGTTGCCTTCCAGCCCCACCGTCAGCCGGCGCGGGTTGGGCGCGTGCGAACTGTCGACCAGCGCCTGAATCTCGACCAGCAGCGGGCGCGTGCCTTCCTGCGTGGCCATCACGCACGAGCCCGCCACCTGTTGTTCGTGCTGCGACAGGAACAGCGCTGACGGGTTGGCCACGCCGCGCAGGCCACGGTCGGTCATGGCGAAGACGCCCAGTTCGTTGACCGCGCCAAAGCGGTTCTTGAACGCACGTACCAGCCGGAACGAGGAATGCGTATCGCCTTCGAAATACAGCACCGTGTCGACGATGTGTTCCAGCACGCGAGGGCCGGCCAACGCGCCGTCTTTCGTAACGTGGCCGATCATGACGATGGCGATGCCGGTCTGCTTGGCCAGGCGCGTGAGTTGCGCCGCGCATTCGCGCACCTGCGACACCGACCCCGGGGCGGCGCTCAATTCGCCGCTGTACACGGTCTGGATGGAGTCGATCACGGCCACGGTGGGCTTTTGTTCAGACACCGCCGCCTGGATGGCTTCCAGCCGGATCTCGGCCAGCAAATTGACGTTGCCGGTTTGCAGGTCCAGCCGGCGCGCGCGCAACGCCACCTGCTCGGCCGATTCCTCGCCGGTGACATACAGCACGTTGGTGCTTGCCGACAACGAAGCCAGCGCCTGCAGCAGCAGCGTGGACTTGCCGATACCCGGGTCACCGCCAATCAGCACGACCGCGCCGGCCACCAGGCCGCCGCCCAGCACGCGGTCGAATTCATCCAGCCCGGTGGGCTGGCGCGGCGTTTCGCGGGCTTCGATTTCAGACAGGCTGCGAACCGGGCTGGCCGAGGCCAGTGGCGCGTAGCGGTGCGCGGCGGCGGCGGGGGTGGATGACTCCACCGTCTCTTCCAGCGTGTTCCAGGCATTGCAGTGGGGGCATTTGCCCTGCCACTTGGGGGTGGTGCCGCCACAGTCGGCGCACACATATACGGTTCGGGATTTGGCCATGCGCGAAAGTGTACCGGCAACCTACTTTGCCTGGGGCCGAGGCCGACGTTTCAGGATGCGGAACGGCGAAATTTACCTGCCGGAAATGCCGCGAATCGCGCATAATCGACGGATACAGCGCCCGGCAAAGATCAACGCATAGGCTAATTGCCACCGGACGCCACCGTGAGGAGTAGCGCATGAGCATTACCTATCGCCCCCCTTTCGACGAAGACGATGCCCGGGATCTGCGCGCCCTGTACCGCAAGCTCGGGCCCGGCAGCAGCCCTGAACTGGACGCCGCGGTGCGCCGCAGTTGGCACCCTGGACATAGTTGGCACCCCGGCTGGGCAGCCGCCGCATGCGCCATGCTGGTTGCCGGCCTGTTCGCGTGGACCAATATGCGCGAAGCCGTCCCCCAAAACGAAACCGACACGCAGGCTGTAACCCAGGCTGCCGGCGGTCACACTGGGTCTTCTTCGGCGATGACCCTGGCCTCGGCCCCGCCCATGGCCCCAGCAATCACCGAAGCGATGACCCCGCCCATGGCCCAGCCCGCCCCGGCCGTGGAATCCGTCCCCGCCGTGGCCACCCAGGCAAGCGAGCCCGCTGCCGTGGAAGTGGCGGCGTTCAGCGAACAGGACATCGAGGCCCGCGTGGCCCACATCCGGCAACTGATGCAGGACGACCAGCAAGACGCCGCCGTGCTCGCGCTGCGCGAACTGCAACAGGGTGCCCCGGACCTGGCATTGCCGGATGATCTCCAGGAACTGGCTCAGCAAAATCCCGCCTGACGGTGCTTACCCAACCCCGCGCGGTGGCCGCTTGCATGGCAGCGCCCACCGCGTTGTTGTGCGCATGACGCACTGAAATTTGTGGTCAAAAAATGGGCGGCTTCTTGCTAACATAGCCGCCATGAGTCCGAGCTTCCACCACCGCAATCTTCCCCACCTGCTGCTATACGCGCGCGAAACCCTGATGGCGCATTTCCGTCCCGTGCTGCACGCGGCCGGGGTCACCGAACAACAATGGCGGGTATTGCGCACCCTGAGCGAAACGGGCGCGATGGAACCCAACCAGATCGCGCGCAGTTGCCAGATCCTCAGCCCCAGCCTGACCCGCATGCTGGCCGGCATGGAAGAACAAGGCCTGATCAAGCGCGTGCGCTCCAGCGCCGACCAGCGCCGCCAGGAAATATCCCTGACCCCGAAAAGCCACAAGCTGATCGATCGCATGCGCCCGCATGTGGACGCGAAATACCAGGAAATCGAGGCGAAGATCGGCAAGGAATTGCTGGACCGCCTGTACCACGACGTCGACACCATGGTGGCGCTGATCAAGCGCGATGCGCCGTCGTCGGCGGACGCCGCCGATTCCGGCGATTCCGCCTGAAGCGGGTTCAGTCAGGCACCGGGAAGATCGCGTTGATCTGGCCCGTGCCGGAACTGGTGAAGTAGTCGGTCACCACCTCCACCGGCTTGTCGTAGCCGTCCCACCCCAGCAAGCCCAGCAACATCGCCGTGTCGTGCATGCCGCCCTCGCCCACGCAAAGTTCGGCGTATTCGGGAAGCATGGCGCAGAAGGTTTTCCAGTCTCCCTGGCGCCAGAGTTCCACCACG
The DNA here is from genome assembly GCF_057334535.1 of Achromobacter colocynthidis. Classification (NCBI taxonomy): domain Bacteria; kingdom Pseudomonadati; phylum Pseudomonadota; class Betaproteobacteria; order Burkholderiales; family Alcaligenaceae; genus Achromobacter; species Achromobacter colocynthidis. The sequence goes on from NZ_JBHFIZ010000005.1 coordinate 159,835, forward strand.
CGCAAATCCACCTGGCGGAAAAATTCGCGGCTGATCTGGTGCATGGCGGCTTCGGGGCTGTTGTTGTCGTTGAAGCGATGCGACAAGGACCCGCTGGCCAGCACCGCCACGCGGCTGTCGCTGGCGTCGATGGCCTGGCGCAAGGCCGCGCCAAAGCGCCGGCTGTCTTCCAGCGCGTGCCAGGCGCACCACGCGGCCACCGACACCACCTTGAAGCGGCCGTCGCCGTTCATGTAGCGCATGGGCACCAGTGTGCCGTATTCAAGTTCCAGGCTATCGATTTCGTGGCTGCGCGTGCCCACGCCCGCCGCATTGGCGCATTCGGCGATGCGGCGGCCCAGCTCGGGATTGCCGCCATAGGCGTAGTCCATGTCCTTGATGAAATGCGGCAGTTCGTTGCTGGTGTAGCGCCCCTTGAAGGCGTGGTTGGCGTTCACGTGATAGCCGCCGTTCACCAGCCAATGCACGTCCAGCACCACGATCGTGTCCACGTCCAGGTCCCGGCAACGCTGGCCGATCACGCGGTGGCCCTCGATGGCGGCCTCGCGGCAGCCATGGTGCCTGCCGGGTAGCTCCGACAGATACATCGACGGCACATGCGTCACCTTGGCCGCCAGTGCAAGCTTACCCATGATGGTTGTCTCCTTTACGCATTCACACACCCCACTTGGGGATGTGGTGGCTGCCCATCGACACGCACACGTTCTTTATTTCGGCGAATACCTCGTAGCTGTATTCCCCGCCCTCGCGCCCCGTGCCGGATTCCTTGGTGCCGCCGAACGGCTGGCGCAGGTCGCGCACGTTCTGGCTGTTGATGAACACCATGCCCGCCTCAATGCCGCGCGCCAGGCGGTGCGCCCGGCCGATATCGCTGGTCCAGATGTAGGACGCCAGCCCGTACTTGACGTCGTTGGCCAGCGCCAGGCCTTCGGCTTCGTCCTTGAACGGGATCAGGCAGGCCACTGGCCCGAAGATTTCTTCCTGCGCGCAACGCATGCGGTTATCCACGTCGGCCAGCACCGTGGGCCGCACGAAATTGCCGCCCGCCAAGTGGGCCGGCAAGCCCGCCGGCTTGCCCGCGCCGCCCGCAAGGATACGCGCCCCTTCCTGTTCGGCAAGCTGGATGTAGCCGGTGACCTTTTCCCAATGCTGGCGCGTGATCATCGCGCCCACGTGGGTGGCCTCGTCGGTAGGGTCGCCCACCACCAGGCGTTGCGCGCGCTCGGCGAATTTGCGCACGAAATCATCGTAGATGCTTTGCTGGACAAAAATACGCGAACCCGCCGTGCAGCGTTCGCCGTTCAGCGAAAAAATCGTGAACAAGGCGGCGTCCAGCGCGCGCTCGACATCGGCGTCGTCAAAAATCAGCACGGGCGATTTGCCGCCCAGTTCCATCGAATATTTCTTGATGCCACCCGCGCTGGCCAGGATCTTCTTGCCGGTCACCGTGCCGCCCGTGAACGAGATGGCGCGCACGCCCGGGTGACGCACCAACGCGTCGCCCGCCTGGGCGCCGTAGCCCTGCACCACGTTCAGAACGCCCGCGGGGATGCCGGCTTCAAGGGCCAGGCGGCCCAACTGGTCGGCCGTCAGCGGTGACAGTTCCGACATTTTCAACACGGCGGTGTTGCCCAAGGCCAGGCACGGCGCCGTTTTCCAGGTGGCCGTCATGAACGGCACGTTCCAGGGCGACACCAAGGCGCATACGCCCACCGGCTGGTACAGCGTGTAGTTCAGCATCTGATCGTCCACGGGATAGGTGTGGCCGTTCATGCGGGTGCAGACTTCGGCAAAGAAATTGAAGTTCTCGGACGCGCGCGGGATCAGTTGCTTGCGGGTTTGCGAAATGGGCAGGCCGGTGTCCCGCGTTTCAAGTTCGGCCAATTGAGGGACGTTGGCGTCGATCAGTTCGCCCAGGCGGCGCATGAGGCGGGCGCGCTCCTTGGCGGGCGTGTTGGCCCATTTGGGAAAAGCCTCGGCGGCGGCGGACACGGCGGCGTCGATCTCTGTTTGGCCGCCCGCGGCAACCTCGTCGATGGCTTCACCCGTGGCGGGGTTATAGGTGACGAATCGGTCGTCGCTATCGACCTCTTTGCCGTTGATCCAATGCTTGATGCTCACGTGCGGCTCCTCGTTTTGATCGTGGTCCACGGCGTTGTCGGTCGCCACCACTTTTAATTAACACGTTAACTTTATGCCGGCAAGATGGCGCTGTCAACGACGCTGTGTTTGCCTGACGCGGCCCTATGCATTCGTTGCCGCCGATCGTCTTTCCCGCTATTCTAATTAACATGCTAACAATTTTGGCGGATGACTCCATGCCCCATATCTGGATTGAGTATTCGGGCAATCTGGCCCTGGATACGCACGCGCTGATGCGCACGGTGCAGGACGCCGCCGTCGGCGACGGCAGCCTGTTCCCCTTGGCCGGGGCGCGCACCCGGGCCCTGCGCGTGGACGACTGCCTGATCGTTGACGGCCACCCCGACAACGCCTTTGTCCACGTCGTGCTGCGCATTGGCCATGGTCGCAGCGATGCGCAAAAAGCCGCCTTGGGTGAACGCGTTTTCAAGGCGCTGAGCGCCGCGCTGGCGCCGCACATGGCCATGCGGCCGCTGGGCATTTCGATGCAGATCGAAGAAGCGGACGCGGTGCTGAACTACAAGCAGAACAACTACCGCGACTACCTGGCCGCGCGCGCCGCGCAGGCCGACGCCGCCCTGGCCGGACCGCCGCGCACCGTGGTCGGCGCCGCACTCAATACGCGCCAGTCGCTGGACGCACTGGGCGACAGCGTCAACGCGCCGCCCTACAAGGCGGCGCCCCGCGCGCCCGTGCTCTACGTCAAACCGGCCAACACCTATGCGCGCGACGGCGACACCATCGCCCTGCCCCCCGACGTGGATGAAATCGAGGTCGGCGCGTGCCTGGGCGTGGTGTTCTCGCGCCGCGCCACGCGCGTGAGCGAAGCGAACGCGCTGGACCATGTGGCGGGCTATCGCGTTGTGGCGGACTTGTCGGTGCCACACGCCAGCTTCTTCCGCCCCGCGCTCAAACAGAAATGCCGCGACGGCTTTTGCCCGATGGGCGACACGCTGACGCCGGTCTCGGCCGTGGCGGACCCCGATGCGCTGGACATCGAAGTGAGCGTGGACGGCGTGGTGGTGCAACGCGCCACCACGGCTGATCTGGTGCGCCCCGTGGCGCGGCTGATTGCCGACGTGACGCAGTTCATGAGCTTCGAGGCCGGCGACATGCTGCTGGTGGGCGCGCCCCACGACGCACCGCGTGCGCGCGCCGGGCAACGCTACGACATCCGCATCGTGCAGGTGGGCACGCTGGGCAACATGCTGGCCGCCGCCGCAACCTGAGGAACCTGCCATGAAACACGCCGCCATGAAACACGCACGCATCGCCTATCAAGGCGCCATCCACCGCGTCACCGAGGCGGACAGCGCCCCCGGTCACGTCCTGCTGCCGGATGGGCGCGTTCTGGCCGAAGACGCCGTTACCTGGTTGCCGCCCATTGAGCCCCGCACGACGTTCACACTGGCCATCAACTACGCGGACCACGCCAAGGAACTGGCGTTCAAAGCCCCCGACGAACCGCTGGGCTTTCTAAAAGCCGCCAACACCTTCGTCGGCCATCGCGCGCGCACGCTGCGCCCGGCCGACGTCGCGTTCATGCACTACGAATGCGAATTGGCGGTGGTCATCGGCAAGACGGCGCAGCGCGTCAAGCGCGCCAACGCCTATGACTACGTGGCGGGCTACACCGTCGCCAACGACTACGCGCTGCGCGACTACCTGGAAAACTGGTATAGGCCAAACCTGCGCGTGAAAAGCCGCGACACCTGCACGCCGCTGGGGCCTTGGCTGGTGGATCGCGACGACGTGCCCGACCCCATGAACCTGAACCTGCGCACCACCGTCAACGGCGTTGAAACGCAGCGCGGCAACACGCGCGACATGGTGTTCGACGTGCCCGCGCTGATCGAATATTTCAGCAGCTTCATGACCTTGTCGCCCGGAGACCTGATCCTGACCGGCACGCCGGACGGCATCGTCAACGTGATGCCCGGCGACGAGGTCGTGACTGAAATCGAAGGAATCGGAAGACTGGTCAATACCTTGGCCGCCTTCCCGTCATAACACCCACTTCCGGACTCTCCATGCTAGACACCCAAACCGTACGCGCCATTGCCGCGCGCCTGCACGAGGCCGAGCGCACGCGCACGCAAATCCGCCAGATATCGCTGGACCACCCCGACATCGACATAGCCGATGCCTACGCCATCCAGCGCGCCTGGATGGACATCAAGCTGGCGGCGGGCCGCGTCAAGCGCGGCCACAAGATCGGCCTGACCTCGCGCGCCATGCAGCAGTCATCGCAGATCGACGAGCCTGATTTCGGCATGCTGCTGGACGACATGTTCTTTGAAGACGGCGGCGCCATTCCGGCCGGCCGCTTCATCCTGCCGCGCCTGGAAGTGGAGCTGGCCTTCGTGCTGGGCAAGCGGCTGCAAGGCCCGAACGTGACGCTGTTCCAGGTGTATGACGCCGTTGAATACGTGATCCCCGCGCTGGAGATCATCGATGCGCGCTCGCACGGCATCGACCCCGACACCCAGCGGCCGCGCAAGGTGTTCGATACCATTGCCGACAACGCCGCGAACGCCGGCGTGGTGATGGGCGGACGGCCGGTGAAGATGGGCGATATCGACCTGCGCTGGGCCGGCGCGATCCTGTCGCGCAATGCCGTCATCGAAGAAACCGGCGTGGCCGCGGGCGTCTTGAATCACCCGGCCAATGGCGTAGTATGGCTGGCTAACAAGCTGGCCGCCCACGACGTGGCGCTTGAGGCGGGCGAGATCATTCTGTCGGGCTCGTTTACCCGCCCCGTGGCCGCCCGGCCGGGCGACACCTTCCACGTCGATTACGGCGTGCTGGGTTCCGTCAACTGTCATTTCAACTAACACGGCACGCCGTCCATGGACATCCTGACCAATACCTTCAAAGAAGCCCTGCGCAACCGCGAGCCCCAGATCGGCCTGTGGGCCGGACTGGCCAGCGCTTATACCTCTGAAATCATTGCGGGCGCCGGCTTCGACTGGCTGCTGATCGACGGCGAACATGCGCCGAACACCTTGCAGACCACGCTGTCGCAACTGCAATCGGTGGCGGCGTATCCGGTGGCCCCCGTGGTGCGGCCGGCCTGGAATGACCCGGTGCAGATCAAGCAGATTCTGGACACCGGCGCGCAGACCTTGCTGGTGCCCATGATCCAGTCGGCCGAGGAAGCCGCCGCCGCCGTGGCCGCGGTGCGCTATCCGCCCGCCGGCATCCGGGGCGTGGGTAGCGCGCTGGCGCGGTCGTCACGTTGGAACCGCATCCCCAACTACCTGGAACGCGCCAACGACCAGATGTGCGTGCTGGTGCAGATTGAGACCCCGGCCGGCATAGATGCGCTGGACGACATCCTGGCCGTGGACGGCGTGGATGGCGCCTTTATCGGCCCGGCTGATTTGTCGGCGGGCATGGGGTATCTGGCGCAACCGGACCACCCCGAAGTGCTGGCCACCATCGACCAGGCCATTGCGCGCATCGTGCGCTCCGGCAAGGCCGCCGGCATCTTGCACAGCGGCGTGGCGCAGGCCAAGCATTACCTGTCGCTGGGTGCAACCTTCGTGGCGGTCGGCGTGGACGCCGTGCTGCTGGCGCGCGCGGCGGAAAAGCTGGCGGGCGAATTCAAGGACGTGAAGAGCGTGGTGGCGGGCAAGGGGCCGTACTAAGGCAAAAAGCCAAGGCAAAAAAAATGGCGCACCGTCAAAACGTGCGCCATTTTGTTTTCACTTCAGTGCAATCAGGAGCGTCCGGCAAGGCTGCCGCCGCCGTCCACACCCAGCACCTGCCCGGTAATGAATCCGGCATCATCCGACAACAAGAAAGCAATGGCAGCCGCCACTTCGGCCGGCGTGCCCAGGCGCTTCATGGGCACCGAGGCCAGCGCGCGCTTTTCACCTTCGCTGCCCGCCGGGCGGGTGGCGCGGAACATTTCCGTTTCGATCGGGCCAGGGGCCACCGCATTGGCGGTGACGCCGTATTCCGCCAGCTCAAGCGCCCAGGTGCGGGTGCAGCCCACCAGCGCATTCTTGGCGGCCGAATAGGCCGTGCGGTCCAGGCCGCCGTAGATGGCGCGGCTGACCACGTTCACGATGCGGCCGGCGCGGCGCACCTTCATCGATTCGATAAAGGCCTGCGTTACCTGCACCGCCACGCGCACGTTCAGGTCCAGCACGTTGTACAGCGTGGCCAGGTCGATTTCACCCAGCGGCTGGGGCGACGCGATGCCCACATTGTTGACGACCGCGTCCACGGGAAACTTGTCGCGGATTTCTCGCAAGACCTCTTCGGTGCGGCCGGCATCCGCCAGGTCACAGGGGTAGAGGTAGCCGGGAAAATCCACGTCGTTGGTATTGCGCGCAATGCCAACCACATGACAGCCCATGTCGGACAGCCGCTGCGTGAGCGCCCAGCCTATGCCCTTGGTGGCGCCCGTTATGAGCACGCATTTGTCCTTCATGGATTGAAACCTCGTAGTCAGATTGCTCGGTCAAAAACGGGCGCGTGGGCGCCCGGTGTTCCAAGTAGACACCATCCTGAGATGGCTGTCTTGTAAATTGCGTAGCAATTCTTGCGCACCGGACACCGGCCGAAAAAGAGCGGCGGGCGGCGCGCGCAATGCGAAAAACGCCCCTCAGGCGTCGCGGCTGACCGGCACGCGCGGCGCCAGGGCGCACAGCAATTCGTAGCCGATGGTGCCCGCGGCCTGGGCCACTTCGTCCACCGAGGGGCCGTCTTCGCCCCACAGCACCACGGGCGCGCCGACACCGGCGGCGGGAATCGGGTCCAGGTCGACGATCAGCATGTCCATCGACACGCGGCCAACCAATTGGGTGCGAATGCCGGCCACGACGACGGGCGTGCCGGTGGTGGCGTGGCGCGGGTAGCCGTCGGCGTAGCCGCAGGCCACGATGCCCACGCGCATGGCGCGTTCAGCGCGGAAGATGGCGCCGTAGCCCACCGAATCGCCCGCCTTGAGTTCTTGCACGGCGATGATCTCGGAACTGAGCGTCATGGCGGGGCGCAGGCCGAAGGACGCGGCCTCGGCATCAGCGAAGGGCGAGGCGCCATACAGGCAGATGCCCGGGCGCACCCAATGCGTCTGCGTGGGCGAGCCCACCGCGATGTCGGCAAAACGCAGCGTGGCCGCGGAGTTGCAGACGCTGATGGCGCCCGGCATCTTATGCGTCACCGAATTAAACAGCGCCAATTGCTCGGTCACGCCCTGGGGGCCGTCCGCGCAGGCGAAGTGCGTCATCTTGCCCACCGACCCCAGCGTGCCCTGCTGCTGCAACAGCATGGCGCGTTCATGCGCGGCGGGGTAAGAGGCGGGGCTGAAGCCCAGCCGGTTCATGCCGCTGTTGAGCTTGAGCATGACGTCCACGCGCCGGGTGAAGCGGGCGCGCGCCAGCATGTCGAGTTGTTCCCGGTTATGCACCGTGGTGCTCAGGTGGTAGCGGTCGATCAGATCCAGGTCGGCGGGTTTGAAAAACCCTTCCAACAGCAGGATCGGCCCGCCCCAGCCCGCCTCGCGGCAGCGCACGGCTTCGTCCAGGTCCAGCATGGCCAAGCCCTGTGCCTTGGAAAACCCCGTCACGGCCTGCTCGATGCCGTGGCCGTAGGCGTTGGCCTTGATGACCGCCCATATCGAAGGCGGCAGCCCCGAGGCGGCCTGTGCCGTCTGTTCAAGGTGGCGGTGCACGGTGGCAAGATTGTGCGCAAGCGCGGAAACGGAGACAGTGGCGGATATGGGGCGCGGCATGGTGTGAGATCCTGTGGCGCTTAAGTCTAACTGATCGCCGCCGGCATCGGCACGGCATCTCGCCCCGAAAGGCGACTACTCTAAAATGGTGCGAACCCGCTCCGGGGCCGCCCTCTGCACCACGACCCATGTCCATCGATCACTACGAGAACTTTCCCGTCGCCTCGCTGCTGCTGCCGCGCAGGCTGCGCGGCGCCGTGACCGATATCTACCGCTTCGCCCGCGCCGCGGACGATATCGCCGACGAAGGCAGCGCCACCGACGAAGAACGCCTGGCGCAATTGGCAGCCTATCGCACCGAACTGCATCGCATCGGCGCCGAACCGGGCAACACGCCCCCACCGGGCCTGCCGCCGCTGGCCGACATCTTCACGCCGCTGGCGCGCACCATCGCCCGGCATCAACTACCCATTACCCCGTTTTACGACCTGTTGTCCGCTTTCGAGCAGGACATCACCGTCAAGCGCTACGAAGACTACGCCACGCTTGCCGACTACTGCACCCGTTCGGCCAACCCGGTCGGCCGCCTGATGCTGCACCTGTTCGACGCCGCCAGCCCGCAAGACGTGGCCGAAAGCGATGCCATCTGCACCGGTTTGCAACTGGTGAATTTCTGGCAGGATGTGCGGGTCGACTGGCACAAGCAGCGCGTCTACCTGCCCCAGGAAGACCTGCGCCGCCACGGCGTCACCGAAGACGACCTTGCCGCCTGCCGCCTGACGCCGCAGTGGCGCGAACTGATGGCGTTCCAGGTTGAACGCACGCGGGCACTGCTACACTTCGGCGCTCCGCTGGCACGCCGCCTGCCCGGCCGCATCGGCCTGGAGCTGCGCCTGGTGGTGCAAGGCGGGCTGCGCGTGCTGGAGCGTATCGAGGCAAGCAGCTACGATGTATTCATGAACCGCCCCGAATTGGGCGCCAAAGACTGGGCCATCATGCTGTGGCGCTCTATCAAGTAACAGGCCCTGCCTATCTATGACCCCTGACGAATATTGCCAGGAGAAAGCCGCCAAAAGCGGTTCCAGCTTCTACTACTCATTCCTGTTCCTGCCGCCCGAACGCCGCCGCGCGATCACGGCGCTTTACGCCTATTGCCGCGAAGTGGACGACGTGGTCGACGAATGCACCGACCCGTCGCTGGCCCGCATCAAGCTGGCCTGGTGGCGCACGCAGGTCGACCAGATGTTCGACGGCAAGCCCGACCACCCCGTCACGCGCGCGCTGCAACCGCACCTGGAAAGCTGTTCGATCACCCGCGAGCGCCTGCTGGCCGTGGTGGACGGCATGGAAATGGACCTGGACCAGACGCGCTACCTGGACTGGCCCGGCCTGCGCAAGTACTGCTGGCACGCGGCCGGCGTGGTCGGCGAGCTGTCCGCCGGCGTGTTCGGCTACAGCGATCCCAAGACGCTGGTCTATGCCGAAAAGCTGGGCCTGGCGTTCCAGATGACCAACATCATTCGCGACGTTGGCGACGATGCGCGCCGTGGCCGTATCTATATTCCAATCAACGACATGCAGCAGTTCGAGGTCAAGGCGTCGGACATTCTGAATGGCGAGTACTCCGACCGTTTCAGCGCCTTGATGAAGTTCCAGGCCGACCGCGCCCGCGAACTCTACCGCGAGGCCATGAGCAATCTGCCCGAAGCGGACCGCCGTTCACAACGCCCGGGCCTGATGATGGCCGCGATCTACCACGCGCTGCTTGATGAAATTGAACGCGACAACTGGCAGGTGCTGCACCAACGCATCTCGCTGACGCCGCTGCGCAAGCTGTGGCTGGCCTGGAAAACCTGGGTGGGCGGCGGACGCGGACTGGTCCGCCGGTTGGCGCGGTGAAGGCGGCGGTTATCGGTGCGGGCTGGGCCGGCTTGGCGGCCAGCATCGCCCTGCGCGAAGCTGGCGCCAAGGTCACCGTGTTTGAAGCCGGCCACACGCCCGGCGGCCGCGCCCGCCGCGTATTCCATGAGTCTTTCGACGCCCCGCTGGACAACGGCCAGCACCTGCTGGCGGGCGCCTACCGGCAAACGCTGGCGCTGATGCGCCGCGTGGGCCGCAACCCCGACGCCCTGCTGATGCGCCGGCCGCTGCGGCTGGCCAGCCTGGACGGCCGCTTCCGTTTGTCCGCGCCCCGGTTGCCCGCGCCCTTGCACATGGCGGTTGCCATCCTGCGCGCACGCGGCCTGACCTGGGCCGACCGCTATGCCGCACTGCGCCTGATGCGTGGCCTGAAAGCCATGTCGTGGTCGCCCCCGCGCGACTGGACCGTGCTGCAACTGCTGCACTATCACGCGCAATCCGATGTGCTGATCCGCCAACTCTGGGAACCGCTGTGCCTGGCCGCGCTGAACACGCCTTGCGCCACCGCCAGCGCCGCGCTGTTTGCGCGCGTGCTGCGCGATAGCCTGGCCGGCGACCGCGAAGACAGCGACCTGCTGCTGCCCTGCACCGACCTGTCGGCGCTCTGGCCCGACGCCGCGGCGCGCCAGGTCACCATGCGCTATGGCAACACGGTGCGCCAACTGCATCCCTCGGCTGACGGCATTGTCGTCAACCAGGAACGCTTTGATGCCGCCGTGCTGGCCGTGCCACCCACCTATGCCGCCCGGCTGCTGGACGCGCCCTTGCGCGAGGCCGGTGCCATCGGCCTGCTGGAAGCGCTGAAGGCATTCGACTACCTGCCGATCGCCACGCTGAACGTACGCCTGGCCGAACCCTGGCGCTTGCCGGAACCCATGATGATGCTGCGCGAGGAAGCCGCGCGCGGGCACGTCGGGCAGTGGGTGTTCGACCGCGCGCAATTGGCGGGCGACACCAAGGCCGGCGAACTGGCCGTGGTGGCCAGCGCCGCTACCCGCATCGCGGAACGCAATCGCCGCCAGGTCATTGAAGCCTTGATTGATCAAGTCGCTGAACAGGCGGCGCGCCACCCCGCGCGCCTGCCCGCCATGCCGGAAGTGACGGCCGCCGAACTCCTGATTGAAAAGCGCGCCACCTTCGCCGCGGTGCCTGGCTTGACCCGCCCGCTGAATACCACGCCATGGCCTACCCTGGCGTTGGCGGGCGACTGGACGGATACGGGCTACCCCGGTGTGTTGGAAGGCGCGGTGCAAAGCGGCCTGCAGGCGGCTCGCGTGTTGAATCCCCGCGCGAATTGAGTCGCGCCGCTATTCTTTCAGCGCAATAGATGCACGGTGGCGATGCCCGCCGCCGTCAACGCCAGCGACCCCACCAGGCTGATACCTGCATAGCCGAATGCGGTGCCATAGGCGCCGCGCTCCAGCATGGACACGGTTTCGGCCGAGAACGTGGAAAACGTGGTCAAGGCGCCCATAAATCCGGTGATGACCCCGAGCCGGATCCACGTCGGCCATTCCGGGTGGCCCGCCACCAGCGCCAGCGCCACACCCACCAGATAGCCCCCCGCCAGGTTCACGGTGAACGTGCCCCAGGGCCAGGACTCCACGTTCAACCACATGCTGACCAGCCAGCGCGTCCACGCGCCCAGCACGGCGCCCAGGCCCACGGCCAGGAAGTTCAGCGGAATCAAGGTTTGGTAAATGGACATGAGCGTCGGGGCGTCCGGGCGGGCCGGGCGCCAAGCAAAAGACCAGCAGCAGCATAACCCGCGCTTCCTCAAATCTGGCTGAAAAACTCAGGCCCTTCGCCGCTGTTCGGCCCTTGATCCCCCAGGGGTTTCGCGACCCCGCCACGTCGTAATCGATTGAAATTTCCTTGCTCGCGCCGCCCTGCCTTTTATAAGAGTAATTCTCATTAAATGTTAGAATCCGCCGCTTCAAACCGAATCCCGCATGGACAGTCAACCCACTCCGAAGCGCCGGGCCTACTGGCTCAAGACCTTGCATCAATGGCACTGGATCAGTTCGGCGCTATGCCTGCTGGGCATGCTGCTGTTTGCCATTACCGGTCTCACGCTGAACAACGCCTCGCACATTGAATCGAAGGCGGTGGTTACCACCCGCCAGGCGCATTTGCCCCAATCCGTGCTCAAACAGTTGACGGCGCCGCCCAAGCAGAAGAAGGCGCCCTTGCCGCCCCCCGTGGCGCAATGGCTGGACGACACGTTCGATGCCGGCGCGGCGGGCAAAGCCGCCGAATGGTCGGCCGACGAGGTCTATCTGTCCTTGCCCCGCGCGGGCGGCGACGCCTGGTTGTCCATCGACCTGGCCAGCGGCGACGTCGAATACGAACGCACCGATCGCGGCTGGGTTTCCTACCTGAACGATTTGCACAAGGGCCGCAATACCGGCCTTGCCTGGAGTTGGTTCCTGGACATCTTCGCCGTCGCCTGTCTGGTCTTTTCGCTGACCGGGCTGGTGCTGTTGAAGATGCATGCCGGCAACCGTGGCGCGACCTGGCCCATGGTGGGGTTGGGCGTGGTGATTCCCGTCGTCCTGGCGCTGCTCTTCATCCACTGATTCCTTCGATCCGCCCCTGGAGATTTCCATGCGCAAACTGTTGTTGTCGGCCCTGCTGGCCGGTGCCATCGCCCGAACGGCCAATGCGGCCGACATCGGCCTGTCCATCGAAGTGCCGCGCCTGGATGTGGCGGAGTACCACCGCCCTTATGTGGCGATCTGGATCGAAAACGCCGACCAGAGCGTGGCCGCCGACCTGGCCGTCTGGTACGACGTGGCCAAGAAGAACAACGAAGGCACCGAGTGGCTCAAGGACATGCGCCAGTGGTGGCGTCGCAGCGGCCGCAACCAGCAGTTTCCGGTGGATGGCGTCAGCGGCGCGACCAAGCCCGTGGGCAAGCATGCGCTGAACTTCGACGCATCCTCGAAGCCGCTGGCCTCGCTCAAGCCCGGCCAATACGCCGTGGTGGTGGAAGCGGCGCGCGAAGTTGGCGGCCGCGAATTGCTGCGCATTCCTTTCCAGTGGCCGCCGCAAAAGGCGGAGCAACTGACTGCGCAAGGCGAACACGAACTGGGCGCCATCGCGCTCAACCTCAAACCCTGATGCCCACCCCTTGCCTTCAAGGAACACGAACATGAAATCCGCCGCCAAACTGGCCGCCGCCCTGGCGCTGTGCCTGCCCTTCGCCGCCCACGCGCATGATGTGTGGATGGTGCCGTCATCGACCGTGCTGTCGGGCACCGATAGCTGGATCACCGTTGACGCCGCAGTCGGCAACGACAAGTTCTATTTCAACCACGCGCCGCTGCGCCTGGACGGCCTGGCCGTCATCGCGCCGGACGGCAGTGCCGCCGAGGCCGAAAACATCAATCGCGGCAAGCTGCGCAGCACCTTCGACCTGCAACTCAAGCAAAGCGGCACCTACCGCGTGGCCGTCGTCAACGACGGCGTGTTCGCGCGCTGGAAGGAAGACGGCAAGAACAAGCGCTACTTCGGCAAGGTGGAAGGCATGGCGCAAGCCGTGCCCGCCAACGCGCAAGAGCTTGAGGTATCGCAAAGCCTGGGCCGCGTGGAAACCTTCGTCACGGCGGGCAAGCCCAGCACCGTCAAGCCGGTGGGTCGCGGCCTGGAACTGGCGCCTGTCACCCACCCGAACGACTTGTTCACGGACGAAGCGGCCACCTTCCAGATGCTCTTGGACGGCCAGCCCGCCGCCAACCTGGAAGTGAACGTCGTGCCCGGCGGCAGCCGCTATCGCGACAAGGTCGGCGAGATCAAGCTCACCACTGACAAAGACGGCAAGTTCTCCGTCAAGTGGCCGCAACCCGGCTTGTACTGGATTGAAGCCGGCATGGAAGACGCCAAGGTCAGCGTGCCGCAAGCGAAGAAGCGCCGCCTGTCCTACGCCGGCACCGTCGAAGTGCTGCAACCCTAAGCAGGACGATCGCGTGCCGGTTGTTCCGTCCTACGCGCCTGGCGGCACGGCCGCCCCCGTCGTGCGCGTGGCCTATGGCGCCATGCCCTCACCCCTGCCCGCCCTGGCGGCGCTGGCGGGGGCGACCATGGGCACCACCTGGTCAGCGCGCATGGCCTTGCCCGCCGGGTGCCGCGAGGACGCAGCGCGGCGCGCCATCCAGGCTGCGTTGGACGAGGTGGTGGCGCAGATGAGCACCTGGGAATCGGTGTCCGACATCACGCGCTTCAACCAGGCCACGCCCGGCTGGCTAGCACTGCCGGATGGATTCTTCCATGTGCTGCGCCATGCCATGCTGTTGGCCGAGGACAGCGGCGGCGCCTACGACCCCACGGTGGGTCCGCTGGTGAATGCCTGGGGCTTTGGTCCGCACCAGCGCGCCTTCGAACCGCCTTCGCCCGCCGCCATCGACACCGCCCGCCCGCGCTGCGGCTGGCAGCGGGTGCGGCTGGATACCGCGCAGCAGGCGGCGTTTCAGCCGGGCGGCGCGTATCTGGACCTGTCGTCCATTGCCAAGGGCTATGGCGTCGACCGCGCCGCGCTGGCGTTGGACGCGCTGGGCATCACGCAGTACCTGGTGGAAGTGGGTGGCGAATTGCGCGCACGCGGCAAGCGGCCCGACGGCCAGCCCTGGCGCGTGGCGATTGAAGTGCCCGATGCCAGCGACGACCACGCGCTGGCCTTGCCGCTGCAAGACCACAGCATCGCCACGTCGGGTGACTATCGGCGCCACGCCGGCAACGGCGACGCGCGCTATGCCCACACCATCGACCCGCGCACCGGCCGGCCGGTACGCAATAACGTGGCGTCGGTATCGGTGCTGCACCCCGAATGCATGCAGGCCGACGCGCTGGCCACCGTGTTGACGGTGCTGGGCGAAACGGACGGCCTGGCCTACGCCCGCCGCCACAACCTGGCGGCCTTGTTCATCCTGCGCGACGCCCACGACTACCGCGTCGTTGCGACTCCGGCATTCGAGGCGTTGGTCCAGACCCTGCCCCCGAGCCCGCCCCAAGCTCTGGCCCAAGCGCGCTGATCCAATGAGCCCTACCCGCCTGATCGCAGCCGCTGGCGTCATCACGCTATGGCTGCTGCTGTGCCTGTGGGCATGGCGCCGTGCACAGCAACACAAGGCGCGGCAGGCGCAGGCGCTGCAAGCCCTGAACGCCCCCGCCGCCGACGATGCGCTGCTGGTCGCTTACGCAAGCCAGACGGGCTATGCCGAAACCTTGGCGGCGCAAACCGCCGAATCCCTGCGCGCGGGCGGCTTGACGGTGCGCGTGGCCGAGCTTGGTCAGTTGGACCTGGCCCGCCTGTCCGGCTACCGCCGCATGCTGTTCGTGGTCAGCACCTATGGCGAAGGCGATCCGCCCGACTCGGCCGCCGCGTTCGCCAGCCAGATGCAGGCCGTGCACACACGCGCACTGGCCGGCGCACAAACCGCCGTCCTGGCGCTGGGCGACAGCGAATACGCGCATTTCTGCGGCTTTGGGCATCAGCTTGATGACTGGCTGCATGCGCAAGGCGCCACGCCGCTGTTCGACCTGGTGGAAGTGGACAACGACGACCCTGCCGCGCTGCGCCACTGGCAACATCATCTGGGCCTGCTGGCCGGCCGTAGCGACCTGCCCGACTGGCAAGCCCCGGTCTACGAACCCTGGCGGCTGGCGGCGCGCACACTGCTGAATCCCGGCAGCCAGGGCGGACCTTGCTACTTGCTGACGTTGACGCCGCCGACCGGCCAGGCAGCGCACTGGCAGGCCGGCGATATCGCGGAAATTGGTCCGCGCCTGGAGCTCGGCGGGCCGCTGCAAACGCACCGCGAATATTCCATTGCGTCGCTGCCGCAAGACGGCGCCATCGATCTGCTGGTGCGCCAGATGCGCAGCGCGGATGGCGGGCTGGGCGTGGGTAGCGGGTGGTTGACCCACGTGGCCCAGGTCGGCGAACAGATCGACCTGCGCGTGCGAAGCAATCGCAACTTTCATGCGCCCGACGATGCGCGCCCGATGATCCTGGTGGGCAACGGCACCGGGCTGGCCGGGCTGCGCGCGCTGATCAAGGCGCGCTGCGCGGCGGGCCATCGTCGCAACTGGCTGATATTCGGCGAGCGCAACGCTGCGCATGACGCCTTCTGCCGCGACGACATCAGCGCCTGGCGCGAAGACGGCACGCTGGAACGGGTGGACACGGTCTATTCGCGTGACCAGCCCCAACGCCGGTACGTGCAGCAGGTGTTGCGCGAGGAAGCGGACACCGTGCGGCAATGGGTGTCGGCGGGCGCCGCGATCTATGTCTGCGGCAGCCTGCAAGGCATGGCGGCGGGCGTGGATGCCGCGCTGGAAGACATTCTGGGTGCGGAGCCCCTACAAGCGCTGCTACACGCCGGCCGTTACCGGCGCGACGTGTACTAGGCACGCTTTGGTACGTGCCCCGACCCGCGTTGCTTATTGCAGCTTGATCTGCGCGCGGTCGATCACCGTCTTCCAGCGGTCGCGTTCGGTGCGGATCTGCTCGCCGAATTCAGCCGGGGTATTACCCAGCGGAAACGCGCCCGTCTCCTCCATCTTCGCGGCCGTGGCCGGGTCCCGCATCGCCTGGGCAAAGGCCTGCGCCAGCTTGTCGCGCACGTCGGCCGGCATGCCCGCCGGGCCCACCACGCCGTACCAGGCGGTAACGTCGTAATCCTTGTAGCCTTGCTCGGCAAACGTCGGCACATCCGGCAGACGCGGGTTGCGCTGGGCGCCCGTGATGGCCAGCGCGTGCAGATGCTTGCTCTTGATGTAGGGCAGCGACGACGGGAAATTGTCGAAGATCACCGGCACCACGCCGCCCACCGTGTCGGTCAGCGCAGGCGCCGAGCCCCGGTACGAAATGCTGTTCATCTTGCCGCCAATCAACTGCATGAACCAGATCATGCCCAGGTCATTCACGCCGCCCGCGCCGGCATTGGCGTAGCCGTCCTTGTTCGGATTGGCGCGCACATGTTCGACGAATTCGGCCAGAGTCTTCGCCGGGTATTTCGGGTTGACGCTAAGAATGTTGGGGCTGGTGACCAGGTTGCTGATAGGCGTGAAGTCCTTGACCGGGTCATACCCCAGCTTGGGAAACAGGTGCGGCGCGGTGCCGTGGGTGCTGACGGTGGCCAGCCCCAGGGTGTAGCCGTCCGGCTTGGCGCGCGCGGTGGCCATCATGCCGATGGTGCCGGACGCGCCCGTGCGGTTTTCCACCACGATCTGCTGGCCCAGGATCTCGCCCGCCTTCGCCGCCGCCACCCGCCCGACGATGTCGGTGGGGCCGCCGGCCGGAAACGGCACGATCAAGGTAATGGGATGGTCTGGAAAAGCGGCGTGGGCGGCAGGCAGCACGGCGGCCAGCGCCACGGCAATCAGTGTCTTGCGCATCATGATGGGTTGATCTCCTTGGGGTTGTTGTTGTGAGCGGCCTCGCGCCGCAATATCTTGCCGGGCCGTGTCATGCCCGGCGTGGCGGGAAACACCGGCTGGCCATTGACCAGCACGTGTTCAACGCCAATGGATGGCAGCGTGGGCGCGTCCCAGGTGGCGCAGTCGGCCACCGTATCCGCGTCGAACACCACGATGTCCGCCCAGGCGCCGACGCTGAGCTGGCCGCGTTCGGCCAGGCCGAACACGCGCGCGGGCAAGGCCGTCATCTTGGCCACGGCAGCTTCCAGCGTCAGCAGTTGGGCTTCGCGCACATAGCGGCCCAACACGCGCGTGAAGCTGCCCCACAGGCGGGGATGCGGATGCGCGTCGTTGGGCAGGCCGTCCGACCCGACCATGCAGCATTCGTGTTTGAAGATGCGCTGCACCTCGGCCTCGTCCATGGCGAAATAAATGGCGCCGGCAGGGCAAAGGCGTTGCGCGGCTTCGGTCTTGTCGCAACCCCAGCGCGCGGCGATATCGGCCAGCGATTCGCCGCTGCATTCGGGATGCGGGACTGACCACGTGATGCGAATGTCGTCGATGCTGTCGGCGCGCTCGGGGATCAGGATCGTTGAGCTGCCCGGATACGGATAGATGTCCAGCGCCACGTCGATGCCCTCGGCGCGAGCCCGGTCGATGTTGGCCAGCGTGGCGCGGCTTTTGCCCCAGTTGCGCGGCATCATGCATTTGTGGTGCGACAGCACCGTGGCGCAACCCGTGTTGCGGCCCACGGACAGCACTTCGTCCACGGCGGCCTCGACCTCGTCGCCCTCGTTGCGGATGTGGCTGGTGTGCAGCGCGCCGTGGGCCGCGGCCACACGCGCCAGGCCGTCCAGTTCCGCTTGCTCGGCCACGCCGCCCGGCTGGTAGGCCAGGCCCGTGCTGAAACCCACCGCGCCGGCCGCCAGTGCATCGGCCAGCATGCGCTGCATGGCGTCCTGCTCGGCCGGTGTGGGCGCGGTGGTGGGGTCGCGCATGGCGGCCAGCCGCAGGTTGGCGTGGCCGACCAGCGCCGCCACGTTGATCATGGGTTGCTGCGCGCGCAAGGTGTCGAAGTAGGCGTGCATGTCGGCAAACAAGGGCGTTTCGCCCAGCAGCGCCAACGCCGCCGCCGTGTTGCCAGGCAAGGGCGCGGGCGCGCCGCTGACGCCGCAATTGCCGACCACCACCGACGTGATGCCCTGGCTGGTCTTCCATTCCAGACCAGGCTTTTCCACGAACATCAGGTCATCGTGGCCGTGTGAATCAATAAAGCCCGGCGCCACGATCTTGCCGTGCGCCGCCACCCGGTGCGTGGCGCTCACGCCCGACAGGTCACCAATGGCCGCGATGCGTTCGCCCGCCACGCCCACGTCCGCGCGAAGCCTGGGGCCGCCCAGGCCGTCGATGACCCAGCCGCCTTCAATGATCAGATCCAACTGTTCGTGCCGCATGATTGTCCTGCCTGGATGAAGCCCCTAGTATCGTCGGCGCGATCAATCTGGAAAAATTGTTTTTATTGATCTATCTATCGTGATTTGAAATGAATCGCCTACCCAAGCACGTCACCCTGAAGCACCTGACCGCGTTCGTCGCGGTGGCACAGGAATCCAGTTTCACGCACGCGGCCAAGCGCTTGTTCCAGACCCAATCGTCCGTGACGAGCCTGGTGCGACAACTGGAAGACGCCTTGGCCACGCAGCTTTTTGCGCGCACCAGCCGGCGCGTGCTGCTGACCGCGGCGGGCGAAGAATTCCTGCCGCGCGTGATGCGCTTGCTGGCGGATTTTGATGGCGTGATCGAAGACGTGGTGCGCTTTGGCGCGCTTGAGCGCGGGCGCGTGGGCGTGGCGGCGGCGCCATCGGCCATCACGCAGATCATCGCGCCCGCCGCCACGGCCTTCGCCGCGCAATACCCCGCTGTGCGCCTTTACCTTAGCGACGATAATTCCGGCCGCATCCAGCGCAAGGTGGCCGCCCGCGAGGTGGACTTCGGCCTGACCAGCCGCTGGGCCGATGCGCCGGGGCTGCGCTTTGACCCCTTGCTGGAAGACCGCTTCGGCGTGCTCTACCGCGCCGATGACGATAGCCTGCGCCCGGGCCGCGACGGCACTATGCGATGGTCGGACCTGGCGGGGCGCAAGCTGGTGGGGGTGGTGGACGAAACCGGCATCATGGCGCTGCTGCGCGCCCGCGCCGACCTGCCGATCGAGGCGGGCGCGCCGTTCTATGAAGCGTCCAGCACTACGTCGCAGGCGGCGCTGGTCAAGGCGGGGTTAGGGGTGGCCCTGCTGCCCGCGTTGGCCGCTGAACGAGTACGGGAACCCGGGCTGGCCTATGCGCTGCTGGCGCGCCCGACCGTCGTGCGTACGGTGTGCATCATCCGGCACAAGGAATATCCGTTAAGCCCGGCAAGCCATGCGCTGATCCGCGCTATTCATGATTACCTGCGCACGGCGACGCTGCCCGCCGGCTGCAAGCGGGTGCGAGAAATTCCCGGCAGGCCGAAGCCGGAGCCGGGTCTTAGTCAATAGGCTGAATCCACCGCATGCATCAACAGCCTGAATCAAAAGCTCAGATTCTTGAACTCGCGCGTGGCGGCGGTCAGCGCTTGTTCGGTGGGCAGGCGTTCCATGGAACTGGCGCCGTAGAAGCCGTGGCAATGCTTGCAGGCGCGCAGCACGTGGGCGGCGTCCTCGGGCGTGGCGATGGGGCCGCCATGACACAACACGATGATGTCGGGCCGCACCGCCAGCGCGGCGGCGGCGATGCGGTCGATGGCCGCCACGCAGCCGTCCAGCGTCTGCGCGGTTTCAGCTCCGATGGAGCCGCCCGTGGTCAGGCCCATGTGCGCCACGATGATGTCCGCGCCCGCCTGCGCCATGGCCACCGCGTCGTCCTCGTTGAACACGTAGGGCGTGGTCAGCATGCCCTTCTGATGCGCCAGGCGGATCATGTCGACCTCCAACGCGTAGCCCATACCGGTTTCTTCGAGATTGGCGCGGAAGGTGCCGTCGATGAGGCCCACGGTGGGAAAGTTCTGCACGCCCGAGAAGCCCTGGCGTTTCAGGTCGTCCAGGAACACGTCGAAATCGCAGAACGGATCCGTGCCGTTCACGCCCGCCAGCACCGGCGTCTGCTTCACCACGGGCAGCACTTCGCGGCCCATGTCGACCACGATCTCGTTGGCGTTTCCATACGCCAGCAGGCCCGCTAGCGAACCCCGGCCCGCCATGCGGTAACGGCCCGAGTTATAGATGACGATCAGGTCGATACCGCCCGCTTCCTCGCACTTGGCCGACAAGCCCGTGCCCGCGCCGCCGCCCACGATGGGCGTGCGCGCGCGCACCATGGCGCGAAACTTTTCCAGCAGTTCATTACGGTCAAAACGCGGCATGGCGGCGATCCTTAGCGGGTAGCGATTTCAAGAAATTGGTCGACCGCTGTCTGGGCGAACAAGGGGTCGTTGATATGGCAGGGCACGCGCACCAGGCGGCGGTCCGGCGTCTGCACCACGTGCTTTTCCAGCGCGGCGAACAGCGCGGCATCCGCCTCGGGGTCCCAGAATGCCTGGCCCGGCGCATCCAGCGCCGACACGCCGCCTTCCGGTATCAAAAAGCGCACCGGCCCGTTGCATTGGTTCAGCTTCGCGGCAATCCATTCGCCCTGCCGCGTGTTCTCTTCGGCCGTGGTGCGCATCAGCGTCACCTGCGGGTTATGCGGGTAGAACGTGCGGCCTTGATAGCGTTCGGGCACGGTGTCCATGCCGCCGAAGTTCACCATGTCCAAGGCGCCGCACGAGCCGACATACGGCGCGCCGGTGCGGGCCACGGCGCCCAGACGGTCTTCGGTGCAGGCCAGCACGCCGCCAAACAGGAAGTCGCAGACTTCGGTGGTGGTCAGGTCCAGCACACCGGCAAGCAGGCCGCTGTCCAAGAGCTTTTCCATCGACTGCCCGCCCGTGCCCGTGGCATGGAATACCAGGCAGTCGTAGCGCGAGTCCAGCAGCGGCGTCACCTGCTGCACGCAAGCTGTCGTGACGCCGAACATGGTGATGCCCACGGCCGGGCGGCTGTCGCCGT
This sequence comes from Achromobacter colocynthidis, assembly GCF_057334535.1. Classification (NCBI taxonomy): domain Bacteria; kingdom Pseudomonadati; phylum Pseudomonadota; class Betaproteobacteria; order Burkholderiales; family Alcaligenaceae; genus Achromobacter; species Achromobacter colocynthidis. Next base: position 181,080 of record NZ_JBHFIZ010000005.1, read on the forward strand.
CGCCGGTGGAGGCATTGGCGGCGGCCATGCGGTGCGCCCCCGCGATGGCGCCCGCCGCGTTGGCCAGCACGCGGCGTGATATGCGGTTCAGGCCGGCCACGTCCGTCACGGAATACATCATGGCGATATCCGACGGGCCGACATAGGGCGCGACATTGCCCGAGGCCATCGTGGACACCATCACCTTGGGCGTGCCGATCGGCAGCGCGCGCATGGCGGGCGTGATCAACGCCGTGCCGCCCGAGCCGCCCAGGCCCAACATGGCGCCAATGCCCGCGTGGCTGGCCACGTAGCGTTCAAAGGCCAGCGCCATGGCCGCGATGGCCGTGCCCCGGTCGCCGGTGAACACGGCGTCCACCCCACCCGGGTGGCTGGCCGCCACGTCGCGCGCCTGGATCTGCGCCGTGCTGGCGGCGCCCGTGGTGGACACGTCCACCGACACCACGTCCAGCCCTTCGCGCTTGAGCAGGTTCACCACGTACTCGGCTTCCTGGCCCTTGGTGTCATAGGTGGCGGCAACAAAGACCTGCTGATTTGAATGCGTCATGGCTCCTCCGTGGGCGGCTACACTCGGTGCGCGCCTCGATATGTGAGGCCTAAATGTAAGGTCCCGATGAAGGTCCAAACAGGCCAGTAGAATCAAGAAATGAGACGAAAGAATCATACTGAGACACCAGTCTCACGTCAAACCTCGCCCCCTGTCCGCCCGCCCTCGGCCGCGCGCCTGATCGCGCCCGCCAGCCCGCAGGCGGCAGCAAGCGGCGAGCCGCCGCACGGCCCGCGCGCGCGCATGCGCAAAACCTTGCTGGACGCCGCCCAGCAGTTGATGGCGCAAGGCATCACGCCATCGGTCGCCGAACTGGCCGAACACGCCCAGGTGTCACGCGCCACGGCGTATCGCTACTTTCCCAGCCAAAGCGCGTTGATCGCGGCGGTGGTGGACGAAAGCCTGGGGCCCATCCTGGCTTGGGATTCCGACGCGCCCGACGCCGCCACCCGCGTCGACGAACTGCTGCGCTTCGCCTACCCCCGGCTGGCCTCGCACGAGGCGCCCTTGCGCGCGGCCATCATGGTGTCGCTACAGCAGCACGCCGAAGCCAACGCAGGCAAGCCCGCCGCCGACCCCAGGCTGGTGCGCGGCCACCGCGTCGACATCCTGAAGCGCGCCATCGCGCCCTTGGCAAGCGAGCTGACCCCGGCGCAGCAGGACCGCGTGGCGCAAGCGCTGTCGCTGGTCTACGGCACCGAAGTGTTCCTGGTCTTGAAAGACATCTGGCACCTGGACCTGCCCGCCGTCACGGACGTGGTGCGCTGGACCGCCAACGCCATCATCCAGCAAGCGCTGGCCGAGGCACGCACGCCGAATGCGTAGCGAGTGCGTGTAGCAGCTGCGCGTAGCAATGCGTGTGGCGCATGGGTGTCGTAGCGGCATGTAGTAGCGGCATGTAGTAGCGGCATGTAGTAGCTGCGTGAACGCCCACGCCTTGCTGTCACGGCCGCGTCACCCGCCACGGGCATAGTTCCGCGTTTTGCGGCCTGCCTTCGCGGGCCGCGCGACGTTGGAGTGTGTCCATGCAGTTCGAAGTATCCCGCTTGCGCCGGGCCATCATGCCCTTGTCCCTGGCTTGCGTCACCCTGTTGAGCGCCTGCGGCGGTAGCGATGACGACGATGAAGCCGTCGTCGAACCCACGCCCCCGGTCGTCACCGAGCCCGCCCCGCCCGTGGACCCCAAGCCCGTCGAAACCGGCGCCTGGACCACAGGCGACCTGCACGTGCACACCTACCAATCGGACGACGCGCAAGTCAGCCTGGAAAGCGCGCTGGACCAGGCTTTTGACCGCTACAAGCTGGACTGGGCCGCACTCTCGAACCATCTGCGGCTGTCGGGGCGCGACCATACCGGCACGGCGCTGGCTGGCGGCGCCATTCCGTTTTCCACCGGCATGGCCTTGTATGAAGTGCCCTTCATCAAGACCGCGCAGGCTGCCGGCCGCTATGCCGGCAAGATCATTTTCTCGTCCTTCGAATGGGACATGCCCACGCATGACCACGTCAACATCGGCATTGGCACCGATGACCCGCTGTCGGACAAGTCGCTCACGGCCGTGGCCGAATTCGAATACCTGTTCACCAACCGCGCCCCCGCCCTGTTCGACCCCTTGCTGGTGTCGCGCCTGTCTGGTGAAACCCGTGCCTACACCACGCATGCCGATTCCTTGGCGGCGTTGAAGTGGCTGCGCGACAAGCATCCCGACAGCTACATGCTGTTGAACCACCCCTCGCGCTACGCGGGCAAGTACACCGTGGCGCAATTGCGCGAGATGAACGACCTGGCGCCCAACGTCTTCTTCGCCATCGAAGGCATGGTCGGCAACCAGATGGAGCCGGATCGCGGCGGTTACGCCTCGGCCTACACCAACGCCTTCCTGCCCAACCGCACCTATGGCGGCGTGGACTACCTGGTGGCGCATCTGGGCGGCACCTGGGACGCGCTGCTGGGTGAAGGCCGGCGCATCTGGACAGTGGCGGATTCCGACTACCACTTCCGCACGGCCTCGGGCCTGTATAGCTCGGGCTATGCGCCCGGAGAATACGCCAAGACGCATGTGTGGAAAGACGGCGACAACATGGCGGCGGTGGTGGCCGGCCTGAAGAGCGGCCGCGTGTTCGGCGTGTTCGGCGACCTGATCGACGCCCTGGACTTCCAGGCACAAGGCGCGTCCGGCACCGTGCACATGGGCGGCGAACTGCAAGCCACCAAGGGCGAAAAGGTGGAAGTCACCATCCGCTTTCGCAGCCCGGACAGCAACAACTATGAATACCCCATCGAAAGCGGCAACCCCACCTACGTCAAGCCTACCGTCAACCACGTGGACCTGATCGTGGGCGACGTGGGCGCGCGCGCCGCCGCCGGCACGCCCGATTACGACGCCGACACCAACCCGTCCACGCGCGTGCTGGCCCGCTTCACGCGCGCCGACTGGACGGTGGACGCCGACGGCTACAACGTCATCAAGACCACGGTGACGGCGGACAAGAGCCAGTATCTGCGCCTGCGCGGCACCAACCTGGGCGTGGACGTGGCCGGCGAAACCGCCGCCGGCGAGCCGCTGCCCGACGCCAAGGTGGACTTGGCCGACAACGTTGCGCGCTTCAACGCCATCAATGCGCGCAACTACAACGACCTGTGGTTCTACTCGAATCCGGTGTTCGTGACGGTTGCGCAGTGAAGTAGCCTCCGTCAGTAAAACCCAGCCGCGCCGGACGCGGCACAAAAAAAAGCCTGGCATCTTTCAATGCCAGGCTTTTTGCTTACTGCTTTTGCTTACTGCTTACTGCAAGGTTCGGGTGAAGATGAATTCGCCGTCTTGCCAATCCACCGGCACCACGTCGCGTGGCCCGAACTTGCCTTCCAGGATCATGCGCGCCACCGGGTTTTCAATCTGCTGCTGAATCGCGCGCTTCAAGGGGCGTGCGCCAAACACCGGATCGAAGCCGGAGCGAGCCAGCTCGGCCACCGCGGGCTCGGTGACTTCCAGCCGCATTTCCTGCTTTTCCAGCCGCGCGGCCAGGCGGCGCAACTGGATGCGGGCGATGGACTCGATGTGCTGCGCTTCCAGTCCGTGGAACACCACCACTTCGTCGATACGGTTCAGGAATTCGGGGCGCAGGGTTTCCTTGAGTTCACCCCACACCACTTCCTTGACCACGTCGTAAGGCTGACCCGCCAGGCTCTGGATGTGATGCGAGCCCAGGTTGGACGTCATCACGATCACGGTGTTGCGGAAGTCCACCGTGCGGCCCTGGCCATCGGTCAGTCGACCGTCGTCCAGCACTTGCAGCAGCACGTTGAACACGTCCGGATGCGCCTTTTCAACTTCATCCAGCAGCACCACGCTGTACGGCTTGCGGCGCACGGCTTCGGTCAGGTAGCCGCCCTCTTCATAGCCCACGTATCCCGGCGGCGCGCCAATCAGCCGCGCCACCGAATGCTTCTCCATGAATTCGCTCATGTCGATGCGGATCATGTGGTCTTCGGAGTCGAACATGAACTCAGCCAGCGCGCGCGTCAGCTCGGTCTTGCCCACGCCGGTGGGGCCCAGGAACAGGAACGAACCGTAGGGCCGCGCCGGGTCAGCGAGACCCGCGCGCGAACGCCGGATGGCGTCGGACACCAGGCGCACGGCCTCGTCCTGGCCCACCACGCGCTTGTGCAGGAATTCCTCCATCTGCAGCAGCTTCTCGCGTTCGCCCTGCATCATCTTGGACACCGGAATACCGGTGGCGCGCGACACCACTTCGGCGATCTCTTCCGCGCCCACGCGGGTGCGCAACAGACGCGGACGGCTACCGTCGCCTTCGGCGTTTTCGGCGGCCTGCGCGGCGCCCACTTCGGCGGCCTTCAAGCGCGATTCCAGGTCAGGCAGCTTGCCGTATTGCAGTTCGGCCAGCTTGTCGAATTGACCCTTGCGTTGCAGTTCGGCCATTTCGGCGCGCACGCTGTCGATCTCTTCCTTGATGGCCTGGGTGCCTTGCACGGCGGCCTTCTCGGCCTTCCAGATTTCCTCGAAGTCGTTGTATTCGCGTTGCAACTTTTCCAGTTCGTCTTCGATGACGCCCAGGCGGCGCTTGGAGGCGTCGTCGGTTTCCTTCTTGACGGCTTCGCGCTCGATCTTCAACTGGATGATGCGACGGTCCAGCTTGTCCATCACTTCCGGCTTGGAATCGATTTCCATGCGGATGCGCGCACCGGCCTCGTCGATCAGGTCGATGGCCTTGTCGGGCAGGAAGCGGTCAGTGATGTAGCGGTGCGACAGTTCAGCCGCCGCGACGATGGCCGGGTCGGTGATTTCAACGCCGTGGTGGATTTCATAGCGTTCCTGCAAGCCGCGCAGGATGGCGATGGTGGATTCCACATCGGGTTCGTCGACCAGCACCTTCTGGAAGCGCCGTTCAAGGGCCGCGTCTTTCTCGATGTACTTGCGGTATTCGTCCAGCGTGGTCGCGCCGATGCAGTGCAGCTCGCCGCGCGCAAGCGCCGGCTTGAGCATGTTGCCCGCGTCCAGCGCGCCTTCGGCCTTGCCCGCGCCCACCATGGTGTGCAGCTCGTCGATGAAGACGATGTTGCTGCCGTCGTCCTGGCCCAGCTCTTTCAGCACGGCCTTCAGGCGTTCTTCGAATTCGCCACGGAACTTGGCGCCGGCCAAGAGCGCGGCCAGGTCCAAGGACAGCACGCGCTTGCCGCGCAGGGTCTCGGGCACTTCGTCGTTGACGATGCGCTGCGCCAGGCCTTCGACGATGGCGGTCTTGCCCACGCCGGGCTCACCGATCAGGACCGGGTTGTTCTTGGTGCGGCGTTGCAGGATCTGGATGGTGCGGCGGATTTCGTCGTCGCGGCCGATGACCGGGTCCAGCTTGCCCTGACGGGCGCGCTCGGTCAGGTCCAGGGTGTACTTGGACAAGGCTTCACGGTTGGACTCGCCTTCGGCGCCCGAGACGTTTTCGCCGCCGCGCACGGCGTCGACGGCGGCTTCCAGGGCTTTCTTCTGCAAGCCCGCTTCACGCAGGATGCGGCCGGCCTCGCCTTTGTCGTCGGCCAGCGCCAGCAGGAACAATTCGCTGGCGATATAGGTGTCACCCCGGCGCGCGGCTTCCTTGTCGGTGCGGGTCAGCACCGCGTTCAAGTCGCGGCCCACCTGCACGTTGTCGTCGCCCTGCACTTGCGGCAAGGACTTCATGGCGGCTTCCAGCGCGGGCTGCAGGCGGTTGACCGCCACGCCGGCGCGCGCCAGCAGGCTACCGGCGCCACTGTCCGGATCGGACAGCAATGCCGACAGCACGTGCACGGGCTCGATATAGGGATGATCGTTACGGGCGGCCAGACTTTGAGCGTCGGCCAGGGCTTGCTGGAACTTGGTGGTTAGTTTGTCGAATCGCATAATGGTCGTTTGGCTTGTTGGAGAGCCTGACCGATACGTGCCGGCTGGCTCGATATCCTGAATATGCGGCCAGATGAGAGAATTTCAACACCTGCCGCCCCATGGTTTGCATCGACGTGCTGGGCTTCGACGGCTTGAAGAACCGATTTATGAGCATATACGTTTTTATCTACGGCACCCTACGCGCGGGCGAAATCAATGATCTGGCGCAAGCCGCCGCGCGGCGCGGCCTGCCCGCGGCCCAATGGGTGGCGCGCGCCACGGTGCCCGGCATGCTGGTGGATTTCGGCCAGTGGCCGGGGCTGATCCCCGTGGCTGACGGGCGCCGGGTGCGCGGCGATGTCTATTGTGTGGACCCGGCCCTGATCGCCCTGATGGACGAGATTGAGGAATACGTCCCCGGGCAGCCGTGCTGCTTTGTGCGCCGCGAGATCACAGCGCGGCTGGAGACGCCGCTTGATGGTGCCCTCGACCTGCCCTGCCAGTACTATCCGATTGATCCAGCGCACCGGGCGTTGGCCGTGGACATTTCGGAAGACGACTGGGTCGCCTACCGGCAAGCGCGTCCGGCACCCCTCGGCCCGTAAGACACCCGTAGTAACAACCGACTACAATGGATTTTGTCTTCACGCTTGTACACCCGTGGGGGGCTTCCC
>NZ_JBHFIZ010000005.1:187730-245430 GCF_057334535.1 Achromobacter colocynthidis
CCTCCCCGGCGCGCCGGGCACTATAAAGGTCATCGTATGCAAAAACGGGTTCCCGTTGCCCCGGATGCCGCCCACTGTTCCACGTGTATGTTGGGTCACGTGTGTGTGCCTGTGGGCATGGCCGCCGCCGAAGTGGAAAAGCTGGACGAACTGGTGCAAGAGCGCGTGCGCCTTGAAAAAGGCAAGATGCTGTATTCGCTGGATCATCCCCTTGACGCCGTCTATGGCGTGCGCTTTGGCAGCATCAAAACGCAACTGGAAGACGCCACCGGCCAGATCCAGATCACCGGTTTCCACCTGCCCGGCGAAATCGTCGGCATGGACGGCATGCTGGAAGGCAAGCACGTGTCGGCGGCCGTGGCGCTGGAAGACTCCGAGGTTTGCGTCATCCGCCTGAACGAAGTGGACCGCGTGGCCGCGCACCTGCCCTCGTTACAACAACAGTTCCGCCGCCTGATGAGCCGTGAAATCACGCGCTCGCATCAAATGCTGGCGTCGCTGGGGTCGATGCGCTCTGAACAGCGCCTGGCGGCTTTCCTGCTGAACCTGTCGCAGCGCTATGCCTCGCTGGGTTATTCGTCGACCGAGTTCGTGCTGCGCATGAGCCGCGAAGAAATCGGCAATTTCCTGGGCCTTACCCTTGAGACCGTCAGCCGATTGTTCTCTCGTTTTGCGCGCGAGGGCCTGATCAAGATCAATCAGCGCGAGGTCCGCATCCTGGACTTGCCCGCCCTGAAGCAACTGCTGGGCCAAGAGAGCTGCTGAACGCCCTTCGCGCCATGCGTTGCGCGCCCGCACCTTCCTTATTCCACGTAGGGCCTGGCGCCACGCGCCCGGCCCGTGGGCGTCGGCTGGACGCGGCGTTGGTGCTGACCGCTACACTGGCCGCGCTGCTGGCCCCCTGGGCCGTGCATGCCCAGACCCCACTGCCTCCACCGTACGACTACGACGAGCCCGTCCCCACGCCCCAGCGCGCCGCGCCCCTGCGATGGCAAACCGTGGAACTGGGCAAGCCAGGCCACCGCTACAACATGCCGGTCTACGCCAATCGCAACCTGGCCAAGGATGACCTGCGCGACATCAAGCAGATCGTGATCGTGGTGCACGGTGTCAAGCGGGATGCCGACAGCTACTTCGAGACCGTCGCGCAACTGCTCACGCACAACCCGGATCGGGCGCGCAACACGCTGATTCTGGCGCCGCGCTTCTCGGGCTCGATCGACTCCGGGTTTGGCGGCGTGGCGGCATGGCGTAAAGCCGACTGGGAAGACGGCGGCGAAAGCGTCAAGGCCAGCGGGCGGCCCGCCCCCGTCACGTCCTTCCAGGTGCTGGACGATCTGCTTGGCAGCCTGGATGACCGCAAGCGCCTGCCCACCCTGGCCGGCATCGTGCTGGCCGGCCATTCGGCGGGCGCGCAGTTGGTGCACCGCTACGCCATCCTGAACAATATCGACGGCACGCTGCGGCGCGACGGCCTGTCGCTGCGCTACGTGGTCGCCAACCCCTCGTCCTACCTGTACCTGAGCAACGAGCGGCCGCGTGCCGACGGCAAGGGCTACGCCCGCTACGAGCGCGGCATCTGCCCCACCTACAACCAATACAAGTACGGCACCGACAAGCTGCCCGCCTACGCGGGCGACACCGACGACAGCCGGCTGTTCGTGCGCTATGCCTCGCGCGAAGTCACCTATCTGTTGGGCGGCGCGGACAACAACCCCGAACACCGCCTGCTGGACAAGACCTGCGGCGCCGAGGCGCAGGGCGCCACCCGCCTGGCCCGTGGCACCGGCTACGTGCAATACGAACATGTGCTGGCCGCACGCGGCGCCAAGCCCGTGCCGCTGCATCACAGCAGCTTTGAAGTGGGCGGCGTGGGGCACGACAGCAAGCGCATGTTCGGCTCGGTCTGCGGCGCCCAGGCCCTGCTGGGCTTCGGCGCCCAGACGGGCGAGCGCGCAGCCGCCTGCGACATCATCAAGCCGCGCGGCAAATAGACCTAGGGAAATTCCTGACGTCATTGCCTTGACGCAGGCGTTGTGGCGGGCAGATACTTAACCTTATGGTTAACTTAAATGACGACACGCTGGATAGCGTCTTCTCCGCCCTGGCCGACGGCACCCGCCGCCGCGTGCTGGCGGACCTGGAACAAGGCACCGCGACGGTCAGCGAATTGGCGCGTCCGCACGCCATGTCGCTGCCGGCCTTCCTGAAGCACCTGCGCGTGCTGGAAGACGCGGGCCTGATCGCACGCGCCAAAGACGGCCGCGTAGTCAGTTGCACGTTATCGCCCCAACCCATGCAGGCGGCATCCGACTGGCTGGCGCGTTACGAGAAGTTCTGGACCGGCCAACTCGATTCGCTGGCCCGCTACCTGTATCACGACGAGGAGATCCACCCATGTCCACCGCCCCCAGCAACACCCCCGCCCCCGGCCCCGCCCAGGGCAACACCCCCATCGAGCTCCGGCTCACCCGACGCTTCACCGCCACCGCCGACCGGCTCTGGCGCGCGTGGACCGACCCGCAAGCGCTGATGAAATGGTTCGGCCCCGCCGGCACCCAGCGCGTGCTGCAGGCCGACACCGACGTGCGCGTGGGTGGCGCCTATCAAGTGGGCTTTGTGACCGAAGACGGCCAGGCGCATTACGCCAGCGGCGAATACCAGGAGGTCGAGCCGCAGCGCCGCCTGGTGTTCACCTGGGCATGGCGCGATACGCCGGACGACACTTCGCTGATCACCCTTGAATTCACCCCCGTGCAGGGCGGCACCGAGCTGGCCTTCCTGCAAACCCCGTTTGTCGACAAAGCCACCCGAGACGGCCACGAAACCGGCTGGGCGGGCGCCATGGACCGGCTCGCGGATCACCTGGCAAGCCCGGTCTGACTTGCCGCTTGCCCCACTGGCGGGGCGCACGGCCCGCCCCGTTGCGGGTCTCAGCGCCCGCCACTCAGGAGACGCACCATGCACACCGACCACGCCGTTGTATCCCGCCCGGAATGGGAAGCTGCCCGCGCAGCCCTGCTGGTCCGCGAGAAAGCCCTGACCCGCAGCCAGGACGCGCTGGCCCGCGACCGGCTCGCCCTGCCCTGGATGCGCGTTGAAAAGCGCTACCAGTTTCAAGGCGAACACGGGCCGCTGGGCCTGGCCGACCTGTTCGGCGGCAATAGCCAGTTGATCATCTATCACTTCATGTATGCGCCCGAATGGGACGAAGGCTGCGTGGGGTGTTCATTCCTGGCCGACCACCTGGACGCCGCGTTGGTGCACCTGCGCCATCATGACGTGACGGTGGTGGCTGTATCGCGCGCGCCGCTGGCCAAATTGAACGCGTTCAAGCGGCGCATGGGCTGGCGCTTTACGTGGCTGTCTTCCGAAGGGTCCGACTTCAATGGCGACATGCACGCATCGGTGCCCAACGCCGACGGCAGCATCGAAGACCGGCCCGGGGCCAGCGCCTTTGCCCGCGATCCCGACGGCAACATCTTCCTGACGTATTCCGCCTTTGAACGTGGCGTGGAAAGGTTGGCGGGCGCCTACAACTATCTGGACTTCGCCCCCTTGGGCCGCAATGAGAACGGCCCGAATTTCGACGTGACTGATTGGGTGCGCCATCATGACCGGTACGACCACGCAAACGCGAACTGCCACGCCTGCGGCTAAACGGCTGCGCGCGATCGGCGGGCCGTGGCTTGCCTGCGTGGCGGCCATGCTGATCGGCCTGCTGGTCGACACCCGCCACACGCCCGCCGCCTTGCTGGCCAGCGAATGCGGCGCGCCGGGCGGCTTGCTGGACATGGCGTGGCGGCACGCCATGCTGATGCCCGTGACCAGCGCCGCCATGGCGCTGGCCGCCCTGGCCCCCTGGCCCGCCGCGCCCCCGTTGACCGAACGTGTGCTTTGCGCCGGGATCATGGCCGTGGGCATGGGCCTGGGTGCAAGGTTGGGCGTGGTGACGGCGCGGGGCGCGGGCGCGCCGATATTTGCCGGCCTGGTGCTGGGCATGGCGGTGGGTATGGCGCTTGGGTCGGCGGCCGCGCTCTTACCTTTGGCCGCCACTGGCCGTGTTTAGCGGCGCGCCCCGGTCAGTGGGCGCTCCACCGGCTCGGCGGGCGCTATCGGCGCAGCTAGCGGCGCCTGAATCGTCAGCGCGGACGTGGCCTGCGCCACGCAGGGCAAGATCCAGCCCTCTTCCTTTTCATCCCGCGACAGCCCCGGCCATTCCACGGAATACGTCACGGAACCCTCCAGCATCAAGCACATACAGGCGCGGCAGGTACCGTTGCGGCAAGAGCTGGGCAGTTTGATACCGGCCGCCTGCGCCGCAAGCAGCACCGAACTGCCGGCGTCCGCGTCAAAACGCAGGCCGGCCGGTTCGATCAGAATGGAAAATGCGGCCATGACGACGAATGTGCGGACGACGCCTTAGCCGGCGTTGTCCTGCCAGTCCAGCTTCCAGGCGCCCGACAGCACATTCTGCATCCACAACACGCAGGTCAGCGTCTTGGCGTCGGTGACCTCGCCCTTGCTGCATGCGGCCAGAAGCTCGGCGGGGTCCGCGCTGATCACGTCCAGGAACTCGTCCTGATCCAACTGCCGAGGACCGGCGCGCAAGCCGCGCGCAAAGAAGATGTGGATGATCTCGGTGGAATAGGCGATGGCCAGGTGCAAGGCGCCGGCGTGCGCCCACTGGTCGGCGGTGTAGCCGGTTTCTTCAAGCAATTCGCGCTTGCCGCACACCAGCGGGTCTTCGCCCGGATCCAGCTTGCCCGCCGGAAACTCCGTCATGACGCGCCCGATGGGATAGCGAAACTGGCGTTCAAGCAACACCCTGCCGTCGTCCAGCAACGGGATCACCACGACAGCGCCCGGATGCACGATGTATTCGCGCGTTGCGGTGTTGCCGTTGGGCAGGCTGACGGTGTCGCGGCGAACCTTCAGGAAACTGCCTTCAAACGGCGCTTCGCGGGTCACCAGCGTTTCAACAAGATGCGTATCGCTTTCAGCGGATGGGCGGGTCATGACGGCGTCTTAGTCTCTTGAAACAGGCAGGCGGCAAGCCGCCCCGGGGCAAGCCTTGCAGCTTACCACCGCCGCTGGACGCCGCACGGCCGCTTGCCCGGCCGATGGCTCAATCGAACTTGCGTTTGGCGTCCAGCGCCAGGCCGGCGCCAATGCTGCCGAACAGGTCGCCTTCCACGCTACGCGCGCCCGGCACCAGCGCGGATACGGTTTCGCGCAAACGCGGCACACGGCTGGAACCGCCCGTGAAGAACACCGTGTCCACATCCGCGGTGGCCACGCCCGCATCACGCAGCAACGCGCCCACCGTGGTCTCGACCTTTTCGATCAAGCGGCCCACGCAGGCATCGAACGACGGGCGTGTCACGTCCACCGCCAATTCCGGCGCAATCCGCGACAGGTCGATGCGTGCCGACGGGTTTTCCGACAGCGCGATCTTGGCCTCTTCCACCTGCACCGCCACCCAGTGGCCGGCGCGCTGCTTCACCAGGTTGAGCAACAGGTCGATCTTGTCGCGGTCGCCGGCTTCGGCGCGAATATAGGCAAAGTGCTCAGCGGCCTTGCGGGTGTACGCCTGGTTGATGGTGTGCCAGCACGCCAGGTTGCCGTACTGCGTTGACGGCACATCCTTGCCGCTGCGCAACTGGCTGCCCAAGCCCAGCAGCGGCATGACGTGTGCCAGGCTCAACTGCTTGTCGAAGTCCACCCCACCAATGTGTACCCCGCCGTAAGCCAGGATGTCGTCCCGCCGATCTGCCTTGGCGGCGCGGCCCGGCCCCAGACGGATCAGGGAAAAGTCCGATGTACCCCCGCCGATGTCGATGACCAGCACCAACTCTTCGCGATCAATCTGCGATTCGTAGTCGAAGGCGGCAGCCAAGGGTTCAAACTGGAATTCGATATCGGTAAACCCCACGCTGCGCGCGATTTCGCCCAGCGTGTCTTGCGCGGTCTGGTCGGCGGCCGTGTTGTCATCGACGAAGAACACCGGTCGGCCCAGCACGGCCCGCGTGAAATCGCGGCCGGCGGCTGTTTCGGCGCGCCGCTTCAGTTCGGCGATGAAGCGGGTCAACAGCACACGAAACGGAATCGAACGCCCCTGGACTTCCGTGGACCCATCGATCAACGAACTGCCCAACAGGCTCTTCATCGACCGCATCAAGCGCCCGTCATAACCCGCCAGATAGTCGGAGATCGCGGCGCGGCCATAGCTGACCTCCGCGTCTTCATCGTGGAAAAAAATGGCCGACGGCAAGGTGGTCTTGCCGTCTTCCAGGGCGAGAAGCGCGCGCTGGTCGGGGCGGCTCCAGCCTACGGTGGAGTTGGACGTGCCGAAGTCGACGCCGCATGCGGTGGAGATCATGGAGAATTCTGGGGCTGAAAGCAAAACGGCGGACAAGTGTACTCGCTTCGCCGGGACGGGGGCGTCATGCGCGGTTCAAGCTCATCCGGCCCCTTCATTTGGTGCCTTCATTTGGTTCTCCTCATGGGGTTGCCCTGCTTCACTGCGAAGCTTGGGTTTGCGCCAGCCCCGGCCGTCATTTGGCCAGGATGATGGCCGCCCTCAGCCTTTCAACTCAGTTCTTCAATATGCCGTCCAGCGAATGCAGAACGATTTCCGTGGTGCTGCCCAGGCTTAGCGCAAAGGCCGCATAGACGCCCGCCAGCACAAGAACGGCGCTGACCCATGGGGTCCACCATGGCCATTGGCGGCCCACACGATAGCGGCGCGACGCGACGTTGGCGCTGGCATCGGTCAGGGTTTCCGGGGTTTCGCCGCGCAGCTCGCGCAACATGCGGTGCAGCTTCACGATGATGACCTGCAAGGCCTCGTTCTGGTTGTGCTGCAGCCCGTACTTGCCCTTGAAACCCAGGCACAGGCACAAGTACTTGAACTCGAGCACGTCGCGGTACCGGGGCGCGTCCATCATCATGCGCGACAGCACCGTGAAGAATTTCTCGCCGCCCCAGGTCTCGCTATGGTTGATGCTCAGCAACGAGCGCTCGGCCCATGGCGAATGCGCTCCCCACGCCGTTCCCATCACGGCCTCGTCGATGAAGGTACACAGCGCATAGCGGTAGGCCAGTTGCGTGGCGCCGTCATAGCCGTACTGGCGGATCTCTTCGGCAAGCGCTGAGATCTGGTCGCGCACGGTGGCGTACAGGTTTTGAATATCCTGGTATTCGGACAAGCCGCGTAGCCGGATCACCAGCCCGAACAGCGGCAGCGCGCCGTCCACCAGCGGGTTGTAGCCGTGCCCGCGCAACTGAAAGCCCAGGTCTTCGTCCCGGTCGATATGGCCGATCGTGTCAAAACCGATGCGCGCCTTGTCGATCACCTCGGCGGTGGTGCTGGTTCGGAGGAATTCGGATTCGACGCGCTCGGCGGTGGCGGGAGTATTCATGTCATTGGCTCCTGATGGCCCACAGTTGCAATTCCATCTCGGGGTAATCGCCGGCAATGTGCAGGCCGAAGCCGGCGGTATCCCGTAGCATTTGCCAAGACGGATGGCTGCGGTCGAATTGGAAATAGGTGAAGCCCGCATGGAACGGCAGATGGCGGGGCGCCACCGGCAGCGGCTGCAAGGGAATGCCGGGCAACTGCAGGCTGACGAGTTCGCCCAGCTTTTCCATCGAGGCCACCTTGGTTTGCTGCATGAACTGCTGGCGCAACCTGTCCAGTGGCATGCGCGCGCGCACGGCCAGCACAAAGTCCGCGTCGGCGTACAAGCTGCGGTCATGGACCGCCGCGGTCAACACGCCATATTGCTGGCGCTCGATGGGCAGCGACACCGCGCGCGGTTGCAGCACCGTACTGAGCGCGCGCCGCAAGGTGTCTTCAAGCATCCGGAACGACTGCCTGGGATCGTCGTGCTGGTAGGCCGGAAACTCTTGCGGCAAGCGCCCTTCTTCGGTAAACGTCACCAGCTCGCCGCAGGCCTGGCTGAAGGCGACGTATAGCTGTTCGGGGTGTACATGCCGCAGACGGGACAGGTGCGAAAACCACGGATGCAAGCGGTTCAACACCAACAGCAAGTTGAAGTCGGTTACGTCCGCCACACCCGCCTGGCCCGGTGATCCGATGCGTTCCGCGATGTTCTTCGCACGCTCGCGCATCAGGCCCGCGATCTCGCCCAGGTAGCGCTTGAGCGGCGGGATGGCGTTGAGCGACATGCCGGTGGGGTAGAAGGCGTCGTCCAGCAGCAGGCTGCCATCGGGCCGACGGTCCAGCAGCCGGCACAGCGCCACGCCCGTGAACGCGCTTCGGTCTTCGCGTTCAAGCGTCAGTTGCAGGTTGGGCGCGGCCAGGTCCATGGCCACGTAGTCGCCTTCCTGGCTGTGCGTGTCGCGCACTTCTTCGCTGCGCATCACGTAGCGCGCCTTGGCGTAGGTGTCCGGCCATTGCACTTCCAGCACCCCGTCCGACCGCAACGGCAGGGTCAGGTATACGGTCTGGTTGACGGAAGAGGTATCAGTGACGGCCAACGGCACGGGCGGCGGCTGGTCATTGGGAATGTCGAACACCGTGCCGTCCGGCATGACGCCGCGTGCACGCACGATGGCGATCTTGCCAAAGCTCAGGTATTCCTGGTTAAGCTCCAGCTCGGTCAAACCATAGAGATGTTCACTGACGCCGCCAATGCGCTGGTTGGCATGGTGTTCCAGGGCACGGGCTTGCTGCTGGAAATGCTGGGGTTTGACGAACAGCCCCTCGTTCCAGATGACGGGGTTGCGTGTAGTCATGGTTGGGATCTCGGTTGCGGCGGACGGTAGCTTTCATCGACGATGGCGACACGGTTGCCGTGCAGCGTCATCAGTAGTGCGTACCGGCGGCCATTGGGTTCCAGCCTGAACGCCTGCTTCCACACCGCGCCATTCTGATCATGGAAATCCGCCACGATCGCGACGTAGCGCGTGGCCTTGTCGATGCGGGCGAAGTCGATGAACTTGAACTGGCCGGGCTGAAGTACGTAATCGTCCTCGGTGATGTAGGTGCTGCCCAGCGCCTTCTTCAAGTCCTTGGCCAGTTGTTCCGGGTCAACGTTGAGCAGCAGCGAATCGTCTTTAAGCTGTAGCACCTTGAAGGCGATCGGCGTGGCGGCGCCGCGCGGCGGCGGCGCGGGTTCCGCGGGGGGCAGGCTGTGAGCACGGCTGTATTGGCCCAGCCCCAGGGACAGGCCCGATACCGGCCCTATGCCCGCCCCTTCCTGCGCGGATGTGGCAAGCGCACCTTGCGGCGAGGGCGCAGCCAGCCCGCCCCCCACGGGCAAGGGCACGCCCGAGTAACCTTGCTCAATCACCTGCGGACCCGACCCAAACTGCCGGCCGGGCAGGTAATCCGTGGACACGCCCAGCTTCAGCATCAAGTCCCGCATCACGATGGTGTCTTCGGCAGGCGGGGCCGGCTCCGGCGCGGCCGGATCGCGCAAGATCGTCGACGGCCCCGTGTCCACCCGCCGCAGGGGATGCAGGGATGGGCGCCCGTCTTCAAGCTCTTCCAACAACCCGCGCAGGCTCTCGATCAAATCCTGGCGATCATCGCTTTTCAGTCTGACCTCGTAGGGACCCGCTTCGCGGTTGGATGCCGTGGCGGCGCTGGTGGCGGCTTCGTCGTCGTCGGGCATGCTGGCGGGGTTGGGGTTGACGTCTGGCGCCGCGTACAGGCTCAAACCCACCTGTGAGGGGTGCTCGTCGGGCGGCCCGATCGGGATGGAAGGATCCATCAGGATCTGGCCGGTCTTGGTCAGCACGTCGCCCACCGACCCGCAAGCAGCCAGCAAAGACGTCAACAGCAGCAGGGGCACAATCCGCTTCATTCGGCCTCCGCCCGCAACACCCGGTCGTAGGCTTGTTCGAATACGTCCCAGAACAGCTTTTCAAAGCCGCGTTGGCGCGTCGAGGCCAACTCTTCGTAGTAGTGCGTGTACATCTGCCAGGCCCTGTCGTTGGCATTGGCCGCCGCATTGCCATTGGCGTCCGCCTGCGGCTCGTGCTCGGGTCGGTAGCGTTCAAAGCGTTGCAGCAGCAAAGCGGGCGACAGGCTGCGCAACACCGCCTGCAGGCCCGCTTCAATGGCCTGCGTCACCGCGCCGTGATGCGCGCGCAGTTGGGCCAGGCTTTCATCCATGGCGGCCTTGGGCGACAAATGCACCACGCTGCGGTCACTGGCGAACATCGCTCGCACCGTTTCGGGGTAAGCCAAACCCAGCCGCAGCGGATTGTCTTCAATGGGTTGCAAGTTGCGCCCCAACAGTCGACGTGGTTGCGCGTCGCCGCCGTGCGCCGTATAGACGTCGGCAATGCCCTTGATCGCCGCATTCAACGCCTGCCCGGCTTCACGCAACAACGCCTGCCCCGCTTGCGCATCCAAGGGGCCCAAGGGCACTTCAAGGCCCTGCATCAATAGCTCGGTCGCCTCGCTCGGGTCGCCGACCATGGCTTGCCTGTTGTTCAAGCGATACGCAAGGGTCGACGGGTTTCCAGCTGACTTCGGCATGGGGGATACTCCGGAAAATGGCAGGGGCGAACCGGTAACGGCTTCGAATCGGGTCGTGGCTAGATCGGCCTGGGTGGGCGCGGCGGCACCACCGCGCCGCACGTCCCAAGGCTCCATCAAGACGGGCGCGTGCGCGGCGGCCCGCTCCGCCTCATCCAGTGCGCGCAAGGGGTCGTTGTCGGCACGCGCATCGAACGGTGCGCTCAGCGCCATGAAATCGCGGTCCGACGCAAGGGGCGTAGCGTCAGCGTCAAAGACGTAGGATCCGGCCGGCAAGCCGTCATGGCCGCCCGACTCCCCTACCAGCAATTCATCCAGCTCGTACTGCGCCAGATGGCGAGAGGCATCAAGCTGTTCCTGGTGCGGGCTGTCCAGATGCACGGTCACGTGGAACGGGCCGATGTGCAGGACATCGCCTTCGCGCAGCCGGGCGCCAACCATTTTTCCCAGCGGGGCATTGGCGTCGTTCATGCGGGTCAAGCCGCTGCGGTCCACCACGCAGAAGGCGGCATCCTCGTAGACGATTTCGCTGTGTATGGACTCAACCCGCCCCGCTTTGTCGGTCAGCATCCAGTTGGCCCCTTGGCCGCCGATGGTGCCTCCCGCGGGGGTGAAACTGTGGCGCGGCGTGCTGCCGTGCTCGAGCGCGCCGGGGTTGGCGACGACGAGCGCCAAGCGTGGCACAGGCCGTGGCTGCGACGAGGTATGGGTTGGTGAAAGGGGTGGTGGAGCGTCGGTATAGGTCATAGACGGGCCTTGATGCGGACAGTGAATGGCCGGCGCACCGCCGTGTGCTGGACAAAGCTGGTCCAGCCCAGGTGGGCGCCGGTATCGCGACCCAGGTTGAAGGGCGGCACCTGGTCGTGCCGCAGACCCAGCTCCAGGTCGTAGGCGGCCGGGTCGCGCAGCAGGAAGTCGATCAGCTTGCGCAGTCTTTCGTAGTTTTCGCCGCTGGGCAGGAACTCGCGGAATCGGGCTTGATCCAGGTTGCCGATAACAATGGAGAACTTGCTGTAGCGCGTGCGGACTCGCGCACCGACCACGAAGCTGTCGCCCAGCACGCCATTACGGCGCCCCAGGCGCAACCGCTGGCCAGACGCCACATGCATGTAGCGCAGCTCGAACTCCCGCACCCTCACCTGCTTCAAGTCAAAGCAATGCGCAACGATGCCCGCCACCACCTGCGGCGATCGGCTGCGGCTGGCGATCACGCCGGCATAGCTCAGCAGGCGGCTCCAGGGTATGGGGGTTGCGCCGCGCAACTCGACGTCCCCCAAGCCCACCATCGAAAACACATAGCGCGAGAAGCGGTCGTGCGCCTCGCGGCGAAAGCGCACGTAATAGCGGTACTTGCGCCAGGCCTGATGCAACAGCGTCAGTAAGCGGTGGTTGAAGAAGTCCAGGAAGGCCGGGCGTATGCCCACGCCTTGGCCGTACTCATAGGCCAGGCGGTCCAGGTAATGGCCGGGTAGCGGGGAATCCGGGCCATGCAGGCCAAAGAACGTGGCCTGTACGTGGTAGTCGGTGCGCGCGCCGGCCGGCATGCGCTCGGCCAAGGCCACGTCGGACGCGGGAAACCCCAGGCCGGCATAGCTGCTCAGGCGTACACGCTGGCGCTCGGGCTCGTGGCTATCCCGCGCTTCCAGGTCGTCGTCGTGCAGGCCGTGCAGTTGCTCCAGCAACCTGAAGAAGTCGTAGTTCTTCGCATCGGCCAGCAAGCGGTCCGCTAGATCAGCGGTTGTTTTCCGGTCTGCAATGGCCATTCGTAGTGCTCGTTGTTACCGGTATTGGTGGCTTCCAGCAAGTGGAAGGAATTGATGCTGGCGTACAGCGCAAAGAAGTGGCTCAGCACCGTGCCGAACAGATACAGATCGCCTTCGCACAGGAACGCGGACGGGTCCAATTTCAGTTGTGTCTTCAGGCCACGGATCGGCAGGCCCTTCATCAAGAGATCCGTTGGCTGCGTAACGGCATCGCCGATGCCGTCCAGGCGTTTGCTGCCGGCACGCGCATGCTGGATGTCGTGCAGCGCCGCGAAGTCATAGGCGCGCAACACGGCCTTCAGCGGTTCAGTCGACAACAAGGACAAATAGTTCAGCGACAGGTTGGAGATCAACGTCCACTGCAACGCGCCGTCCAGCACCGGGCGATAAGGCGGCGTCGGACGCACGATGTTGCTGTACGTGGCAAAGGTGGGCGTGGTCTGCGTTTGCACGCAGATGTCGCCCACGCCCAGCGCCAGGGGCAAGTCGCGGTTGGTGCAGGTCAGCGCTAGCGATACGGTTTCGTCTTCGTCGATGTAATCGGTTTCGTCACCGCGAATGAAGGCGATCCGATGCGCCACGCCATCTTCGCCAACCGCGTTCTCGATCCGGCTTCGGTAGTACAGCGCGTGGCGGCCGCGCGCATGCTCGATCTCGTGTTGCAACGATTCAAAGGGGTGGAAGGTCCGCAGGAAGCGGCCCCGCTGCCCCTCCGCGATCCGCTGCCAACCGGTGACTTCGTCAATGCTGAAGATCTCGCAGGCGTCGCCGCGATAGCCGCCCGGTAGCAGCCGCTGATCCACGGCTCGTCCGTTCAGGTTGATGGGTTCGGCGTCCTGCTCGAACAGGTTGACCGCCGGCGCGCAGTACAACGCCAGATCGCCAATGCGCAGACGTATGTCGGCGGGCATGGGGCGGTTGAAATGGAATTCAAAGCGCACGCCCTGGGTGGTTGCTTCGGGCCACAACGAGCGCAGGCCGCTCAGGCTGAAGAACAGGAAGCGGCGCGGAAAAATGAAGTACTCCTGAAGGATCCGATAGCCGTCGAACACATTCTTCGGATACGGAAGCAGCGATTCTTCAGGCGAAAACCCGGGAAACGTCACCTGGCGTGGGGCAATAATGCGTGTCTGCCCGTGAGCCTCCAGCCGGATCTCACCCAGATAGCGCGATAGCCATAGATACAGCGTCATGGCGGTGGTGTCGTCGCCGCTCAGGTGGAAGTCCAGCTTGTCGCAGTCGAAAGAGTCGATGGCGTTGCCGGCCAACGGCGCAAGGTCGATGCGCATGATGGACTTTTCGCGCGTGTGCGCGTCACTCACGTCCACGATCTCCAGCGGGTAGATCACCACGTCCGTGCTGGTGCGAAATTCGCACCGGGTTCCGTCGACAGGCAAGGAATGCACGCGCGTGCCCTTGGGTATGACTTGCCGCGTCGTGATGGCCCGTTCAACGGGGTCGAAGCGCATGATGGTTGCGCTGGGCAAGGGCCGCAAATAATTCGGCCAAAGCAGTTGCAGCAGCGAATGCGTCAGTTCGGGAAGGTCATCTTCAATCTTCAGGCGCAACTTGGCCGTCAGGAACGCAAAGCCTTCAAGCAGCCTTTCCACGTCGGGGTCGGCCGCCTCGTCACCCAGAAACTGCGACAACTGCGGATTGTCGCGAGCAAACTCGCGCCCTAGCCGCCGAAGGTAGTCGATCTCTTCGCGGAACTTTCCTCGCAACGGCATGTTTTCCCGTCTCCGTGGCACCGGGGTCAAACGACCCGGGTATACCGGTCTTGATGGTGAATCACCAGATCTATCTCTACCTGCTCTTCCTGATTGAAGACAGGCACCAGGCACTCCAGCCTGAAGTTCAAGCTAAGCGGCTGCGCGGGGTCAGGCCGCGAATGCACGCTCAAGACCTTGACCCGGGGCTCGTACGCGGCCACCGATGCGCGGATGTCCTGGCTGACGTGCAGCAGCAAGTCGGCGCTGCCCATCGCCGCATCGTTGAAATCGTGCAGGCCCAGGCCGGGGCTGCTCATCGAGCAGCCCCGCCGGCTATTCAAGATGCGTTCCAGGTGGCGCTTGATCGCGTGGATGCGTTCGGCCGCCAGCTCGTGCCGGCTACGGGTGCGCCGGGGCGCGGCGTCCGGGACCAGCCGTTCGAACAAACTGCCTTGTCCCCGCGACCTGGGCATCTTGGGGGCTCCTTATTCCTTGTCGAGCCGACCGACAAGCGACAGTTCGAAGTTGGCGCCCATGTACTTGAAGTGCGGACGCACGGCCAGCGACACCTGGTACCAGCCGGGATTGCCCTCAACGTCTTGCACCATGACCTTGGCGGCACGCAGCGGACGGCGGCTGCGCACGTCGGCCGACGGGCTTTCCTGGTCAGCGATGTACTGCCTGAGCCACGTGTTCAACTCGCGCTCGAGATCCTGGCGTTCCTTCCAGCTGCCGATCTGCTCGCGCTGCAAGACTTTCAGGTAGTGCGCCAGGCGGTTGACGATGAACATGTACGGCAGTTGCGTGCCCAGCTTGAAGTTGGTCTGCGCGGCCTGGCCTTCGGGGGTCTTCTGGAACAGTTTGGGCTTTTGCACCGAGTTGGCCGAGAAGAACGCGGCGTTGTCGCTGTCCTTGCGCATGGTCAGCGCGATGAAGCCTTCTTCAGCAAGCTCGAATTCCTTGCGATCCGATATCAGCACTTCGGTCGGAATCTTTGCCTGTAGCTGCCCCAGCGATTCGTACAGGTGCACGGGCAGGTCATCCACCGCACCACCCGACTGAGGCCCGATGATGTTGGGGCACCAGCGGTACTTGGCGAAGCTGTCAGTGATGCGGCTGGCCAGCAGATACGAAGTATTGCCCCACAGATAGTTCTCGTGGGCGCCGTCGATCGTCTCGCGGTAGTTGAAACTGGTGACGGGATTTTCCAGGGGATCGTAAGGCTGGCGCAGCAGAAAGCGCGGCATCGTCAGGCCCAGATAGCGCGCGTCTTCGGATTCGCGCAAACCCCGCCACTTGGTGAAGCGCGGGCCTTCGAAGATATCGCGCACTTCCTTCAGGTTGGGGAGTTCCTGGAAGCTCTTGATGTTCAGGAATTCAGCCCCGGCCGCGGCCAGGAACGGTGCGTGCGACATCGCCCCCACGGAAGCCACGTAGGCCAGCAGTTTGATGTCGGGCGAAGACGGCCCAAACGTGTAGTTGCTGACAATGGTGGCAACCGGTTCGCCTCCAAACTGGCCATAGCCCGCCGTGTACACCTGCTTGTAGAGGCCGCTGCGCGTGATGTCGCCCGCGGTCTCGAAGTCTTCCAGCATCTCTTGCTTGGTGACGTGAAGGATCTCGATCTTGATGTTCTCGCGGAAGTCCGTGCGATCCACCAGCAACTTCAAGCCACGCCAGGCGGACTCCAGCTCCTGCAACGGCGGTTGATGCAAGATCGCGTCCATTTGCAGACCGAGCTTGCGATCGATCTGCGCAATCATCTGGTCCACCAGTTGCTTGTTGACCTGCTGTTGCGGTTCCTGGGTTCGGAGTATTTCCGAAATGAACGCAGCGACGCCGCGTTCGGCCACCGCATAACCCTCGTGATTGGGTTCAATGCGGGTCTGGGCCATGATCTGCTCCAGCAACCCGATCGTCTGTTTATCTTCCAATTTGGCGGCGGCTTGGGCCTTCATGCTCGTATCCTTTTATTGCGGGTTGGCATTGCGAATGGGGTCACGGCTCAGGCGGCCGGCTTGTCCAACACAAGGTTCAATTCCTTGGCCAGCGCGACGCGCGCCTTGTCATCGGCCAGCAGCGTTTGCAGTTGCTTGCGAAACGCCGGCACGTTGCCCAGCGGGCCCTTCAACGCCACCAGCGCTTCGCGCAGTTCCAGCAGCTTGTTCAGTTCGGGCACCTGGCGCGCAATGGCATCGGGTGCGAAATCGTTCATGCGCCTGAAGCTCAACGACACGTTCAGCGTGTCGTCTTCCTGACCGGTCTCGCCAAGGCGCGACGGCACTTCCATCGTCAAGGCCAATCCGGCTTCGGCAATCACGTCATCGAAGTTGTCTTTGTCGATACGCACCGCCTGGCGCTCTTCCAGCGCGGTTTCCTCACTGTGGCCTTTGAAGTCCCCCGTGACCAACATCTTCAAGGGCAGTTCGATCTCGGCTTGCTGGTCGCCAGTGGCGGGAACGTACTTGATGTTGATGCGTTCCGGCGGGGCGACGGAGACCATTTTCTTCGACATGAAAGCTCCTGTTGTAAATCGGGAGAAGCCGCTCAGGGCAACCGCGATAAGTGGTGCAACGATGCTAAGAGGGCTGGCTGAGCGGTCGCAATAGGAGGAATTCGAAAACGGCAAAACATTTGTGAACGCACGCGATTGATCCACGTATTTGCCGCAATTCAAGCCGCTTTCTGATTCCTCCTATGGATAAAAACGACGTGGCATGGTCTCGTTGCGGATTACCACTTTGTTCGAAGTGTGCGACTCATGATCCGAATTGAGCTTTCTTCCCTGATAGATCGCTTGAATCCCATTTGCCGCCAGGCCGTGGAAGAAGCCGCCAGCCTGTGCATCAGAGCCAACACTGCGCAGAAATTACCGTTGCGCACGTGCTGTACAAACTGGTCGACCAGCCTTTGTCCGACATGCGCGTGCTGATTTCGCATGCGGGTTTGGACGCCGACGAAGTGCGGCAGGCGCTCGCGGACGCAAACCCGTATCGAGAGCGGGACGCGGCGCCTGATCAGTACCCGACGTTTTCACCGCTGTTGATTGAGTGGCTGCAAGAAGCTTGGCTACTCGGTTCGCTGGAACTTGCGCAGCCGCGCTTGCGCGGTGGCAGCCTGATGCTGGCGGCGCTGCTGAATGCGGGGCGGTATCTACCTCTGCCGGCCATCACCCTGTTCGAACACATCAACCGCGAAGCGCTGCGCAAGTCGTTCCAATCGCTGCTCGCGCAAACCTCGGAATCACCGGATACCGCGGCCCAAGCGCCCATGCCGCCGGAGGAGTCCGCGGACACCGCGCTTGCAAAGTACGGGCATGACTTCACCGCGCAGGCTCGGGCCGGCAAGATTGATCCCGTGTTGTGCCGCGACGCCGAAATCGACCTGATGATCGACATTCTTTCCCGGCGGCGCAAAAACAACCCGATCGTCGTCGGCGACGCGGGTGTAGGCAAAAGCGCGGTGGTGGAAGGGCTGGCGCTGCGCATCGTTCAGCAGCGCGTGCCCGAACCGCTGCGCCACGTTGCGCTTTGGGGGCTGGACCTGGGCGCGCTGCAGGCGGGCGCTTCGGTCAAGGGAGAATTCGAGAAGCGCCTCAAGGGCGTCATCGATGAGGTCAAGGCTTCCGCGCAGCGCATCATCCTGTTCATCGACGAAGCGCATACGCTCATCGGCGCCGGTAACGCGGCGGGCGGCAGCGACGCCGCCAACCTGCTCAAGCCGGCACTGGCGCGTGGCGAACTTCGCACCATCGCCGCCACGACCTGGTCGGAATACAAAAAGTACTTTGAAAAAGACCCCGCGCTGGCACGCCGCTTTCAGTTGGTAAAGCTGGACGAGCCCACGCAGGAACAAGCCGTTCATATCCTGCGCGGCCTGCGCAAGATTTACGAACAGGCGCACCATGTGTATATCGGCGACGATGCCTTGCAAGCCGCCGTGACCCTGTCGGCGCGCTACCTGTCTGGCCGCCAGCTGCCCGACAAGGCCATCGACGTGCTCGATACCGCCAGCGCCCGCGTCGCCACGGCATTGGCCGAACCGCCGCGCCGCCTGACCGCGCTTGAACACGAGCAGATGCAGATCATGGCGGAACTCACGCAGTTGCGCCGCGACGCCCGCGCGGGTCGCGAGCCCAACCCGCGCCGCGTCACCGCGCTGGACGCCAGCGGCGCGGACGTCTCCGAACGGATCGCGCAACTGCAACAGGCGTGGGAACAACAGAAAGCGCTGGTGGACCAGATCGTCAACCTACGCGCCGCATTGCCGGATGACACCGGCGAGGACGATGATTCTGCACACGCTGCCCCGGGATTCGCTCCAGATTTCGCGCCAGACCATTCCAAAGATCCTTCCCACGACCTGGCCCGCAAGGTGGCCGAATTATCCAACTTGCAACGCGAAGGCGCCTTGCTGCACGCCGATGTGGGGCATGAACAGGTTGCACAGGTCATTGCCGACTGGACCGGCATCCCCACCACCACCATCAACCGTGGCCAGATGGAACGCCTGACGCAATTGCCCACCGTGCTGCGCGAACGCATCAAAGGCCAGGACATTGCCATCGACCGCATACACAAACACCTGCTGACCGCCACCGCGGACTTGCGTCGGCCCGGCACGCCGTTGGGTGCGTTCCTGCTGGGGGGCCCCAGCGGCGTGGGCAAGACCGAGACGGCGCTGGCCTTGGCGGACGCGTTGTTTGGCGGCCGGCAGTTCCTGACCACGATCAATATGTCCGAGTTCCAGGAACGGCACACGGTGTCGCGCCTGCTTGGCGCCCCGCCCGGTTACGTCGGCTATGGCGAAGGCGGGGTGCTGACCGAGGCCATCCGGCGGCAACCCTATTCCATCGTGCTGCTCGACGAGGCCGAGAAGGCGCACCCCGAGGTCATGAGCCTGTTCTATCAGGCCTTCGACAAAGGTGAGCTTGCCGACGGCGAGGGCCGCCCCATCGACTGCAAGAATGTGCTGTTCTTCCTGACCTCGAACCTCGGGTTCGATCAGCACGATGACGCGCTTGCCGACTTGTCCGAAGACGCGCTGCGGGCCCGCCTGGCCACGTTCTTCAAGCCGGCGCTGCTGGCGCGGATGCAATTGGTTCCCTACCGCTACCTGGACGAAGACGTGCTCGACCAGATCATCCACGGCCGCCTGGAACGCCTGCGCGCGCAATTCGCCACGCGATACGACGCCACCTTGACCATTGACGCCAGCGCCCGCGACGAACTGCGCAGCCGTTGCACCCGCCATGAAAATGGGGCGCGCCTGCTGGACGCCTGCATCGATGGCGAGTTGCTGCCGCCCTTGTCGCTGGCGGTGTTGCAGCAACTGGCCGCGGGCAAGGCATTAAGGGATGCCCGGCTGCATTGGGCGCAGGGCGCATTCGCCGCCCATCTGGATTGAGGCGCGACATGGACGCGCTAGCCGTAGCGGACACCGCCCGCAACATGGCGATGGCCACCCGGCCCGACGCCTTGGCAAGTACCTTCGCGGCCGCCTGCGCCGCCTTTATCGGAACCGGCGCTGTCTGCCTGTATGTGCGCGACGCGACGGGCGACACGCTGGTGGCGTTGGCGATGGCGGGCGTCGACCA
This sequence comes from Achromobacter colocynthidis, assembly GCF_057334535.1. Classification (NCBI taxonomy): domain Bacteria; kingdom Pseudomonadati; phylum Pseudomonadota; class Betaproteobacteria; order Burkholderiales; family Alcaligenaceae; genus Achromobacter; species Achromobacter colocynthidis. Next base: position 207,318 of record NZ_JBHFIZ010000005.1, read on the forward strand.
CGCCGCCGGCGGCTCGTTACCCGACATCAGCATGGACGCGCTGGACGACCCGCTGGTCTATGCCCTGACCAGTGGCAAGCCGTGCCAGATTGAACAGATGTCCGCGCTGGTCGGCGTGGGCCTGGGCTTTGAACGGCTGCGCGACCGCCTGGGTACGCAGCATGCGCTGCTGGCCCTGCCGATGCTGGACGCTAGGCGGCAGCCCTTGGCGGTGCTGGTCTTGGCGGGGCCGGCGTCCGCCGTGTCACGCTGGCGCGCCGACCCTGTCTGGCGCGCCCTGCATGCCGCGCACGAGTCCTTGTTCGCCCGCCTGCATGCGCAGGCTCATGCCGCCGACGACGCTCGCTACCAACGCAGTCTGCGTCAAACACCCGCGGCGGATTCAGGCAAGCAGCGCGCCTCGCGCCTGTTGGCGGCCGAGTTCATCGGCGTCAGCGCGGCGGCTCGAACCATACGGGAGGACATGCTGCGCTTTGCCGATTCGACGCTGGCGGTTCTGCTGACCGGCGAGACAGGTACCGGCAAGGACCACGCCGCCTGGCTGATTCATCAGGCTTCGCCGCGCACCGGAAAGTTCGTGCCGCTCAACTGCGCGGCCATCCCGCAAGAGCTTATCGAGGCTGAACTGTTCGGCAACGTTCGCGGCGCCTTTACCGGCGCCGTGCAGGCCCGTACGGGCCTCGTTGCCGAGGCCGATGGCGGCACCCTGTTCCTGGACGAAATCGGCGACATGCCCATGGCGCTGCAGGGCACGCTGCTGCGCCTGCTCAATGAAAAGAAGTACCGGCCGCTGGGCGGCACACGCGAACACAGCTCGGATTTCCGGCTGATCTGCGCAACCCACCGCCCGCTGCCGCAACTGATCCGCGACGGACGGTTTCGCGAAGACCTGTACTTCCGCATCCGGCAATTGACGCTGGCATTGCCGCCCCTGCGCGAGCGCCCGGAAGATATTCCCGCATTGAGCTTCCACACCGTGCTGCAGCACAACCGCGAGCGCCAGACCCGTGTCGCCGGCCTTGCCCCCGACGCCCTGGCGCTGCTGGCGGCCCACGCCTTGCCCGGCAATGTGCGCCAGCTTCGCAGCCTGGTGTTGGTGGCGGCCGAAAGAACGCCGCAAGGCCAGCCCATACGCGCAGACCGGCTTGACCTATCGCAGGCCGAGATGCCCGCCCTGCCCCAGCACGGCACGGGCGCCGACCTGCTGCATGGCCTGCTTCACACCGACAACCTGCCCCAAGCGCTGGACGCTTTTCAAAGCCTGGTCATCCGGGCGCGCCTGAGACAGGTCAATGGATCTCGCAGCCGGGCCGCGCAAAGCCTGGGCATCCCCAAACGTACGTTGGCGCGCCGCTGCCAGGCGTGGAATCTAGACCGGGAGGACCACACTTCATGAAACCCGTTATCACCTTGCTTGCGCTGTTGATGACCGCGCCGGCCAGCCACGCGGCGCTGGCCGCAGATACGCCCACGCGCCATTGCACCCAGATCATTTCCGGCGTCGAACGGCTGGCCTGCTTCGACGCGGCCGCGGGCACGCCGCCCGCCCCCAGCAGCCCAAGGAGCGCCATGCCACCGGATGCCGATTCCGCCAGCGGCACGTCCGCCTCCGTCGCCTCCAACAGCGACGCGGCGCCCCATCCCGCTGCGGACAACCTGCTGCCGCCCTCGTCGCGCGCGTCCGACATCATTCGGCTTAACGAGTCATCGCGATCCGATGGCGACTCGACGTTCCTGCTGACGGATTCGAACGAGCCGCCTGCCGGCCAACAGCGGGTGGTGATTTCAGCGCCCGCGCTGAACACGCGGCCGCCCATCTACCTGGCCATCACATGCTTGTCCAATATCTCTCGCTTGCAGTTGTTGGCCGAGAAACCCTTCGAACGCCACCAGATGACCGTTCAGCTGTACATGGATGATCGGCCCTTGTCCGCGGCGCGACCGTGGCGCGTACTAGACGAAGGCAACGTGGCGGACGCCGGACGCGGGCTGGTCGCCATTGACCAGTTGCGTCCCTTCGTGGCGGGCCAGCGCCTGCGCATAGAGAGCGACTACGCGCAACTCAACGGCCTGACCTTCGACGCCAGTGGCTTGCAAGCGCTGTTGTCGCGCCAACGCGAGGCTTGTCACTGGTGACCCACTACGCCACGCTAGACATCGAGGCCTTGCTGGCGCCGCTGGACGCCCCCCCCCCGGCCGGCCATTTCGATGAAGAAGACGAAACCTTCCAAGCCATCGACCACGAAATGATCAAGTTGGGCGGCCTGCAAGAGGCACGCCTGGATTGGCTGTACGTCGATGAAGCCGCTCGCCAATACCTGGGCGGCCAGTGCAAGCATTTCCGCGTGGCCGGGCACTTGATTACGGCCCGCCTGAAAGCAAGATCGTGGCCGCGCTGGTCGGAGGCGGTTGACGTGCTGGCCGGCATGGTCGAGCACTACTGGGAAACCGGCCACCCCAAGCCCGGCCCCACCGGGTACCTGGGCAAGCGTCGGCTGGTGGCGCTGTTGGCAGATCGCTTGCGCGACGCCTTGGACGCGCTGCCGGCGGACAGCTTCAACAAGGCGGACCAGGCCCGTGCACAACAGGCGCTGGACCGCCTCCAAGCCCGCGCGCCCGACACCAAGCTGGATCAGACGCAACTGACTCGCCTGGAAGCGCAGTTTTCGCGCTGCGTCGAACAAACCCGCTTTCCCGACACAGCGACGCCGGCCCACACCACCGGCCAGCAACACGGCAAGTCCGGCAACCAGTCTGGAAACCCTTCCAGAAGCCAATTCGGAAGTCGGGCCGGCTCTCAGGCCCGTTCTCAGGCTATCGACGAAGCCTTCTTCAACACACCCAACACGGCGTTGCAGCCCGGCGACGAACGCGAAAACCGGCGGTCCTTGCTGAGCGTGGCCGAATTCATCAATCAACAGGACGTCTATGACCCAACCGGCTATCAGCTACGCCGCTTCGCGCTCTGGGCGCATCTGCACGCCGCCCCCACTACCCGCAACGGCACGCGCACCGAATTGATGGCGGTACCCGTCGACATCGTGGACGGCTACGGCGAGGCATTGGCCGGCAACGCGGTGAACCCCGCGCTGTTGCAGCGCGTGGAAAAAAGCGTGGTCGCGTCGCCTTACTGGATACGAGGCAGTTTCCTGGCCGCGGGTATCGCCGCCCGCCTTGAAATGAAGGACGCCGCCGCCGCCATCCGCCTGGCCACCGAACGCTTCGTGCGCCGCATTCCCGCCTTGCAGGATCTTTGCTTCAGCGATGGGCGCGCCTTTGTCGACAGTGAAACCCTGGCCTGGCTGAGTGGCGCCGACGGCAGCACGGCCAGCGCCGGCCCCAGGCAAGCGTTTGCCGAAATGCGTGAGGAACTGGTCGCGCAATTGGACAGCGACGGCGTCGAAACCGTGCTGCTGCGGTTGCAAGACAAACAAGGCCATTCGGAATCACCGCGCCAGCGCGCGTACGCCGCCGTGATCGCGGCCGACTTGCTGGCCTCGCGCGGGCTGTCCTGGTTGGCCGAAAACCTCTACACGAACGTCGCCATCACGCTACGCGCGCTGCCTGCCCATGAATGGGAACCAGAGCTTGCCGAACAATTGAACAAGTACATGCCCGTGCGCCCCACCGCCGACGCGGAACGCAAGGGTTAAGGAGTCATGCGATGAAAAATATCTGGTCCATCATCAAGCGCTATGGATTGCCCGTGGCGGGTAATTTCAAGAGCGCGATGCCCATCCTGGCGCTACTGGCCATTGTGTTTCTGCTGATCGGAGTCTGGTGGTTGGGACCGCACTGGACCTGGCGCGGCCAGCAGCCGCTGGCCGACCTGCCCATGCGAATTGTGTGCACGTTGGTGATCCTGATGGTGCCGGTGCTGGCCTGGCTCTGGTCGCTGCGACGCCGCAACCGCCGCCTGGAAGCCGAACGCGGCGCGGTAGCGCAACGCCAGGACGACCCATTGCTGCGTTTTGTACAGGCGCAAGAGCGCGCGCTGGATCAAAGCCTGGCGCTGCTACGCACCAATCTGAAAGGGCGCAACGCACTCTACGAGCTGCCCTGGTACCTGGTGCTGGGCCAGGAAAACACCGGCAAGACCAGCTTCATCAACCGGTCCAGCCAGAGCTTTTCACTTAGCAACGAAATCAAGGCGGGAGTGCGCCGCAGCTTCGCCGACCCCGACCTGGCCTATGACATTGATTGGTGGATGGGCGACGAGGCGGTGCTGATCGACCCGCCCGGCGAACTGGTCAGCCAGGCTGACGTTGCGCCGGTGCCGGAGACGGATGTCGACGCATCCCCCGATGCCAACGCACCCGTGCAGCCTGCCGCCACCGCCCCTGAGCCGGCGCGCTACGCCGCGCGGGTGTCGTTGCCGCCGGGCGCCCATGCGCGCCTTTGGGCTGGGCTGGTGGACTGGCTGGGACGCAAGCGCAGCCGCCGCCCCTTGAACGGGGTGGTGCTTATGGTGGACCTGGTCACGCTGCTGAACCAGAAAGCCAGCGATCGCAAGGCGTTGGCCATTCTGCTGCGCACGCGCCTGGCCGAACTGAGCCGGCATCTGGGCACGCGGCCGCCGCTCTATGTGGTGTTGAGCAAGTTCGACTTGCTTAACGGTTTTGAACCGTTCTTTGCACGCTTGCCCCGCGCCGTGCGCGAGGACATCTTCGGCTTCACCTTCACGCTGGACTCGGTCCATGACTACGACGCCTGGCTTGAAGAACTGGCCGAGCGCTACGACGGCTTCATCCAGCGCCTGAACGAGCAGATATTCGATGCGATGGGCGACGCTGCCACGATGGAGGCGCGCGAGGCCCTGTTCTCGCTGGTGCGCCAGTTGGCCGGCATGCGCCCCGTTTTGCTGGGTTTCCTGGAAGAGGTGCTGGGCAGTGACCGCTACATCACGCCCGCCTTGCCGCGCGGCGTGTACTTCTCATCGGTCTACCAGCAGGGACTGCTGTGCGACGCCTTCGTCAACGCCGCGTCGCAATCTTATGGCCTGACCAAACCGACCGCGCACGCAAAACCCAGTGGCCGTTCCGTCGTTTATTTAGCGCAGCAGGTGTTCCAGCGGATCATCTACCCCGAGGCGGGCCTGGCGGGCGACAACCTGAAGGTGATGGCCGACAAGCGGCGCACGCTGATGGTGGGGTTTGGCGTCGCCGCACTGGGTTGCCTGCTGATGGGCGGGGGCTGGTATCACTATCACGACGTGAACCGGCAGATGGCGATGTCGGTGCTGGAGAAGAGCCGCGAGTTCAGCGCGCACAAGATCGACAGCGGCAGCGACCCAACCGGCCGCAACCTTTTGCAGCCGCTGGACCAGATCCGCAGCGCCGTCGCCGTGGTGGGAGACTACCGCAAGGCTTGGCCCGTGGTCTCGGAACTGGGCTTGTACCAAGGCCGCAAGATCGGGCCAAAGGTAGACGAAGCTTATCTCCAGCTATTGTCCAGGCGCTTTCTGCCGGAACTGGCCAACGGCGTCATGAACGCCATCAACGGCGCGCCTTCCGGCAGCAACCAGCAACTGGCGGCGCTGCGCGTCTACCGCATGATCGAAGACCGCCAGAACCGCCGTCCGCCCATCGTGGAAGACTGGATGACGCAACAATGGCAGGCGGCCTTTCCCGGCCAAGGATCGGTACAGAACGGGCTGATGCGCCATCTGGACTACGCCATGAAGTATGCCGATGCCGAACTGCCCCGCAACCAGGCGCGCATTGCCGAGGTGCAGCAGCGCCTGCGGCAGATCCCCATGCCGCAGCGCGTCTACATGACCATGCGCGAGCAGGCCGGCAAGATCCTGCACTCGCCGCTGGACCTGCGCAATGAAGTCGGCCCCGCGTTCGACATCGTCTACAAGGATCCCACCGCGACGGCCGGGCAGGATGGCGCGTCAACCCGCATCGACCCCTTGTTGACGGCGGCCGGGTATCACGGTTACTTCGCGGCGCATGGCAAGGACTACACCGACCTTGCCATGATCGACCGCTGGACGCTGGGCGAGCGCCAGCGGATTGATTATTCAGAAGCCGACAAACAGGTGTTGGCCGAACGGGTGCGCGCGCTGTACAGCAGCGACTACATCGATACCTGGCAACGCGGCCTGAACCAGCTTGAGGTCGTTGACTTCAACGATCTGAGCCAGGCCGTGACCGTGTTGGGCAACGTGATCAGCCCCGCGGCGCCGCTGCGCCGGTTGGTAGAAACAGTGCGCGACAACACCGTGTTGAGCCCACCATCGCCCGGCGTCGCCGCTGCCGGCCAGCCGCGCGACACCGTCGAACCCGTGGCAGCCAACGCCATTACCGGCGCCAACGTGCCGCAGGTGGCGGCCATCGCGCGGCCCTTCGCGCCCTTGGCGGACCTGTTGGTGGCCAAGGGCGACAAGCCGTCCTACCTGGACGAAAGCATGGCCGCCATCAGCCGTGTCCACGACACGCTGAAGACCGTGCACGACAGCCCCGAACCCGGCAAGGCCGCGCTTGCGGTGGTGCTGGACCGTTTTGCGCTCAAGGGCGCGGACCCGATCGGCAACCTGCAGCGTGTGGCCGTCGGCTTGCCCGAGCCCTTGAACCGGCAGGTAAAAAAGCTGGCCGACGAATCGTCGCAAGTGCTGTTGATCGAAGCCCTGAAAGAGCTTGAGCGGCGCTGGGAGACGGACGTGTACCGCTACTACCAGGAGCGCCTGGCCGGACGCTATCCCTTCAACCCGAACAGCCGCATCGACGCATCGCTTGAGGATTTCACCGCGCTGTTCGGGCCACAAGGCAGGCTGGCGCAGTTCAAGGAGCAATATCTGAAACTGTTCTTCGACGACAACCTCGAAGCCCTGTATTCAGAGCGCCGGGGCGGGTATCTGGTTCGGATGGATGTGCTGGCGCAGCTTGAGGCCGCCGACCGCATCCGCGACGCCTTCTTCAACAGCCGGGGCGCGCTGGGCGTGCAGTTCAGTATCCAGCCGCTGGGGCTGACTTCCAGCCGTCGCAGCAGCGTCCTTAGCGTGGAAGGCCAGTTGATCAGCTACAGCCATGGCGCCAGCAACAGCGTGGGGCTGATCTGGCCGAACAACCTGGGCGACTCCACGGAAAGCCGCATCACGCTGGTCAGCGCGGCCGGCACCAGCAGCGGGCTGGCGTATCGCGGGTCCTGGTCGATGTTCCGTTTGCTGAGCCAGGCGCGGCTGGATAGCGCAACGGCCAATAGCGTCGATTTGAGTTTCTCGGCAAACGACGGCGCCATGCGCTACCGGATCACCGCCGAAAAGGCCAACAACCCGTTCACGCAAGCCAGCTTTGACGGTTTTGCGCTGCCCGACACCTTGCTGGCCGAAGCATCCAAACCCACGCCGCCCAAGCCCGCGCCGGTTGCGGCGCCACGGGCTCGCCCGAAAACGCCTGCCTCGAAGAGCCCGCCCCGATCGCCCCCGAAGGCCGGCGCGGCGGCGCCCAGGCTGGCTGATGAGCCAAACGTCTTACCGCACCATGCGCCCGCCTGACGCGCCGCGCTACTGCTGGCGGCGCTGCTCCAGTTCTTTCAGGCACTGCGCCACGCCGGCCTGCATCTGCGCGTTGGAGACGGCGGCGCGGTCGGATACTTCGCGGCAGCGCACGTATTCGGCCTGGCTTTCCGCCGAATCCCGGATCACCACGGGGCCGGAGCCTGGCGCGGGGGTAACCGTCATGCGCAGGGTCGACGGCGGCGACTGGCTGCCATCCTTGGACGGCTGGCTGGGAAACTGCATTTCCTGCGTGGCCGGCGCGGCATTCTGTGCATGCGAGACGCTCACGGCTCCCAAGGCGCACGCCACGGCAAGCAGGCAAGCCGGAACGGAATATTTCTTCATAAAGACCTCTCTCTTGAATGGGCAGGCGCCCCGGGGCGGCGGGCGTTACCCGCTGGCCATCCACAACAGCGTAGCGGGGGATGCCCCCAGGAGCGCGCCGCTTATCGTAGCGCCGCCCGCCGCCACCCGGCGTGCCAAGACGCTACCGGCAACGGCAGAGATGTTTCTCTCGGTTTCGCGGGCTTCCCGCGTGGCCAAACCTGGCTTGCTATCGCTTCGGCGCCGTGCCCGGCCGCGAAGCGCGCAGCGGCGCCAACAAGGACGACAGGCCGTTGTGGTCCAGCTCGTGCATCAGCGCCAGGAGGCGGCCGAGTTCGCCGGGGGGAAAGCCCTTGCGCGCGAACCACGCCAGGTACGGGCCGGGCAGATCGGCGATCAGGCGTCCCTTGTACTTGCCGAACGGCATGTCGCGAGTCACCAACAGATTGAGCAGTTCGGGATCCATGGCGCGCAGTCTACCTCAGGCCCATACCAGAGCGCCGCCTGCCTGCCAAGACCACGCTGCGCACCTTACATCCCGTTTCAGCACACCCTATTCACTGTCCGTATCGTGAACCCGTTTACCAACAGGAGCTCGCCATGATGAAAACCACCCTGACCTGCACCCTGAGCCTTGCCCTGCTTGCCGGCTGCGCCCCCTTTTCGTCGCCTGACGCTCGCGACACGCCCGCCGATGGCCACACCGCGCGCAACGCGCTGGACTGGCCGGGCAGCTATGAAGGCACCCTGCCCTGCGCCGATTGCCCCGGCATCAAGACGCGGCTGACCTTGATGAAGGGCGAGCGCTATGAACGCCAGACCCAATACCTGGACCGCGAGCCGCAGCCCGAGATCGTCACGGGCACGTTCAGTTGGGAATCAGACGGCAGCACCATCCGGCTGGACGCCTCGGGCGATAGCCAGCGCTACTTCGTCGCCGAAAACCAGGTGATCATGCTGTACCGCGACGGCACCCGCCCCACCGGCCCGCTGGCCCCGCACTACGTCCTGCGCCGCGCGCAATGATTCCGTTCCGGCTATTCTTGATGCAAACCGCGCCCCAGGCCCCCCACCCCGGCGCCCCACCCTCAAGGAAGCCATGAAGACCGACCACGAGTTGCTTTCCGCCTTTGCCCCTACCGGCACGCTTCGCGCCTCCATCAATCTGGGCAATCCCATCCTGGCGAACACCGACCCGGCCACCGGCCAGCCCGGCGGCGTGTCGGTGGACCTGGCCACGGAACTGGCGCGGCGCCTGGATGTGAAGCTGGACCTGGTGGTGTTCAAGTCAGCCGGAGAATCCGTCAACGCCGTGGCTACGGAACAAGCGGACGTGGGTTTTTTTGCCATTGACCCGCTGCGCGGCGAGCAGATCGCGTTCACCGCCCCCTATGTCGTCATCGAAGGGGCTTACCTGGTGCGCCAGGACTCGCCGGTCACCGCCATGGAGCAGGTCGACCGCGACGGCGTGCGCGTGGTGGTCGGCAAGGGCAGCGCCTACGACCTTTATCTGACGCGCGAATTGAAGCAAGCCGAAATCTTCCGCGCCCCGACTTCGCCCGCTGTGGTCGACACCTTCTTGCAGGAAAACCTGGAAGTGGCGGCTGGCGTGAAGCAGCAGCTTGAAGCCGACGCCGCGCGCCTGGGCGGGCTGCGGCTCTTGGACGGCCACTTCATGCTGATTCGCCAGGCCATGGGCGTGCCCAAGAGCCGTGGCGACAAGGCCAGTGCGTATTTGGCCGCCTTTGTTGAAGCCATGAAGAAATCCGGGTTTGTGGCGGACGCCTTGTCGCGCCACAAGATCCAAGGCGCTGCCGTGGCGCCGTTGCAGGTCAATGGCTGATCATCCAGGGCCTTGCGCCCGCGAATGATTTTGCGCCATCGGCGCTGGTGCGCGTCTTGCCTGATGCGCGCCCGCCCCCACAACAACCGCAGTTCATGCCATGGCCCGACCGCGAACTGCGCGGCTCGTTCGCGCTGCGTTCGTTCACGGCACGTGCCCGATTCACGGCGGACGACAGCGCGGAGATCGCCGGCGCCCCGCTGATGATGCGGCCCGACGCGGCGCCGCATTGCGGGCAGGCCGCCGGATCGCGCCACTGCGCCAGCGGCCGCAGGGCCGCAAAATCGCCGCACGCGCCGCAGGAATAGTCATACATGGGCATCGCGGCTCTCCTTTAGCGATCGCGCGAGAGCGGCATGTCCACCCCGCCCTGGATGTGCTTGACCGGCCCTGACGCCGAGGGCTGAATGTCGAAGTCGAAGATCTCGGTGGGCAGCCACAGCGTGGCGCAGGAGTTGGGAATGTCGACCACCCCGCTGATATGGCCCTGCACCGGCGCGCAGCCCAATAGCGAATACGCCTGCGCGCCCGAATAGCCGAACTTCTTCAGGTATTCGATGGCGTTCAGGCACGCTTGCCGGTAAGCCACGTTCACGTCCAGGTAGTGCTGCTTGCCTTCTTCGTCCACCGAGATGCCTTCAAAGATCAGGTAGTCCTTGTAGGCGGGGGTGATGGGGCTGGGCTTGAAGATGGGATTCTTGATGGCGTATTTTTCCATCCCGCCCTTGATGAGCGACACGCGCATATGCACCCACCCCGCCATTTCAATGGCGCCGCAGAAGGTGATCTCGCCATCGCCTTGCGAGAAGTGCAGGTCACCCACCGACAGGCCGCCGCCCTGCACATAGACCGGAAAGAACACGCGTGCCCCACGCGACAGGTCCTTGATGTCGCAGTTGCCGCCGTGCTCGCGGGGTGGCACGGTGCGGGCGCCTTCGGCCGCTGCTCGATCGCGGTCTGCACCTTGCAAGGCGCCCATGTGAGCCGTCTTGGGCGCGGGCGGATTGGCCAGCGGCGGCACGCGATTGGGGTTGGTGTCGATCAGCGCCTGTTCACGCCGGTTCCACGTGTCCAACAGCTTTTTATCGGGCAGGCAGCCGATCAGGCCGGGATGGATCAGCCCCGCGAAATTCACGCCGGGAATATGGCGTGACGACGTGAACATGCCGTGGAAATCCCAAATGGATTTCTGCGCATGCGGGAAGTGTTCGGTCAGGAAACCGCCACCGTTGTTGCGGCTGAAAAAGCCATTGAACCCCCACAGGCTGTCGGGCTTGGCGCCGATGTCCAGCAGGTCAACCACCAGCAAGTCGCCGGGCTCCGCGCCTTCCACGCCCACCGGGCCGGAAAGAAAATGCACGGTGGAAAGGTCTACGTCGCGCACATCGTCGGCGCTGTCGTCGTTCTTGATTGCGCCGCCCGTCCAGTCATAGGTTTCCAATACGAAATCGTCGCCGGGCTTGACCCACACGGCCATCGGAATATCCGGGTGCCAACGGTTGTGGATGTGCTTGTTTTCGTAAGGGGACTGGTCCAGATCGACCTTGATGAGGGGTGTGGTCATTCTCTTTCATCTCCAACGTGACGTGTTGATAAAACAGAACTTCAGCCGGAAGGCAGGCGCCCGATTCCGTTGCGGTTCGGGTCTTTTGAATCACAAAGCCGTGGTCGATGGTAGACCGGTTCCCGCGAATCACCATACTGGTTTTCCATGCAGTGGCAGGCGTGCGGCGCAACAGAATCGCGAGCGCTTTTCGCACCAGTTATGATGCACGCCACGCCACACCAAGGTTTTTCGCATGGCAGCAAAGTACCCTCGGCCACTGGCCATTTTTTTGATCTTCGCGGCTTGCGCCGCCGCACCGGCGCGCGCCGATAGCGACTGTGTTGCCCGCATCGACGCGGCAGAGACCAGCTTGAAGCGCAAGCAAGACGTGCAGCGCACGCACGAAGCGGCCAACAACCTGGAACTGAACCGGGATCTTTGCCAAGGCCGCCTGGACCTGCTGGATGCGCGCTACGCGCTCAGCGATGATTTTGAAGCGTGCCGCCGCCAGGGCACCGCGTTCCCGGACACTGTCGTGCGCAGGCTGACCCAGGCGTCCGAGGAACTTGCCGACATGAAGGCCGCCTGGATCCGCACCTGCGGCAGGCACATGCAAGACTGAGGGCTGAAGCCTCGCGCCTGGCCTCGCCACGCCGTGAATCAGCGCGGCGAGGCCTTTGGCATCAGATGGACATTTCCATCTCGGTGTGTTGCGGGAAGAAGATGGCGCGGCTGGGATCGAAGCCGTAGCGCGCTTCGAATTGGCAGGCGTCATTGGCCAGCGCCAGGACTGACTCAAGAATGAAGTCGGCCTTCTCATCCGACAGCAACACGCTGAAGTTCAACCTGACAAAGCCAGGCTTTTCGATTTCGCGACCATCCAGAATGGCTTGGCGCATCTGCCGCGACTGGGCGGGGTCGATGTCCAACAGCCGGTGCACGTACGGCCCCGCGCACGCGCAGCCGCCACGCGCCTGGATGCCGAAGCGGTCGCTGAGCAGGCGGGTCACCAATTGCTGATGCACGAACCCGCCCTGGGCATTGCGCACGCGGAACGAAAAGATGGGCAACCGGTTGGCGCTAAGCGAGCCCAGCAATTCCAACTGGCCCGCGCCCTGCCACGCGGCAAGCGCGCGCTGCACGAAGTGCGCGTTGCGCTGGCGCATGAAATCGGCGCCCAGCGCGTCCTTCACCAACAAGACCAGCGCGGCGCGGATATCGCCCACCACGTTGGGCGTGCCCGCTTCCTCGCGCGATTCCAGGCTGCCGCTGTAATCATGGCCCTCGGGCGACACGAACTTGACGGTGCCGCCGCCCGGCCAGGTCGGCGTGGTGTCGAGCACCGCGTCGCGCCGCACGATCAGCACGCCCGATGCGCCCGGCCCGCCGATGAACTTGTGCGGTGAAAAAACAATGGCGTCGATCTGCGCGTCCGGGGCGGGCGACATCTGGATGGGCAGGTAAGGCGCGCCGCCCGCGTAGTCCCACAGCATTTTCGCGCCCGCCGCCTTGACCTGCCGGGTGATGCCGGCCACGTCCGCCACGATGCCGGTCACGTTGGACGCGGCCGACAAGGCGCAGATCACCAGCGTGCCGGCGGGCGCGGCCAGCGCCGCGTCCAACGCCGCCAGGTCGGGGCCGCCTTGCGCGCTTTCAGGCACTTCGACGATGTCCGCGCCGCATTCGCGCCACGGCAAGATATTCGAGTGATGTTCGTAGGGGCCGATGATGACGCGAACCGGCTTGCCCGCCGCCACCGCCGCATCCACGCCGAACAGGTGTACCAGGCGGTTGATGCCCGCCGTTGCGCCCGAGCCCGCAAAAATCACCGCATGCGCGGCGCTGGCGCCGCAGCAGCGGGCGATTGCGGCGCGGGCCTCGCGGCGCAGGCGCGTAATGAAGCCGCCGCAGTAGGACGCTTCGGTGTGGGAATTGGCGTAGTACGGAAGCACCTGTTCCAGGACGAAGCGCTCGACCTGCATCAGGGCACGGCCCGATGCGACGTAGTCGGCGTAGACCAGGGGCTTGCGGCCAAAGGGGCCATCGATAAAGGCGTCTTTGCCGATCAGGCCATCGGCAAGCGCGGCGGCGATATCGCCGGTTTTCAGGCTGTCTTGAAATTGCTGCAACGGTCCTGCGGTGTCGGAGGCCGTGGCGGTAAGCGTAGTCATGATGGTCTTCCAATTGATCCGAAATATCATACGATGGAAGCCAACAACGAACATCACCGTAATTTTGCGTAAATCTGCTGAAAATGGGTCATATGAACGACCAACTGGAAAAAATAGACAAACTTGATCTAAGCATCATCTCTTGCCTGCAAAAAGACGGTTCGCTGTCGCAGCGTGAGCTGGCCGATCGGGTGGGCCTTTCGCAAAATGCATGCTGGCGCCGGCTTCAACGCCTGAATGCCTGCGGCATCATTCGCGGCACCCGGGCCGAAGTCAGCCTGGTGGCGCTGGGGCTGGACCTGACCGTGTTCGTCATGATCCGCACCAGCCACCACGCCAAGGCCTGGGCCGACGGTTTCCGCCAGCACGTTGAACGCCTGCCCGAAGTGACGGAGTTCTATCGCATCGGCGGCGACTGGGATTACCTGATCAAGGTCGTCTGCCGGGGCATGGCCGGCTATGACCGCTTCTATCAGAAGCTGATCACCGATTTTGAACTGTCAACCGTGACGGGCTTCTTCAGCATGGAAGCTATTATCGAAAACCAGCCGCCGGATCTTCGGCTGCTGGAAACCTGACGTTGCCCGCCCGACTGCCGGCCCACCGCGACAGGCGGGAACTTTGACGGCCGATTCAGTTCGAATCTTTTCGCCCTCACCATGGAGACCCGCAAGGCCATGATTCTTTAAGCCCTCCTTCTGATCCCCCTTTGCCGCCCGCCGCGCAAAGCGTTTCATTATTTCGGAGAGCTATCCATGGCCCGGTCTTCCAGCGCGCCGCCTTCGGCGCAATCCCCGACGCATTCGTCCTTCGTCACGTCCCCTGCCGGCACGTCCCCTGCCGTCGCATCCCCCGCCCTCGCGTCCTCCTTCCTCAGCTTGCAACGCATCAGCGTGGCGCTGCCCGACGGCCGCGTCTTGCTTGACGACGTCAGCCACGACTTCTCCACCGCGCGCCATGGCCTCATCGGGCGCAACGGCGCGGGGAAATCGGTGCTGCTGCGGGTGATGCTTGGCGCGCTGCCCCCGCAGTCCGGCCGCGTGGTGCGCCACGGGCGCATGGCCCATGTGCCGCAGACGCCAAGCTACTGCCCCGACACCATGCTGGCCGATGTCGCCGGCCTGGGCGCCGTTGTCCGCGCCCTGTCCAACATCGAAGCGGGCAGCATCGATCGCGCCGATTTCGATCTGGCTGAAGGTCATTGGTTGATCCATCAGGATTGGGCGCGCATGCTTGCCGACGCCGGCCTGCCGGACTGGCCGCTCGCTCACCCCGCCCATGTGGCTAGCGGCGGCGAACTGACCCGCGTGGCCCTGGCGGGCGCGCTGCTGCAAGGTGCCGACGGCCTGCTGCTGGACGAACCCACCAACCACCTGGATGCCCGTGCGCGCGATTGGCTGATCGAAAAAATCAGCGCATGGCGCGGCGCGCTGATTGTCGTCAGCCACGACCGCCGCCTGCTGAATGTCATGGGCAACATTGTTGAACTCAACGGCGGCAAGCTTAGCGGACACGCCGGCAACTACAGTGCCTGGCGCGCCCAGCGGGACAGGCAGGATGCCGCCGCCGAAGCCGCCCTGGAGCATGCCCGCAACGAACGCGCGGCCGGCTTGCGCGCGTTGCGGCAACAGCACGACGCACAGCAACAACGCAGCGCGCGCAATAGCCGCAATGCCCGCGAGACCAATCAGGCGCCCATCCTGCTAGGCGCAAAAAAGGCCAATGCTCAAGCCCATGCCGGCCGCGACCGGTTACGCCGCCTGCAAGCGGGCGCTGCCTTGGAAAACGCTGTCAGGCAGGCCGCCTCGCGGGCGCCCACTGTGCCAGGCGTGGCCTTGGCCTTGCCCGACACCACGGTGCCTGCCGGACGGCGCGTGCTGCATCTGGAAGACGCCCGGCTTCCCTATCCGGAACAGGCGCAACCGATCAGCTTGAGCCTGGCCGGCCCTTTTCGGCTGGCGATCCAAGGGCCCAATGGCTGCGGCAAAAGCACGCTGCTGGCGATGCTGGCGGGCGATCTGGCAGCCCGTTCCGGCCGCTGCGATGTGCGCGTACCCACCGCCATGCTGGACCAACGCGCGAGCGCATTGCCCGCGCATGCGTCCCTGCTGCAAACCTTGGACACCCTGGGCACGCCGCTATCGCAGGGCGAATTGCGCAGCCGCCTGGCCCTGCTGGGCCTGGGCCCTTCCCTGGTTCAGGCGCCCGCCGCCACCTTGAGCGGCGGCGAACGCATCAAGGCCGCGCTGGCCGCCGCGCTATGGCGCAAGCAGCCCGCCCAATTGCTGCTGCTGGACGAACCCACCAACCATCTGGACATGGCGTCGGCGCAGGCGCTGGAAGACGCGCTGGCGCAGTATCCCGGCGCCATGGTGGTGGTGTCGCACGATGCCGTGTTCCTGGAACGGATCGACCCCACGCATTGGTTGACGTCCAACGACGATGGCACCTGGTCACTGCGGGACGCCGAGCCTGTCGCGGATCGGTCAACGGCCTGACGCGGCGCTTCGCAGCTCGGCGTGAAAGGTCTTTCCTGCTGACGCCCTGGCCTTTCTAAGAAATACATATACGTGCCGGAAGGCGTCATCAACCGGGTGTACGTGATGTTCCACGCCGGCAATCGGTGGCACGAACGATTCGAAGAACTCGCGCGCCACGGGCAACACCGGAAATGGCGCGCGATCGGGGCGGTCGTTATAGCCCAGCACAAACAGGCCTCCGGGCTTCAGTACCTGCTCGCATTGCGTCATCAAACGCCTGAAATCCGATGCGCTGTTGATGCCATAGCCCACCAACCCGTTCGCCACCACCACATCAAAAGCGTTCGGGCCGTAGTGCTCGGCCATCCTGGTGGCGCAGCCCGTCCAATGCCTGTCCGGCTGCCCATAGACCGCCTTGCGGGCCTCGATATCCAGCGAGTGAAACTGGCAACACAACAACCGGGGGTAGTGCCAGTTGTGCTTGTCCAGGCCCACGAACAAAGTCTTGATGTCGTGGTCGGATTCGGCGGCCAGTTCATTCAGGTAGCCGAACACCGATTCTTCCAGGAAGTCGCGGTTTGGCGCCCGCAGCCGGAAATCGATGTTCATGCGTTCGGCGGTCCGAGGGGACAACTTGAACAGTGCCCGCTTAAGTAGAGTATTCAGATCCCGCATCCCTTGCTCCCGTTTTTAGCCCCAACGTCAGGCGATTAACAAAGGCCCAGCACAAGGGACACCAGCAAAAATCGCGCCGCGCTTATGCACTGCCTGGCAGCCCTTATTACCCAGGGTTATCCCGAATGCCTCCATAACAACAAATCGTCAATAATTCGCCAACGTTTTATCATCGATCCGTCCCTACACACGCCTGTCATGTCTGCATCCATCCGGGACGCCATCGTTTCTTCCGCCCATCTCGCCACGTCCGCCCCGCAGTTGTCCGAGGTCGAGTTCGGCCTGATCATCGCGTCCCACGCGTTCAATCGCTGGATGGTGCGCTGCATGGCTTGCGCGGGCCTACCCGACCTGACTTCCCTGGACATCCTGGTGTTGAACCACGTGTTCCATCGTGGACGCGGCAAGAAGCTGGCCGACATCTGCTTCACGCTGAACGTCGAAGACACCCACCTGGTGAACTACTCGCTGAAAAAGCTGGAGCGACTGGGTGTGGTGCAAAGCGCCAAGACGGGCAAGGAAGTGATCTACACCACCACCGACGCCGGCGCTGCCGCCATTGCGCGCTACGCCGAAGTGCGCGAGCAATGCCTCGTCAAATCGTTCATCGACTCCCCCGCGGCGGACGAAGCCAGCCACCAATTGGCCAACACCTTGCGCGCCCTCTCGGGCCTGTACGACCAAGCCGCCCGCGCCGCCACCTCGCTGTGAGAATCCACGTTGTCTAGCACCCCCGCTTCTTCTACCGCCCCGCTGTTGTCCGTGCGCGGCGTATCGGTTGACTTCAATACCGACAACGGCGTGTTCCGCGCTGTCGACAGCCTGGACTTCGACGTCAAGCCGGGCAGGACGCTGGCCATCGTGGGCGAGTCCGGGGCGGGCAAGTCGGTAACGTCCATGGCCATCATGCGGCTCACGGATTATTCCAACGGCCGCATCGCCACGGGCCAGATCCTGTTTCGCGACAACGATGGCCGCGAAACCGACCTGACCCAGGCCACCGACGAGCAGATGCGCGCCATACGCGGCAACGACATCGCCATGATCTTCCAGGAACCGATGACGTCGCTGAACCCGGTGTTCACCATCGGCGACCAGATCGTGGAAGCCATCATGCTGCACCAGCAACTGTCGCGCTCGGCCGCGCGCCAGTCGGCCCGCAAGCTGCTGGACAAGGTGCGCCTGCCGGACGCCGAACAACTGCTGGACCGCTATCCGCACCAGTTGTCGGGCGGCATGCGCCAGCGCGTGATGATCGCGATGGCGCTGTCATGCCAGCCGCGCCTGTTGATCGCCGACGAGCCCACCACCGCGCTGGACGTCACCATCCAGGCGCAGATTTTGAACACCATCCGCGAATTGCAGCGCGACCTGGGCACCGCCGTCATCTTCATCACGCACGACATGGGCGTGGTGGCCGAGATGGCCGACGACGTGGTCGTGATGCTGCGCGGCAAGAAGGTCGAGCAAGGCACTGTTGATGAGATCTTCAACGCGCCCAAGCATCCGTACACGCGCGCGCTGCTGGCCGCCGTGCCGCGCCTGGGCAGCCTGACCGGCCGCGACCTGCCGCTGCGCACGCCGCAAACCGTGCTGGACGGAGACACCCTGCGCGAAGTGGGCGAAACCCGCGAGCAAGACACCGCCAGCTACGACGAACCCGTCCTGCGCGTGGAAAAGCTGACCACCCGTTTTGACGTCGGCCACAACCTGTTCGGCCGCGTCACGCATCGCGTGCATGCGGTGGAAGAGGTCAGCTTTGATGTCTACCCCGGCGAAACGCTGGCGCTGGTGGGTGAATCGGGTAGCGGCAAGTCCACCATCGGCAAGACCTTGCAGCAACTGGTGGCGCCGACCTCGGGCGCGGTGCGCTACAACGGCCAGGACATTTTTTCGATGGATGCCGCCGGCCGCCAGCGCCTGCGCCAGGAAATCCAGTACATCTTCCAAGACCCCTACGCATCGCTGGACCCGCGCAAGACGGTGGCCTTCAGCATCGCCGAACCCATCCGCACGCACGGCCTGTTGCATGGCGATGACGCCATCGCCCGCCGCGTGGGCGAGCTGCTTGAACAAGTGGGCTTGAAGCCCGAGCACGCCACGCGCTATCCGCATGAGTTCTCGGGCGGCCAGCGCCAGCGCGTGTGCATCGCGCGCGCCTTGGCCAGCAACCCCAAGCTGATCATTGCCGATGAATCCGTCTCCGCGCTGGACGTGTCCATTCAAGCGCAGATCCTGAACCTGCTGATGGACCTGCAAAAAGACCGTGGCTTGTCGTACCTGTTCATCACGCACGACATGGCGGTGGTGGAAAAGGTGAGCCATCGCGTGGCGGTGCTGTACCTGGGCCAGATCGTGGAACTGGGTACGCGCCGGCAGATCTTTGAATCGCCGCAGCATGCCTACACGCGCAAGCTGCTGGCCGCCGTGCCCGTGGCCGAGCCTGGCCGCCATATTGATACCTCGCTGATCGAAGGTGAAATTCCCAGCCCGGTACGCCGCGGCGGCGACGAGCCGGCCATCATTCCGCTGACTGAATTCGCGCCCGGCCATCAAGTGGCCCGCGCGGCGTAGCAGCAGCCCCCTTTTTTTCTCGGTGTGATCCGAGTTCCCGTCCCTGGAGCGACCATGCAATTCTTCCGCACCACTTTCACCGCCACCGCCCTGACCCTGGCGTTGGGCGGCGCACTGCCCGCCGTCCTGTCGACCGCGCATGCCGCGGGCACGCTCAGCGTGGCCATCAACCAGGACCCGGGTAGCTGGGACCCCATCGACACCTTCGTGACCTTCTGGGGTTCGGTGGGCGGCAACCTGTACGACGGCCTGACGATGCGCGGCGCCGACCTGAAGCTGCAGCCGGGCCTGGCCACCAGCTGGGAATACCTGGACGAGAACAAGCGCCTGCGCTTCAAGCTGCGCGAAGGCGTCAAGTTCCACAACGGCGAACCCTTCAACGCCGAAGCCGTGAAGTTCACGTTCGAACGCCTGCTGGGCGCGGAAGGCGCCAAGGGCCCGCAAAAGTCCAACTACGACTCCATCGGCGAGATCAAGGTGGTGGACGAATACACCGTCGATTTCATCCTGAAGCAGCCTGACCCCGTGCTGCTGACCAAGCTGGCCGGCTACGGCGCCATGATCGTGCCGCCCAAGTACATCAAGGAAAAGGGCGAGGACTACTTCAACACGAACCCGGTCGGCACCGGCCCGTTCAAGTTTGAAAGCTACCAGCCCAAGGTCAACGTGACGCTGGCGCGCAACGACGAGTACTGGGGCGGCAAGCCCAAGCTGGACAAGGTTGTGTACCGCTTCATCAGCGAACCCGGCACGCAAGTGGCCGAGCTGCAAGCCGGCCGCATCGACATCGCCACGCTGATCCCGCTGGGCCTGATCGACACCGTGAAGAAGTCCGGCAACGCCGACGTCATCTCGACGGGCGGCCCGGTCGCCTACGCGCTGCGCTACAAAACCACGGGCGGCATCACGCAAAACCGCGACGTGCGCCGTGCGCTGATCATGGCGGTGGACCGCGAAGCCATCGTCAAGCAGTTGCTGCTGGGCCAAGCGAAAGTCATCGCCAGCTTCCAGGGCCCGCAATCGTTCGGCTACAACCCCGAGCAAAAGCCCCTGCCCTTCAACCCCGCCGAAGCCAAGAAGCTGCTGGCAGCCGCTGGCGTGAAGCCGGGCGCCACCGTGCAGATCGACGTGCGCGGCAGCGATTCGAACTTCCGCGAAGTGGCCCAGGCCGTGTCGGGCTACCTGCAAGGCGTGGGCGTGCGCGCCACCATCAAGCCGTATGAAACCGGCGTGCTGTTGAACGACATCATCCCGGGCGGCAAGACGGGCGAGATGTGGCAAAACCAATGGGGTGGCTGGACGTATGACTACGACAACACCGCGTACCTGATGTATCACACGGGCCAGAAGTGGAACCCGTATGACAAGGACGCCAAGCTCAACGGCATGCTGGAAGCGCAACGCACCGTCTATGACGTGAAGAAGCGCGAAGCCATGCTGCAGGAAATTGCCACGTACGTCGCCGACCAGGCGCTGGAAATGCCGCTGTACAGCCTGAACACGATCGTCGGCGTGAACAAGCGCGTGAAGAACCTGGAAGTCCCTGGCGACATCCGCTTCCGTTTCCTTGAAACCAGTGTCGATTAAGCATTAACCCAACGATCCGCCCCGGTGTGAAGCCGGGGCGGCGCCTCATGACCGGATTTCTCATCAAACGCGTGTTGCAGGCGGTCTTCGTGATCGTCGCCGTGACACTGCTGGTTTCCTATGCCGTGCGCTTGACCGGCGACCCCGCGCTGATGCTCAGCCAGGGTTCGGGCAGCGTCACCGAACAAGATCTGGCCAACATCCGCCAGGCGCTGGGGCTGAACCGCCCCTTCCACGAGCAATACCTGTCGTACATGCAGGGCCTGTTGCACGGCGATTTCGGCCGCAGTTTCATGGGCGGCACGTCGGTCGCCAAGCTGATCGGCGACGCCCTGCCCGCCACGCTGATGCTGGCGTTTACGTCGTTGATCGTGTCGATTCTGATTTCGCTGCCGCTGGGCATCCAGGCTGCAATCAAGCGCGGCAAGTCCACGGACCAGGCCATCCGCATCCTGTCGCTGGTGGGGCTGTCGTTCCCCAACTTCTGGCTGGCGCTGATGCTGGTGCTGCTGTTGTCGATCACCTTCCCGCTGCTGCCGCCTTCGGGCTGGAGCGGCCCGGCCAGCCTGGTGCTGCCGTCCTTGACGATGGCCATCATTCTTAGCGCCACCAACATCCGCCTGGTGCGCACCACCATGCTGGAAACGCTGTCGGCGCAATACATCATGGTGGCGCGCAGCAAGGGCCTGAAAGAGCGCGTGGTGCTGTACAAGCACGCGCTGCGCAACTGCGCGATTCCGCTCATCACGTATCTGGGCCTGCAATTCGGCGGCCTGATCGGCGGCATCGTCGTGATTGAAATGGTCTTCAACTGGCCTGGACTGGGCACGCTGGCCTTCGACGCCATTTCCGGCCGCGACTATCCGGTGCTGCAAGGCACGGTCACCGTGCTGGCCGCCGTCATCGTCCTGGTCAACCTGATCGTCGACATTGCCTACGGCATCGTCGACCCCCGTATCCGCACGCGCTAAGCCTTATGCAGACAACCACACCCCCCGCCGCGCCCCAGGCCTTCAAGCCGCGCAGCCGCTACCGTTCGCTGGAATTCGTGCTGGGCGCCATCCTGACCGGCGTCATGATCCTGCTGGTGCTGACGTCCGGCTGGCTGTTTCCAGACGGCGGCGAATCCATGGACCTGGCCTCGCGCCTGATGGCGCCGTTCACGTCGGCCGCGCATCCCTTCGGCACCGACCCCTTGGGCCGCGACGTACTGGCCCGCGTGATCGTGGGCGGCAAGATCTCGCTGATGGTGGGCTTTGCCTCCGTCATCGGCGGCGCGCTGCTGGGCATCGTCATGGGCCTGATCGCGGGCTACTACCGCGGCTTCTGGGACATGGTCGTCATGCGCTTTGCCGACGTGCAACTGGCGCTGCCGTTCATCCTGGTGGCCATCACGTTCATCGCCATCCTGGGTGGCGGCCTGTTCAACGTGATCTTCTTCATGATCGTGTCGCAGTGGGTGCAGTATGCGCGGCTGGTGCGCGCCCAGGTGCTGGCGCTGCGTGAGCGCGAATTCGTGCTGGCCGCCCGCGCCTTTGGCGTGCGCGACCTGGCCATGATCCGCCATCACATCGTGCCCAACCTGCTGGGTCCGCTGGTCATCCTGATGACCTTGAACGTGGCCAACAACATCCTGCTGGAAAGCAGCCTGACCTTCCTGGGGCTGGGCGTGGACCCGATGATTCCCAGTTGGGGCGGCATGCTGGCCGATGGCCGCACTTACATGCAGACCGCATGGTGGGTCAGCGTCTTCCCCGGCCTGGCGATCATGCTGACCGTGCTGGGCCTTAATCTGTTGGGAGATTGGTTGCGAGACCGCCTGGACCCGACCGGAAAGGTGTAAAAGATCAGATGCCCCGCAAGGGGCATTTGTCTCTTTGCCGGATGCCGCAAGAACCCCGAAGGAATACGACGCATGTCTTTGCTTGAAAAATCATTTGACCGCACGCTGGACGCCTGGACCCATTCCTATCTGGCGCCCGTCTGGCGTGGCGCGGTGGTGGAAGGCTGGTTGTTTGAAGGTGTTGATGCCCGCCGCGCGGCAGAGGCGCGGTTGGCGCAGGCCGGCGTCAGCGCGCGCTTTCGCAGCGCCTACAAGCCGCTGCTGCATTACTTCCTGGAAGAAGTCGATCGCGACGGCCTGGTGTCGGCGCTGGTGCGCTATCCGCTGCACGAACACGCGCTGGCCAAGCGCTTTACGCTGGAAGCCTACCCGCTGGTCGCGTTGCTGGAAGGCGTGCGCGTCGTGATGCAGGAAGGTGCGTCCGACCTGCACTATGACGTCACCCTGAGCTACGCCGATGGCCGCACGGTCGAGTCCCGCGTTTTCGCGCCTAACGTGCTGGGCGCGGCGCAAGATGGCACGCCGGAACTATCGCCCACGGGCTGGCTGCGCGTGCGTGATGCCGACGGGGCGGTGCAGACCGACGGCGCCCAAGCCACCGAATACCAGCAAGTGTTCCGCAGCATCGTGGACACCGTGCGCAACCATGCCTGGGGCGCGCACGAACCGTATTTCGACCGCCTGGAAATCCGGGTGGACCTGCCCGGCATGGACTTCGCGCTGCCGGTGGACGAAGAAATCGTCAGCACCTTTGAAGCCCTGCACGAAGACGTTTACTTCACGCTGCTGGAACATTTTCAGCACCACTCCGGCCGGCCGTCGGGCGACCGTGGCTTGCAGCCCGGCCAGATCATTCCCGACATCCGCCGCCATGACGGCGCGGCGCGTGTGCAGATTTCACTTGAACCGTTTGCCCCGATCGCGCCGGTTACGCCCGCGCTACCCGATGCGCCGCTGGCGCAACGTCGCGAACCACTGACGGCCGCCCAGATTGCCGGCTGTGTGGCGGCGTTTGGCGGCGCCACCTTCCAGGCGGTATCGCGCCAGGGGCGCCCGGTGCTGGGCACCTATGTGCGCGGCCCCGGGCCTGCCGTCTTCATCTCGGGCGCGCAGCACGCCAACGAAACGTCGGGCATTGTCGGCGCGCTGCGCGCCGCGCAGACGTTGGCCGAACGCGGCAACGCGCACTTTGCGCTGGTCGCCGCCGAGAACCCCGACGGGTACGCGCTGTTCAACCGCCTGCGCGAACATCATCCGCGCCACATGCTGCACGCCTCGCGCTACAGCGCGCTGGGCGACGACATCGCCTACCGCGAACATGCCCCGTTCTTTGAACGTGACGCGCGTCATCAGGCCCAGGCAATCAGCGGCGCGCAGTTGCACATCAACCTGCACGGCTACCCCGCGCATGAGTGGACGCGCCCCCTGTCCGGCTATCTGCCGCGCAACTTCGAGCTGTGGACGATACCCAAGGGGTTTTTCCTGGTGTTGCGCCATCATCCGGGCTGGCGTGAACGCGCGCACCGGCTGATCGAAGGGGTCACCGCGCGCCTGGCCGCCAACGTGACCGGGCTGGTGGAATTCAACGCCCGCCAATTGGAACTCTTTCACGCGCATGCGCTAGAAACCGGCTTCGAGGTCATGAACGGCATTCCGGTACAGATCACGGAGACGGATCGCGAAGATCTGCCGATGGCCTTGATTTCCGAGTTTCCGGATGAAACCGTCTACGGCGACCGCTTTGTCTTCGCGCATACTGTGCAAATGGAAACCGTCCTGGCCGCGACCGACCTGTATCGCTCGGGACTGTAAACACCAACAAGAACATGAATATCCGAGAACGCAACCACGGCGACGACCTGGCCTTGGCGGACATCTGGCTCCGCTCGGTCCGCGCCACGCATTCCTTCCTGACGGAAAAGGAAATCCAGGCGATGTACCCGCAGGTCCTCAACACCTATCTGCCATCGGTGCGGGTGTGGGTCTGTGAGGACGGAGACGGCGAGATCGCCGGCTTCATGGGGCTGTCAGGCAACAAAGTCGAAATGCTGTTCGTAGACGCCAGCAAACGCGGCAAAGGCGCCGGCCGCCGCCTGCTGAATTTCGCGCGTTCGCTGCACGGCACCCTGCTGGTGGACGTGAACGAACAGAATCCGCAAGCGCACGGGTTTTACAAACACTACGGTTTCGTCGACACCGGCCGCTCGGCCCACGACGACGCTGGCCGCCCGTTTCCGATCGTCCATATGAAGCTGGCGGGTTGAGGCAGACGATTGCGATGCGCTGATTTCCGCTACGTGCCAATCGTAGGATGGGTGAAGCGCGAAAGACTGGCCAAGAGAAAACGAACGGCGGACGCGCGTAACCCATCGAACAACGGTGCCATCCAATCGATCGCCACCATTGCGATGCGCTGCATGATGGGTTTGCGCGCTGGGTATCTGCTTTCTTCTATTTACCCGTGCGCGCCACACCCATCCTACGTGCCTTCCGCTTCATGCCTTAGCCGCCACGCTTTCAACGCCTGGCGGTACTTGTCCATGGCTTCGTCGTACATGTCGTACACGCACGGAATGCAGCCGCTGTTGCAGCATTCTTCCGGCGCGGGGCGTTCGGGGGGGACCGGCTGGGGGTCGTCGTCGGGAATCTTGGTGGTGCTCATAGCCGAATGTTAACGCCGGGGCTGTCGCGTGTTGTCGGTAGTACTTTGACGCGCCTGCCAATCCGAGCGACGGATCTCGTAGCGCACCTTGACATTGGCGCTGTTGCCCGCCGCTTCGCCCACATAACGCATGCCGCTCTTTTCCAGCACGCGGCGTGACGCCGTATTGGATTGGATCGCCACCGCGCACAGCGCGTCGACCGGCAGCAGCTTGAAGCCCAGCGAGATCAGCGCCGCTGAAATTTCCACGGCATAGCCTCGGCCCCAGCATTCCGGCGCAAACGCATAGGCAAGCTCAATGGCGCCCTGCTCGTCAGACACCGTGTACTTCAAGCCCGCGCGTCCAGCCAGCGCGCCCGTTTCCCGATCTTCCAGCACATACATGCCGTAGCCGTGATCCATCCAATGAGCCTCGTTCTGCGCCAGGTACAGCCGGCTGGCCGCCGCGTCGCGCGTGCCGCCCATCGTGGCCATCACATCGGGATTGGCGTGCATCTGCTCAATGAACGGCAGATGCGCCTGGCTCATCCGCTGCGCGCGCAGCCGAGGTGTCAGGAAAACGTCAGGAAAACCAGCGGACGGCATGACATTCTTCACAAAGCGTGGGCGGGGATCCATCATAGCGGCGCTTGACCGCGCATGGCATCCACCGCCCCATCAATGACGAATGCCGCGCCGATCAGACGCTGACATTCGCCGTGCCCTGATGCGGGCGGCAGACTTACTGGGACGGGCGCGCGCGCAAGGCGTCAGGCTTGTCGGCCTTGAGCGCGTCCAGGATCCGCTTGCCCACACGACCATCTTGCGGCAGGCCACGGCGCTCTTGTTCGGCGCGCACGGCATCGCGGGTTTTGGCGCCGGGAATGCCGTCCGCTTCGCCCACGTCGTAGCCACGTCCGTAAAGCGCCTCTTGCAATTCCTTGATCTGGGCGCGAGACAGGCCGGGGTCATCCGTAGGCCAGGCCGTGATGATGCCCGGACGGCCCTGCAAACGGTTCAGCAACAACGACACCGCCAAACCGTAACGGCGCGACTGGTTGTAATGCAGGATGGCGTCGAAGTTGACCGTGGCCAAAAACACCGGCCCCTTGGCGCCGGTGGGTGCAAACAGATAGGCCTTCTCGTCGTTACCTGACGGCAGCTTCAAGACCGAACCATCACCCTGCTTCAACCCGGCTTGCGCCCATTGCGCAATGGTGCGGCGGTCTTGCGAGCCCACGTATTCCGCGTCGGGTTCAGGCGGGATCGCGGCAGCCACGTCAGCCGGCACCCGCACTTCCACCACGGCGGGCAGGCCGTGCGTCCACTTGGCGCGGCGCTTGCGCAGGTGGTTGGCGGTGGAGGCCAGCGCGTCGGGCAGCGAATGGTAGAGGTCGATGCGGCCATCGCCATCACCGTCCGCCGCCAGCTCATAGAAAGACGTCGGGATGAATTGCGTCATGCCGAACGCACCGCTCCAGGAGCCAACAAAGCTGTCGGCCGGCACGGTCCCGTCGCGCAGCAGCCGCACCGACGCATAGGCGTTCTTTTCCCACAGCGTCTTGTTCTCGGTGCAAGCGCGCGTCAGCCAGGCGTTCAGCACATCGGTCTTGCCGATCTGCCGGCCGTAGTTGGTTTCGATACCAAAGATGGCGACCAGCGTCGCGGGGTCCACCTGGTATTGCTGGCCAATCGCGGACAGTTGCGGCCCCACCTTCTTCATCACGGCCAGCCCGTCGTTGACGCGCTCATCGTCCACGGTCTTGGCGATGTAGTCCCACCAGCTTTCGCGCCCTTCGGGCTGACCCTTGGCAGACGCCACGGTCGTGGGCAGCAGCTTGGCATTGGCGGTGTACTTATCCCAATCCGCAACGGTCAGGCCATTGGCCGTGGCACCGTTACGCAACTTGGCAATACACGCCTTGGTGTCAAGCTCGGTCGGGATGATGACAGTGGGGGCTGCGGCGGCGGCGGCGGGTGCAGCGGGTGCGGCAGTGGCGGCAGGTGCGGGTGCGGCAGCGGCGGCTGAGCCCGAAGGTGCGATGGCGGGCGTGGCAGACCCCGCGGAAGACCTCGTTGCCGGCGCCGGCGCGGCTGCTGCGGGGGCAGCCGTCGGGGCACCAGATTTTGCCGCTTCCTGCGCGGCAACCACATCATCAAAGCTGCGCTTGGGCGTCAAGGCCGGTTGCGGCTGTGCCGGCGCAGGCGTGGTCTGCGCGCGCGATCCGGTGGCGGACGCGGGCGATTGCGCCTGGGCGGTGCCCGCGGCGGCGGCCGTAATGCAAGCCGCAAGCACAACACGGGAAAGCGAATCGATTCGAGGGCGTGATGAACGCTGACGCATGGTATTCCTGAAAAATCGAAGTCAGCCAGGATCGTACCGCGACCGGCTGTTGAAATCGAACGCGCAGGCTGGCGCAATGTCGGGTCGCCCCTGCGCGCGCCAAGTCACTACCCCAACGCACTACGCGGCGGCGCCCCTTACAGGCTCAGCCGGAGGGGCACGCAACACGCGCAGGCAGATACTCATCGCAATCACGCTGAACAGGGCAAAGCCCAGCGTCTGCCCCAGCAGCACGCCTTCCGCGCCGCCGTAATGCGCGCCCAACCACACGAACGGCAAGGTCCCCACTGTGGCCCGCAACCAGCCGATGACCGTGGAGTAAGTGGCGTATCCCAGGTTGTTGAACACGGCAATCGCCACGAAGAACAGGCTGTTCACCGCCCACGCAAAGCTGCCGAATCGGCAAAAGAAGATGATCAGGTCGCGCCCCGGTCCGGCCATCTGGAACATGTCGGCCACCCAGGGAGCAGCCAGCGCCAGCACCGTGGCAGCGGCAAAGCCGTACAGCAAGGCCCACCGCGAGGTCAGCCACACCGTTTGTTTCACGCGGTCCCATTGGCCCGAGCCCAGGTTCTGCCCAAGAATGGGACCAATCGCACCGGGCAGCACGAAGTACAGGGAATAAGCCAGTTGCAGCACACGATCCACCACCGTCGCCCCCGCCATGACACTAGAGCCGAACGTTGCGTAGGTGGATACCGTGAAGATCACGGCGGCGGGCGTCGCCAAGGCAGTTAGCGCGGCGGGCAATGCGATCTTGCCGATGGCAGCCAGGTCGGCCCGCAGCGCGCGCCGAACGGGCCACGCCACCAGGCGATGTTTGCCGAACACCAGCCAGGCGCCCAGCACCACCGTCGCCACCCGCCCCACCCCGCCGGCCCCGGCAATGCCTTCCATGCCGCCGTCCAAAATGAAGATGACAATCGGGTCCAGCACCGCCACCGTCGCGGTACCGGCCAGCAACACCCACATGGACTGCCGGCCGCGTCCAGACGCCCGCAGCAGGTTGGACAGCATCATGCCCAGGCCCATCACCGCCGCGAACGGCGTCGTGATCAACACATACGACAAGAGGTGCTCGCGCACGTCTTGGGCCAGCCCGATCGCTGCCGTGAACGGACCAATCGCCGCCAGGAAGATGGCCCCGGCAGCCAGCGCGGCGCCTGCCATCAGGATCAACGACGCGCCCGCCAAGGTGCGTGCGCGCACCATGTTCCCCGCGCCCAGTGCGCGCGACACCAACGCGGCGCCGCCCACGGTCACGCCGATGCAGACCGAGGTAATGGTGAACTGCGTCATCGACCCAAAGCCCACCGCGCCCAGCACCGCTTCGTCTTGCAGCGTACCCAGGTACAGCAACGACAAGAACTCAACGGCAAAGACGGCCAGCATGCTGGCCCACCCGGTCAGGACCATTTCAAGTACGTGCGGCCCCAGCGGCCCGGACACAAACCGGGCGCGCGTGCCGTCTGCGGGTAAGTCGGTGGGCGTCGAGGAGGATCGGGCTGTAGCCGGTACGTTCAAGGCGATGCCTACCGAGCCGCCGCCTGCCCGCGCAGTTGCGCCAGGCGCTCGATGGAAGCCTCATGCCCTTGGGCGGCTGCCGTCTCGTACCAGCGCAGCGCCTCTTTCATGTCCACCTGTTCCAGCATCAGGCCCTGCATGAACTGCGCCTCGGGGTTGCCGCGTTGCGCGTCGGCCAGCAAGGCTCGCAGGGCCTGGGCGTCTTCGCGTGGCGACTCGCCATAGACGTGCGCGTTGCTGCCCACCGGGTCTTCGATCAGCCCACGCAGCGAAGGCGGTGTGTTGGCGAACTGATGGCGCCAGAACAAGGCGACCAGCAGCGTGAACGCAATCAGGAGCAAGGTCGAGATAAACAGGCTTTTACGTGTCATGAGTCAGAAGCTAATCGGCAAGCCGCAGCCGCGGCATCACCCAGTTAAAAATATCAGCGCGCAACCGGTGCGAACCAGTACTGCGACACGCTGCTTTCGTTGGAATACCAGGGCAGCATTCCGATGCTGTCCGACTCGCGTTGCACGGTTACGAGCAGGCCGCCGGCTTGCGGACGGAATACCGCCACGTGGCGCCTGACGCCCATGGATTCATGTTGGCGCCAGTCGTGCCGCACGCTGACCCACAGCCGGCCTTGCGTGCAGCCGGTATAGCGGCGGATGTCGTCGGGCAGATAGAAGCCGCCCTCGCCGGACTTGGCCGCCGGATCCTCGCCGCCATCCAGCATGGGCAATCGCGCCGTTGAGCGCGCGCCCTGCCCGTCCAGGGCCAACACGTTCCATCCCTTGCCGTCGGCCGACAGCGACACCGTCGCGGTGGGCGTAGAGCGCCATTCCGGCAAGAGCGTGTCACGCATGCCGGGCAGCCCCAAGGGATACAGGAAAAAAGTGCGCAGGTCTTTCAGGGAATAGGAGGGTTCACCCGACCGCAGTTCACCCTGGGCGCGGTAGGTACCGCCCAAGTCCGGGCATTGGGCCGGGTCCGACGCCAGCACCACCGGCGTCACGCTCTTGAAAGACGGCCACTTGACCGACACCTCATCCACGCGGGACACGCCGCAGCCGCTTAGGGCAAGCACCATCAGGCCGGCCCCCGCATACTGGGCAAGCCGCCGCGCGCGGGGTGTGGAAATAGCGGATAGGGATGGATGCATGTTGTGCCTTTCTTGCCGCTGCTCACTCGGTCAACGCGGGGGGGCAGCGCGATGGATTCGAGGCCTCGCTTGGCGACGAACTATATCTGAATCCCGCATCGCCGTTGCCAAGCGTTGCGGGGCAGAGAATAATCGGCACATCGCCACCGGCCGCTTCCCATGACACCGTTCCGAGGCAAACTCCGCATCCGGCACCTGGAAATCGTGCTGACCGTCTCCGAATTGGGCAATCTGTCCAAAGCGGCGGCGCAGTTGCACAGCACGCAGTCGGGCTTGTCGCGCGCCATCGCTGAAATCGAAGAGCTGGTTGGCGCGCGCCTGTTCGAGCGTACGGCCAAGGGCACGACCTGCACGCCGCTAGGCGACGCCATGTGCCGCCATGCCCGCCTGCTGCTTACCGACTTCCGCAAGGCCGAGATCGATCTGGCCGCCGTGTCGCGCGGCGACGAAGGCAGCCTGACGGTCGGCTGCTTTTCCATGTTCGCGGGCTGGCCGGTGGCCGAAGCCGCGCGTTCGTTCCGGCAGGCTTATCCGCGCATCACGCTCACCATCGAGATCGGCACGCACGAGCGCCTGATCGAAGACCTGGACGCGGGCGCGGTGGACGTGCTGATCAGCCGCTTTTCGTCCACCGTGAACCCGCAGGTGTATCGATCCACCACCTTGCTGGAAGACCCCGTCGTGCTGGGCTGCGCCACGGATCACCCCTTGGCGGGGCTGCCGGACTCTACGCTGGCCGACTATGTGGCTTACCCCTGGATTACCGCGTTGCCCGGCAGCCGCATCCGTGGCGAACTGGAAATGTCGCTGCGCCAGGCCGGTTTGGCAATTCCGGATATGATCGGCGCCCTGTCCCTGGAGTTCGGCCGCGAAATGCTGCTGGACGGGCACTACCTGTGGATGCTGCCCGGCAGCGTGGCCGCCGTCCGCCAGGCGCGAGGCGAACTCGTCGTGCTGCCCGCGCGCCCCGCCATCAAGAAATCGCCCCTTGCCGCGATATGGCGGCGCGATCGCCCCAGCACCCGCCAGGCGCGCGCCTTTGCGGCGCACCTGGAGCAAGCCATCCAGGCGGATCAGACCGCGCTGGCCGCCTAGGCCGCCGCGCTCAGCCCCCCACGCTTAGGCCCCACGCTCAAGCCCCCTTTGAATACGCCCCTTTTTTATCGGAGCACCTATGTACGACTGGCTCAACGCACTGCCCAAGGCGGAACTGCACCTGCACCTGGAAGGCTCATTGGAACCCGAGCTGCTGTTCCAGTTGGCGCAACGCAACGGCGTGGCGCTGCCCTGGCCCGACATCGATGCCCTGCGCGGCGCCTACAACTACGGCAACCTTCAGGAATTCCTGGATCTGTATTACATGGGCGCCAACGTCTTGCGCACCGAACAGGACTTCTACGACCTGACCTGGGCGTATCTCCTGAAGTGCCGCGAGCAGAACGTGGTGCACACCGAACCCTTCTTCGACCCGCAGACGCATACCGATCGCGGCATCCCCTTTGCCGTCGTGCTGGAGGGCATCAGCCGGGCGCTGGAAGACGGGCGCAAGCAACTGGGCGTCTCCAGCGGATTGATCCTGAGCTTTCTGCGCCACCTGCCCGAAGAGCAGGCCATGCGCACCCTGGACGAAGCCCTGCCCTATCGCGACGCCTTTGTCGCCGTCGGCCTGGACAGCAGCGAAATGGGCTTTCCGCCGCGTCTGTTCCAGCGCGTATTCGACCGCGCCCGCGCCGAAGGCCTGCCCGCCGTGGCGCACGCGGGCGAGGAAGGCCCGCCCGAATACATCTGGGAAGCACTGGACCTGCTGAAGGTGCTGCGCATTGACCACGGCGTGCGCGCCGCCGAAGACCCGAACCTGATTGCGCGGCTGATCGACGAACAGATCCCCCTGACCGTCTGTCCGCTGTCCAACACGCGCCTGCGCGTGTTCGAACACATGCGCGACCACAACATCCTGTCGCTGTTGGAGGCCGGTGTGAAGGTCACGGTAAATTCCGATGATCCGGCTTACTTTGGCGGCTATGTGAACGAGAACTTTCAGGCCTTGCATGAGCATCTGGGCATGACGCAGGAACAGGCCAAGGCGCTGGCGGACAATAGTTTGGAGGCGCGGATAGTGAAGTGAGGCGGGACGTGGGTGCGGTGGCGGTGGCGGTGGCGGTGGCGGTGGCGGCCGTGGAGATACCTGACACCGCCCTTCACGGCGCACTCCGAGATTCGGCATCCATCGCCTCCGGCCATACAACCCTTGGCGCCCAACGCAGCGCCAGGTTGTATGCCGGCACGTCATTCGCGTCACGCGGTTCGATATCGCACGGTGGCAAGGCTTCCGGGCCTTGCTGCATATAGGTGCAGACGTAGGCCCAGAGATTGTCCAGGTCTTGGTTGTAAGTGCTGAGGTGGAAACGTTCGATGACTTCGTTCGTGGCGGGTTTGACGATGGCTATTGAGACGCCCCATTTGATCATCAAGCCACCACCAGAAGTGGCGCCCCATTGCTCCCATACTTCGGCGCGAACGTCGTCCCAGTCGTAGCTGGCGGTGTTCACATAGCGGCGAGCGAAGGGATTCCACCAGACCATATGGAAGCCGTAGACGTAAATTCTGCGACGGGCGCGGTTAAAGCGAATAGGTAGATCGCGCGGTGTAGAAACGTCCATGTGGAACAGAAACGCTGCAAGGTACAAATAGGCTGCTGAACAAACGGCCATTACCAAAATAGCCAGCAATCGATCCGTCATGTCTCCAGACGAGAACCATTCATAGCGAATCGCGATAGTTAGCTGCCAAATGAGGAAACAAACGCACAGCGGAACGGATACAACGAAAGTTCCTCGGATACTGGAAGAACGTCTGGACAGTTCCAAACAGACGGCGTTCACGTAATTAGGTGGGGTCTCGGGACTACGCGGAGCATCGGGCGGATCGTTCGGTCCGGGCAAGTCGCGCTTCCATCCAGGACACGGCGGGTGGAGCAGAGGATCGGGCATCACGTCTCCTCCGTGCGACGCAACTGCGCATATCCCGCCAGATCATCCTTGTCTGGCCAGTAGCAAATATCGATGGTAGCGGCCTTAATAGCGTGCATGCTGCCGAGCCAGTAGCTGCAACGTAACACTGGCTTATCCTCGCCGGGCATCCTAATGTGTTCTGGCAC
This sequence comes from Achromobacter colocynthidis, assembly GCF_057334535.1. Classification (NCBI taxonomy): domain Bacteria; kingdom Pseudomonadati; phylum Pseudomonadota; class Betaproteobacteria; order Burkholderiales; family Alcaligenaceae; genus Achromobacter; species Achromobacter colocynthidis. Next base: position 240,672 of record NZ_JBHFIZ010000005.1, read on the forward strand.
CAATCCAGGCACAGCATCCAGCTCGGGCGCTCGACCTTGACTATTGTGATACACAGTTGCAAGCACAGACGACGCTGTCGCAGGGGTACGTCGACCCTTTTCCACACCAAATTTCTCAATACTTAGGGTGAATTCGTAGCGGGACTTGATAGGATCAAAGCCAGGAAGGAGGATCCGGTAACTCAACACGGTGCCGGATTCCAGCCCTCCTGTTTCCTTAACCAGCAAAACGTCTGCTGTCACAAATTGATCAAAGTCTATGGCTCGCTTGTCCGAGTCAAATCCAAGGGCTGCCTCCATTCCCAGAACCGCGGCATTTAGCGCGGCGACGGAAAGATCCATCTGGTCCGCGTCCGCCCACCTCAATTCCACTCTAGAATTTCCAAAATACGAGTGTCGCGCCCACAGTTCCAGGGCATCAGATTCCAATTTCTTTGCTCCAGCCGCGAAGACGAAGGCGGAGAGGCCAAGCGCGATACCGATCCCCAAAGGTCCGAGCAGCGCACCGCTGCCAATTGCGCCAGCCCAAGCAAACCCGCCACCGAGGATCGAAAGAGTTGCCGCGGCTGCATTTGCCAATCCTGCCGAGGTATCGCCTCGCTTTGCAACACGCATCGCCGCCCCTAAACTACCCACTCCATCCGCCACGCCCCCCAAAGCCGCAATCGCGCCACCCGCTTTTACTAACCCCTTCCCCAGCCCAATCGCCTTCGCGATCATCCCCGCCTCTGCACTCGCCATCCGGCGCATGAACGGCTGCACAGCCTCTCCCGCCACGCTAAGCGCCAACCCGCCTGCTTCCACACCCGCGCCCAGCATGCCCATGCCCGCCCCATACAGCGCGGCCATCGCCTCCGCATGTTCCGCGCCTACCGCCTTTTGAGCAGCGTCCAGGCTGGACCGCACACTGTCATGCAGAAAATAAAGGCTGACCAGCGATAACCCGCCGTATCCCGAACCCACAGATAAACGTTTCAAGCTGGCGAAGCCGTTCTTGGCGAACTCCCGTGCGTGCTCCGCACTGAGTTCCAAACCGATGAGCAGTTGGGCCGCAGGAACATCCAGATGTTTGATGCCCACTGACAGCTTGCGCATCGCGCTACAAGATATGCCGCGTGCGCTGTGTGTCACGCCGCCGATTGCCTCCTGCACGTCTTGCATCACGTCGCGAGTCACGTCCGCCGCGCCGGTCTTCAGTTCTTTTATTCGCTCGGCGATCTGTTCCGCGCTGCCTTCCAACCAGATCGTCACGTTGACCAATATCTTGTGCAACGCGGGGTCCGGGATGCTGATCAGGCCGGAAAAGATGAAGGCGCGTACTCGGCGGCCGGTGTCTTGGTTCAGGGACTCGCCGACACGTTGAAGTTCGTCGGCGTAGATTCCTAGCAGTTCGCTGACGGTCAGCTGGATCACGACCTGCGTCATCTGCGCGCCACGGTACAACCATGCGCCGCCGACGTGCACGGCATCAATCGCCGCGCGGGGGCCTTCGTTCAGAAGATTCTGCAGCCGGCTGCTGGCGCCATGCATGGCGGCCAAGAGTTGGTCTGCCGCGTCCGCCGCCAAGCCTTCGCGCCACACGCCGATCTCTTTGCTGCTGACCACGCCCTTTACCGCGTCGAAGTACTTCTTGGCGGCATCGTTGGCCGCGCCGCCCGCGCCCGCGCTGAACAAGGGCAGAAAGCTGGATTGCAAATCGCTGCGCTGGCCGTTCAACGCCACATAGACCGCGCTGTGCGGATCGGACAACAGCTCCTGCCATGCCTGCGACGTGGGACCCGGCTTGGGGGCAACCGCCGGCGCGCCCGTTCTGCTGATAACAGGTGCTTCCACCGCGTCGGTAATACCGCCGTCCAGGCACGCGCTGACCATCAGCAGGCGCAAGCGGCGTGATCGTTCGTCGATGTCGCTGTAGTCCAGATCGACTATCCGCCTCCAGGCGGCGCTGCGCACAACCCCCGCCCAGTCTTTGCCATAGGCATCGATGTCGTCCTCCAGACGTTTGCACTCCTTGTCATAGCTCGCTTGAAAACTGGCGCGGCCCTGCCGGCCTCGCTCGGACGGCGGGTCGGTTTCCCAATAGCGTTCCTTCAGTCGACCCATCCGCCGTGCCACCTTGTGCGCCACGCGTTCGCGGCGCTCCTGTGCGGGGTCCCAGAAACTCGGCCCCATGCCGGATGCGGTGGGTATCAGGTCTTGCAGGTACGTAGGGCTCGCCGGTATCTCGGCATCGGCCTGGGCGGCGTAGAGCTGCTCAATGCCCAACAAACATTGCGACGTCAGATAGGCATAGCGCCGTTGCGGCTCTTCCGCCCACATCCGCTTCTGCGTGTACGCGGCCAATCGAAAGTTATTCAGTTCCTGCGCCATGCCCACCGGGTCCGGCAATATCAACCCCGGCACGCCTTGCGGCAGGCGATGCTGGCGTTCCATCATCTTCAGATAGTTGCGCATGCCCGTGGCTTGCAGGGCGCGCGAATGCCAGCCATGCACGCTGCCGAAGTCGCGCACATCCAAGCTGTACTCCGCAACGTGCTTATGTAGTGGATGCGCGTGTTCCAGTGCCAGCGCGGCGCCGCCCGCCGTGGGGTCTTGCCGCAGGGTGGTCAGGTCCACGATCACGAAGCGTAACGGGTGGACGGTTTTCCGAGCCTGAGCCGCCGGCGTGGCGCCAGACTTGTACGCATCCAGCACGGCGGTGGGCCACGGGTCTTGCGCATACGCGATCCAGGCCGTCTTGTACTTATCCACGTCAATGCCGATGAAGGACGCCGGCAGGTCGTGGGCATGCTGCACACATCGTTCAGACAGGGGCTCGGGGGCATCCCTGCCCATCTCGTAGGGGTCGAACAGGCGTAGGTGGCCGGCTTCGGTAACCTCATAGGCCTGCCAGACATTGCCGTCCAGCAACACGTACACATAGCCGCTACGCAGCACGCGCAGCGTCTGTTGCAGGCCGGGATGGGTCAATGCGCCGTGCTTGTTCAGGGCCGGCGTCTTGGGAATAGCGGCCTCGCGCAGCAGCAAGATGGGGATGCCGGTGCGTTCGCAGGCTTTGCAACTGCCCAGCGGTAAGGGCAGCATCTCCTGGACGGTGATGTCGAGTTGGCGGCTGAGCGTCATGAGGTGGTTTCCGCGAGGTTCAGGTGATGGGCGATGCGCTGCCACGCAAGGTCGCCATAGGCCGCCAGCGCGGTGGCGGCACCGCCGGGGGACGTTCGGCTCAAGGCCAGGCGCAGTGGCTCGTAATGCAGCAAGCGCGGATGTATCGTCTCTTGATGCAGCGCCAGCACGATGATGTCGCGGTTATCCGTCAAGCCAATCTGTCGCGCCTGCCGGATCATGCGAAAGGCTTCTGCGGCGGCCTGGGGTGGCAGCGGCGTCTTGCCTTGCCAGCGCCTTGGCGCGTAGGCCAAAGGCTGTTGCAATGACCGCCGCCATGCGGCCAACAGCGTTGCGATCAGCACCGCGTCCTGTTGCGTCTGACGGGCTAGCGCCGGCAGAGGATCGGCCTGAGCGCTTGAGGCGTCCGCGGCAGCCGGTCCACCCGGTGCACCATTCACGATGGCAAACGAGCCCCAACTGGTGGGCAACAGCCACGTGCGTATTGGCCAGAGCCGATGGCCCAGCGACTCCTTGGGCATCGAGGCGGCCAGCAGTTCCAGCCGCAACGGCTCGAACCATGGCGACATGCCGCCCACGGCGCTGCCTGAAAAGTCCATGCAGCGTGCGGCGACATGTTCGGCCAAGGCGTCGGCGTCGAAGGGGCTTAGCAGCAGACCGCAGATATAGCGTCTGCGGTGCACGACGTCGGCCAGTGCGTGTTGCGATACCTGACGGATAAATGCCGTGGCAGGCTCCTGGCCGGGACCCGCCAAGCGAATCAACACCGGGCAGGCGCTTGGCGTGTGCGCAAGATCAGGCCGCGCCACCGTGGTCAGGGCGTCAGCGCCCAATGCCTCCATCAACGACGCCAGGCTAAGGGGCTGCTCTGGCGCGCAGTCGGCCAGCGGATCCACCAGCAGATAAATGGCATCTTCCGCATGGCGGCGTTCGGCGATCAGGCTGGGCATGACAGCGGCTGTCATCGCGTGCGTTCCATGCAGTCTTCTATCAGCCCCTCAACCACGTCGCTCGCCATCGTCAGCGAATTACCGCCCCCATTCGCCTGCGAAATCGGGCCTTTGAGGTTGATGGCAAGCGCTTCAAGCGTGATGCCCGAACCATCAATCGTGATCGTGCCACCCGGCCCCTTGATCACCACGCTTTGCGCCGCCTGCAACTCCAGGGTGACCGTCTTGCCTTCAATCCGCTCGCCGGCATGCACCTGGAAATGGCCTTGCACCTTGTGTTCAACATGACCGCCGGTTTCTATCCAGTGATTCGCGGCCGTCTTGTCGCGGCGGTTGTTGCCCACGTCTTCCGTGCGGTCGCGCCCGGTGGCAATGGTGTGGTTGCGGTCGATGGTCAGGAAGTCGTTTTGCCCGATGGCGTGACGCCGGTCTTGCCCGATGTTGACCTGTTCGTCGTTGCCCACCGTTTCACGGCGGTCGTGGCCGATGGTGATGGTTTCATCATGCTCGACCTGTTCGGCACGGTCGTTGCCGACGAAGGTGGTTTCGTTGTGGTTGACGTGGATGTTCTGGTCTTTCTGCGCGTGGATGTAGATCTCTTCCTGATCGCGTTCGTCCTCGAAGCGCAGTTCGTTATAGCCCTCGCCCTTATGCGTCTGGCTCTTGATCGTCATGCGCGTCTTGTG